>NZ_JBFAOX010000009.1:0-284904 GCF_040675435.1 Actinoplanes sp. NPDC049598 | reverse complement strand
GTAACCAGGCTGACCCTGACCCGCGGGCGGGTAACCAGGCTGACCCTGACCCGCGGGCGGGTAACCAGGCTGACCCTGACCCGCGGGCGGGTAACCAGGCTGACCCTGACCCGCGGGCGGGTAACCGGGCTGGGCGCCGGCGGGGGCCGCGTAGCCGGGCTGGCCGCCGGCGGGCGGGTAGCCGGGCTGGCCCTGGCCGGCCGGCGGGTAGGCGCCGCCGGGAGGCGGGACGGGGTTGCTCACTGGGTGTTTCCTTTCGAGGGGCCGGTCGAGGGGGTCGACCGATCGCGGAGGAACGATAGCGACCGTCCTGACCTCGACGCGACCCCGTTACCCAGCTTTTATCGACCGCTTGTGCTAGTGACGGAGGGTTTGGGGGCCGGCGACGTCCCGGAAGGGCTCGGCACGGCGGCTGAGGGGCTCGGCACGGCGGCTGAGGGGCTCGGCACGGCGGCCGAGGGGGTCGGCACGGCGGCCGAGGGGGTCGGGCCGAAGGGCGCGTCCCGCGGGCAGTACGGGTAACCCATGTTCCGGGTGTGCGTGGTCTCCCCGGTGTCCGGATCGCTGCACCAGCCCCCGCCCAGCTGCAAGGGCTCGCCGTTCTGGTCGAAGATGCGCGCGTTCGGCACCAGCTTGCCCTGCTCGTCGTAGACGAAGAGGTCGTTGATGTTGCTGTACGGGTTGCCCTCGTAGCTGCTCACGCCGTCGAAGCCGGGGTCGCGCACGCTGGTGTCGGCGGTGGTGAAGCCGGCCAGGCCGAAGATCACCAGGACGGTCGTCGCCGAATAGAGCGCGTACCGCGGCCACTGCGAGAGCTGGAAGCCGCGCTTGCCGAGCAGGATCGAGCCGCCCACGCAGAGGGCGAGCAGGATGATCGCGATGATGTCGCTGCCGCCGATGCGGGGCAGCAGGCCCGGGTTGCCGGTGTTGTCGTCGAGGATCATCGCCAGCGCCATCGCCACCAGGTAGCCGCGCAGGACCCACCAGGCCGGGCGCAGCAGCACCAGGAACTCGCTGGCCCTCGGATAGCCGATCAGCGGCCCGACCCGGACGTCGGCCTTGTCCAGGACGGGCATCACCTTGGCCCGGATCTCGGCCGCCGTGACCCACTTGCCGGGCGGCGGGTCGGGGAAGCCGCCGACGAAGCCGGCCGTGGCGCGCAGCTCGGCCGCGTACGCCCCGGGGGTGCCCAGCCGCTCGACCAGGCTGCCCGAGCCCTCGGCCCGGACCTCGGCCAGGTGCTCCGGAAGGTCCTCCAGGAGCTCCTCGCGCAGCGGCTCCGGCAGGTCGGCCAGGGCCGCCCGGACACCGGCCACGTACTCGGCAATCTCGTCCTGCGCCGTGATGTTCACGCCGTCCCCCGCTCGCCAAGAAGATCGTCCATGGTGGATGCGAAGCCGTTCCAGACCTTGGCCGACCGCTCCAGCTCGGCCCGTCCGGCCGCGTTCAGGCCGTAGTACTTGCGGTGCGGGCCCTCGTCGCTGGGCACAACGTACGTGGTCAGGAAGCCGGCCGCGAACAGCCGCCGCAGCGTGCCGTAGACCGAGGCGTCGCCGACGTCGTCCAGGCCGGCGCCCCGGAGCCGGCGCAGGATGTCGTAGCCGTAGCCGTCCTCGTCGCGCAGGGCGGCCAGGACCGCGAGGTCCAGCACGCCCTTGAGGAGCTGGGTCGTATCCACGCGCTGCACAGTACTGTGCAGTGCGAAGTAGCGTCAAGAACGCGCTACCGCAGTAGCGCGCCGGGCGTCAGGGAGTCAGCGCCACCAGGTGTCGAGCGGGGTCACCGGGACGGTCCGCTTGTGCCGGGTGGCCCGGAAGAGGGACTCGACGCGCGCCGCCACCTCGGGCGAGACGTCGGCGCCCTCCAGGTAGTCGTCGATCTCCGAGTACTTGACGCCGAGGGCCACCTCGTCCGGCAGGGCCGGGCGGTCGTCCTCGAGGTCGGCCGTGGGCACCTTCTGCCAGCAGCTCTCCGGCGCTTCCAGATGACGCAGGAGCGCCGCGCCCTGCCGCTTGGTCAGCCCGGTGAGCGGGGTGATGTCCACGCCCCCGTCGCCGTACTTGGTGAAGAAGCCGGTGACCGCCTCGGCCGCGTGGTCGGTGCCGACGACGAGCAGGTTGAGCTGGCCGGCGACCGAGTACTGGATCACCATGCGCTCGCGGGCCTTGATGTTGCCCCGGACGAAGTCGCGCAGCGGCTCCCCGAGGCCCTCGGCCGCCTCCGCGGCCACCGCGTCCGAGCTGGGCTTGACGTTCACCGCGATCGACCGGTCGGGCTGGATGAAGCGCAGGGCGATCTGCGCGTCGTCCTCGTCGGCCTGCACGCCGTACGGCAGCCGCACGGCCACGAAAGTCGCCTCGCGGCCCTCGGCCCGCAGCTCGGCCGCGGCCGTCTGGCACAGCTTGCCGGCCAGGGTGCTGTCCTGGCCGCCGCTGATGCCCAGCACGAAGCCGGCGGCCGGGGTCGACCGCAGATAGTCCTTGAGGAAGTCGACCCGCTGCCGGATCTCGGCGGCCGCATCGATGGACGGCTTGACGCCGAGCTCGGCCCGGATCTGCTGTCGAAGATTGCTCATGCCACCAGTTTGTAGGCGATCCCGTCGAGGATGTCGTGTTCGGAGGCGATCACCGCCGGCTGACCGGCTCGTTCCATGATGATGCGCAGGATCAGCGCGCCGCCGCCGATCACGTCGGCCCGGCCGGGGTGCATCACGGGCAGTGATCGGCGCTCGGCCACCGGCATTTCGAGCAGCTTGGCTGTGACCGCCGCGACCTGCTCGTAGGTCACCGTAGCGTGGTGGATGCGCGAGGCGTCGTACGCCGGCAGCTGTTTGGCCAGAGCAACCACGGTGGTGACCGTACCGGCCAGTCCGACCAGGGTTTTCGCCTCCCGGCCGGGCACCGCGGCCAGCGCCACGTCGACCGCGGCCCGGATGTCCCGCTCGGCCGCGACGATCTCGTCCCGGGTCGGCGGATCGCCGTGAAGGTGACGCTCGGTCATCCGGACGCAGCCGATGTCCATCGAGATCGCCTGATCGACGCCGTCACGGCCGGTGACGAACTCGGTCGAGCCGCCACCGATGTCGACGATCAGGTAGGGCTGCTCGGCGGTCAGGCCGGCCACCGCGCCCGTGAACGAGAGGCGGGCCTCCTCGTCGCCGCTGATCACCTCGGGGTCGACGCCGAGCACCCCGTGGACCATGTCGCGGAACTCCTGCGCGTTGTCGGCGTCCCGCGACGCCGAGGTCGCGCACATGCGGACCTTCGCCACGTCGTGCGCGGCGATCTCCGCGGCATAGCCGACCAGGGCTTCCCGGGTCCGGATCAGCGCGGCGTCGGAGAGCCGGCCCGTCCGGTCGACGCCCTCGCCGAGCCGCACGATCTCCATCCGGCGGGTCACGTCGGTGAGCCCGGCATCCGTCACGTCCGCGATGAGCAGGCGGATCGAGTTGGTGCCGCAGTCGATCGCCGCGACCCTCATAGATGCAGCAGCATTCTCGTGTTTCCCAACGTGTTGGGTTTGACCCGTTCCAGGTCCAGGAATTCGGCCACACCCTCGTCGTACGACCGCAGTAGCTGCTCGTAGACGGCGTGCGGCACGGGTGCGCCGTCGATCTCGGTGAACCCGAACGAGCCGAAGAAGCGGGTCTCGAAGGTGAGGCAGAAGACGCGGGCCACGCCGAGATCGCGGGCCACGTCCAGCAGGTGCTCGACGATGCGGTGGCCGATCTTCTGGCCGCGCATGGCCGGGTCGACCGCGACCGTGCGGATCTCGGCCAGGTCCTCCCACATGACGTGCAGGGCGCCACAGCCGTACACCCGGTCCCGGTCGTCGACGGCGACCCAGAACTCCTGCACCGACTCGTACAGGGTGACCGTGGCCTTGCTCAGCAATCGGCGGTCTTCGGTGTACGCGTCCACGAGAGCCCGGATCGCCCGCACGTCCTTGGTCCGGGCCCGGCGGATCTCCATCACTCGTCCCGTTTCACACAGGGCCCCTCGGCCCACCACGGCTCCACGGCGTCGCGCACCTCATCCCCGAAAGGATTCACGCCCCGGCCCACGGCGAGCGCGTGCCCGAGATGGACATGCAGGCATTTCACCCGATCGGGCATGCCACCGGCGGCGACGTGCGCGATCTCGGGCACGTCGTCGATCGCCTTGCGGCGGGTCAGGTAGTCCTCGGTGGCGCGCTTGTACTGCTCGGCCAGCTCGGGGTCGGTCGCCAGGCGCTCCTGCATGTCCCGCATGACCCCGGCCGACTCCAGCCGGCTGCACGCGGCGGTGGCGTGCGGGCAGGTCAGGTAGTAGAGCGTGGGGAAGGGGGTGCCGTCCTCGAGGCGGGGCGACGTCTCGACGACGTCGGGATTGCCGCACGGACAGCGGTGGGCGATGGCTCGGGTGCCTCTAGGGCGGCGGCCCAATTGGGCCTCAACAATGTTCAAGTCGTCTTGCATGTTATTCAGAGGACTCCGCGTCAGCGGCTCGAACGCTGCTCCACATCGTGTCGTACCAGGGGCCGGGTGCGGCCGCCGGATCTTTCTGACCGGCCTCCGCGGCGGCGCCGGCCGGGTCGTTCAGCACCAGCAGCGGGGTCTCCCCCGGGCGCACGTAGAACAGTTTCTCGCGCGCCTGGGCCCTCACGTACTCCTGGTCGTTCCATTTCTGCAGCTCTTGCGACGTCTGGGCGATCTTCTCGCGCTGGGTGGCCTGGTCGGCCTCGAGCTGCTCGATCTGCGACCGCTGCGCGAGATAGACCCGCAAGGGATAGGTGTACGCCAGCGCGAGCGCGATCAACACGATGATCAGCACGGTGGCCCGGCCGGTGAGCGCGCGCGGCCTCGGCGCCACCGTCCGCTTCGTGGTGCCCCGGCTGACCGTGACCGTGCGCCGCGAGGCCGACGGCCGGTTGCGCTGGATGCGGGTCGAACCGGTGGTGCGCACGCGCGCCGAACCGGGGCGGCGGGCCGGGCCCTGACCGCTCGGTGCTCGTCGCTGTGTCGTCACCCTGCTCCCCCGCTCGTGGCGCCTGCTTGCGAACTTATGCCCGCTCGAGCAGGCGCCACAACTTCATGATCTAGCCGACCGGGGTCAGGCCGTGCGGTAACGCGGGAACGCGCCCGCACCGGCGTACCGGGCGGCGCCCTCGAGCTGCTCCTCGATGCGCAGGAGCTGGTTGTACTTGGCGACCCGGTCGGACCGGGCCGGGGCGCCGGTCTTGATCTGGCCGCTGCCCACCGCGACGGCCAGGTCGGCGATCGTGGTGTCCTCGGTCTCGCCCGAGCGGTGGCTCATCATGGTCTTGAAACCGGCCCGGTGGGCCAGGTCGACCGCGTCGAGCGTCTCGGTGAGCGAGCCGATCTGGTTGACCTTGACGAGGACCGCGTTGGCCGCGCTCTCCGCGATGCCCCGGCCGATGCGGGTCGGGTTGGTCACGAACAGGTCGTCGCCGACGATCTGGATCTTGTTGCCGAGCTCGGCGGTCATCGCGCTCCAGCCGGCCCAGTCCTCCTCGGACAGCGGGTCCTCGATGGAGACGATCGGGTAGTCGGCGGCGAGCTTCGCGTAGTAGGCGATCATCTCGTCGGTCGACTTCGGGTTGCCCTCGAAGACGTACGCCCCGTCCTTGTGGAACTCGGTGGCCGCGACGTCCATGGCGAGCACGATGTCGGTGCCCAGGGTGAACCCGGCGGCCTGCACGGCCTCGGCGATCAGGTCGAGCGCGGACGCGTTGGACGGCAGGCTGGGGGCGAAGCCGCCCTCGTCGCCCAGGCCGGTCGAGAGGCCCTTCTTCTTCAGCACCGACTTGAGGGCGTGGTAGACCTCGGCGCCGGTGCGCAGCGCCTCACGGAACGTGGGGGCGCCGATCGGCGCGATCATGAATTCCTGCACGTCGACGTTCGAGTCGGCGTGGGCGCCGCCGTTGAGGATGTTCATCATCGGCACCGGCAGGACGGCCGCGTTGGGACCGCCGACGTAGCGGAACAGCGGGAGCTCGGCGCTCAGCGCGGCCGCCTTGGCCACCGCCAGCGACACGCCGAGGATCGCGTTCGCGCCCAGCTCGGACTTGTCGGCCGTGCCGTCCAGGTCGAGCATCTTCTGGTCGATCAGCCGCTGCTCGCTGGCCTCGTAGCCGAGGAGCTCGTCGGCGATCTTGTCTTCGACGTTGGCGACGGCCTTCTCGACGCCCTTGCCGAGGTAGCGGCCCTTGTCGCCGTCGCGCAGCTCGATCGCCTCGAACGCGCCGGTGGAGGCGCCCGACGGGACCGCGGCGCGGCCGACCGTGCCGTCGTCGAGCCCGACCTCGACCTCGACGGTCGGGTTGCCCCGGCTGTCGAGAATCTCGCGGGCGACGATCGCTTCAATGGTGGCCATGTGTCGTGTCGCTCCCTCTGTGTAACGCTGCCGTTCACCGACCGCGACCCTGCGGCCGACCACGCCAATGAGCGTATCGAGCCCGGGTGGCGGGCGTACGCGCGGTCGGTGAAAACTCTAAGGTCGGGGCCCGGCCGGCCGATGACACCGGCACTATGAGCGCACCCATGCTGCCCGCCGACGGGTCGTACGTGGAGATGACCTCCTTCGGCGAGACGATGCCCGAAGTCCGCGTCGTGCAGGCCGCCGGCACGGCGATCACGCTGTCGCTGGCCGCCGCCGACGTGCCACCGGCCGATTCGGCGGTCACGCTGCGCTGGGCGGCCGCCCCGCGCGGCCGGTACGCGCTGGACGGCCGGGTGGCGGCGGTCGACGGGAACCGGGTCGAGGTGCGCTTCTCGGGCGAACCGGCCATCGAGCAGAGCCGCAACTACGTCCGGGGCGGCGGCGGGGAGCCGATCGTGCTGCTGTTGGACGGCGCCTCACCCGCCCAGGGTCAGATTCACGACTTGAGCGAGCACTCGGTGCGCGCCCGCTTCACCGACGTCACGGTCCGTCCCGGCGACGCTCTCACGCTGCGTGTCCAATTGGACGACGAAATCGTGGAATTTCCCGCCCGGGCCACCAAGGTCAGCTCGATGCGCCAGCAGGTTCCGGCCCGCGGGCCGCTCCTGGTGGAGCTGGTGGCCGTTTTCCCCGACATTGAGGAACATCAGGCGAAAATCGTCCGCCGCTACATCATGCACGCGCAGCTCCAGGCCCGGGCCCGCGGCCAATACTGATTTGCGGCCGGTTGCGGGCGTAGTCCATGGTGTCAGTCGTGCCTAGTGTTCCGCGCCTTACCGCCGCCGTCGGCCTGATCGCCGCGGGCGCGGTGCTGCTCGGCACGACCGCCTGCACCGGCCTCGACGAGGCCAGCGCGGCCGGGCCCACCCGGGACGACCTGATCTCCGACACGGCGGCCCAGCTCGCCGCCGGCGGCGCCCTCACCTACACCGCCACCTACCACCTGGCCGGCGGCGACACGGCGACCATCACCCAGGCCCAGAAGCCGGCGAGATCGGCGTACGTCTACCCGGGCGGCCGCCTGATCGTCACCCCCACCGCCACCATCCGGTGCAAAGGCGACGCCTGTACGAAATCGGCGCCCGACCCGACCGCGGCGGCCACCCTGACCGGCTCCCTGGTCACCCCCGAGGCGGCCCGGTCGATGCTGACCACCGCCGCCCTCGACCCGGAGGTCGTCTCCACCCAGCGCGACACCACGATCGCCGGGCGGCACGCGACGTGCCTGTCGCTCCAGGAGGTGGCCGGCACCCCCGCCAGCGCCTTCGACGTGTGCGTGACCAACGAGGGGGCGCTGGCCAGTTTCGCCGCCACCATCGCCGGCAAGCGGACCGACGTCACCCTGACCTCCCTGACCGAGGACACGGAGGCCGGCGCTTTCCTCGCGCCCGCCAAACCCTGATGGGCGAGCCGTTCCGGGTCGTCTCGACGTATTCACTGCACGACGAGGCCTGGACGTACGAGTTGGCCGTGGCGGCCTCGCCCTGCTGATCCCGGACGGTCCTTCCGAGAGCCCCGCCCAGGCCCGGCTCGAGACCGACGACGGCGACCTGCCGTGGCCGGCCTTGATCCCGTTCGCACCGGGCGGCGGCCACCGGGAGGTACGACAGCCCGACCTGCAGCCGGAGTCGGGCCCGTTCCGGCCGGCTCCGATCGAGCGGGCGACCCTGCACCTGCACGGCCGGCCGACCCTGCCGTGGCCCGTCTTCCGCCACTTCATCACCGTCGTTCTCGCCGCCGCCCGCTGAACCGCCGGCCAGGGTGGCGCGAACGCCGCCTGTCCATTTCGGATCGGCGCTCTCAGTTTGGGTGCGGTCTACCGAGCAGCGCAGATCGTCTCGTTCAGGAGGCGGTTCGTTCGGTCTTTGATCGCTTTGGGGGCTTCGCCGCCGCGGGGCGGGGTGGTCAGGGAGAGGACGACCACGCGGCGGCCGTTCGGGCTGACGGCGTTGGCGGTGCGGGAGCCGGGGACGTCGCCGCCGTGGGACCAGTAACCGCCGCAGCGGTTCGGCATGAACTGGATGCCCAGGCCGTAGCGGGTGCCGTCGTTCCACGTCACGGCCGGGACGGTGCGATGCATCGCGGCCATCTGAGCCGGCTTCAGGAGGCGGCCCTGCTGCAAAGCCGGCCAGAAGCGGGCCAGGTCGCTGGGCGTGGTGATCAGGCCGCCGGCCGCCCCGGTGACGGTCGGGTTGAGGATCGTGGTGTCGCGCAGCGGGCCGCCCGGGGACCACTGCTGATACGCCTTGGCGTGCGGGGTGGGCAGCGCGGCCCGGTCACCCGGGTAGGAAGTGTGCCGCAGGCCGAGGGGGCGGACGATCCGGTCGGTGACCTCGGCCGACCACGTACGGCCGGTGGCCTTCTCGATGATCATTCCGGCCAGGATGTAGTTAGTGCTCGAGTAGTCCCAGCTCGTGCCGGGCTCGAACTCGGGCTTGTGCCTCATCGCCAGGGCGACCAGATCGGCCGGCTCGTGATGGTCAAGGCGGTGCGCCAGATAGCCCTCGTACGACCCCAGGATGGCCAGGTCGTTCTGGTAGCTGTAAAGCCCGCTGGTGTGCTGCAGCAGCTGGCGGATCGTGATCTGCCGGCCGTCGTTGCCGTTGCCGGTGACGACGCCGGGCAACCAGTGATCGACCGTGTCGTCGAGCGAGAGCCGGTGCTCACCGGCCAGCTGCAGCACGACCACGGCCACGAATGTCTTGGTGGTGCTGCCCATCCGGAAATAGCCGTCGACCGGCACCGGCGCCCCGGTCTCCAGGTCGCCGACGCCGGCCCGGGCCCGGTCGGTCCGGCCGTCGACACGGCTCAGGCCCTGCACCCCCGTGATGCCGAGCGTGTGCAGATCGTCGACGGCGGCCTGCAAGCGGTGGTTCCGGCTCGCCGCGGCGGCGGCTGGGCCGGCCGCTCCGGCCACGAGCGTCGCCACCAAGGCGGTGGCGACGCCCCACTGGGTCAGGCGTTTTGGCATGTTCGAACTCCCCCGTCGGGACATGACATGGACGAACTCGACGGTATGAAGATTCTCGATGCGGACCCAGCCGGTGGTCCCCCGGAACAAGAGGGGACCTAGCACTACTGCGTCAGGCGGAAATTCTGTGCCGCGGTGCCGTTACAGGCGTACTGGACAAGCTGCACATTGTCGGCTGTGGAGGCGGCAGGCACGTCGAGGCACTTGCCGCTGTTGCGATTGACGAAGTGGTAGTAACCGCCGCCCTCAGTGATCGGCTTCCACTGCTGGTTCGCTCCCCCTCCGTACAACCAGGTCTGGATCTTGGCGTTGTCGGCTGTGGACACGTTGGTGACGTCGAGGACCTGGGCGGAATTGCCGCGGTTCGCGATCCGTACGTAACCGCTGTCGGTCGGGGTGAACTGGTACTGCTGGGCGGTGCTGGCGTTGCACGCGTACTGCTGGATGGGGGTGCCGTTGACCGTGCCGGCCGAGCGGGCGTCGACGCACTTGGCGCTGGCCTTGTTGACGACGGGATACCAGGCGGCGGGGTCGATCGGCTGCTCGGCGGGAGGCTCACCGACGCTGCCGTCACCCAGCCACAGGATGCTGTTGATCAGCCATTGGTTCTGCTGCGGACTGGCAAAGGTCGAGGACGTACGCGTGTTGGTCTCGTAGTTCATCGCGTTGTGGCCGAAATTCGTGTAGATCATCTTGTAGTTCCGGTTCGACCAGATCAGCGGGTAGTAGCCGCTGCGCCACTGCTGACTGGGATCGGAGCCGACCGGGAAACTCGACGCGTCGACCGAGGCCAGGATGTCGATGTCGGGATTCTGGCGCAGGTCGCGGCTCCACGAATACCACTCGCTGACGGCCGACGGGATCGTCGCGGGCAGGGCGGCGGTGGTCGGATGCGTACGGTCGTCGATGCGCAACGTCTCGGCGGTCGGGCCCCACGTGTTGGTGGCGAAGTTCCCCGAACCGAGGAACGTGTTGTAGTACCAGCTCCACTCGCTGGCGTCGGTGGTGAACGCGCTGACGTGGAAGCCCAGCCAGGCACCGCCGTTCTGCATGTACTGCTGGAACGCGGCCCGCCGATCAGCCGGCGGCGCGTCGTCCAAGAACATGATCACCTTGTAGCCGGCCAGACCGGTGGCGCTGAGCCGGCTCCAATCCGTGGTGGCCTCCCAGGTGAAACCGTTCTGGGCGCCGGCCTGCGGGAACCACTCCCGCGCCTCCTTGTCGAAGTCGATGTGCGCGGCATCCCACGTTCCGTTGTAGAAGGCGAGCACTTTGAAGGGGGCGGCGGCTTTGACCGCTGTCGCCGCCGCTGGCACGACAAGCACGGCGGCCGCCGCCAGCAGGGCGATGAGGGCACGTCTGAGCAGACTCATGGCAGGTACCTCTGGGGATGAGGGCGAGTGGGGACGCGGCCGCTGGCACCATCCTGAGCCATCGACAGAGGTTGATTCAAGGAATAGTTAATCTAATTTCCAGAAGTCTTCACGAAGCCCACACCAGCGGCCGACCCTGCCCGCGTCGCCGGGTCAGACGCCGAGGAGGGTACGTAGGTGGCGTGGAGGTGGGGAGCCGTGGGCCAGCATGGCGTCGTGCCAGGCCTTGGGGGTGGCGCCGAAGGGGCGGGCGGCGGCCAGGGCGGCGACCTCGGTGTAGCCGACGAAGTAGGTGGAGAGCTGGGTCGAGGTGAGCAGGGCGCGGCGCCACTTGCCGGTGGCCTCGCCCTCCTCCTGGAAGCCGGGGCCGGTCATCAAGGCCATGGCCTCGGACTGCGGGAGGTCCTCGCAGTGGACCAGCTGGTCGATGATGGCGTTCAGGCTCATGCGCAGCTGCATCTTGAGCTGCTGCAGCCGTACGGGAAGACCGCCGAAACCCAGGCCGGACATCAGCTCCTCGGCATAGACCGCCCAGCCCTCGACGAACGGGCCGGACCAGCCCATCGAGCGCACCCGGGTGGCGGCGCGGAAGCGGCGGGCGTGGGCCAGCTGCAGGAAGTGGCCGGGCATGGCCTCGTGGACGGTCAGGTCCCGGATCATGTGGTCGTTGTACTCGCGGTAGAACGACTCGACGCGCTCCGGGGACCAGTCGGACGGAGTCGGCGAGATGCAGTAGAAGGTGGGGACCTCGGCGGTCTCCAGCGGGCCGGGCGGGTCGCAGTAGGCGACGGCGACACCCCGGGCGAACTCGGGCATCTCCTCGATGACCAGCGGGTCGTCGATCAGGGTGAGGACGTCGTGCTTGCGGACGAACTCGGTCGCCTCCTCCATGGTCACGCGGGCCAGGCCGACGATCGTGTCGTCGGCCGGGCGCTGGGCGGCGAGGCTGTCCAGGGCCTTGCGGACGGTGTCGTCGGTGGCGGGACCGCCGACCAGCTCGGCCGCGGCCTGGCGGAGCTCCTCGCCGACCCGCTCCAGGTTGGCGCGGGCCCGGGAGAGGACCTCGGCCGCGGGCAGCTCGGTGTCGAGGGTGTGCCAGAGACGGGCCTCCCACAGGCGGCGGCCCAGGCGGGGGTCGCGGCCGGGCTCGCTGCTGTCGAGCGAGCGGCGCAGCCAGCCGTCGAACTCGGCCAGCGAGGCGACGGCGGTGGCCGCCGCCGGCTCGACCGTGGCCCGCAGGCCCGGCTCCTGCTCGAGCAGCAGGGGCAGCTCGTCGCGGATCAGGCCGGCCGTGCCGGCGAACTGGCCGATCGCGGTCTCGGCGTGGATGCGGGGGACGTCACGCAGCACGGCGCGGGCGGTGGCCAGGGCGTCGGGGATCGCCGCCAGTCGGCCGGCCAGGCTGGTCAGGCGCTCCTCGGCCGGGGCGAACTGCCGCGAGAGAAGCGCGTGCAGCAGCGGGCCGGGGTTGTGATGCAGCGGGTTCCACTCGTGCTCACGCACGTCGGTGGCCTCGAACAAGCCGCGCTCGACGATGGCCGAGAGGATAGCGTGATCGACCTGCTCCTCGGGGTCGAGGCCGTCGGCGTCGATGCCGGACAGGGCGTCGGCGGCGTCGCGCAGCATGGCGACGTCGGCCGCCACGGCGCCCGGCGAGAGGTCGGGCATGCGGTCGTCGAAGCGGTGGTCGCCCGTCTCGGTGGCGAGCCCGGGATCGGCCTCGAGGATGGCGTCGACAATGCGCTCGGCGAGCGGTACGAACTCCGGCATGCCCTGAAACTTACTCGGGCGCAGCCTTCAGTCCGGTTAAGGGCGGCCGGCGGGGTGGTCGGACGGGACAGTTTCGCGTGAGCGCACCGCTTCGGCGTAGGCGAGGGCGGCCTGGCGCAGCAGATGTTCGGCGTCGGGGGCGTCGGCGACCAGGCGCAACAGGCGGGATCCGACGTCGTCGCCGGTGGGCAGCGGGACGTGGAGGCCGGCTCGCTGCGTACGGGCCAGGATCTTGGCGGCGAGGGCCAGGGCCGGCTGCGAGAGGGCAATGCCGTCCAGTACGGATTCGCGGGACTTCTCGGCTTTCTTGATGCGCTCCCAGTTGGCCGTGATCTCCTCGATGTCGGCCACCGCCTCACCGGCGAAGACGTGCGGATTGCGGCGGATCATCTTGTCGACGAAGCCCGCCGCGACGTCGTCGATGGTCCAGCGCTCGTCCTCGGGATGCTCCTCGGCCAGCCGGGCATGGAGCAGGATCTGGAGCAGTACGTCACCGAGCTCCTCCCGCAGCGCGTCGGTGTCACCCGCCTCGATCGTGTCGTACGCCTCGTAGCTCTCCTCGAGCAGGTACTGGGCCAGGCTCTGGTGGTTCTGCTGCCGCTTCCAGGGATCGCCACCGGGCGAGACGAGCCGGTCCATCACCGCGACGGCGTCGAGCAGCCGCGCCCCCGGCGGATCCCACGAGCCGTACATCAGCTCCAGCTCAGCCAGCCCCGGCTCCCGCGCGAGCCGCAACCCCAGCGACCGTGCAAAGCTCTCGTCCCCATCGGGCCCGGCCAGCCACACCACCGCCCGCCCCGAGCCGGCAATTCCGGAAATGTCCGAAGTGGGGGCCGGGGTGGGGGTGACGCCGCCCGCCGGAGTGGAGGCGCCCGCGGGGGTGACGCCGCCCGAGGGAGTAGGGCCGCCCGCGGGAGTAGGGGCGGTCGCGGGAGTAGGGGCGGTCGCAGGAGCGGTCGCGGCCGAAGTGGGGTCGCCCTCGGTGGAGAGGATGGCCAGCACGCGCTCCGGGTCGGGGTCGATGACGGTGACCGGGATGCCGCTGGCGCGCAGGGCGGCGGCCTGGGGAGAGTCGGCGGCGGTGAGGACCGGGTGGGCGCGGACGACGTCCCACGCGGCGGCCGTCAGCAAGCCTGCGGGCAGGCGGGGCGACGTGACGAGCAGGACGATCCGAGCGGTCATGGGGCCAACTGTGCCAGCCGTCAGGACACGTCGAGCACGGGGGCACCGGCGTCGGCCGTGCCCAGCGGGACGGTGACCAGGGGCCGGAGCTCGCCGTTCTGGGTCTGGAAGTCGAGGACCGAGATCTGCAGCGGCTGGTAGCGCGGGTTGACCTTGATGCGCAGCTCGCCGGCGGCCGAGGCCACCTCGTCGCGGACCGCGGCCGACGTCGAGACCAGCTGCTGGTTGTCGGCCGGCAGCTGGGTCTTGAACTGGTCGAACGACATGGCCGGGTCGACCTCGCCGGCCGCCGCGAGCTTGTCGTAGACCGATTTCAGGTCCTCGTCGGTGGGCTTGGCCGTCGACGAGCCGGCCCGCTCGCGGAGCAGGCGGATCAGCGCGTCGCTCTCGGCGTAGAGCCGCACGTACTCGGCGCTCTCGGGCAGCTTGAGCTGCGTCGCGTAGTCGCCGAGGGGCAGGTTGGCCGGCAGCGCCACGTTCTCCCGCTTGGCCACCTCGGTCATCACGTCGGCGCTGACCAGCGTCTTGACGATGTCGCCACGGGAGATGGGCACGCCACCCTTGGCCCCGGCCTCGGTGAGGGCGGCCTGGGCGTCGTCCCAGACCTGCTGGACGCGCTTCTCGGTGACCCGCCCGGAGTCGCCCACATAGGCGGCCACGGACGGTTCCGAACGGCAGGCGGAGAGGCCGGCCGCGGTCAGGGACGCGACGACAACCATGGATGCGAGTCGGCGGGCACGCTGCATGGTCAAGACTCTCTCACGCCCCGTATGACCCACGTCACCCGCCCCGCCGAACATCACACCTTGGCCGGCGCCGGCTCCCCCAGCACGTCGGTCAGCAGCTGGGCGCACCACTCCAGCAGGGCCTGGTCACGCAGCGGTTCGCCACCCAGGCGGCGGGTGCTCGGGCGCGGCACACTGACCTGGTCGTTGGCCGATTTGTAGACCGAGTCGGGGTGGTATCGCTTGAGCCGCATCTGCTTGGAGTCGGGCAGCGGCAGCGGCGAGAACCGGAGGTGCTTGCCCTGCATGGAGACGTCGGTCAGGCCGTACTGCCGGGCCCGCTGGCGGAACCGGGCCACCGCGATCAGGTTGGCCACCTGGGCCGGCGGCTCGCCGTAGCGGTCGGTCATCTCGGCCACGACCTCGCGCAGTTTCTCCTCGTCGCGGGCCTCGGCCAGCTTGCGGTACATCTCCAGGCGGAGCCGTTCGACCGAGATGTACTCGACCGGCAGATGCGCGTCGACCGGGAGGTCGATCTTGACTTCGGGCTCCTCCTCGGGGCGGTCGCCCTTGAACGCCTGGACGGCCTCGCCGACCATCCGGACGTACAGGTCGAAGCCGACGCCCTCGATGTGACCGGACTGCTCGCCGCCGAGCAGGTTGCCGGCGCCGCGGATCTCCAGGTCCTTCATGGCGACGTACATGCCGGCGCCGAGCTCGGTGTGCTGGGCGATGGTGGCCAGCCGCTCGTGGGCCTGCTCGGTGAGCGGCTTCTCCCGCGGGTAGAGGAAGTAGGCGTACGCCCGCTCGCGCCCCCGGCCGACCCGGCCCCGGATCTGGTGGAGCTGGGCCAGGCCGAGCAGGTCGGCCCGCTCGACGATCAGCGTGTTGGCGTTCGGGATGTCGATGCCGGACTCGACGATCGTGGTGCAGACCAGGACGTCGAACTCCTTCTCCCAGAAGCCGACCATGACCTTCTCGAGCTGCTCCTCGCTCATCTGGCCGTGGGCCACCGCGACCCGGGCCTCGGGGACCAGCTCGCGCAGCTTGCGGGCCGCCTTGTCGATCGACTCGACCCGGTTGTGCAGGTAGAAGACCTGGCCGTCGCGGAGCAGCTCGCGGTGCACGGCCGCCGCCACCTGCTTCTCGTCGTGGGCGCCGACGAAGGTGAGCACCGGGTGACGCTCCTCGGGCGGGGTGGCGATGGTCGACATCTCACGGATGCCGGTGATCGCCATCTCCAGGGTGCGCGGGATCGGGGTGGCCGACATGGTCAGCACGTCGACCGAGGCGCGCAGGGCCTTGAGCTGCTCCTTGTGCTCGACGCCGAAGCGCTGCTCCTCGTCCACGATGATCAGGCCGAGGTTCTTGAACTTGGTCGAGTTGGCCAGCAGCCGGTGGGTGCCGATCACGATGTCGGCCGTGCCGTTGGCGGCCTCCTCCAGGGTCAGCTGGGACTCCTTCGGCGTCTGGAACCGGGACAGCTGCTTGATGGTGAGCGGGAACTGGGACATGCGCTCGGTGAACGTGTTGTAGTGCTGCTGGGCGAGCAGCGTGGTCGGCACCAGCACGGCGACCTGCTTGCCGTCCTGCACCGCCTTGAACGCGGCCCGGACCGCGATCTCGGTCTTGCCGTAGCCGACGTCGCCGCAGATCAGCCGGTCCATCGGGACGGCCAGCTCCATGTCGTGCTTGACCTCGGAGATCGCGGCGAGCTGGTCGGGCGTCTCCTGGAACGGGAACGCGTCCTCCAGCTCGCGCTGCCACGGGGTGTCCGGGCCGAACGCGTGGCCCTGGGAGGCCTGCCGGGCCGCGTAGAGCTGGACCAGCTGGGCGGCGATCTCGCGGACCGCCTTGCGGGCCCGGGCCTTGCTCTTCTGCCAGTCGGCGCCGCCCATCTTGTGCAGCGCGGGCGACTCGCCACCGACGTAGCGGGAGAGCTGGTCGAGCTGGTCGGTGGGCACGTAGAGGCGGTCGCCGGGCTGGCCGCGCTTCGACGCCGCGTACTCCAGGACCATGTACTCGCGGTCGGCGCCGTTGACGGTGCGCTGCACGAGCTCCACGTAGCGGCCGATGCCGTGCTGCTCGTGCACCACGTGGTCGCCCGGCTTGAGCTCGAGCGGGTCGATGGTGTTGCGCCGCCGGGACGGCATCTTGCGCATGTCCTTCGTGGACGCGCCGCGGCCGCCGGTGATGTCGTTGCCCGTGATCACCGCGAGCTGCGAGGCGGCGTCGACGAAGCCGTGGTTGAGCCCGCCGCAGGTGACGATCAGCTGGCCCGGCTCGATCGGCTCCTCCAGCGAGTCGACCGGGGTGACGCCCAGGCCCGCGTCGCGCAGCACCTCGGTGGCCCGCTGGGCGGTGCCGTGGCCCTCGAAGACCAGCGCGATGGCCCAGCCCGCGGCGGCCCAGTCGTGCAGGTCGGCAGCGAGCTTGGCGGTGTCGCCGTGATAGAGCGGCACGGGCTGCGCGGCCAGTGCGATCGCGTCCCCGGAATCGGGCAACACCTCGACGGCCGGGGTCTCCAGCCAGGGCTGATCATCCTCAGCTGAGGATGATTCTTCGGCGAGGCCGAACGGCGACACCGTCCACCAGGGCTGGCGCAGGGTGGCGGCGTGGGCCCGGACGTCGGCCAGCGTGTGGAAGGCGGCCGCGCCGACATCGATCGGCGCCTGGCCACCCACGGCCGCGGCGGCCCAGGAGGCCTCGAGGAACTCAGCGGACGTACGGGTGAGGTCGTGCGCCCGGGTCCGGATGCGCTCGGGGTCGCAGAGCAACACGTGCGTGTCGGCCGGCAGGCAGTCGAGGAGCAGCTCCATGCTGTCGGTGCCGTCGAGCAGCGCCGGCGCGAGCGACTCCATGCCCTCGACCGGGATCCCCTCGGCCAGTTTGTCGAGAATCTCCCCGAGCTCGGGGTGTTCAGCGGCCAGGTCGGCAGCACGTGAACGCACGTCAGGGGTCAGCAGCAGCTCGCGGCACGGCGGCGCCCACAGACGCTGGACCTCCTCGATGGTGCGCTGGTCGGCCACGGCGAAGGTGCGGATCTCCTCGACCTCGTCGCCCCAGAACTCGACCCGGGACGGGTGCTCGTCGGTCGGCGGGAAGACGTCGAGGATGCCGCCGCGCACGGCGAACTCGCCGCGCTTGGTCACGAGATCGACCCGGGCGTACGCCATGTCGGTCAGCCGGCGCGCGACCTGCTCCAGCTCGGCCTCGCCGCCGGTGGTGAGCTCGACCGGCTCGAGGTCGCCGAGACCCTTGAGCTGCGGCTGCAGCACCGAGCGGACGGGCGCCACGACGACCTGGATCTCCTCGCCGGGCGCGGGGTGGGCGAGGCGGCGCAGCACGGCCAGGCGGCGGCCGACCGTGTCGGAGCGCGGCGAGAGCCGCTCGTGCGGCAGCGTCTCCCACGAGGGGTAGACCACGACCCGGTCGGCCGGGAGCAGGCAGCCCAGCGCGTCGGCCAGGTCGTCGGCCTCGCGGCTGGTGGCCGTGACGGCCAGGACGGGCCGCGACGCGCTGTCGGCCACGGTGGCGACCAGGAAGGGCCGCAGCGAGGCGGGCGCGGTCAGATCAAGTGAGTCGGAGTCGACGAAGCCCTTGCGCGCCAGGTCACGGGCGCGCGCGAGACCACGATCGCGAAGAGCGGCCGGGATCAGACCGGAAAGCTGCATGACGGTAGTTCCCCACGTCGAAAAACCCCAACGCCCGGGAGGGGCGGGGGTACCCGACCAAGTCTAGTCCGGGGGTCCGACATTCGATGGACGCACACCATGTCCGACATAACCTTCTATACCCGGTCAAGAGTGCGTGGGTACATCTCTTCAGGGGGGCCAACGTGCGAATCCTGCTGCTCGTTACGGCGTTCAACGGCCTCAGCCAGCGGGTCTGGTGTGCCCTGGGCGAGGCCGGGCACGACGTCGGGGTGCAGCTCGCGACCAGCGCGGCCGACATGATCGAGGGGGTCCGGCGGGCCGACCCGGAGCTGATCGTCTGCCCGTTCCTCAAGGACCGGGTGCCCGAGGAGATCTGGCGGGACCGGCGCACCGTGATCATCCATCCCGGGCCGGTCGGCGACCGCGGCCCGTCCTCGCTGGACTGGGCGATCACCGAGGGCGCGCGGGCCTGGGGCGTCACCGCGCTGCAGGCCGTCGAGGAGATGGACGCCGGGCCCATCTGGGCCACCCGCCGGTTCGCCCTCCCGGCGGCCCCGCCGCGCAAGTCGTCGCTCTACAACGGGCCGGTGGCCGACGCCGCCCTGGAGTGCGTCTTCGAGGTGGTGGCCAAGGCGGCCGATCCGTCCTTCACCCCGGCGCCGGCCGGCCGGGCCGATCCGCGGCCGCTGATGCGGCAGGACGACCGCGCCTTCGACTGGTCCGACCCGACCGAGCGCATCCTCCGCTCGATCCGCGCCGCCGACGGCGCCCCGGGGGTGCGCACCGAGATCGGTGGGCTGCCGGTCTTCGCCTACGACGCCACGCCCGGCCTGGCCCGCCAGGTGCGCCCCGGCCAGCTGCTCAGCCGCCGCCAGGGCGCGGTGCTGGTCGGCACCGGCGACGGCAGCCTCTGGCTCGGTCACCTGCGCGCCGCCGACGCCGAGCACCCGCGGGCCCGGATCAAGCTGCCGGCCACCACGCTGCTCGGGGCGCGGCTGCGAGGCGTACCGCACTCGCCCCTGCCGGTGGGCAGCGAGCCCGAGTCCCCCGCGGCCTATCGGCAGGTGCGCTACCGCCGGACCGGGCGGATCGGCTGGCTGAGTTTCGACTTCTACAACGGGGCGATGGCGCCCGGGCACTGCCGTCGGCTGCTGGCCGGGCTGCGGCACGCCGCCGCCCAGGACACCGACGTCCTGGTGCTGCGGGGCGGGACGGACGCCTTCAGCAACGGCATCCACCTCAACGTGATCGAGGCCGCTCCCGACCCGGCCGGCACGGCCTGGGTCAACATCCGGGCCATCAACGAGGTCTGCCGGGAGATCATCACCTGTACGCGGCAGGTCGTCGTGGCCGCCTACGCGGGGAGCGCGGGGGCCGGCGGCGTGATGCTCGGCCTGGGCGCGGACGTGGTGGCGGCGCGGGACGGGATCGTGCTCAACCCCTACTACGAGATGGGGCTGTACGGCTCCGAGCTGCACACCTTCACGTTGCCCCGCCGGGTCGGGGCCGACCAGGCCCAGGAGCTGGTCGACGGCAAGCTGCCGGTCAGCGCGGCCCGGGCGGCCACTCTCGGGCTGGTCGACGAGGTCGGCCCGCGGCACCCCGACGCGTACGGCGAATGGCTGACCGCCCTGGCCGAGCGCGAGAGTGACCCGCGACTGGCCCGCCGGCGCCGGCAGGCGAAGGCCCGGCGGCTGGCCGCCGAACGCGTCCCGCTGGAGGTCTACGAGGCCCGGGAGCTGGCCGAGATGAGCCGTGACATGTACGCCGACCGGTCCGGTTTCGCGGCCGCGCGGCGCTCGTTCGTCCTCAAGGAGCGCGCGATCGAGACCCCGCAGCGGCTGCTGCCCACCTGGCGGCAGACCGTCCCGGCCCCGGCCCGGCGGGCCAAGCTGCGGCCGGCCATTCCCGTCAGCGCCTGAATCGGGGCGTGAGACTTCCCTCAGTTTGCCCGGTGTCCGGGTCGCGCCGATACGATCGGCGAAGTCGGGACAGCGCTGTCCTGGAGCACCTTGAGGCGAAGGAGCGCCCCCCGATGACAGACCAGCAAGGCCACCTCGACCCTGAGGGGCCCGACGCAGCCCTGCGAGCGGACATTCGCCGGATCGGCACGCTGTTGGGCCAGACCCTGGCCCGCCAGGAGGGCCGGCCCCTGCTCGACCTGGTCGAGGAGGTCCGCGCCCTGGTCCGGCAGGACGCGCAGGCCGCGGCCGACCGGCTCGCCGCCATGGACATCACCACCGGCACCAAGCTGGCCCGCGCCTTCTCCACCTACTTCCACCTGGCCAACATCACCGAGCAGGTGCACCGGGCCCGTGACCTGCGGCGCCGGCGCGCCCGCGACGGCGGCTGGCTCGACCAGGCGGCCAAGCTGATCGCCGAGAAGGGCGTGCCGTCGGACGAGGTCGCCGCGGCGGCCCGCCGGCTCGCCGTGCGCCCGGTCTTCACCGCTCACCCGACCGAGGCGTCCCGCCGGTCGATCCTGTCGAAGCTGCGCCAGCTGGCCGACGCCCTGGACGCCGAGGCGGCGGCCGCGATCCTCTACGGCCAGTCCGACACCACCGCCTCGACGCGCAAGTTCGCCGAGGTCATCGACCTGCTGTGGCAGACCGACGAGCTGCGCCTGGACCGGCCCGAGCCGACCGACGAGGCCCGCAACGCGGTCTACTACCTGCGCGACCTGTACGCCGAGGCGGCCCCCCAGGTGCTCTCCGACCTGGCCGAGACGCTGCGCCAGCTCGGGGTGGAGACCGCCCCGACGGCCCGGCCGCTGACCTTCGGCTCGTGGATCGGCGGCGACCGGGACGGCAACCCGTTCGTCACCCCGGCCGTCACCCGCGACGTGCTGATGATCCAGCACGAGCACGGCATCCAGGCCGCCGAGGCGGCCATGGACCAGCTCATCGACGTGCTGTCGGTCTCCCGGCGGCTGCGCGGGGTCTCCCTCGACCTGTCCGCCTCGCTGGCCAAGGACCTGGACAACCTGCCCGAGGTGGCGCCCCGCTTCCGCCGCACGAACGCCGAGGAGCCGTACCGGCTCAAGGTCCGCGCGATCAAGGCGAAGCTGGCCAACACCCGCGAGCGGCTGCGCAACGGCACCGCCCACGTGCCCGGCCGCGACTACCTGGGCAGCGACGAGCTGATCAGCGACCTCGAGCTGATGCGGGCCTCGCTGGCCCGCAACTCGGGTCAGCTGACCGCGGTCGGCGTGGTCGCCACGACCATCCGCACCGTGTCGGCCTTCGGCCTGCAGCTGGCCACGCTCGACGTCCGGGAGCACGCGGAGAAGCACCACGAGGTCCTGCAGCAGATGTACGCGCAGGTCGGCGAGGTGGACGACTACGCCGCGCTGGACCGTCCGGAGCGCACCAAGCTGCTCGCGACCGAGCTCACCGGGCGGCGGCCGCTCTCCAGCGCCGACACCCCGCTGACCGACTCGGCCCGCAAGACCTTCGACGTGTTCAACACGATCCGTGAGGCCCAGGACAGCTTCGGGCAGGACGTCGTCGAGACGTACATCATCTCGATGACCCTGGGCGTCGACGACGTGCTGGCGGCGGCCGTGCTGGCCCGCGAGGCCGGCCTGGTCGACATCCACACCGGGCGGGCCCGGGTCAACATCGTGCCCCTGCTGGAGACCCCCGCCGAGCTGGACGCCGGTGGCGAACTGCTCGACGAGATGCTGTCGCTGCCGGCCTACCGCGAGATCGTGCGGGCCCGCGGCGACGTGCAGGAGGTCATGCTCGGCTACTCCGACTCGAACAAGGAGGGCGGCATCACCACCAGCCAGTGGGGCATCCACAAGGCGCAGCGCAACCTGCGTGACGTGGCGGCCCGGCACGGCGTGCGGCTGCGGCTCTTCCACGGCCGGGGCGGCACGGTCGGCCGGGGCGGCGGCCCCACCCACGAGGCGATCCTGGCCCAGCCGTACGGCACGCTGGACGGCGCGATCAAGGTGACCGAGCAGGGTGAGGTGATCAGCGACAAGTACACCCTCCCGGCCCTGGCCCGCGAGAACCTCGAGCTCACGGTGGCCGCGGTGCTGCAGGCGACGCTGCTGCACACCGAGCCGTCGGTCGACCAGGAGCGGCTCGCCCGCTGGGACGCGACCATGGACACCGCCTCGGAGGCGGCCTTCGGCACGTACCGCCGCCTGGTGGAGAACCCGGACCTGCCGGCCTACTTCTGGGCGGCCACCCCGACCGAGCTGCTGGGCCAGCTCAACATCGGCTCCCGCCCCTCGAAGCGCCCCAACGCGGACGCCGGCCTAGGCGGTCTGCGGGCCATCCCGTGGGTCTTCGGCTGGACCCAGACCCGGCAGATCGTGCCCGGCTGGTTCGGCGTCGGCTCCGGCCTCAAGGCGGCCCGCGAGGCGGGCAAGACCGAGGTGCTCCAGGAGATGTACGGAAACTGGCAGTTCTTCAAGACGTTCCTGTCCAACGTCGAGATGATGCTGTTCAAGACCGACCTGTCGATCGCCAAGCGCTACGTCGAGACGCTGGTGCCCGAGCACCTGCACCCGATCTTCGACACGATCCGGCAGGAGTACGAGCTGACGGTGCGCGAGGTCCTCGCCATCACCGGCACGTCCGAGCTGCTGGAGAGCCAGCCCGAGCTCAAGCGCACGCTGGGCGTCCGTGACACGTACCTGGAGCCGCTGCACCACCTGCAGGTGGCCCTGCTGCGCCAGTACCGCGACCTGAACGAGGCCGACCGTCAGCTCCAGGTGGGCCCGGGGGCGCGCCGCGCGCCGTCCGACTCCACGGCCCTGGAGCGGGCGCTGCTGACCTCGGTCAACGGCATCGCCGCGGGCATGCGCAACACCGGCTGATCTTCTGTCGATCGATGGCCGGGCTCCCCGCGCGGGGAGCCCGGCCATATTTACATGGGTAACTTTCCGTGTCATCGTGGGAGCGCTCCCACTCCCCCTCATGGAAGCGGATCCCCCATGCGCAAACTCCTCTTGACCGGGGCGGCCGTCCTCGCCACGGTCGCGACGGCGATCGTGGTGGCCCAGCCCGCCAGCGCCGAGACCGCGGCGTTCACCGTGGTCAGCTCCTGGAGCAACGGCTACCAGGGTCAGGTCGCGGTCACCAACAACACCTCGTCGACGATCACCACCTGGCGGGTCGAGCTGACCTTCCCCGCCGGGACGACCGTCTCGCAGACCTGGAACGCCACGCAGTCGGGCACGGTCTTCACGCCCGCCGGGTGGAACGGCACGCTGGCCCCCGGCGCGGCCACCAGTTTCGGCTTCATCGCCAACGGCTCCGGCCGGCCCACCTCGTGCCGGATCAACGGCGTGTCGTGTGACGGTTCGACGCCACCGCCCACCACTCCCCCGGCCACCACCCGGCCGCCGACCGGGACCACCCCGGTGGCGATCAACGGGCAGCTGCGGGTCTGCGGCGTCCACCTGTGCAACTCGTCCGGGCAGTCGGTCCAGCTTAAGGGCATGAGCACCCACGGCCTCCAGTGGTTCGCCGACTGCTACAACGACGCCTCGCTCGACGCGCTGGCCACCGACTGGCAGGCCAACCTGCTGCGGATCTCGATGTACGTGCAGGAGCAGGGCTACGAGACCAATCCGGCCGGCTTCACCTCGCGGGTCAACAGCCTGGTCGACGAGGCCTCCGAGCGCGGGCTCTACGCCATCATCGACTTCCACACGCTGACCCCGGGCGACCCGAACTACAACCTGGCCAACGCCAAGACGTTCTTCGCCAACGTCTCGGCCCGCAACGCGGCCAAGCCCAACGTCATCTACGAGATCACCAACGAGCCGAACGGGGTCAGCTGGGCCGGCATCAAGTCGTACGCCGAGCAGGTCATCCCGGTCATCCGGGCCAACGACCCGGACGCCGTGATCATCGTCGGCACCCGCGGCTGGTCGTCGCTGGGCGTCTCGGACGGCTCGAGCTCGTCGGAGATCATCGCCAACCCGGTCAACGCGTCCAACATCATGTACGCGTTCCACTTCTACGCGGCCTCGCACAAGGACAACTACCGGGCCGAGGTGCAGCGTGCGGCCGCCTCGCTGCCGCTGTTCGTCACCGAGTTCGGCACCGTGTCGGCCACCGGCGGCGGCCAGATCGACCTGGCCAGCACGGCGACCTGGCTCGACCTGCTGGACCGGCTGCAGATCAGCTACGCCAACTGGACGTACTCGGACGCCGACGAGTCCAGCGCCGCCTTCAAGCCCGGCACCTGCGGCGGGCCGACCTACGCGGGCACCGGCGTGCTGACCGAGTCGGGCATCTACCTGCGCAACCGCATCCGCTCCTGACCAACCCCGTGGCGCCTGTCCGACGCACATGTATCCTTTGCTTGTATAACAAGTGATGATTATGGCGGAGGACAGGCATGACGGTGCTCGAACGCGAGGCGATGAGCCCCGCGCAAGTGCGGCTCTCGGCCTCGCTGCTGGGGTCGTCACTGGTCGGGCGGCTGCCGCAGGCGATGTCCTCGCTGGCCCTGCTGCGGGTCGTGCTCGACGCGGGCGGCTCGTACGCGTTCGCCGGCGCTCTGACCTCCATCTACATCCTGTCCGGGACGGTCGGCGCGCCGCTGATCAGCCGCACGATCGACCGCACCGGGCGGGCCCGGCCGACCCTGCTGGCCGCGGCCGCCCTCTCCGGGGCCGCCTTCGCCGGCGTCGCCCTGACCGCCCCCGGCCAACCGGTCGCGGCCCTGATCCTCACGTTGATCGCCGGGCTCGCGGCCCCGCCGCTGGAGCCGGTCCTGCGCAGTCTGTGGCCCCACATCATGCGCCCCGGCGCGCAGCTCACCAAGGCGTTCAGCGCGGACGCGGCCGTCCAGGAACTGATCTTCGTCCTGGGCCCCCTGGTCAGCGCGATCACCATCGCCCTGCTGGGCGCGCCCGGCGCGGTCGCCGTGATGGGCGTGATCGGCCTGGCCGGCACCGTGATGTTCTGCTCGCACGGCCTGCTCGAGCGCACCACCCCGGTCGCCGCCACCGGCCGGCGGGGCTCGCCGCTACGGATCGGCGCGATCCGCAGCCTGGTCCTGGCCCAGGTCGCGGCCGGCGTCCCGGTCGGCGTGCTCGCCATCAGCGCGACCGCCCACGCCACCGGGGCCGGCGTCGCCGCGCTGTCCGGCTGGGCGCTGGCCCTCAACGGCATCGGGGCGTTCGCCGGCGCCGTCTACGTGAGCCGCCACCCCTTCCGGGCCGCCCCGGAACGTCTCGTACGCCCGGCGCTCGTGCTCGTCGCGCTCTTCTACGCGCCGACGGCCTGGGTGCAGGCCTCCCCGGCGTACTGGCTGATCGCCGCCTTCGTCAGCGGCATCTTCCTGGCCCCGTACCTCACCCTGGTCTTCCGGGCGACCGAGGCGAGCGCGCCGCCGGCCCTGGCCACCGAGGCCAACGCGTGGGTGGTGAGCGCCTTCAGCGTCGGGATCGGCGCCGGGACGTACGTCGCCGGGCTGTTGACCGACCACTGGGGAGCCGGTGGCAGCACCCTGGCCGTACTCGCCGCCTCGGCCCTCGCGGCGCTGACCGCGCGGTTGCTTACCATCAGCGCGTGACCGACCGTCTCTCGTTCCTGTCGACGCCGCTCGCCCGCGACGCGGCCGTGCCCCTGCGCGTCCAGGTGCACAGCCGCATCCTCGACGGCATCCGCACCGGCGTCCTCACCCCCGGCTCGATGATCCCGACCGAGAACGAGATCGGCCGCCTGCTGGGGGTGAGCCGCACGGTCGTCCGCGAAGCCCTGATGCTGCTCGACGAGGACGGCTTCATCGTCTCCCGCCGCGGCGTCGGCCGTTTCGTGGCCGACGCCGTGCCGCAGGCCGGGCTCGAACGCCTCCGCGCGATCGAGGACCTGCTGAGCATGCCCGGCAGCAAGCTGGAACTGCGCCGCACCCAGGCCGAGCGGCAAGGCAACACCTCGACTTACGTCGCGGAAGAGCTGGAGATCGCCGCCGGCTCGGCGGCCTGGTTCCTCGAGACGGTCGTACGCCGTGACGGCCAGCCCATCGCTCTGAGCCAGGAGCACTTCCCGGGTGACCGTGAGCTGCCACCCGTGGCCGCCGACCAGACACTGCTGGCCGCGCTCCTGGACCGGCCGGCGTCCGGCGTCGTCCGCTTCAGCGCCGGCCTGCTCGGCGAGTCCCGGGCGGCACCGCTCGGCGCCGACCCCGGCGAGCCCGTCCTGATCGTCACCCAGACCGCGAGACTCGACGGCCGCCCGATCTACCTGGCCAAGCACATGCTGCTGGCCGGCGCCGGCCAGCTCACGGTCCGGCAACCCGGTGCATAGCCTCGTGCGCCGCCTCCTGCCCGCGCTGGCCGACGACGGCCGCAGCTTCATCAGCCTCAGCCACGACGGGGGCTTCGTCGCCGGCGGCCTCACCGGCTGCATCGGCCCGCTCGGCCTGGTCGACCCCGCCACCAACGACGTCAGGCAGGTCACCGACATCCCCGACGGCGAGGGCACCTGGCACTACGGCCCCAACCCGGCCGGCGGCGACAGCACGCTGACCATGCAGTTCCAAGGCCAGGACGGCCTGCGCCTGCCGTGGTACGTCCGGGGCCCGGTCGAGTGGCGCTTCCACCCGGTCGCCCTCACCCTCGACATCATCAACCAGTCCGGCGACGCCGAGATCAGACACTGCTCGTTCCACGCCTGAGCTGCCACCGCGTGGTCAGGCCGGCATGCAGCGCAAAAGTGAGCAGCGGAAAGACGGCGGTGATGACGACGTTGGGCTCGACCCAGAACTCGATCAAGGTCCAGGGCAGCCGAACGCCTGCAGATAGAGCCCGACCAGCCCCGCCCCGATATTGGCGTCCGGACCGTGCAGGGCCGGCGCCGCCACAGCCACCCACAACCAGACCACCGGCAGCACCAGAACGGCGTGCGCCACCACGAGAAACCACCGCAAGACCCGCATCACCCAGCCAAACTATTGACCGGCGCGCGCCTCCACCTGAGTCGCCGTACTCAGAAACGCTGTACCGTCAGCGCCGTGGCACCCCTCCCGCAATTCATGATCATGGTCTACGAACGTGAGGTGCCGGAAAGCTCGACGGCCGCGCCACCCACGGTGCTCGAGGCCCACATGCACCTCCCCGGCCAGATCGCCGAGATCGGCGGCCGCATCATCTCCGGCCACGCCCTACGCCCGGCCGCGACGGCAGTCTCGATCCGCGACAACACCCGCTCCGCGGGCACCCTCGTCGAAAGCCCGCAAACCTTCGCCGGCTACTTCATCGTCGAAGCCTCCGACCTCGACCACGCCGTCTGGATCGCCCGCCTGATCCCCGTCACCGACGGCTGGGTCGAGGTTCGCCCCCTGCTGACTGTTTAGGTCGCTTTCTGCTGACTGTTCAGGCCGCTTTCTCGATCTCCGGGTCGGCGTAGCCCGGCCTGCGGGATCCTCGGTGGATGGCCTTCATCCCGGTTTGGCTGGGCTTGTGCCTGGCAGTCGTGGCCGGCTGCACCTCTGGTCCTGACACGCCCGAGTCCGCGCCGACCACCTCGCCCTACCGCGCCATCGAGGTCATCCCCGACGACCGGAGCGTCGACGTTCGTACCGCCGGGGTCATCGCCGGCTCGGGCGACGCGGCCGCCGTCACCTCCCACGCCTTCAACGACGGCGTCGTCCAGGTCGGCGTCCGCGCCGACCGGCTGACCACCGACAGCCGGCTCCGCTTGTGCGACATGCTGATCGACGAATTCCGCGACGACGGCACCGTCCGGCAGATCCTCGTCACCGGCGAACCGGACCCGCTCGTGCACTGGAACGCCCCAGACCCGCAATGCGTCGCCGACCCGGGCTGATCGGGCGGTTGCGCGAATTTGGGTGCCGGCCGGGCTCCGGGCCTGCGATGATGCCGTCTCCGGACGGGGAGGCTGGTCATGTCGCGATGGGCGATGCTGGACACGTGGGACCGCGACCTCCCCGGCCTCACCGATGAACAGCTGCTCGACCGGCTCCGGCTGGCGCGGGAGTACGAGCAGTCGTCCATGAGACCACCCCGCGCCCCGAAGGCCCGCCGCGACTGGCGCCGCCGCCGGGAAGCGGTCGAGGCGGAAATCGAAGCCCGAGGACTGGGCCATGGATGACCCGTTGTTGGCCGCCCTGGACCGGGGCGCTCCACCCCTGCCCGCGACGCTGCCGCCAGGCCTCGAGGTGGTCGCGGCCGCCGGCGCCTGGGGCGCCTACGGGTCGGTCGTGACGCTGTGGCGCGACGACGATGACGATCAGACCCTGACCAACGGCGTTCACCTGCTCGCCCGCTCCCCCGACGGCCGCTGGCAGGCCCCGGACGCCTGCTCCGGCTCCGGCTGGCCCGAGTGGGTGCTGAGCCGGCGTCGAGGTCAACTACGGCGGCAGCTCGATCACCGTCCCCGTCCCGCCGAGCGGCCTGCTCACCCTCCCGGGCGTGATCCGCTCCCCGTCCGACACAGCCACCTTCAACGGCTTCGCCGACGACGGCACCCTGCGGGCAACAGCCTTCTACCGCCCCTTGACCGACCTGGACCGCCGCGACGGCTGGCCCTCGGAATCCCTCTGGGCGGATCTCTCCATCTGATGACTCAGTCTTTGGCCGGCTGCATCATCGAAGCGTCCGGCCTGGACCACGCCATCTGAATCGGCCGCATGCTTCCGGTGACCGACGGCTGGGCGGGGGCCCGCTCCGTGCTCGCGGCCTGAGTCGCGCTCATCTTGGCGGCACCGGTCGGCGCGGGTGTTGACCGCCAGCAGAACCAACGCGAGAACGCCGAAGGTAACGAGGCCCCAGAGCAGGGCGCCCGGTTCGGTTCCCGATCGGCCGGCGGCCACGAAGATCGTTGCAATGGCGCCCGCGACAACGCCGACGCCACGCCACGGTGCAGTGCTCACTGATCCTCCTGGAGATGAGGAAGAGAACGGCACCCGGTTGCCGCCGGGTGCCGTTTTTGTACCCCTCCGATCTCGCCCTCCGGACTTACCGGGTTCTCGCTGGACGAATCCCGGGCCGGAGTCATCCGATGCCGCCACGACCCGCCGCATCGGACCACTTTTGTCACGGGCGCTCTGCTACCTCTTCCTCGCCGCGGGGGCCGGCGTGGAGGCCGGCCCCCTCAGCGGCTCGCGGACTCTTGAGCGGCGGTGAGAGCTCCAAGGACGTCATGACACGATCCTTGAAGCGCTCCTCATCACCACGGGAGATCTCGTCCGCGAAGGAAGCGGCAAGCTCGAGCAATCGCTTCTCGATGCTCAACCCGCCCCCTCCGGCCCCAGAATCTCTCGAAGCTCGTCCAGGGCCTTGGTGTGGAGTTTCTCCGCCTCGCTTCGTTTGAGGCCCATGGCACGGGCCGTCGCACTCAACGTCAGGTTGAGGAAGTACCGGATGAAAACGAGTTCGGCCTCGTCCGCGTCGAGCAGAAGGATCGCCTGCCGTACCTCGTAGCCCGGGTCCTCGGACACCTTCTTCCAGAAAGTTCGGTCCTCCTCGCCGGGAAGTTCCTGGTGCAGCTCCGGGCGGTTGGCCGCTTTCCGGAGACAGCTCAGGAACGTGTTCCGGACGACCTGGAAGACGTAACCGGTCTGGGTCTTGAACAGGTGTCGCTTGCGCGCATCGCCCCACTGCCGGTAGATCGCGCCGGCGGCCTCGAAGGCGATGTCCTCGTAGAGGTGACGCCCACAAATGCCGTGGGCCGACCTGAGCAGCAGATCGGATCCGCCGTCGGAGAACCACGCGGCGAAGTCGTCGTTGAGTTGTGTTTCCGGCACCGCGTCGTCCGCGGTGCGCCGCTGCGCGAAGCAACGACCAGACGCAGGAGTCCCAGGATCCCCGCCTGGGCCGCCGGTGAGATCGCTCTCGTTGGCGACTCCGGTGGTGTCGTCCGTTCCCGGGGCAGGTAAGAAACTACCCATTCCGATGGGCACCTCTCACAGTGCACGCTCCAGCTCCAGCGACTGGAGCTGAGTGGGCGTAGCCCTCCTACTTCATTCAACGCCTCGGCGGGCAGCTTTTTGCCGGCGCCGCGTCGCCGATCTGGTCGACCCGCGTGAAGGGTGGGCAGACGGGCCGGCCTGAGGCCAAGATGTCAGGGTGGCGATGTTGCGGTCAGTCAACGTTGGTCTGCCCAAAGAGGTGCTGTGGCGTGGGCGGTCCGTCTACACGGGCATCTGGAAGTCGCCGGTCGACGGGCCGGCTGTGGTGCGGCGGCTCAACATCGACGGGGACGGGCAGGGGGATCTCGGCGGGCACGGCGGGGAGATGCGGGCCGTGTTCGTGTACCAGCTCGATTCGTACCGCTACTGGCAGAAGTTCCTGGGGCGGGACGATTTCGGGTTCGGGCAGTTCGGTGAGAACTTCACGGTCGAGGGGCTGGCCGACGACGAGGTGCACATCGGCGATCGCTACCGGATCGGCTCGGCGCTGTTCGAGGTGACGCAGCCGCGGGTGACCTGCTATCGGGTCGGGATCCGGATGGACGACCCGCGGATGCCGGCGCTTCTCGTGCAGCATCACCGGCCCGGCTTCTACTTCCGGGTGCTTGAGGAGGGCGAGGTCCGGTCCGGTGACGACATCGTCAAAGTCGCCGACGGGCCGGAGGCAATGACCGTGTCCGAAATGGACGCGCTGCTCTACCTGCCGGGGCATTCGCGGGAGCGGATCGAGCGGGCGTTGCGCATTCCGGCGCTCAGCCCGGGCTGGCAGGGGTCGTTCCGGGCGATGCTCGATCAGCCGGCGGCGGCGCGTGGGAACGCCGGTCTGGTCGCCACGGCGCCGCCGCCGGCGTGGCCCGGGTTCCGGGCGCTGCGGGTGACCGCGGTCGAGCCGGAGAGCAGCACGATCACTTCGGTCCGGCTGGCCGATCCGGACGGCGCCCCGCTGCCGGCGGCACTTCCAGGTCAATTTCTGACAGTACGGATGAAAGCCGCTCTCGTCCGCAGCTATTCGCTCTCCAGCCGGCCGGGTGACGCCGAGTACCGGATCAGCGTCAAGCGGGAGCCGCACGGCGTGGGCAGCGAGTACCTGCACGCGCACGTCCGCTCCGGCGATCTGCTCGACGTCGCCGCGCCCCGCGGCTCGTTCGTCCTTCAACCGGGCGACGGGCCGGTCGTGCTGATCAGCGGCGGTGTCGGGGCGACCCCCGTCCTGGCCATGCTGTACGCGCTGGCCGAGACGAAACGAGAAGTGTGGTGGATTCAGGCCGCCCGCAACGGCGCCGAGCGCCCGTTCGCGGCCGAGGCGGCCGCCCTGCTGGCTCGCCTGCCCCGGGCCCATTCGTATGTCTGCTACAGCCATCCCCGCCCCGAGGACCGCGACTACGACTTCACCGGCCGCCTGTCGGCCGATCTGCTCGGGACGCTCGATCTGCCCGCCGGCGCCGACATCTACCTGTGCGGCCCGGCCGGCCTCGAGAAAGCCGCACCGGCCGCCCACGTCGAGGCCTTCGGGGCCCACGCCGCCCTGACCCCCGGCATCAGCGCGAGATCAACCCGCCCTCCGCATCCGCCGGAGGGTGAGCCGGGCACCGGCCCGGCTGTGTCGTTCGTCCGCAGCGACCTGACCGTCCCCTGGCCGGACGGCGCCGGCAGCCTGCTCGACCTGGCCGAGGCGTGCGACGTCCCGGTCCGCTGGTCGTGCCGCGTCGGCGTCTGCCACAACTGCGAGTCCGGCCTGCTCTCGGGCGAGGTCACCTACACCACCGACCCGGTCGACCCGCCGGCCGAGGGCAACGTGCTGATCTGTTCCGCCCAGCCCCGCGGCGACGTCGTCCTGGATCTCTAAGGCAGCGGGTCGCCCGGGCGGACCAGGCCGCTCTGGTAGGACAGGACGACCAGCTGGGCGCGGTCGCGGGCGTTGAGTTTGGCCATGGCCCGGTTGACGTGGGTCTTGGCGGTCAGCGGGGAGACGTAGAGCTTGGTGGCGATGTCCTCGTTGGACAGGCCGTGGGCGACCAGCACGAGGATCTCGCGTTCGCGGTCGGTGAGCACGTCGAGGGCGGCCAGGGCCTGGGCCGGCGGTGGGCGCAGCTGGTCGAGGAAGCGGCCGACCAGGCCCTGGGTGGCCCGCGGGGAGAGCAGGGCCTCGCCGCCGGCCACGACGCGGATCGCGGTGACCAGGTCGGCCGGGGCGACGTTCTTGCCGAGGAAGCCGCTCGCGCCGGCTTGCAGGGCCAGCACCACGTTGTCGTCGTTCTCGAACGTGGTGAGCACGAGGACCCGTACGCCCGCCAGGTGGTCGTCGGCGCAGATGCGCCGCGTCGCCTCGAGCCCGTCCATGTGGGGCATGCGGATGTCCATCAGCACCACGTCGACCCGGGCCGAGCGGGCCAGCTCGACCGCCTCCTTCCCGTCGGACGCCTCGCCCGCCACCTCCAAACCGTCCTCGGCGTCGAGGATCATCTTGAAGCCGGCCCGGATCAGCGCCTGATCGTCAGCCAGCAGCACGCGGATCGTCATCGGTGGCTCCCTTCAGCGCTGCCGGCAGAACGGCGTGCACGCGGTAGTGGCCGGCGTCGTCCGGCCCGGTGGTCAGGGTTCCGTGGGCGGCGGCGGCCCGTTCGCGCATGCCGATCAGGCCGAAGCCGGAGCCGGACTTCGTGGCCACCCGGAACGGGACGATCGTGTTGGTGACGTCGATGGTGATCTCGTCCGGCTCGAACGACATCCGCAGGTGAGCCGAGCCGTCCCCGTAGCGGTGGGCGTTGGTCAGGGCCTCCTGCACGATCCGGTACGCGGCGAGATCGGTCACGGCCGGCAACGCGCGCGGTTCGCCCCTTTTGTCAACGTCGACCCGGAAGCCCGCCGCGCCGAGACCGCTGAGCAGCTCCGGCAGGCGGTCGAGGCCGGAGGTGGGCTCGGTGCTGTCCACCTCGTCGGGGTCGCGCAGGACGCCGATGACCGACTGGATCTCGTGCAGCACGGTGTCGGCCGCCTCGCGGATGTGCCCGAGCACCGGCCAGACCTGCTCCGGGTGTTTCTGCAGCACGTGCCCGGCGGCGCCGGCCTGCACGCTGATCACCGCGATGTGGTGCGCGACCACGTCATGCAGTTCCCGCGCGATGCGCAGACGTTCATCCATCACCCGGCGCCGGGCTTCCTCTTCGCGGGTCTGTTCCGCTTGGCGGGCCCTCTCGGTCACTTCCAGGATGTACGCCCGGCGCGAGCGCACGCCGAGTCCCAGGCCGGCCCCGCCGAAGATCCAGGAGAAGGCGGCCAGCGACTGGATGTTCCACCAGCTGTGGGTGTCGGCGATCAACCCGGTCACGAAGATCGCGGCCGACACCGCGCACGCCACCTCGCGCGGCCGGTACGGCACCGCGTACATCACCACGCCGAGCGCCAGCAGCAGCCCGCCGCCCGGCGCCTTGATGGCGATGGTCACCAGCGTGGCCACCGTGACGACGGCGAGGGTGGGCAGCGGGAACCGGCGGCGGGTGAAGACGGCCAGGACCGCGATCGTGGTGAGCAGGACGTACCGCCGCTCGCCCGTCGTCTCCTCGAGCTTGATCGTGGCCCATCCGAGGAGAACGGCGATGAGCAGATCCCACAGCAGGGACTGGCGCCGGAGAGCCCACGCCTCGACCTTCGTCATCATCACCCCCGACGGTAGGCGCAGCCGTCGCGGCCCGGCGTCGTCTCGGCGCAGTAGCCGCCCGGCCGGAGGAATACCGCCGGCGCAGTAGCAGCCGACCGCGCTGGGACGACGCCCTTTCCACCCGATCCCGGGACCGTTGTGAGGTCACTTCTTCTCGACCTCTCGGAGGGCAACTCAGGTGGCGACTCTCCTCTACCGGCTCGGCCGGTTCTCGTTCCGGCGGCGCGGCCGGGTGACCGTCATGTGGCTGCTGTTGTTCGCGATCCTCGGGGTCGGCGCGGCCACCCTCTCCGGCCCGACGAGCAGCGCCTTCTCCATTCCCGGCACGGAGTCGTCGCGGGCCATGGAGGTGATCGCCGAGAAGATGGGCGGGGGCGGCGGCGACACCGCGTCGGCCCAAGTGGTCTTCACGGTCGGCGGCAGCGCCCAGCTGACCGACACCGACCAGCAGGCCGCGCTGAAGCGGGCGGTGACCGCGCTGAAGGGCGCGCCCGAGGTGGCCGCGGTCTCGGAGCCGACGATGTCGGCCGACAAGCAGACTGCGTACGCCGGCGTCACCTACAAGGTCGCGGCCGGCGACGTCACCGAGGAGGACCGCGAGGCGCTGTACGCGGCCGGGCGCACCGCCGAGTCGGCCGGCGTCGAGGTCGAGTTCGGCGGCACCGCCACCCAGGCCGCCGAGGCCGGCGGGGCGACCGAGGCGATCGGGGTCGTCGTGGCCGCGGTGGTCCTGGTCATCACGTTCGGCGCGCTCGTCGCGGCCGGCCTGCCGCTGCTCACCGCCCTGCTCAGCGTGGGCGTGGGCATGCTCGGCATCCAGATCGCGACCGGCTTCTTCGACCTCAGCGGCTCCACCTCGGCTCTGGCCACCATGCTCGGCCTGGCCGTCGGCATCGACTACGCGCTGTTCGTGGTCTCCCGCTACCGGCACGAGCTGGCCGAGGGCCGCGGCTCTGCTGTCCCGCAGCGGAAAACCGATGCCAGATCACTTCAAGAAGAGGCCGTGGGCCGGGCCATCGGCACCGCCGGCTCCGCGGTGGTCTTCGCCGGCCTCACCGTGATCATCGCGCTGTCCGCGCTCTCGGTGGTCGGTATCGGCTTCCTCACCAGCATGGGCCTGGCCGCCGCGTTCACCGTCGCAGTGGCCGTGCTCATCACGCTCTCGTTGCTGCCGGCCCTGCTCGGTTTCGCCGGCGATCGGATCCTGCCCAAGAAGCCGCGGCGGGCCCGGACCGGCATGACGTTCGGCGAGCGCTGGGCCCGGCTCGTGGTGCGCCGCCGGGTGCCCGCCCTGCTGATGGCCGCGGGCGTGCTCGCGGTGATCGCCATCCCGGCTGTGAACCTGCGGCTGGCCCTGCCCGACGACAGCACGGCCGCCGTCGACTCGACTCAGCGCAAGGCGTACGACCAGCTGGCCGAGGGCTTCGGGGCCGGCTTCAACGGGCCGCTGATCGTGGTCGTGGAGGCCCCGGCGGGGCAGGTCAAGGCGGCGGCCCAGGACGCCTCGAAGGTCATCGCCGGGCTGGACGACGTCGTCATGGTCGCCCCGCCGACGGTCAACCAGGCGGGCGACACCGCGCTGCTGACTGTGGTCCCGGGCAGCGGGCCGAGCAGCGAGGCGACCCAGGACCTGGTCACCGCCATCCGGGCCCACTCGGTGGCCGGGGCGACGCTGGCGGTCACCGGCACCACGGCCGTCAACATCGACGTCTCCGAGAAATTGAACGACGCGCTGATTCCGTACCTCGCGGTGGTCGTGGGTCTGGCGATCCTGCTTTTGATGCTGGTCTTCCGGAGCATCGCCGTGCCGGTCAAGGCGACGCTGGGCTTCCTGCTCTCGGTGGCCGCCACGTTCGGCGCGGTGGTCGCGGTCTTCCAGTGGGGCTGGCTCTCGGGGCTGCTGGGGCTGGACAGCACCGGGCCGATCGTCAGCATCATGCCGATCTTCCTCATCGGCGTGCTGTTCGGCCTGGCCATGGACTACGAGGTGTTCCTGGTGACCCGGGCCCGCGAGGAGTTCGTGCACGGGGCGTCGCCGGACGAGGCCGTGATCAGCGGCGTCCGGCACGGGGCGCGGGTGGTGACGGCGGCCGCCCTCATCATGATCAGCGTGTTCGCCGGCTTCATCCTGGCCGACGACGCGATCATCAAGTCGCTCGGTTTCGCGCTCGCCTTCGGCGTCGCGGTCGACGCCTTCGGAGTCCGGATGACGATCGTGCCGGCCGTGCTGTCCCTGCTGGGCCGGTCGGCCTGGTGGCTGCCGCGCTGGCTCGACCGGGCCCTGCCCGACGTCGACATCGAGGGTTCCCGCCTCACGCCGGCGCCCCCGCGCGAGGAACTCGTCGGCGCGGCTAACTGACGGCGATCTTGGCGCCGCCGGTGTCGAACGACTCGTGCAGCACCAGCGACGTCAGGGTCCCGCCCTTGGGCACGTCGAAGATCAGCGTGCCGCGGGCCTGTGACCCCGGGTTGATCGGGTAGATGAAGTTGCGGTCGGGGTTGACCACGACCCCGGCCTGCATGTCGGTGGCGAACTCGGCGCCCTTGTCGTCATAGGCGACCTGGGCCGCGCTGTCGAACGGGGCGGCGCGCGACGACGCGTTGCGGACGATGACGTCGGCCAGGCAGAACGAGCCTTTCGGCTCGACGTCGACCGAGCCGTCGCTGACCTTGGCCACCCGGCAGCGTACGGCCGTGACGGTGAAGACGAACTTGCCGTCCTTGACCGCCGCGCCGAGCTGGCCGCCCGAGGTCACGAGGACCTCCCCGCCGTCGCGGTTGCGCCATTTGTCGAAACCGAGCAGGCCGGCGGCGGCGAGGAGGGCGAATGCGATGACTAGTCCGAGGATCCGCGGCCATCGCGACTTGGCGGGTGCTAACGCGGGAGCGGTCACGCACCACATCCAAACCATGACGGTCAGCGTCCGCAGTGGCCCGTTCAGTTGATGTTTCCAACCCATTACGGCGGTAGGCCGAGTTCCTCAACCCGGCCTACCGCTCGCGGGTCAGCTCGTCTCGCCGGCCATGCTGAACGAACCCAGCCGGTTGATCGCGTAGACCGTGCCGCCGACCAGGAAGATCACGCTCATGATGACCGAGACTGGCAGCGACACCTTCCCGTCGAGCAGCCCGGTCGGCGCGATCTTGTCGGCGATCCCGATGACGTACTGCTCGATCGACAGCACCCGGGTCCCGCTGATGAAGCGGCCCAGCAGCCCCTCCCACACCAGGATGTAGGCCAGCCCGACCAGCACCGGGCGCCGGGTCAACAGGCTGAGAAGCAGGAACAGGGCGCTGTACGCGAGCGCGCCGGCGACCGCCCCGACGGCCAGCGCCACCCCGAACTTCACCGACTCGGCCAGCGCGCCCACCACGAACAGCGGAACCGCCGCCGTCAGCGCGGTCACCCCGGCCGCCACCAGCAGCTTGGCCAGGATGATGTCCCGGCGCGGCAGCGGCTTGGTCAGGATGTGGATGATCGTGCCGTCGTCGACCTCGGACCCGAGCACACCGGTGCCGACGATCAGGGCCGTCACCGGCAGCACGACGGCCAGGCCGAGACCGACCACGACCGGTTGACCCCAGTCGGACGGGCTCACGTCGTACGCCTTGCAGATGAGCGCCAGACCGACGAGCAGCAGCGGAAGCGGCAGCAGGAGCAGCGCCCGGCGCCGGCCGAACAGGCCGCGGGCGGTGATGTAGGCGACCGTGGACATCATGCCTCCAGCAGGTAGGAGAAGACGCTCTCCAGCGACTCGTCGGACGGCAGCAGCTTGCGCAGCCGGATGCCCTCACCGAGGGCGATGCGCGGCAGCGCGCGGGTGAAGCTGCCGTAGTCGGAGGCGCGCACGGTCAGCCCGCCCGCCTCGATCTCCACCCCGCTGACCGACTTCTCACCGATCAGGGCGACCGCCAGCTTGCGGTCGTCCGAGCTCTGCACGGCGAACACATGCGGACGGTTGGTCATCAGCCGGCGGATCCGCCGGTAGTCGCCCGAGGCGGCCAGCCGGCCGGCCACGATCACCTGGACCAGGCCGGAGAGCTGCTCGACCTCCTCCAGGATGTGCGAGCTGAACAGGATCGTGTGGCCCTCGTCGCCGAGTTTGTGCAGCAACTCCATCATGTGCATGCGCTGCCGCGGGTCCATGCCGTTGAACGGCTCGTCCAGCAGCAGCACCCGCGGCTCGTGCACGAGAGCGGCCGCGACCCGGGTGCGCTGGCGCATGCCCTTGGAGAACGTGTCGATCCGCCGATCCTGGGCGCCGGTCATCTCGACCAGCTCCAGCGCCCGCTTGGCCGCGGCGACCGGGTCGTTCAGCTTCTGCATCCGGGCGCAGGCCTCGACGAACTCGCGGGCGGTCAGGAAGCCGTGCACGGCCTCCCGCTCGGCGACCAGACCCAGCTCGCGGTAGATCGCCGGGTTGCGCCAGGTCGGCTTGGCGTCGATCGTGACGGCGCCCTTGGACGGGGCCAGGAAGCCGGCCATCATGTGCAGCACCGTGGTCTTGCCGGCCCCGTTCGGGCCGAGCAGGCCGGTGACCCCCGGCTCCAGGGTCATGCTGACGTCGTTGACCGCGACCACGTTGCCGTACCAGCGGGAGACGTTCTGAAGCTCGACGACGCTCACAGCGCAGCCACCTTCCGGTAGCGAGCCAGCAACAACAGGAGAGCAGCGGCGACCAGGCAGAACGCCTCGATGCCGTAGATCGGGCCGAACCGGCCGACGTCCAGGCCGAGGTCCACGCCGTCCCGCAGCCAGATCTGCACGCCGGTGATCAGCGACATCGGGCTGGCCAGCCCGGCCAGGTCGTGCGCGGTCTCCGACGGCAGGATGGTGAGCACCCCGACCACCGGGGTGGTCATCAGGAAGAAGGCGACGATGCCACCGGCGGCGAACGCCCGCTTGCCGGTCAGCGACGCGATGAGCAGGCTGATCGAGGCGAACAGGACCGCCCACAGCAGGCTGTAGGCCCAGCCCGGCAGCAGCGCCCCGTAGAACTCCTCCCACACCTTGCTGATCCCGCCCTCGATGGTGAACGCGGCGGTCAGGAACATGATGAACTGCGGCACGCCGAGCAGCAGGAACACCGCGGTGATGAGCGCCGCGACCTTGGCCCCCACATAATCGGCGGCCCGCAGCGGCCGGCTGAAGTACAGCGGCAGCACCCCCGCTCGCATGTCCCGCGACATCAGCTCCGGCGCGACGATCGCCACGAAGAAGATGATCAGCCAGGTCAGCGTGTCGTCGAACTCGAAGTAGTCGAACAGGATCACGTCGAACTGCGCCCGCGCGGCCGCGTTGATCACGGCCACCAGCAGCACGATGCCGACCACCAGCCACGGGAAGATCTTGGCTTTGATCGAGCGGCCCAGCCCGAACGAGGCTCGCAACCCGTGCTGGTAGAGCGCGCCGAACACCGCGGCCCGGCCCAGACGGGGGCCTTCGTACCGCTGGTATCCGATGTCATGGATGACGCCGGCGTCAGACATCGGCCTTCTCCTTGGTCGTGAAGAGCTCGGCCACCCGGTGGCGTCGCTGGTCGAGGCGGTGCAGCGGCAGATCGAGCTCGGCCACGGCGCGCAGGATCTCGTCGTACGAGCTCTCCGACTCGAGCGGCACCAGCAACTGCCGGCCCTCCCGGGTGACGGTGAACCGGAGCTGGGTCAACGACTCGAACAGCTCGTCGATACCCTCGGAGACCTCCACCGCGAGCACGTCGGAGGCCGCCGTCATGGCCGAGATCCGGTCGGCCCGCAGCAGCTTGCCGCCCTCGATCGCGATGAGCGAGTCGCAGATCCGCTCCACCTCGCCGAGCAGGTGGGAACAGACGACGACCGAGATGCCGAACTCGGTGCCGATGCGGTGCACCAGCGCCAGCATGGCGTCCCGGCCGGCCGGGTCGAGACCGTTGGTCGGCTCGTCGAGCAGAAGAAGGTCGGGGTCGTGCACGAGCGCCTGGGCCAGCTTGACCCGCTGCTTCATGCCGGTGGAGTAGCCGCCGATCTGCCGGTACCGCTCCTCGTAGAGCCCGACGTGGCGCAAGGCCTCCGAGGCCCGCTCCCGCGCCGCCGTCTTCGGCAGCCCGCTGAGCCGCCCGAGATGCGTGACGAACTCCGCCGCCGACACGTCCGGCGGCAGGCAGTCGTTCTCCGGCATGTAGCCGACCCGCGCCCGCACCTTGTCCGTCTCCACAACCGGATCGATGTCGAAGACCTTCACGCTCCCACTGGACGGAGCGATCAACCCCAGCATGATCTTGATAAACGTGCTCTTCCCGGCGCCGTTGGCGCCCACCAGCCCGATGACGCCCGCCTCCACGTCGACGGTGAGATCGCTGAGCGCGGTCACCCCGCCCCCGTACGTCTTCGTCAATGACTGTGTCGCGATGATGGTCACGCGCTCAGCCTAGGAAGCCCTCGCACCCATGCGGATCCGGTAGAACCCTGAGAGCCCCTACAGGGTCTCTCAGCTTGCTCTCAGCTTCGCCCGGTCAGCGCCTTGCGCGCGGCGCCGTAAAGGGCGTCGTAGGCGATCTCGGGGTCAGCCTCGGCGAGGCGGTGCGCGGTCCGCAGGTGAAGACGGGCTTTGTCGAGCGGGTACGCCGCCTCGTCCGGATTGGCCGGCACTTGTTCGAGGTACCCACGATCGAGGAGTTGCTGAATGACCTCAGCGCCCTTCGGCCAGCTCACTGATTGTCTCCTGACCTTGATAGCCGTTCTTGGATTTACGCCCGGGACGGGGGCGTAGGCGGAACGACAAGAGCGACCAACGGGCGCTGCTTCACCTCGACGAGGAACGGCGTGTCGCCGTCATGCCATCGAGAAGTCTTGATGAGTTGGGGGTTCACCTCGCGATCCAGGCGGTGCTGTGCGCGCTCGGCAGCCTCGAAGGCGTCGTCACGATCTATATCGCCTATGACGAGGACGTCGATATCGCCGGGCTCCGGGCCCACTTCACCGCTGTAGCGGGCGGCCCAAGAGCCATAGATCAGCAGACCCTCCAAGCCGTCCAGCGCGCTGAACTCCTGCATGATCACTTCGCGCGGGCCGAACGCGATGAGCACCAAGTCGCGCAAGGGGCGATAGGCGGGGCCGGCCGTGTTGGGGCCGAGTAGCCGAGTGCGCCCGACGCGACTGTCCTTGAGCAGGCCGGCCTCCAGGAGGCGCTCCACTTCTCGATGAACGGTGCCGTAGGGAGCGTTGAGCTTCGCCGCCAGGTCGCTGATCGAGCGTTGCCCGGGAGAGAGCATGACGGCGGCCAGAATCTCCGCTTGGACCTGGCTGCGAAAGATGGCCATAAGCGGGGGCGCAGGGGGTTTGCTCATGTCCGCTTCTTTGTTACTAAGCAAGCCCCCCGAGGTTACCGGAGCTGGTCGCGGCGGCGGGTCAGGTAGGCGCGTTCGGCGGTGTTGCCGGACAGGGCGATGGCCTGGTCGTAAGCGGTGCGGGACTCGGGGCTGCGGCCCAGGCGACGGAGCAGGTCGGCTCGGGTGGCGTGGAAGGCGTGGTAGGTGGACAGGGTCGGCTCGAGGCGGTCGACGAGGGTGAGGGCGGGGGCGGGGCCGTCCAGTTCGGCCAGGGCGATGGCTCGGTTGAGGGCGATGACCGGGGAGCGGTCCAGGTGGGTGAGCTGGTCGTAGAGGGCTACCACCTGGGACCAGTCGGTGTCGCGGATGTCGGGGGCCGAGGTGTGTACGGCGTTGATGGCGGCGAGGATCGCGTAGCGGCCGGGGGCGGGGCCGAGGGCCAGCAGGGAACGGACCAGACGGTGGCCCTCGGCGATGAGGGTCCGGTTCCAGGCGCTGCGGTCCTGTTCGGACAGGGGGATCAGCTCGCCGGACGGGGAGAGGCGGGCGGGGCGGCGGGCGTCGGTGAGCAGCATCAGGGCCAGCAGGCCGGTGGTCTCGCCGTCGGTGGGCAGCAGGGAGCGGATCAGGCGGGTCAGGCGGATGGCCTCGGTGGTCAGGTCGCCGCGTACGGGGTCGGTGCCGGGGCCGGTGGCCAGGTAGCCCTCGTTGAAGATCAGGTAGAGGACGGCCAGGACGCCGCGGAGGCGGGTGGGGAGGTCGTCGGCGGCGGGGATGCGGTACGGGATGCGGGCCGCCTTGATTTTGGCCTTGGCGCGGGTGATGCGCTGGGACATGGCGGTTTCCTGGACCAGGAAGGCGCGGGCGATCTCGGCCACGGTCAGGCCGCCGACCAGGCGCAGGGTCAGGGCGACGCGGGTCTCCAGGGCCAGGGCGGGATGGCAGCAGGTGAAGATCAGGCGGAGGCGTTCGTCGTCGATCGGGCCGGTGGGGCCGGGCGCGTGGGCGGAGAGCATCAGGGCCTCCTGGTGTTTGTCGTCGCGCTTGGCCTCGCGGCGGATCCGGTCGATGGCCTTGCGGGTGGCGGTGGTGGTCAGCCAGGCGCCGGGGTTGGGCGGGACGCCGTCGGCGGGCCAGCGTTCGACGGCCGTCGCGAAGGCCTCGGCCGCGGCCTCCTCGGCGATGTCCAGATCCCCGAAGCGACGGGCCAAGGCCGCCACCACCCGGGCCCACTCGGTGCGGTGGGCCTGAGTGACGGCGGCGTGGCCGGCTGGGGTGGGGGCAGCCGAGTGAGGTGGGGTGGGGGCGTCGCTGATGGGAGTCACAGGAAGGGCCGGACCTCGACCCGGCGGTTGCAGGCCCTCGAACCGGCGGCGGCCAGTTTGAGGGCGACGTCGAGGTCGGGGGCTTCCATGACCCAGAAGCCGGCCAGGAACTCCTTCGACTCGACGAACGGGCCGTCGGTGATCAGCGGCTCGTCGCCCCGGTTGTCGATCACTGTGGCGGTGGCGGGGTGGGCCAGGCCGGCAGCGAAGACCCAGTGACCGTCGGCGATCAGGCCCTCGTTGAACTTGTGGATGGCGGCCATCTCGTCGTCGGTGGCGGAGTTGGACTTGTCGTCGATCACGGAAACGAAGTACTGCATGGTCAGCTCCTAGGAGAGGGTGCGTCCACCTCTACTACGAACGCCGCTGCCGTGAGCCGACAAGTGAAGGAAATCTTCAGGCGACCGCGCGGGCACGGATGATCAGGCCGACGCCGAACAGCGCGGGCAGCAGCATCACCTGCGGGAGCAGCGCGATCAGGCCGTGGCCGGTCAGCCGCCAGGCGGTCCAGAGGCCGACCAGGGCCGCTGCCACCACGATGGCGACCCCGATCGAGGTGTCGCGGGCGGCCGGGCGGGGCCGGGCCGCGGGCAGGGCGGACTCCGGTTCCACGGCGATTCCGGCCAGCAGCCGGCGGTACGCCCCGGCCGAGCCGATCTCCCCGCGCGCGGACGGGTCAGCCAGGTAGTAGCGGAGGGCGGCGGCCACGAAAGCGGCGGACGTGCCGTCGAAGATCAGCACGTCGGGCTGGGCCGGGCGGCCGATGACGGTGACCTCGGCCGGGTGGTCGACCCTCACCGTCACCTCACCGTCGAGGTCGGCCCGGGGCTGGGTCCCGGCCAGCGCGCTCCAGGGGATGAAGAGCGATCCGGCGAGCTTGTCGGCGCGTACGCCCGCAGGGGTGAGAGCCACGCCGGCGCCGTGCCACAACCCGTACGCGTAGAACGGCAGCGGCGCGAGGGTGGCGAGCAGAAGGACCACCCACGCGGCCCGATCGGTCTCGGAGAGACCGAGCGAGAGGCAGGCGGCGACCAGCGCGAGGTGCGCCAGACCGGCCAGGATGATCGCCGGCCCCCGCGGCGTCGCAAAGCCGGGCATGGCAGCGGTGCGGGGGCGCTCGGCGGTGAACCAGGAGAGCAGCGCGAGGACGACGGCGGCGCCGATGAGGGCGGCGCCGCGGCCGGCCAGGGCGGCGGCAATGAGAACCGCCGCGCCACCCAGCAGGGTGGCACGGCGGTGCCGGACGATGAGCACGCGTCAGAGGCTAGCGGCGCGGGGTGACGGCAACTTGAAAGATGGGCAAACGGCCGAGCTGCCGGTAGGCGTTCAGGGCGGCCGGCGTGCTGTCCACCGACGAGTCCTGGCCCTTCTGGTTGCTCGGGGTCTCGAACTGCACCATCGCCTTGATCCGCGGGAACTTGCGGATGTCGTGGCCCATGCGGCGGTAGAAGTCGGCCTTGTAGCGGGTGTTCCGCTTGGACGACCAGACGCCCCATTCGGCCAGCATGAGCGGCTTGTTCGGGTGCCGGCTGACCGCCCAGCTGTAGAAGCCGGGCCAGGCCCGCTTGCCCTCGAGCCGGCGGTTGAGGATCTCGGCGAAGTCGCCGTGGCCGTAGCCGGGGTCGCTGTAGGCGTACGTGTCGAAGCCGATCCAGTCGACGTAGTCGTCGCCCGGGTACATCTGGTTGAACCAGCTCTTGGTGGCGTGCGGGACGTACGCCATGTGGACGAGCACGGTGACGATGTTGTCGGCGCCCTTGGCCCGCAGCCGCTTGACCACGTGGCGGTACATCGCGGCGTAGTCGCGCGCGGTGTAGCCGGAGCCGGCCTTCTCGCGGACGTCGTTCTCGCCCTCGTGGTGCACGGCGAAGAAGAATTGTTCGGGGAAGTTCTTCTTGATGTGCACGGCGAGCCGGTCGAGGAACGCGTCGGTGCGCCGGTCGCCCTTGGCGATCTTGGCCCAGGACGCGGACTCGGGCTTCCAGTTGAGGAACAGGATGCGCTTGCGCCCCGGCTGGTGCGCGATCTCGATCTCCTGCTCGGTCGGGAAGAGCTGCCGGGTGCCGCCGTGGTACGCGTGGTAGATGGCCTGGTGGCGGCCGGTCTTGCGCTCGAAGCGGGAGAGCGCGGAGGCGCCGCGGCTCTCGGTGTGGGCCCCGGGGGCCACACCCCAGAGGACGCCACAGGTCGGTACGAGGTTGTGGCCGGTGTAGCAGCCTCCCCCGCGGCTCGGCTGCGGTTGCTGCTGCGGCCGGGCGATCGTCGCGGCGAAGCCGGGCGCGGCGATGTTGGCGATCCGCGGGGCCGGCGCGGGGGCCAGGACCGAGGCCGCGGCGCTGGTCGCCGAGGTGGCCGCGGCCGACGGCGTGGCTGAGGACGGCACGGCCGCCGAGGACCCGGTCGCCAGTGGTTCGGCCGGGGCCGGCGGCACGAACGCCGGAGGGTCGGTGACCGGCACGGACACAGTCGGGTCGCTGAGCGAAAGTCCGATCTGGTCGACCCCGCCGGTCCACGCCCAGGCGAGCGTGGTGGCGACCGAAAGAGCGAATGCCGTTGGTATCGCGGCGTACTTAACCAGCCTACGTCGACTCACGATCAGCCAGTATTGAGGCTTAAGTCCGTTTTGTCTAATACCCGACGGGAAATAGTGGAGTGGACACCCGTCTCGACCGCGATCACGCGGGCTGCCAAACTGTCCCCTTAGTCGGCCCGCAGGGGGATACGGAAGTGAATGGTTCGATGCTGCCCGAGGACGTGCTGCGCGACGCCCCGTCGTACACGCCGCACCCGCACGAGCTGGCGGACCTCGAACTTCTACTGTCCGGCGCCTATGCGCCGCTGACCGGCTTCCTGGGCCGGGCCGATCTGACCGCGCTGCGCCGCCGGGGCCGGCTGGCCGACGGCACGCCGTGGCCGGTGCCGGTCACTTTGGACGTGCCGGAGGAGATCGCGAGCCGGCTCGACCTCGAGGACCCGCTGCGCCGCACGGTCATCCTGACCGACCCCGAGGGCGCCCCGGTGGCCGCGCTCGAGGTCAGCGACGTGTGGCGCTCGCGCGAGCGGGAGTGGGGCGTCGGCGGCCGGGTGACCCGCATGGGCGACGGCGGCCACGGCCCGTTCCAGCGCCTGCGGCGTACGCCCGAGGAAGTCCGCGCCCTGCTGCCACCGGGCCGGGTGCTCGGCGTGATCGCCGACCGGCCGCTGCACCGGCCGCAGCTGGCCCAGATCGCCCACGCCGCCCGCACGCTCGGCGCCCACCTGCTGATCCTGATCCCGGTGATCGGGCCCGGCCCGGACGGGCTGCCACCCGAGGCGCTGGTCCGCACGGTCTTCGCGGCCCGCGACCGGATGCCCCCGGCCACCATCGTGGCCGTGCCGTTGCTGCCGCGCGGCGACGAGATGCGCGACGCCATGCTGCGGGCCCGGGTCGCCGGGTCGTACGGGGTGACCCACGTGCTCTCCACCGGCGACATGCTCTCCGGCGGCAATCTGCGCGTGCTCGTGCCGCGCGAGCTGGCCTACGACAACCGGGACGGTCAGTGGCGCTGGCGCGACGACATCCCACCGCGCAACCGCCGCCTGGCCATGACCCCGGCCGAGATCGACGACCTGCTCGACCGCGGCTTCCCGCTGCCCGAGTGGCACACTCCCCCGGCGGTGGCCAAGGAGTTGGTCAAGGCCCGGCCGCCGCGCCGGCACCGGGGCCTGGTGGTCTTCTTCACCGGCTTCTCCGGCTCGGGCAAGTCGACGATCGCGCGCGGCCTGGCCGACTCGCTGCGCGAGGGCGGCGACCGCACGATCACCCTGCTCGACGGGGACGTGGTGCGCCGCGAGCTCTCGGCCGGGCTGGGCTTCAGCAAGGCCGACCGGGACCGCAACGTGCGCCGCATCGGCTGGGTCGCGGCCGAGGTGGGCCGTCATCGCGGGATGGCCGTGGCGTGCCCGATCGCGCCGTACGAGAACGCCCGGGCGGCCGTGCGGGCGATGGCCGTGGAGGCCGGCGCCGGCTTCGTGCTGGTGCACGTCAACACGCCGCTGGAGGTCTGCGAGCAGCGTGACCGCAAGGGCCTCTACGCGCGGGCCCGGGCCGGTCAGCTGCGCGGCATGACCGGCATCGACGACCCGTACGAGGAGCCGGCCGACGCCGAGCTGACCATCGACACGACGACCATGTCGGTGGCCGAGGCGATCGAGATCGTGATCGCCTATCTCGTGGAGAGCGGCTGGGTGGAGCCCAAAATCTAAAGCACCCATCACGTCGGCGGGAGTGAGCCGTTTACCCCTCTGGGGGCGAAACGCCCGATTGAATCACCTCTCTCACTCCACCCCCGAAAGGGCCGCCAACCGATGGAAGCGTCACGCCCTGCGGATGTCTCGCACTACCTCGGTGTCTTCCGCCGGCACTGGTGGATCGCGCTGATCGCGACGGGCGCCGGTCTCGGCGCCGGTGCGGGCCTGACCTCGGCGATGCCCAAGGTCTACCAGTCGTCCACGGCCGTGCTCGTGCAGGCTGTCGACCAGGACACCAACGCGCAGGGCGGCCGCACCAAGGGCTCGGTCAACCTCGACACCGAGGCCCAGCTGGTCGGCTCGGGCGCGGTCGCGACCAAGGCGGCGGCGCTGCTGCGCAGTGACCGTTCGCCGATCGAGCTGGCCAAGGACGTCTCGGTCGAGGTGCCGGCCAACACCACCGTTCTGATGGTCACGTTCCAGGCGGACACGCCGGAGGGCGCCCAGTCGGGCTCGCACGCGTTCGCCGAGGCGTACCTGCGCAACCGCGAGGAGACCGCCCAGAGCGGCCTGGACCAGCAGATCAAGACGCTCAGCGCGAAGATCAAGCAGCTCACGACGACGCTGACCGGGATCAACGCCCGGCTGGCCCGGGCCACCCGCGGCAGCTCGGACGAGAGCAACCTGCAGAGCCTGCGGCAGAACTCGCAGAACCAGCTCAACGGCATGACCGGCAAGCTCAACGAGCTCACCACGACCACGGTCGGCGCGGGCAGCATCATCAGCGACGCCCGCCTGCCGGAGACGCCGGTCAGCCCCAAGCCGATGATCAACATCGCCACCGGCGGCATGCTCGGCCTGCTGCTCGGCTGCGCCCTCGCGTTCGTCCGGGAGCGGTACGACGGCCGGTTGCGCTCGGCCGCCGACGTGCGCGACCGCGGCCGGATGAACGTGCTGGCCGCGCTCGACGAGCGCACCACCCCGCACTTCGACGACGTCCTGCAGCCGTACGGGGCGGGCGGCCGGGTCTTCAACCGGCTGCGCAACGAGGTGCTGGCCACCCTGCCCGCCGACGCCCGGATCATCGTGGTGACCGGGGCCAGCCGCGGCTCGGCGAGCACGCTGGTGGCCGCCAACCTGGCCGCCGCGCTCGCCCGCACCGGCAGCGACGTGGTGCTGATCGGGGCCCACCTGCCGGACAGCGTCGTGGACGCCGCCCCGCTGGCCCGGATGCTCGGCGTCTCGGCCGTGCCGGGCCTGTCCGACCTGCTGGCGGGCCGGGTCGGCCTGAACCGGGCGCTGCAGCGCACCCCGCGCATCCCGTCGCTGCGGGTGATCACCACCGGGGGCGCCGCCACCGCGGCCGGGCTGATGCAGTCGCAGCGGCTCAAGGACACGCTGGGCACGCTGCGGGCCCAGGGCGGGTACATCGTGATCGAGGCGCCGTCGACGGCCAGCAGCGCCGACGCGCAGAGCCTGGCCAGCCTGGCCGACGCCGCGATCCTCGCCGTCGAGCTGCGCCGGGCCCGCCGCCCCGCCCTGGTCGACGCGGCCGAGCAGCTGCAGCGCGTGGGCACTCCGCTGCTGGGGGCCGTCGTGCTCCCGCATCTGACGAACCTGCGTACGGCCGAGGCCGCCGCCCCCGTGGTGACCCTGACCCCGCCGCCGGCCAAGTCGGAGGGCCCCCGGCCCGACGAGACGGCCGTGCTGACCGCGCCCCAGCGCTTCCCGACCAACACCGTGTCGTCGGCCGAGAAGGCCGCCCTGCGCCAGCGCGACGCCAATCACGCGGACGAGATCACCGCCGTGATCGACATGTCGGGGCAGGTCAAGGACATCGCCAAGGACGGCGACAAGAAGTGACCCAGACGGCCCCCACCCCGGCGCGTGTAGCGGGCGGGGCGGCTCACGGCGCGCCGAAGCGGAGGGACCTGCCGGCCTGGCCGGTGGCGAGCATCCTGGCCTTCTACCCGATCTGGTGGGCGCTCGGCCTCGGCGTGCTGATCTTCGCCCTGATGGCCGGGCCGATGCTCTTCCTGCTGATCCGGCGCCGGACCGCGGGCCGGCCGCTGCGGCTGCCGCCCGGCTTCGCCTGGTGGGCGATCTTCCTGGCGGCCGTGGTGGTCAGCATCGGCGCGCTCGGGGCGGACCCGGCCGGGACGGTGGCCGAGCACGCGACGGGCCGGCTGCCCGCGGTCGGCTACAAGGCCGTCATGTACGTCGCGCTGACCGTGCTCCTGGTCTACGCGGGCAACCTGACCGAGAAGGAACTCCCGCAGCGCCGCCTGGCGAAGCTTCTCGGCTGGCTGTTCGTGGTGACCGTGCTCGGCGGGCTGCTCGGCATGGTGGCCGGCAATTTCGAGTTCACCTCACCGGTCGAGTGGCTGCTGCCGGGTCATGTCCGCAACAAGGGCTTCGTGCAGTCGCTGGTACACCCGTACGCGGCCCAGATCATGGACATCGTGGGCGAGGGCCAGCCGCGCCCGGCCGCGCCGTGGGGTTACACCAACACCTGGGGCAACAACTTCTGCCTGCTGGCCGGCTGGCTGATCGTGACGGCTTGGCGGTACGGAACCGGCCGCGCCCGCTTCTGGGCGGTCGTCTGCCTCGCGGTCTCGGTCGTGCCGGCGGTCGTGTCGCTCAACCGGGGCCTGTGGATCGGCATCGGCGTGCTGGTCGTCTACGTCGCCGTCCGCTACGTGCTGGCCGGAAAGCTCTGGATCATCGGCGCGGTCGCCCTGGCCGGCGCGATGCTCGCGGTCACGCTCGTCGCCACCCCCCTCGGCGACGTGGTCGGGGCCCGGATGGACAACGGCAAGTCCAACGGCGTGCGCTCGTTCCTCATCGACCGCGCCCTGGACGGGTTCACCGGCTCGCCGGTGATCGGCTACGGCGGCACCCGCAACACCCTGGGCGGCCGCAACTCGATCACCGTGGGCGAGAGCGCCGGCTGCGAGCGCTGCGGCAACTTCACCGTCGGCGGCAACGGTCAGCTGTGGCAGTTGCTCTACGCGCACGGGGCGGTCGGCACCGTGGGATATCTCGGCTTCTTCGCGTACGGCCTGTGGCGGTTCCGCCGCGACCGCAGCGCGATCGGGGTGGCTGGCAGCGCCGCGATCGTCACGTCGCTCTCCGCCATGCTCTGGTACAACTCGCTGGTCACCCCCCTGGCCTTCACCGTTCTGGCGTTCGCGCTGCTCTGGCGCAATTCATCCGAGGGGGAGACAACGACATGAGTCCGGTCAAGACGGCGCCGGCCGAGCTGACCGCGGGCGACGCGGAGCTGCGCACGCGGTACCTGACCGAGGTGCTCGACCTTCTCTACCCGCAGCCGTGCCGCACCGACGGCTCGCCGGGCACCCCGATCGCCGAGTACCTCGTGGTTCCCGACGCGCGCCGCCCGCGCCTGCTCGTGCCCGCCATGTCCCGCCGGGTGGCGGCGGCCGCGGTCCGGCGTTACGCCGAGCCGCAGTCGCGCGCGGCCCGCCTCAAACGCGAGGCCGTGGTGGCCGCGGTCCGCACGGGCGCCTCAAGCGTGCTGCTGCGCGACCGGATCCGGGTCACCGGCCCGTATTCGCAGTGCATCGACGGCTACCTGAGCGAGGCGCTGGGCCGGGAGCTGGCGGTCAGCGTCCACATCGGGCCGGCCCGGGCCAACCGCAAGCCGGTGCTGCAACTGCTCAGCCCGGACGGCGACACGTTCGGCTTCGGCAAGCTCGGCACCGGCCCGCTCACCCAGCAGCTGGTGCGGGCCGAGTCGGCCGCGCTGACCGCGCTCGGCGGCAGCGGCCTGACCAAGCTGACCGTGCCCCGGGTGCTGCACGCGGGCGAGTGGCGCGGGCTGCAGGTGCTGGTGCAGTCGGCGCTGCCGGTGTGGCTGCCGCGGGCGCCGCTGACCCAGCGCCGGCTGGTGGCCGCGATGCTCGACATCGCCGGCTGCTGCGGGTACACGACCGGGACGCTGACGAGCAGCCCGTACTGGCGGCAGCTGCGCGAGCGGCTGGCCGCGGTGAGCGACCGGCCCGAGGGCGTCAACCTCGCCTCGGCGGCCGAGCTGCTGGTCCGCCGGGGCGGCGAGCTGACCTACCGCTACGGCGCCTGGCACGGCGACTGGGCACCCTGGAACATGGCCAATCTGGCCGACACGCTGCTGGTCTGGGACTGGGAACGGTTCGCGACCGGGGTGCCGCTGGGCTTCGACGCGATCCACCACGAGCTGCAGAAGCGCGTCCAGTCGACCGACGACGCCCGCGAGGCCGTCGAGGCCACCGTCCAGCGGGCCGGTGAGCTGCTCGCGCCGTTCGGGGTCGTACCCGAGGGTCGCGAGGTCACCGCGCTGCTCTACCTGGTCGACCTGGCCACCCGATACCTGACCGACCGCCAGGCCGAGGCCGGCGCCCGCCTGGGCGTGCTCGGCACCTGGCTGCTCCCGGTGCTCATCCGCCGGGTCGAGGAGCTCTGACATGGACGTACGCAACATGCCGGCGCCGATGAAGCGCGTGGTGCACCTGGGCTCCCGCTCCTACGGCCGGCTGACCGCGCCGGGCCGGATGACCCCGTCCTTCCTCATCTGCGGCGGGCAGCGCTGCGGCACGACATCGCTTTACCGGGCGCTGGCCGGGCACCCGGTCGTGCTCAAGGCGGTGCTGCACAAGGGCGTGCACTACTTCGACACTTCCTACGACCGCGGGATGGGCTGGTACAAGGCGCATTTCCCGCTGACGCGGACCGGCGACAAGATCTCCGAGCGGTACGGGGTGGACGCGCAGACGTTCGAGTCGAGCCCCTACTACATGTACCACCCGCAGGCGGCGGCCCGGATCGCCCGCGACCTGCCCGGCACGAAGCTGATCGTGCTGGTCCGCGACCCGGTCGAGCGGGCTTACTCGCAGCACCACCACGAGGTGGCCCGCGGCTTCGAGTCGGAGCGCGACTTCGGCGCGGCGCTCGCGCTCGAGCCGGCCCGCCTGCACAAGCAGGAGGAGAAGCTGGCCGAGGACGCGGAGTACTACAGCTTCAGCCACCAGCACCACGCCTACCGGGGCCGCGGCGAGTACGCCCGCTACCTGAGCGTGATGGCCCAGCACGTGGGGCGCGAACGGATCCACGTGGTGGAGAGCGAGCGCTTCTTCGCCGAGCCGGAGCCGGTCTACGACGAGGTCTGCGACTTCCTCGGCCTGCCCAGCTATCTGGAGCGGCCGGCCTTCGAGCGGCACAACGCCCGCCCGCGCCAGGCCGACATGGATCCGGCCCTCCGGCGCGAGCTGACCGACTACTACCTGCCTCATGACGAGGCCCTGGCCCGGTGGCTGGGGCGGATGCCGATCTGGCGCCGCACGACATGACCGCGATCCTCGACCGCTCTCGTTCGACGAAAGCGGCGGCGCGGGGCGGGCTGGCCAACATGGTGGGGTCGGCGCTGGCCGGTGGCACCGGCGTGGCGGTCACCTGGGTGGTGGCCCGGTCGCTCGGGGCCGAGCAGGCGGGGGCGTTCTTCGCCGCCACGGCCGCGTTCGTGCTGGCCGGCGGGCTGGCCAAGCTCGGCACCCAGACCGGGCTGGTCTACTGGCCGGCCCGGCTGCGGGCCACCGGGCGCGACCATCTGCTCGGCGCCTGCCTGCGGGCCGGGCTGCTGCCCGTCGCGGTGGTCTCGGTGCTGCTGGCGGCGGCGATGTGGCTGACCGCGCCGGCCATCGCCCGGGTCACCGCGCACGACGCCGGGCCGGTCATCGACGCCCACACGGCCGGGCTGCGGGTGCTGGCCGCGTTCCTGCCGTTGCAGGCGCTGACCGACGCGCTGCTCACGGCGACCCGCGGCTACCGGGCGATGCGGCCGACCGTGCTGCTCGATCGGGTGCTGCGCAGCGCGCTGCAGCTGGTGCTCGTCGGTGTGGCCGGGGTGGCGACACTGTGGAGCGCCGGGTCGCTGCCGGAGTTCGCGCTGGCCTGGGCCGCGCCCTATCTGCCGGTGGCGGTGCTCGCCGCGTACAGCCTCCGGAAGGTCTATCGCGCGGGCAAGCCGCCCGGGGTGACCACCCACCGGGCCGAGCGGAGCGGCGTCCGCCGCGACTTCTGGCGGTTCACCGGGCCGCGGGCGCTGGCCAGCGTGGCCCAGCTGGCCCTGCAACGGGTGGACGTGCTGCTGGTGGCGGCGCTGGCCGGTCTGGCCCCGGCCGCCGTCTACGCGGTGGCCGGGCGCTTCGTCATCCTGATCCAGTTCGCCAACCAGGGCATCTCGCAGTCGGTGCAGCCGCGGCTGGCCGAGGCGCTGGCCACCGGCGACCGGCGCGGCGCCAACCACCTCTACCAGACCGCGACCGGCTGGCTGGTGTTCGTCACCTGGCCCGTCATCCTGCTGGTGATCCTGTTCGCGCCGTTGTGGCTGCGGCTGTTCGGTGACCATTACGCCGCCGAGGGCCGGGCCGTGGTCGTGGTGCTGGCCGGCGCGATGCTGGTCGCCACGGGCTGCGGCATGGTCGACATGGTCCTCGCGATGGCCGGGCGCACCTCGTGGAACCTGGCCAACGTGCTCGTCGCGCTGGGCGTCACGATCGGGCTCGACGTGCTGCTCATCCCCCGGCACGGCGCCCTCGGCGCGGCGATCGGGCTGGCCTGCGCGATGGTCGCCAACAATCTGCTGCCGCTGATCCAGGTCGGCCGGGCGGCCGGGCTGCACCCGTTCGGCCGCGGGACCCGGTCGGCGGCCCTGCTCGCGGTCGGCTGTTTCGGCGTACTCCCCTGGGCCGTGACGGCGACGGCCGGGACCGGCGCCCTCGGACTGACCCTGGCGGCGCTGGCCGCCGTTCCCGCCTACGCCGGCGGCGCCTGGCTGCTGCGCGCCCATCTTGCTCTCGACGCCTTCAAACCTTCGAGGAGGACGAGTTGACCACCGACTACACCAAGGTGTTCCAGGACACCGACGCGGTCGAGAAGTACGAGAACATCACCTACGCGCCGGACAGCTACGCCTCGCAGATCAACGAGCGGCAGCAGGACTACCTGCGCACGCTGGTGCGGCGCGAGTTCGGGCCGGTGGCCCCGGTGCAGCACGACTTCGCCTGCGGCACCGGGCGGGCCATCCGGATCCTGCACGGGCTGGTGCGCGAGGCGCACGGCTACGACACGTCGGCCGAGATGATGGCGAAGGCGGCCGAGGTCGGCTCCCGCGCCGTCTGGCACCAGGTGGCGGCGGACGGGCCGGTGCCGCACCCGGAGCCGGCCGGCTTCCCGGCCATCGTGACGATGTTCCGGCTGCTGCTCAATGTGGACGACGCGATCCGGGACCGGGCGCTGGCCTTCGCGGCCAAGGCGCTGCCGACCCGGGACTCGGGCGTGCTGGTGGTGGAGAACCACGGGAACGCGGACTCGGTACGGCATCTGCGGGCGCGCCGGCACCAGGGGCAGCGGTGGTTCGCCGAGCTGTCACACGAGCAGGTGGCCTCGCTGTTCGAGCGGCACGGCTTCGAGATCGTCGAGCGGCGCGGCTTCTCGATGATCACGCCGTCGCTGCACGGGAACCCGGTGGCCCGGGTGGCCGACGCCGCTGCCCGGCGGTTGCCGGGTAGTGACACCTACGCCGTGAACGTCCTCTACACCGCGCGCCGAATCCATGCGTAAGCTCGTGCCACCCCCGCCCCGCCTCCTGCCGGCAATCTTGGTTTTTGTCCTTTTTGCCATTTCCAGCTGCTCCTTCGGGGCGGACAAAAAGCAGGAAATGCCCCCAGCACCTCCCGATTTGTCGGCGCGACCGGCCGCGGTGGCGATCCAGCAGGGGCCGTTCAAGGCCGGTCCGGTGAAGCCGCCGCAGCGGGGCGCGCTGGTCGGGGCGTGGATCAAGCCGGACGCGCTCACCCACGTCGGCCGGCTCGCCGCGGTCGACAGCCTGCAGGCCGACCTGGGCCGGCCGCTGAGCATCGTCAACACGTACCGCCGCTTCGAGCAGATGGTCGGCACCCCGTCCGACAAGGAGTTCCTGGCCCGGGGGGCGACGCTGATGGTCAGCTGGGCCACCGGCGACAACCGGTCCATCCTGGACGGTGAGCACGACGACCTGATCCGCAAACAGGCCAAGGCCGTCCGCAGGATCAAGGCGCCGGTGCTGCTGCGGATGCGCTGGGAGATGGACCGGCCCAACCTGCGGGCGACCATGTGGTCCGGCGCCGACTACATCGCCGCCTGGAAGTACGTCCGGGAGATCTTCGAACAGGAACGGGCCACGAACGTCTCCTGGGTGTGGTGCCCGACCGCCGAGGGCTTCATACGCGGCGACGCCCCGGACTTCTACCCGGGCGACGACCAGGTCGACTGGACCTGCGTGGACGTCTACGCCGGGGAGAAGTTCCAGCCGATCGGCGAGCTCATGGGCCCGTTTCTGCAATGGGCGTCGCAGCGGCCCAAGCCCATCGTGATCGGCGAGTTCGGCGTGGCCAAGGCGTGGGGCTCGGCCGGGCGGGCCGAGTGGCTCCAGGACGCGGGCCGCACCTTCAAGGCCAACCCGCAGATCAAGGCGATCGCCTACTTCGAGTCCGACCCCGAGGGCAACGGGCCGACCAAGCAGTTCCAGCTGACCGGGGACAAGGCCGCCTTCAAGGCGTTCCACCGGCTGGTCAAGGACCCGTACTTCAATCCTTGATCGCCTCCAGGAACTCCAGCCGGTTGCCGTGATCGTCCTGCGAGTAGAACCGCCGGTGGCCCGGGAAGTGGGGATCCCACTCGACCGGGCGACCGGCGGTTCTCAATTTCCGGTCCAGAGCATCAAGATCAGTGACCAGTACGCCCGGATGCGCTCTCGTCGCGGCGGTGAACCCGGGGACGGGGCTGACATGGATCTCCCAGCCCCCGCTCCGGAACCAGCACCCGCCGCGCGCTTGGAGAACAGCCGGCTTGGCCAGTTCGGTCATGCCGAGCACGCCGGCATAGAACTCGCGGGCGACGTCCTCGCCGCCGGGTGGGCAGAGGACCTGGACGTGGTGCAGGCGCTCGAACATGACCCTTATTAAACCGTACGTACGTCTTGCTAGCGACCCCGTGCGCCCTTGGCCAGCAGACGGAGGGCGTAGGGCGCGTCGTGGCGCAGATAGCGGCTCGCGAGACGGCGGGGCTCGGTGCCGAGGCGGTGCGCCCACTCGAGACCGGTGCGCTGCATCCAGCGCGGGGCCCGGTCGATGTCGCCGGCCACGAAGTTCACCGCGGCGCCGCAGCCGATGAACCAGGCCTGCGGCAGCAGCGCCCGCAGCCGCGTGATCATGCGCTCCTGCTTGGGATAGCCGAGCCCGACGAAGACCAGATCCGGCTCGGCGCCGGCGATCTTGGCGCAGAAGTCCTCGTACAGCAGGGGGTCCCGATCGAAGCCGAAGGGCGGGCAGAGGGTGCCGGCCACCCGAAGCCCCGGGCACTCCGCCTCGAGCCGGTCGGCCGCCCGGGTCGCGCCGTCCTTGCCAGCCCCCTCCCTGTCCTCGGCCGGGGCACCGCCGCTCGTGTCGATCCGCGCGGCCGGGGCGCCACCGCTCCTGTCGATCCGCGCGGCCGGGGCGCCACCGACCACGAAGATCGAGCGGCCGTCGCGGGCCAGGCCGCGGGACAGGGACCAGATCAGGCTGCTGCCGGCCACCCGCTCGGGCAGCGGCCGGCCGCCGAGGCGGCTCGCCCAGACCAGCGGCATGCCGTCGGCCACGATCAGATCGGCGTCGTCGAGGTGGCGGCGGCACTCGGCGTCGCCCTGGGCCCGGCGCAGGATGTCGACGTTCGGCGTGATGATCCGGCCGCCGCGGCCGCGGGCCAGGGAGTCGCGCACCACGGCCACGACCTCGGCCTCGGTGATGGGGTCGATGCCCGTCCCGTCCAGATGGACGCGGTCGAAAGCCTCGATTGACACGCAACGCCTCCTTCGCGCTTGTTCGCTCGTTATAGGAGCGAAACGAGCGAAGGTGGGCAAGAGTGGCACGCGTGATATTTCTGGGTGGATTAGGGCGAAGTGGGACAACGCTCGTCGAGCGTCTGCTCGGCCAGCTGCCCGGGGTGTGCACGCTCGGCGAGGTCGTCCACCTCTGGCAGCGCGACCTGCGGGACGACGAGCGCTGCGGCTGCGGCGCCCGCTTCTCGGGGTGCGCGTTCTGGCGCCAGGTCGGGCAGCAGGCCTTCGGCGGGTGGCACAACGTCGACGTCGACCGGGTGCACAAGCTGCGCGACGCCGTCGAGCGCACCCGGCACATCCCCCGGCTGGCCACCGCGGTCGAGGCCCCGGACGAGGTGTACGAGTACGCGGACTTCTACGCCCGGGTCTACGCGGCCGCGGCCGAGGTGTCCGGGGCCGAGGTCGTGGTGGACTCGTCCAAGCACTCGGCACTGGCCCACGTCCTGCGCTGGGCCGCCGACATCGACCTGCGGGTGGTGCACGTGGTGCGGGACGCGCGCGGCGTCGCGTACAGCTGGACCAAGCGCGTCGCCCGGCCCGAGACCGACGGGGCCGAGGAGATGACGCGCTACTCCCCCGGCCGGTCGGCGATGCTGTGGAACGCGCACAACGCCGCCTTCGGCCTGCTGGGCAAGCGCGGCGTGGCCGTGCACCGGCTGCGCTACGAGGAGTTCCTGGCCGGCCCGCGCTCCGAGCTGCTCAAGATCGGCGACTTCGCCGGGCTGCGGCTGATGCCGTCCGACCTCGACTTCCTCGGCGACGGCTACGCCGACCTGGGCGTCGGGCACAGCGCGGCCGGCAACCCGATGCGCTTCACCGTCGGGCGGCTGCCGCTGCGCCGCGACGACGCGTGGGTCGGCTCGCTGCCCCGCAACCATCGGCGCCTGGTCGGCGCGGTCTGCGGTCCGATGCTGCGGGCCTACGGATATCCCGTCTTCATGGAGGAAACGCGATGAACTGGCCGTCCGTCGGCGTCGTCATCCCGACCCGGAACCGGCCCGAGCTGGTTCGCAAGGCGATCGCCTCGGTGCGCGACCAGCGCTACCCGGGCGAGATCAAGGTGCTGGTGGTCTACGACCAGACCGAGCCCGACTACCTGCTCGCGGCCACCGAGGGCGTCCAGGTGCTGGTGCTGACCAACTGGCGTACCTCCGGGCTGGCCGGCGCCCGCAACACCGGCATCCTGGCCCTGGACACCGAGTACGTGGCCTTCTGCGACGACGACGACCAGTGGCAGCCGGACAAGCTGCGCCGTCAGGTCGCGGCGCTGCTGGCCGACCCGGACGCCGAGTTCGCGACATGTGCGATCGAGGTCGAGTACGAGGGAAAGACCACCGCCCGCCTGGCCGGCCGGAGCCGGGTCACGGTCGACGAGCTGGCCCGCTCGCGGATGGCCATGCTGCACTCGTCGTCGTTCCTGATCCGCCGCACGGCGCTCGCCGAGGACGCCATCGGGCTGGTCGCCGAGGACGCGCCGGGCAGCCAGAACGAGGACTGGGACATGCTGCTGCGGGCGGCCCGGCGGGCGCCGATCGTGCACCTGGACGAGCCGCTGGTCCGGGTGCTGTGGGGGCGGAGCTCGCACTACGCGTACGAGTACGCGACGAAGATCAGCTCGCTGCGCTGGATGATGCAACGGCACCCGGAGATCAGCGGCTGCCGGCCCGGCGCGGCCCGGGTCTACGGCCAGCTGGCGTGCTGGTCGGCCGCGACCGGCAACCGCAGCCAGGCCTGGCAGTTCAGCAAGGAGGCGGTGCGGGCCAACTGGCGGGAACCGCGCACCGCGATCGCCTTGGCGGCGATGACCGGAGCGGTCAAGGTTGAGAACGTTCTCAGCGCTCTGCATAAGCGCGGCCGAGGTATCTAGTCTCCCCGTCCAACCACCCCACCGCCGCCCTCGGACGAACTGAAGGCGGCCTCTTTCGGCCACGCCCGCTCACAAGGTAGTGTTCGGGCGTGTTCGAATTAGTTCGGATCCTCTGATGCTGGCCCAGCAACGCCAGGCCGCGATCCTCGACCGGGTCCGCGCCGCCGGCGGCGTACGGGTCAGCGAGCTCGCCGCCGAGTACGGCGTCTCCGACATGACGATCCGTCGTGACCTGGAGTCGCTGGCCGATCGCGGCCTGCTGGCGAAGGTACACGGCGGCGCGACCACGGTCAGCCCGGGCTCCGCGCACGAGCCCGGTTTCGCCGCCAAGAGCGTCCGCCAGCGCGCCGAGAAGTCGGCCATGGCCATGCGCGCCGCCTCGATGGTCTCCCCCGGCGACGCCATCGCCCTCTCGGCCGGCACCACCACCGCCGAGCTGGCCCAGCGCCTCGTCGACGTGCCCTCGCTGACCGTCGTCACCAATTCGATCCCGGTCGCCGACGTCTTCTACCGGGCCGGCCGCCCCGACCAGACGGTCGTCCTGACCGGCGGCACCCGCACCCCGTCGGACGCCCTCGTCGGCCCGGTCGCGGTCGCCGCCATCGGCACCCTCCACCTCGACATGCTCTTCCTGGGCGTGCACGGGATGAGCGAGCGGGCCGGTTACACGACGCCGAACCTGATGGAGGCCGACGTCAACCGGGCCCTGGTCGAGGCGGCCGAGCGGCTCGTCGTGCTGGCCGACCACACCAAGTGGGGCACGGTCGGCATCAGCTCGATCGTCCCCCTGGAGCGGGCCGACGTGCTGATCACCGACGACGGGCTGGACGAGCAGGCCCGGGCATTGCTGAGCGAGACAGTTGAAGAACTTGTGGTGGTGAGTGGTCAGTGACCTTGAAGACCCGCACGGCGATCCGTCTCTCCGACGGCCGTGAGCTGATCTACTTCAACGAGCAGGACGGGTCGCACCGGGCCGAGCACGAGGACACCCGCACCCTTCCCCCGCCGCCGCCCACCTCGCAGCTGCGCTACGACCCGCTGATCGACGAGTGGGTCGCGGTCGCCGCCCACCGCCAGACCCGCACCTTCCTGCCGCCGAGCGACGCGTGCCCGCTGTGCCCGACCAACCCGAGCTTCGCCAGCGAGATCCCGGCCCCCGACTACGACGTCGTCACCTTCGAGAACCAGTTCCCGTCGTTCAGCGACCGGGTCACGCCGGACGAGGTCTCCGAGATCAACCCCATGGTGCCGGTACGCCCGGGGGTCGGCCGCTGTGAGGTCGTGTGCTTCACCAGCGACCACAACAGCTACTTCGGCTCGCTCAGCCCGGCCCGGGTCCGCACGGTGGTCGACGTGCTGGCCGACCGCACGGCCGAGATCTCGGCGATGCCGGGCGTGGCCCAGGTCTTCCCGTTCGAGAACCGCGGCGTCGAGATCGGCGTGACGCTGCACCACCCGCACGGGCAGATCTACGCGTACCCGACGGTGCCGCCGCGCACGAAGCTGATGCTGGCGGCCGCCGCCCGGCATCTCTCCCGCACGGGAAACGATCTCTACAGCGACGTGCTCGCCGCCGAGCGGGCGCAGGGCACCCGGGTGGTCGGGGCCAACGAGCACTGGACCGCTTTCGTGCCGGCCGCGGCCCGCTGGCCGTTCGAGGTGCAGATCGCTCCGCACCGCAAGGTCGCCGACATCCCGGCCCTGTCCGACGCCGAGCGGGACGCGTTCGGCCCGCTCTACCTGGACATGCTGAAGCGCTTCGACGGTTTGTTCGCCAAGCCGATGCCGTACATCTCGGCCTGGCACCAGGCCGTCGTGGGTGAGGGCCGCGAGCTGGGTTATCTGCACCTGCAGCTGTTCAGCATCCGGCGCGCCGCCGACAAGCTGAAGTTCCTGGCCGGCTCCGAGTCGGCCATGGGCTACTTCGTCAACGACATCGTCCCCGAGAAAGCCGCCCGGCTGCTCCGCGACGCCGCCTGACTCTTCTTGAGCGCAACCCAAGTCGCGGTGCGCCCGTCGGTGTCGAGGACGCCGACCTCTTGGGGCGCAACGCCCGCCGAGCGGAGCGAGGCCATGAAGCAGAGGGCGGGGGCCCCGGGACAGAGAGGCCCCCGCTGGGAAGGGACGGCAGGCCGCGCCTACTCGGCCACGACAGCTGCGAGAGAACCGATCGGCGCCCGGGACAAGGCAGCCGGATCGGTGGGCGACCCCTCGACGTCGCGTGGCCCATCCGTTCTGCATGAAAAACGAGGTCCGTAACCACGAGTTACGGACCTGAACATGCAATACGTCACAAGGCCGCCGGCTCGTGCCGGCGGCCTTGTGAGGTGCGGGGATCAGGCGAGCTTACGAGCCAGGTTCTCGTCGAGCGCGTTCATGAACTCGTCGGTCGAGAGCCACGGCGCGTCCTTCGAGATGAGCAGCGCCAGGTCCTTCGTCATCTGTCCACCCTCGACGGTCTCGACGCAGACCTTCTCGAGCGTCTGGGCGAACTCGGTGACCGCCGGGGTCCCGTCCAGCAGGCCGCGGTGCTTGAGGCCGCCGGTCCAGGCGAAGATCGAGGCGATCGGGTTGGTCGAGGTCTTCTCGCCCTTCTGCCACTGACGGTAGTGCCGGGTGACCGTGCCGTGGGCGGCCTCGGCCTCGACGGTCTTGCCGTCCGGGGTCATCAGCACGGAGGTCATCAGGCCGAGCGAGCCGAAGCCCTGGGCCACCGTGTCCGACTGCACGTCACCGTCGTAGTTCTTGCAGGCCCAGACGTAGCCGCCCTCCCACTTGAGCGCGGCCGCGACCATGTCGTCGATCAGCCGGTGCTCGTAGGTCAGCCCGGCCGCCTTGAACTGGTCGGCGAACTCGGTCTCGAAGATCTCCGCGAAGAGGTCCTTGAAACGGCCGTCGTACGCCTTGAGGATCGTGTTCTTGGTCGACAGGTAGACCGGGTAGTTGCGGGCCAGGCCATAGCGGAACGAGGCGCGCGCGAAGTCGCGGATCGACTCGTCGTAGTTGTACATCGCCATCGCGACGCCGCCACCGGGGTAGTCGGCGACGTGGAACTCCATCGGCGCCGAGCCGTCCTCGGGGGTGAACGTGACGGTCAGCTTGCCGGCGCTGGGCACCACGAAGTCGGTCGCCTTGTACTGGTCGCCGTGGGCGTGCCGGCCGATGATGATCGGCTTGGTCCAGCCCGGCACCAGCCGCGGCACGTTCTGCATGATGATGGGCTCGCGGAAGACGACGCCACCGAGGATGTTGCGGATGGTGCCGTTCGGCGACCGCCACATCTTCTTGAGGCCGAACTCCTCGACGCGGGCCTCGTCCGGGGTGATCGTCGCGCACTTGACGCCGACGCCGTGCTGCTTGATGGCGTTGGCCGCGTCGATGGTCACCTGGTCGTCGGTCTCGTCGCGGTACTGGATCGACAGGTCGTAGTACTCGAGGGGGACATCGAGGTAGGGCAGGATCAGCTGCTCACGAATCTGCTTCCAGATGATCCGGGTCATCTCGTCGCCGTCGAGCTCCACCACCGGGTTTGTGACCTTGATTTTCGCCATTCGGCCGGCGCTCCTCTCCCATGTTTTTAGCAGTACGAGCGTACTGCAGGCCCGTCGAAGGGATTTACCCGGATGGCCTCAATCAGTTTGCCCGCTGGCGGGCACCTTGTATCGCAAACCCGATGGCATCGAGCAATGTCACTGCAAGAGAAGCTGAACCAGCCGATCGGACGTCGACTGCTCATCTCCGGCGCGGGTGCCGTCGCCGCCGGGCCACTACTGATCAACCCCACCGAGGCGTACGCCCGGAGCAGCACCCGGCTGCCGTCGGACGTCTTCCGGCTCGGGGTGGCCTCGGGCGACCCGCTGCCCGACGCGGTGGTGCTGTGGACGCGCCTCGTCGGCGCCCTGCCCGACCGGGCCCTGCCGGTCGAGTGGGAGATCGCCGCCGACCCGCTCTTCCGCCGGCAGCGCCGCCACGGCGTCACCGCCGCCCTGCCCTCGCTCGGCCACTCGGTGCACGTGGACGTGCGCGGCCTGCGGCCCGACGCGGAGTACCACTACCGCTTCCGGGTCGCCGGGCAGATCTCGCCGGTCGGCCGCACCCGGACGGCACCCGCGGCCGGCTCGCACCCGCGGCACCTGCGGTTCGCCTTCGCCAGCTGCCAGGATTACCAGGCCGGCTTCTACACCGCCTACCAGCATCTCGCCCAGGAGGACCTCGCCTTCGTCGCGTTCCTCGGCGACTACATCTACGAGGGCCCGCGCAACGCCGGCGCGGTCCGCCAGCACGAGGGCGCCGACGAGCCGTACACACTGGCGCAATATCGCGATCGGCACGCCACCTACAAGGCCGACCCCGACCTGCAGGCGGCCCATGCCGCCTTCCCGTGGATCGTCACGCTGGACGACCACGAGATCGACAACAACTGGGCCGACGAGATCCCGCAGGACCCCGAGCTGCAAACTCCTTCGTCTTTCCGCGCTCGGCGGATCGCCGCCTTCCAGGCCTATTACGAGCACATGCCGCTGCGCCGCTCGTCGCTGCCGCACGGGCTCGACATGCAGCTCTACCGCCGCTTCCGTTTCGGGTCGCTGGCCGGCGTGCACGTGCTCGACACCCGGCAGTACCGCAGCGACCAGCCGGCCACGCTCGAGGCGGCTCAGAACCCGGCGCTGACCATGACCGGGGCCGAGCAGGAGAGCTGGCTGGTCAACGGCCTGCGCCACTCCGGCGCGGACTGGAACCTGCTGGCCAACCAGGTCATGTGGGCCCAGAACGACCGCAAGGCCGGCCCCGAGCAGGTCTTCGACTTCGACAACTGGGACGGTTACCGCGCTCAGCGCACGCGGCTGCTCAAACTCTTCCGCCGGGTCGACAACCCGGTGGTGCTGACCGGCGACCGGCACTGCACCTGGGTGAGCGACCTGCGCCCGAACTTCGACGACCCGTCGGCGCCGGTCGTCGGCGCCGAGATCACCGGCACCTCGATCACCTCCGGCGGGAACGCGAACACGGCATCCTTCCACGCCACCTACGACCCGATCATGGCGGAGAGCCCGCACTGGCGGTACATCGACAACCAGCGCGGATACGTGGTCTGCGACATCACTCGTGAGCGCATGGTGAGCAGCCTCCGTCTCGTCGACACGGTCTGGGCCCCGACGGCGTCGGTGCGCACGGCGGCCGATTTCGTCGTGGAGTCGGGCCGCCCGGGCATCGCCGAGGTGATCGACTCGGCGACCTCTCTTTCGGGGGCCGCCTCCACCCCCACCCAGGGTGGGACCGCGCGCGGGTTCGACGCTACCGACGACCAGGGCCTCGGCCGCTAGTTGTCCACAGGTACGCCGGCTGTCCACAGATTCGGGATTCGGGGGTGCGGACGACCCACACCCCCGACAGAATCGCGGGCATGCCAGTCACCCAGGCCGTCGGTCGGCTCACCGTCACCGCCCTCGAGGATGCCGAGGGGCCCTTCTTCCTGCCGCGGGCCGAGGCGTTCCCCGACGCCACGGGCGAGCAGTGGGCGGCGGCCGACGAGGCCGATCCGGCTGCGCTGGCCGCCGACGGCGAGTGGCTGCTGCGCTTCCGGAGTTATGCGATCCGCCGCGGCGACGGGCCGGTCACGCTGGTCGACGCGGGCATCGGGCCGGCCGGGTCGCTGGCGGCCGACTGGGCGCCGGTGCCCGGCCGGTTGCCGGCGGCGCTGGCCGAGGCCGGGATCGCCGCGTCCGACGTCGAGGCGATCGTGCTGACCCACCTGCACAACGACCACATGGGCTGGGCCGTCCCGCGCGACTCGCCGTTCACCGCGGCCCGGGTGATCACGCAGCGGGCCGACGTCGAGCTCTACGAGGCCAACCGCGACCAGGCCGGCCAGTTCGACCTGCTCGTCGCGCCATTGCGGGCCGAGGGCCGCCTTCAGGAGGTCGACGGCGACCTGGCCCTCGGCGCCGGCGTCCGCGTGGTCGCCACGCCGGGCCACACTCCCGGCCATCAGTCCGTCCTCGTCGAGGACGGCGACGACAGCCTGCTGGTGGCGGGCGACATGCTGGTCCACGCGATCCAGCTGCTGCATCCCGGGCTGGCCTACGCCAGCGACAACGACCCGGTCCGGGCGCGGGCGACCCGCGAGCGAGCTCTGCGCGAGGCGACAGCGCGCGGAACGACGCTGGCCGTGTCCCATCTGGGGACGGCGTTCCGGCGGGCGTGAAAGAGGACGTGAAAAAGGCCGGAACCAAACGGTCCCGGCCTTTTTCAGAAACGGATCAGAGGTTGGCGACGTCCGCCTGCTTGGCGCGGACGGCCTCGGCGGCCTCCTTGAGACCGGCGACCTCGGTGTCGGTGAGCTTGTCCTCGACGACCTTCTTGATGCCCTCGGCGCCGATCTGGGCCTCGACGCCCAGGTAGACGCCGGAGATGCCGTACTCGCCGTCGACCCAGGCGCAGACCGGCAGGACCTCGCCCGAGTCCTCGACGACGGCCTTGGCCATGCGGGCGGCCGCGGCCGACGGGGCGTAGTAGGCGGAGCCGGTCTTGAGCAGGGCGACCACCTCGGCCCCGCCGTTGCGGGTGCGGACGACGAGCTCCTCGATCTTGTCGGCCGGGAGCAGGTCGGAGAGCGGCTTGCCGTCGACGGTGCAGCGCGACGGGACCGGGACCATGGTGTCGCCGTGCGAGCCGAGGGTGAGCGCCTTGACGCTCTTGACCGGCACGGCCAGCGTCTCGGCGATCGAGTTGGTGAAGCGGGCGGTGTCGAGCACGCCGGCCTGGCCGAAGACCCGGTTCTTGGGGAACTGGGTGGCGAGCTGGGCCAGCGCGGTCATCTCGTCGACCGGGTTCGAGACCACGATGACGACGGCGTTCGGCGCGTACTTGGCGATGTTCTCGGCCACCTGGCGCACGATCTTGGCGTTGACCTCGAGCAGGTCCATGCGGCTCATGCCCGGCTTGCGGGCCAGGCCGGCGGTGACCACGACGACGTCGGAGCCCTCGATGGCCTCGTAACCCTCGCCGTTGGGGCCGGTGGTGACGCCGACGACCTTGGTCTCGAAGCCCTCGATCGGCCGGGACTGGTTCATGTCGAGGGCGAGGCCGGCCGGCTTGCCGTCGATGATGTCGGTGAGCACCACGGTGTCGAAGATGTCGTACTCGGCCAGACGCTGTGCAGTCGTGGACCCGTAGAAGCCGGCACCTACGACGGTTACCTTCTTACCCATAGCTCAACCACTCCCAGTCTCCGGGACACTTTTTGCGAACGTATCAGTCGGTTAACGCCACGTTTCGGCCTGGTCGGCTGAACGCGAAGTAAGCCACTCCCTCTATTCCCCGACCACCGCGCCGTACGCGGCGGCGAACTGCACCGCCTGCGCTATGTCGATCTTGGCGCCGGTCAGGTCGACGTCGCGCAACTGCACGCCGTCGAGGTCGGCGCCGCGCAGGTCGGCCCCCTTGAGCACGGCGCCGGTCAGCCGCGCGTTGGAGAGGTCGGCGCCGCGCAGGTCGACCCGGGTCAGGTCGGCCCCCATCAGGTCGGCCTCCCGCAACCGTAGGCCGGACAGCCCAGCCCCGGTGAGGTTCTGCCCGCGCAGGTTGACGAAACCCCAGTCGCCGCCCTCGACGGTGATCGGCCGCAGGCCGCAGTCGGTGAACTGGGTGCCGGTCAGCTTGCAGCCGGCCAGCGTCGCGTCGAAGAACGAGCAGCGCTGCATGGTCGACTGCATGACGGCCACGCTGGACAGCACGGCCGCGTTGAAGCGGACGTTGCCGAAGGTGCAGTTGGTGAAGACGCAGCCCGCCAGGCGCGCCTCCGACCAGTCGACGTTGTGGAACGCGCAGTCCTCGTACCGGACGCCGGTGACCTCCTCGAGCGCCCAGTCGGCGCCCGAGAAGGTCTTGTCCTGGACGAGAAGATCGGACATCAGCCGTGGTAGAAGTGCCGCGTCCCGGTGAGGTAGACGGTCATCCCGGCCTTTTCGGCGGCCTCGATGACGAGGTTGTCGCGGATCGAGCCACCCGGCTGCACGACCGCTTTCACCCCGGCCGCGATCAGCACCTCGAGCCCGTCGGGGAACGGGAAGAACGCGTCCGAGGCGGCCAGGCTGCCCTTGGCCCGGTCGGCGCCGGCCCGGTTGACCGCCAGGTGGGCCGAGTCGACCCGGTTGACCTGGCCCATCCCGACACCGACGGTGGCGCCGTCCTTGGCCAGCAGGATCGCGTTGCTCTTGACGCTGCGGATCGCCCGCCAGGCGAACGCGAGGTCGGCCAGCTCGTCGGCGCCCAGGGCCGGACCGGTGGCCAGCTCCCAGTGGGCCGGGTCGTCGCCGGGCGCGTCGATGCGGTCGGCGATCTGCACGAGCGCGCCGCCGCCGATCTGCTTGACCTCGGCCGGCGACGGGTTCCAGGCCGGCGCGACGAGCACGCGCAGCTTCTTCTTGCCGCGGAAGATCTCGAGCGCGCCCGCCTCGTACGACGGGGCGACGATCACCTCGGTGAAGATGCCGTCGAGCTGCTTGGCCATCGCCTCGGTGACCTCGCGGTTGACCGCGATGACGCCGCCGAAGGCCGAGACCGGGTCGCAGTCGTTGGCCTTGCGGTGGGCCTCGGCCACGTCGGCCCCGACCGCGATGCCGCACGGGTTGGCGTGCTTGATGATGGCCACGCAGGGCTCGGTGAAGTCGTTGGCGCTGCGCCAGGCGGCGTCCGCGTCGACGTAGTTGTTGAACGACAGCTCGCCGCCGTGCACGAGCTCGGCCTGGGCCAGCCCGACCGGCGCGCCCGCGTCGACGTAGAGGGCGGCCTGCTGGTGCGGGTTCTCGCCGTACCGCAGGTTGTTCTTCTTCTTCATCGCGATGCCGGCGAACTCCGGCCAGCCGGGCTCGGCGGCCAGGGCCCGCGCGGTCCAGTTGGCCACGGCCACGTCGTACTCGGCGATGTCGGCGAAGGCCCGGGCGGCCAGCACCCGGCGCTGGGCCAGCGTGAAGCCGCCGGCTTTCAGAGCCTCGAGGACCAGGGGGTACGCCTCGACGGCGGTGACCACGGCGACGGAGGGGTGGTTCTTGGCCGCCGCGCGGACCATGGCCGGGCCGCCGATGTCGATCTGCTCGACGCACTCGTCGACGCTCGCGCCCGAGGCCACCGTCTCGGTGAACGGGTACAGGTTGCTCACGAGCAGGTCGAACGGCTCGATCTCGAGCTCGGTCAGCTGCTGCTCATGGGCGGGCAGGCGCAGGTCGGCCAGCAGGCCCGCGTGCACCCGCGGGTGCAGCGTCTTGACCCGGCCGTCCAGCGTCTCGGGGAATCCGGTCAGCTCCTCGACCCGGGTCACCGGCACACCGGCGCCCTCGACCCTCGACGCGGTCGAACCGGTGGAGACGATCTGCACCCCGGCCGCGTGCAGCGCCTGGGCCAGCTCGACCAGGCCGTTCTTGTCGTACACGCTCAGCAGCGCGCGACGGATCGGGCGGCGCCCCTCGGCGTCCGAACTCATGGAATGCGTACCTTCCTGTCCTGGATGGTCCAGCCCTCGCGGACCAGGCGGCCCACCCACTCGACGAGCTGGGCGCGCTCGGCCACCTTGATGCGCTCGGTCAGCGCCTCTTCGGTGTCACCGTCGAGGACGGGCACCGCGACCTGGGCGATGATCGGGCCGGTGTCGACGCCGGCGTCGACGAAGAAGAGGGTCGCCCCGGCGATCTTGACGCCGTAGGCGAGCGCGTCGCGCGGGCCGTGGATGCCGGGGAACGACGGCAGCAGCGCGTTGTGCGTGTTGATGTAGCGGTCGCCGAAGGCGGCCAGGAAGGCCGGGCCGACCAGCTTGAGGAAGCCGGCCGAGACGACCAGGTCGGGCTTGTACTCGGCGACGTGGCGGGCGAGGGCCGCGTCCCAGTCGTCGCGCGTCTCGTACGCCTTCACCGAGTCGACGAAGGTCGGCACACCGGCGGCGGCGGCCCGGTCGAGACCGGCGATGCCGTCGCGGTCGGCGCCGACGGCGACGACCTGCGCGCCGTAGGCGGGATCGGCCGAGGCGTCGAGCAGGGCCTGCAGGTTGCTGCCCGAGCCGGAGACGAGGACGACCAGGCGGGCGGGCGCGGGGTCGGTCACCTGAGCACCCTATCTCCGCGGCTCGCGACCGCCGACAACGGGTAGTGGCCGCGGAACCCATCGGCTACGCTGCCGGTTCTCAGGAATGTCGATATTTCGCTACGCCAGCGCCATCTTTGACACTGGAGGACGCGTGACAAACCCACCCCCCTATTACGGCCCCCCGGCCGGTGACCCGGTCGGCCCGCCCGCCGGCACCGAGAACACTCAGGGCCTGCTCTCGATGATTCTGGGGATCCTCGCGATCCCGCTCGGCTGCTGCTTCTTCTACGTCGGCATTCCGCTCGGCATCGCCGCGGCCGTCCTCGGCTGGCTGGGCCTCAAGAAGGTCAACGCGGGCCGGGCCACTAACCGGAGCCAGGCCCTGGCCGGCCTGATCTGTGGCGTGGTGGGCGCGGTGCTGGGCATCGCGCTGGTCATCTGGTGGCTCACCGCCGGCCAGAACATCAACTGGGACGAGCTGCGGAACCGCAACAGCTGACATCTCATCCGTGAAGGGGGCGCCGATCCGGCGCCCCCTTTTCACGCTTTGGTCTTGAACCGGCGGGCCGCGGCCGCGCCGATCGCCGCCGAGACGCCGACCACGGCGGTGGCGACCAGGCCGACCTGCCCGGCGTCGGGGCCGACAGTGGCCAGCCGGCCGTCGCCCAGCGGGCCGCCGGAGAGCGCGGCGAGCACGCCCAGCACCACGCCGGCCGCCGGCCCGGCGATCAGGCCGCCGCCGATCACCAGCGACCAGGGCGTGGCCGGCGCCTTCGGGGCCGGCGCGGGACGGGTGGCGCCGGGACGGCGGCGGGCCCCGTCCGGCGCCTGCTCGGCCTCGCCGACCGCGCGCAGCGTCAGCATCCAGCCGGCGGCCAGGCCGGCCAGGACCGGGATCGACAGCAGCAGCGCGCCGACCGCGCCCATCGGGCCGTTGGGCAGCCCGGCCAGCAGCGGCACGGTGGGCAGCGGCCCGACGGTGACCTCGGTCAGCCGCACCACCGACCCGGTGCCGAGCGCGAAGCCGGGCCCCAGCAGGTACGCGGCCGCCCAGATGACGCCGTTCACCCCGTAGGCCAGGCTGACCAGGGTGATGCCGGCCTGCCCGGCCACACCGGTGCGGTAGGCGGAGATCATGTCGGCCGCCTGACCGCCGCCGACCGCCACCGACAGCCCGGTCACCGCGGCCCCGGCCGCGAGGATCAGCAGCGCCGCGAGCACGCCCGTGCGCAGACCGTGCCGAAGCGCGGCCGGCATCCGCTCCGCCCAGCGGGTCAGCGCGCCGGTGCCCCGCAGCGAGCCGGCCAGCGCGGCCACGCCGCCGAGGACGAAGAAGTTGACCGCGGCCCGCCCCGGCGTGACCTCCGTGCCGCGGCCGTCGACGGCGAGGGCGGCCAGCGAGCCGAGCAGCGAATAGGTCAGCCCGATGGCGAAGGCGACGGAGAAAGCGCCGGCCGTCGAGCCGGAGCGGCGGGCGCCGACGGCGCGGGTGACGTGCAGGCCGGCCCGCTCCACCCGCCACACGATCAGCGCGGTGAGCAGCAACGGGGCCAGGCCGAGGGAGCCGATCGAAGTGCCGATGGGCACGCCGTGCCCGAGCATCCAGCCGGCCAGCCCGGCGTGCGCGGCGCCACCGAGGCCACCCGCGCCCTCCAGCGTGCGGGCGAGCCCGATCACGGCGGCGACCGGCAGGTACGAGATCAGCGCGGCCCAGATCGTGGCGAAGCCCGCGGCCACCGGCAGCGGCGCGCGCCGGGTCCGCTCGGGCGGGGGGCGGCGCTGGCTGGGCAGCTTGACGGTCGGGCGGTTGCCGAGCTCCTTGTCGTCGACGAGGACGGTCTTCCGCTCGGTCTCCGGCTCGTCGTCCCGCGCCGGGTCGAAAGCCTCGGTGTGGCGTTCGATCGGCTCGGTCTTTCGCATGACCGGCGCGTCTTGAACCGCCTCGGCGACCGCGAGCGGGTCGTCCGAGTTGTCCGGGCGGTCGGGTGGCGTCGACATCGTGAACTACTTTTCCACGCCGGGGGCGGACCGGCGCTGCAGATACGACGGCGCGCCGCCAATCAATTGACGGCGCGCCGGCGTGCGTACGGGTGTCAGCTCATGATCTCGCGCATGAGCCGGGCGGTCTCGCTCGGCGTCTTGCCGACCTTGACGCCCGCGGCCTCGAGCGCCGCCTTCTTGGCGTCGGCCGTGCCGGCCGAGCCGGAGATGATCGCGCCGGCGTGACCCATGGTCTTGCCGGGAGGCGCCGTGAAGCCGGCGATGTAGCCGACCACCGGCTTGGTCACGTTCGCCTTGATGAACTCGGCGGCCCGCTCCTCGGCGTCGCCACCGATCTCACCGATCATGACGATCGCGTCGGTCTCCGGGTCGTCCTGGAACGCCTTGAGCGCGTCGATGTGCGTGGTCCCGATGATCGGGTCGCCCCCGATGCCGACGGCGGTCGAGAAGCCGAAGTCCCGCAGCTCGTACATGAGCTGGTAGGTCAGCGTGCCGCTCTTGCTGACCAGGCCGATGCGGCCGCCCGGGGTGATGTCGGCCGGGATGATGCCGGCGTTCGAGGCGCCCGGCGAGGCGATGCCGGGGCAGTTCGGCCCGATGATCCGGGTCTTCTGCCCACGGTCGATGTTGTACGCCCAGAAGTTCGCCGAGTCCTGCACCGGCACGCCCTCGGTGATCACCACGGCCAGCGGGATCTCGGCGTCGATCGCCTCGATCACGGCCGACTTGGTGAACGCCGGCGGGACGAAGATGACCGACACGTCGGCGCCGGTCTCCTTGATGGCCTCGGCCACGGTCGCGAAGACCGGAAGCTCCGTGCCGTCGAAGTCGACCTTCGTGCCGGCCTTGCGCGGGTTCACGCCACCCACGACGTTGGTGCCGGCGGCGAGCATCCGCTTGGTGTGCTTGGAGCCCTCCGAGCCGGTGATGCCCTGGACGATGACCTTCGAGTCCTTGGTGAGCCAGATCGCCATTACGTCACTTCCCCGCAGCCGCGAGCTCGGCGGCCCGCTCGGCCGCTCCGTCCATCGTGTCCACCCGCTCGACCAGCGGGTTGTTGGCGCCGTCGAGGATGGCCCGGCCTTCCTCGGCGTTGTTGCCGTCGAGGCGCACCACGAGCGGCTTGGTGACGGTCTCGCCGCGCTCGGCGAGCAGGGCGAGGGCCTGGATGATGCCGTTCGCGACCGCGTCGCAGGCGGTGATGCCGCCGAAGACGTTCACGAAGACCGACTTCACGGCCGGGTCGCCCAGGACGACCTCGAGGCCGTTGGCCATCACCTGGGCGCTGGCGCCACCGCCGATGTCGAGGAAGTTGGCCGGCTTCACGTTGCCGTGCTTCTCACCCGCGTAGGCCACCACGTCGAGGGTGGACATGACCAGGCCGGCGCCGTTGCCGATGATGCCGACCTCGCCGTCCAGCTTGACGTAGTTGAGGTTCTTGGCCTTGGCCGCCTGCTCCAGCGGGTCCACCGCGGACTGGTCGACCAGGGCCTCGTGGTCGGGGTGGCGGAACGCCGCGTTCTCGTCCAGCGTGATCTTGGCGTCGAGCAGGAGCACCCGGCCGTCGCCCACCTTGGCCAGCGGGTTCACCTCGACCAGGGTGGCGTCCTCGGCCACGAAGGCCTGCCAGAGCTTCACTGCGATGTCGACGATCTGGTCGGCGACCTCGGCCGGGTACTGCGCGGCGGCGACGATCTCGCGGGCCTTGGCCTCGTCGACGCCCTTGCTGGCGTCGATCGCGATCTTGGCAACCCGCTCGGGCTGCTCCTCGGCCACCGTCTCGATCTCCATGCCACCGGCCACGCTGGCGATGCAGAGGAAGGTGCGGTTCGCGCGGTCGAGCAGGTAGGAGAAGTAGTACTCCTCCTTGATGTCGGCCGTCTCGGCCAGCATCACCTTTCCGACCGTGTGGCCCTTGATGTCCATGCCCAGGATGTCGGTGGCGCGGGCCTGCGCCTCGTCGGCCCCGTCGGCCAGCTTGACGCCGCCCGCCTTGCCGCGGCCGCCGACCTTGACCTGCGCCTTGACGACGACCTTGCCGCCGAGCCGCTCGGCGATCGCCCGGGCCTCCTGCGGGGTCTCGGCGACGCCGCCGCCCAGCACGGGCAAACCGTGCCGTTCGAACAGGTCACGCCCCTGATACTCGAACAGGTCCACGTGTCTCCTTTCGCTCGCGACGCCAAGCGCCGGCAAGCCGCACCGTTGCGTCCCGACCTGTGTGCGCGCGGCGGCCTGTAGTTCGGCGTCGCCGGCGTGAGGAATGTCCGGCCCTGTGGGCCTTCATTCGCAGACTAGCGACTTGAGCGGGTGCTCCGAAGGCGCGGGTGCGCGGTGTGCAAGACCGCACACCCGGGGCGGGAGGGGCCCGTGTTATGGGGCCACACCAGAGGTACCCCCGGAACTTCCCCCGACACATCGCGTAACCCGCCTTCGCCAGGCGTCGTTGAGTGTGATGTCGGAGCGCTGCGGCGCCCGGCGCGAAGGCGGCCGATGCCCTGTCGGTCGAGGGGTGGCGGCGGGGCATCGTGCATAGAGAGGCCGGACGTGTGAGGGGTGCGTCCGGCCTCTCCCCTTGCCCCGGCCGGTAGCCGCCGAGACCCCTGCGCTAAGCTTCCCGCTGGTCAGGCCACCGGTGATGAGACATTGGCGCGTACCCATTCGACGATGGACGCGGTCGTCGCGCCCGGAGTGAAAATGTGGGCCACCCCGAGCTTTTCCAATTCGGTGATGTCGTCGGCCGGAATGATGCCCCCGCCGAATACGACGACATCGGCGGCATCACGCTCCGCCAGCAGTTCGATTACGCGGCGAAACAATGTCATGTGGGCGCCGGACAGAACGGACAAACCGATCGCGTCGGCGTCCTCCTGAATGGCGGTCTCGACGATCTGCTCCGGCGTCTGATGCAGGCCGGTGTAGACCACTTCCATGCCGGCGTCACGCAGCGCGCGAGCCACCACCTTGGCGCCGCGGTCGTGCCCGTCCAAACCGGGCTTCGCGACGACGACCCTGATCCGTGCTTGCATCCTGACCCTCCGTGCCACTGACCGCGTTGTCACCTGAACGAACGGTAACCCGAGCGGCGGCCACGGGGTAGCGGCGGTCACATACTTGTGATCACCCCACGTGACCGGAAATGTATTCTGCGTCACCTTACTTAGCGCTTCTCGAACAATCACACCGCGTGTGCGAACGGTTCACCAGGGAAAGTCCACGAATTCGGACATTCGCTGCGCAATGCGGACCGGGAACTGTCAGCGAATTGGCGCTGCGACTTGTGAGGCGGCTGCCGTTTCGTTACCGTGGCTCCCGGCTGTCAACCGGTTAACGCCGATCCGACAGCACGGAAGTCACGGTTCACCGGAAATTCGGTGGGCCTCGGTCGGCCGACGTTTTGCCATCTGACGGAGGGTTGTTCGTGCGCCAGCGCTTGTCGTCTGAGCCCGATCGCTATCGCGGCCGTCGCCGCGTTCCCACCCCTCCCCGCAGCCGCTACGCCGTCGCCGTCACCTCGGCCTTCGTCGGGGCCGGAGTCGTCGCCCTCGGCGCCGCGGCCAACATGCCGGACGCCAAGCAGGTCGACACCGAGGTCCTGAAGAGCCTCCAGAGCGCCCAGGTCGCCTCCGACGCCGTCGCCGACCGCGCCGCCGACGACAGCGCCGCCTCCCGGAGCGACAGCCGCGACTCGGCCGCCAAGACCAAGGTCAGCGCCGAGGAGGCCACGGCCGACGTCTGGCTGCTGCCGCTCGACGACTACATCTTCTCCTCGCCCTACGGCGTCCGGTGGGGCAAGCTGCACGCCGGCATCGACCTGACCGCCCCCGAGGGGCTGCCGTACAAGTCGATCCACGCCGGCGAGGTCACCCAGGCCGGTTACAACGGCGGCTACGGCTACGCGGTCACCGTCAAGAACGCCGACGGCACCGAGGTCATCTACGCCCACTCGCGGCGCGTGCTGGTCAAGGTCGGCGACAAGGTCAAGGCCGGTCAGGTGCTCGGCGAGGTCGGCAACACCGGCGCCTCGTACGGCACGCACCTGCACCTCGAGATCCACGTGAACGGCTCGCCGACCGACCCGATCCCGTTCCTGCGCGAGCGCGGCGTCGACATCAAGCTCCAGGTCGAGTCGGTGTACGCCGGCATGGCCGCCGCCTCCTGACAACACCCACCCCGTACGGTGCCGGCTGGTTGCCGGCCGGTGTGTGTTGCGTTCCCAAAATCCCAGGTGGCTCAGTGCCCGCTCCCCGGGGCCGACAGGCAGATGTCGGTCACCAACTGGGGAGGTCCTCACCGTGTCGCAACGAACCGAGTCCCGTGCAGGCGGGCGTCACCGCCGGGAGACGGTCGGCCGGCACGTGGCCCTGCCCTTCGCCCTCGCCGGCCGCCGCACCCGCCACGTCGTGATGGCCGCGGCCTTCGGCGCCGCCCTCGTCACCGGCATCACCGGGGGCGTGGCCGCCGCGGCCGAGTCGTGGCAGAACGAGCCGGCCGACGTGGCCGTCTCCGCCGCCGCCGACCTCGGCACCGACGACTTCGGCAGCGGCGACGAATTCGCGCCAGTCGACTCGCTGGGGGCCGCCGATGCTCCGGCGCCGCCCGTGGGTGACCTCTCCCTGCAGGCGGCCGGGCTGAAGACCCGCCCCAAGCCGGTCGTCGTGGCCGCCCAGCCCGCCGTCCCGTCGGCCGCCGCGGCCGGCGCGGCCTGGGTCAACCCGAACCCGGCGGGCCGGGTGACCTCCTGCTACGGCCAGCGCTGGGGCCGGCTGCACGCAGGCGTCGACATCGCCGGCCCGAACGGCTCACCCATCCTCGCCGCCGGCGCGGGTGTGGTCGTCCGCGCGGGCGAGGCCGCCGGTTACGGCAACGCTGTGCTCATCGACCACGGCAACGGCTACCTCACCCATTACGGGCACATGTCGGCCATCGCCGTGCGCGACGGCGAGCACGTCGCCGTCGGCCAGCGGATCGGCGACGAGGGCTCCACCGGGCACTCCACCGGCCCGCACCTGCATTTCGAGGTGCACGCCGGCCACTACAAGAACCCGGTCGAGCCCACCCGCTGGCTGCACGAGCACGGCGTCGCGCTGCGCGGCTGCTAGATCTTCTCGATGGGGGCGTGCCGGAGCACGAGCCACATCACCTGGTCGCCGAAGTCGATCTGGGCCCGGGCTCCCGGGCCCTGCCCCTCGACGGTGACGACCCGGCCCAGGCCGTAGCGCTGGTGGTTGACCCGGTCGCCGGCGGACACCTTGGGCGCCTGGGGCAGCTCGCTCGCCGTGGCGAGCTTGCTGCCGTCGATGCCGAGACGGCTGGCCAGCTGCTGAGCCTTCGGGGTGCCGCCGGCGAAGCCGCCCCCGCGGGACCGGTCGCCCCCGGCCCGGCCGCCCACGCCGCCGCCCGTGCCGGACCACGACGTGTAGTTGCCGGCCGTGCGCTCCCACCGGATCAGCTCGGACGGCAGCTCGGCCGTGAAGCGCGACGGCGGGTTGTACTGCGGCTGGCCCCACGCGCCCCGGGTGACCGCGCGGGAGAGGTAGAGCCGCTGCCGGGCCCGGGTGATCCCGACGTACGCCAGGCGGCGCTCCTCCTCGAGCTCGTTGTTGTCACCGAGCGCGCGGGTGTGCGGGAAGACGCCGTCCTCCAGGCCGGTCAGGAAGACCACCGGGAACTCGAGACCCTTGGCCGTGTGCAACGTCATCAGGGTGACCACGCCCTGGTGGTCGGGGTCGTCGCTGGGGATCTGGTCGGCGTCGGCCACCAGCGCGACCTGCTCGAGGAAGCCGGCCAGCGTCGCGGCCGGCGCCTCCCCCTCTTCCGCATCCTCGGCCTGGGCCTCCACCCGCTCGGTGTACTCGCGGGCGACGCTGACGAGCTCCTGCAGGTTCTCCACGCGGCCCTGGTCCTGCGGGTCGAGGCTCTCCTCGAGCTCGGAGAGCAGGCCGGAGCGCTGCAGGACCGACTCGAGCACCTCCTCGGGCGGCGCCGTCCGGGACAGCTCGCGCAGGTCGTCGAGGAGCTGGACGAAGTCGAGGATGCTGTTGGCGGCCCGGGTCGAGATGCCGGGCGCGTCCTTCGCGTGACGCAGGGCCTGGCCGAACGAGATGCGGTCGCGCGCGGAGAGCGCCTCGACGCAGGCCTCGGCCCGGTCGCCGATGCCGCGCTTGGGGGTGTTGAGGACGCGGCGGATGCTCACCGTGTCGTCGTCGTTGACCACCGCCCGCAGGTAGCCCAGCGCGTCACGGACCTCCTTGCGCTCGTAGAAGCGCACCCCGCCGACCACCTTGTAGGGCAGGCCGACGCGGATGAACACCTCCTCGAACACGCGGGACTGGGCGTTGGTGCGGTAGAAGACGGCCACGTCGCCCGGGCGGGCGTCGCCCCGGTCGGTGAGGCGGTCGATCTCGCGGGCCACCCAGTCGGCCTCGGCGTGCTCGGTGTCGGCCACGTAGCCGACGATCTGCTCGCCGGCGCCCTGGTCGCTCCAGAGCCGCTTGGGCTTGCGGGACGTGTTCCGGTCGATCACCGCGTTGGCCGCGGACAGGATGGTCTGGGTGGAGCGGTAGTTCTGCTCGAGCAGGATCGTGCGGGCGTCGGGGTAGTCCCGCTCGAACTCGAGGATGTTGCGGATCGTGGCCCCGCGGAACGCGTAGATCGACTGGTCGGCGTCACCGACCACGCACAGCTCCCCAGGCGGAACCTCTCCGTCCTTCTCCCCCACAAGCTCCTTGACCAGCGTGTACTGCGCGTGGTTGGTGTCCTGGTACTCGTCCACAAGCACGTGGCGGAAGCGGCGGCGGTAGGTCTCGACGACGTGCGGGTGCGACTGGAACAGGTGCACCGTGGCCATGATGATGTCGTCGAAGTCGAGCGCGTGCGCCTCGCGCAGGCGGCGCTGATAGAGCTCGTACGCCTCGGCGATGGCCCGCTCGTTCGGCCCCTTGGCCTTCTCCTTGAAGTCGGCCGGCTCGATCAGCTCGTTCTTCAGGTTGGACACCTGGGCCGCGATGCCGCGGGCGGTGTATCTCTTCGGGTCGAGGTCGAGCTCGCGGATGACCAGCTGCATGAGCCGGCGCGAGTCGTCGGCGTCGTAGATGGAGAAGGTGCTCTTGAGCCCGGCGTGCTCGTGCTCGGCCCGCAGGATGCGGACGCAGGCCGAGTGGAAGGTCGAGACCCACATCAAGCGGGCGCGCGGGCCGACCAGGTGGGCCACCCGCTCCTTCATCTCGCCGGCGGCCTTGTTGGTGAAGGTGATCGCGATGATCTCGCCGGGGTGCACGTCGCGCGCGGCCAGCAGGTAGGCGATGCGATGGGTCAGCACCCGGGTCTTGCCCGAGCCGGCGCCGGCCACGATGAGCAGCGGCGACCCGGCATGGGTCACGGCGTCGCGCTGCGGGCCGTTGAGGCCGGTCAGCAGCGACTCGGGGTCGAGCCCGCGCGGCTTGGGGCGCGGCGGTCTCGGCGCCTCGGCCTCGCGCCCGGTTGTAGCCCGGACAGGGGGCATCGCGAACAGGGCGCCATCGGGGTTTTCTGAGGAAGGTCGCATCGCGGGGGCAAGTCTATGCCGACCCCCCGACAAGAATCGCCGCCGTCCACAGGCCTCGAAGTTATCCACAGTTTCCGTCGAACCGGTAGCGCGACACCGATCGATGGGCCAGAGTCGAGCACTATGGATCGTCGACGTCTAGCCGCGCTGGGCCTGGCAGTAACCCTTGCCGCCGCCCTGCCGCTGGCCCACCCCACTGCCGGCGCCGCCGCGCCGCCGGAGTTCGCGCCGGTGAGCGTTTCCGCCGGCCTGCCCAAGGGCGGCACGACCGTCAAGGGCCAGTTCCTGAGCTACAACGACTTCCACGGCGCGATCGACCCGCCCAGCGGGAGCGGCGCCGTGGTCAACGCGTCCGGCACGAGCACGCCGGCCGGCGGCGTGGAATACCTCGCCACCTATCTGAAGAAGCTGCGGGCCGAGGCCAAGGCCGAGGGCCGCTCGACGCTGACCGTCGGCGCGGGCGACCTGATCGGCGCCTCCCCGCTGGTCAGCGCGGCCTTCCACGACGAGCCGACGATCGAGCTGATGAACCAGGTCGGCCTGCAGGTGAGCTCGGTCGGCAACCACGAGTTCGACGAGGGTGTGGCCGAGCTGATCCGCCTGCAGCGCGGCGGCTGCCACCCGGTCGACGGCTGTCAGGACGGCGACGGCTTCGGCGGGGCGAAATTCACCTACCTCGCGGCCAACACGATCGACAACAAGACCGGCCTTCCGATCCTCCCGCCGATCGACATCAAGTTCGTCAACGGCGTGCCGGTCGGCTTCGTCGGCCTCACGCTGGAGGGCACGGCCGGCATCGTCAACCCCGCCGGCATCAAGAACGTGCACTTCGAAGACGAGATCAAAACCGCCAACAAGTGGGGCAACATCCTCAAGCTGTTCGGCGTCAAGGCCCAGGTGCTCCTGGTGCACGAGGGCGGCTCGCAGGGCACGGCCACCCCGACACCGGGCGTCTCCGACTGCACGAACTTCTCCGGGCCCATCGTGCCGATCGTGGCCGGGCTCAACCCGGAGTTCGGGGTCGTCGTCTCCGGCCACACCCACCGCTTCTATTCGTGCAAGCTGCCCAACTCCAAGGGCACCTCGGTCGTGACCAGCGCCGGCACCAACGGCCAGCTGATCACCGACATCGACTACGCGATCGACAAGCGCAGCGGCCGGTTCGCCGAGATCACCGCCAAGAACGTGATCGTCGAGAACGGCGTGGCCGACGGCGCCGGCGGCTGGAAGAAGGACGCGAACGGCGTCTACCTGAAGAACCCGGACACGGTCGACCCGGGCGCCAAGAAGATCGCCGACAAGTACCGGACGGCGGTGGCGCCGATCGCCAACCGCGTCGTCGGCTCGATCACCGGCGACATCACCCGCGCCGCGACGCCGGCCGGCGAGAGCCCGCTCGGTGACGTCATCGCGGACGCGCAGCTGGCCTACACCAAGGGCGCCGGTGCGCAGATCGCGCTGATGAACCCGGGCGGCATCCGGGCCGACTTCGACGCCGAGGCGTCGGCCGGCGGCGAGGCCAACGGCCAGGTCACCTATGGCGAGGCGTTCACCGTCCAGCCGTTCAACAACCTCGTGGTGACCCAGACCTTCACCGGGGCCCAGATCAAGACGGTGCTGGAGCAGCAGTTCGCCGGGTACCAGGGCCAGACCACGACCAAGATCCTGCAGGTCTCGGCCGGCTTCACGTACACGTGGAGCGCCTCGGCCGCGCTCGGTTCGAAGATCTCGAACCTGGCGTTCAACGGCACGCCGATCGACCCCGCCGCCTCGTACCAGGTCACGACGAACGACTTCCTGGCCAACGGCGGCGACGGCTTCAGCGCGCTGACCGCCGGCACCGGCCGCACGACCGCGCCCGGCTTCGACATCGACGCCCTGGTCGCCTATCTGGGCGCGGCCCCGGTCGCCCCCGGCCCGGTCAACCGGATCAGCACCACGGCCTAGAAGAGCTCCAGTCCGCCCGATGGGGCGGCCGCGCCCGACTGCTGCGCGGCCGCCCCATCGGGGGTGAGCTGGTCGATCTGGGCGATGGCCGCCTGGACCTGGGAGATCAGCCCGCTGATGCTGTGCTGCTGGTCGTCAGCGACCGCCCGGACCTGGTCGATGGCCGCGCGCACGCTGGCGATGCCGTCGGTCATGGTGGCCACCGCGTTCGACACGTCGGTGGCGGTCGAGGTGAGGGCGCCCAGCGTGGTGGTGATCCGCTCGGCCGAGCTGGAGGTGTCGTCGGCCAGCTTGCGTACCTCGTCGGCGACGACCGCGAAGCCCTCCCCCGCCTGTCCGGCCCGGGCCGCCTCGATGGTGGCGTTCAGCGCGAGCATCCGGGTCTGGCCGGCGATCTGCGCGATCACCGCGACCAGCTCGGACGCCTGGGGCAGGCTCACGCTGAGGGCCTCGGCCGCCCGGTCGGCCTGGGCCGCGTGAGCACCCATCTGCTCGGTCGCCGCGTGCGCCGCGGCTGCCCCGGCGTTGATGTTGTGCACCGACTCGCGGACCGTGTCGACCTCCTGGACGGCGTCGCCGAGCTGGTAGGCAATCCCACCGATGATCTGCTCGGACTCCGCCTCGACCCGGCGCAGGGTCTCGCCGCGGGTGTGTTCCTCGGCCGCCTCCCGGTCGCGCCGCTGCACCTCGGCGCGTTCCCGCTCCTCGGTGATCTCGGCGTCCTGCGCCTCGAAGGCAGCCAGCATGCCGTTGACCGACGAGCTGAGCGCGTGGAGATCGGGGTGCGACGACTCGGGGAGCCGTTCGCGGAGGTCACGGGTGGCCATGATGTGCTCGGCAGCCTGACGCAGGGGCCTCGCGTGCTCGTGCACGGTGCCGCGCACCAGTCGGCCGAGAGCCACCCAAAGGAAGATCGTTGTCAGCCCGACCACCACGGCGACCGCGATCAGCATGCGTACCGCCGCGTCGTGCACCGGCCGTTCCTCGAGGATCTCGAAGGTGACCGGGACGCCGTCGACGCCGGTGACCGTGGTCTGCACCGCCACCCGGTCGTCGACCACTGCCGTGTCCACCCGCAGCGGCCCGAGCAGGCTGGACAGGTCGTCGTGGCGCACCCGGCCCTCGAGCGGCGTGGCGAGCAGCCGGGTCTCGTCCTCGGTGCTCCCGGTGATCAGCTCGAGGCCCTCGGCGTCGAGCGCGCGCAGGAAGATCAGCGAGCCGGCCGACGCGCCGCCATCGTCGCGGCGGAAGACGGGCAGGCTGCAGAAGATCGCCGGAGTGCCGGTGGCCGAGGTGACGCCGCAGGTGGCCGAGCCGGCGCGGGCCCCCGGCGTGATCATCGTGGTCAGCACGGCCGGGTCGCGCAGCTCGGCCGGCAGGGCCGTGTAGCCGTCCGGGCCCAGCAGGCCGCCGACCTTCTGCTGCCCGTCGGCGCCCACCCCGACGACGCCGGAGAGCCGGTAGAGGTCACGAAGCTGGGCCGCCGGGAAGTCGGCGCCGAAACTCGTCTGGTCGCCCTGCGCCACGTCGCGATAGGCGCTGGTCCGGATCGAGTTGGTGATGCCGAAGTCGACGATGCTCCGGGCCCGCTCGCTCAGCGCGACCCGCAACTCCTCGGCCTCCTTGACCAGGAGCTCCTGCTCGACGCCGTTGAACGCGCGCAGAGTGATCACCCACAGCGGCCCCAGCAGCACCACGAGCACCGCCGCGAGCAGGGACAGGATCCGCAGCCGCCCCGGCTCCCTCAACCATCCGAGCTTCACCACCTCAAATTAAGGTGCGGCGAAGCAGCGCTTGTCCGAAATGGCGACGTTTGTGCGGCCGGGTGACCGTCCCACGGATCGGGCGCTTTCCTTGCGGAGTCCTTCCCGGCGGGGGCATACTCGGCTGCGTGATCCAGCAGACGCGATTTTTTTATGGCACCAGAGACCTGGTCGCCATGGAAAGCGTCTGAAAAACAGACTTCCATCAAGCCCCGGGCCTCACCGCCCGGGGCTTGATGCTGCCCGGGCCGGGCCGACCGGGGCGCCAGCACCCGAGGAGCACGACATGACCGCCGACGTGGTGGACAACAAGACCGGCGACGCGGCCGGCATGGACCTCAAGACCGGCGCCGCCGAGCCGCTGGCCGCCCACGAGATCCGCGCGATGCGCGAGCGGATCGACGAGATCGACCAGGCCATCATCGACCTGTGGCTGGAACGGGCCCGCCTATCCCAGGAGGTCGGCCGCACCCGCATGGCCAGCGGCGGCACCCGCCTCGTCCTCTCCCGCGAGCGGGAGATCGTCGAGCGCTTCCGCGAGGCCCTCGGCGCCGACGGCGCCCAGGTCGCCCTGATGATCCTGCGCGCCGGCCGCGGTCCTCTCTGACCCGGCTAGTAACGGCGGGCCAGGTCCAGCGTCTCGGCGAAGTGGCAGGCGCTGGGGTGGGCCGAGCGCTGGCGCACCTCGAGGGTGGGCTCGTGCTCGGCGCAGCCGGGCTGGGCTTTCCAGCAGCGCGTCCGGAAGCGGCACCCGGACGGCGGATCGGCCGGTGAGGGCACGTCGCCCTCCAGCATGATGTGCCGCCGGTGCCCGCGCAGGCGCGGGTCCGGCACCGGGACCGCCGAGAGCAGCGCCTGCGTGTACGGATGCGTCGGCTGGTCGTAGATCGCCACGTGGCTGCCCGTCTCGACCACCTTGCCGAGATACATCACGGCGATCCGGTCGGAGATGTGCCGGACCACGGACAGGTCGTGGGCGATGAAGACGTACGACAGCCCGAAGTCCCGCTGCAGCCGCTCCAGCAGGTTGATCACCTGGGCCTGGATCGACACGTCGAGGGCGGAGACCGGCTCGTCGCAGACGAGGATCTCGGGGCGCAGGGCCAGTGCGCGGGCGATGCCGATGCGCTGGCGCTGACCGCCGGAGAACTGGTGCGGGTAGCGGTTGATGTGGTCGGGATTGAGGCCGACCGTGTCCAGCAGGTCCCGCACCGCGCGCTCGCGGCCCGGCCGGGGCACCGCGTCGGGGTGGATCTCGAACGGCTCGCCGATGATGTCGCCGACGGTCATCCGGGGATTCAGGGACGTGTACGGGTCCTGCATCACCATCTGGATGTTGCGGCGGGCGTGCCGCAGCGCCGGGCCGCGCAGGCGGAGCATGTCGTCACCGCGTACCCGCAGGTCTCCGCTCGTCGGCTTCTCCAGACCGACCAGCATCTTGGCCAGGGTGGACTTGCCGCAGCCGGACTCGCCGACGATGCCGAGGGTCTCGCCGCGGCGCAGGTGCAGGTCGACGCCGTCGACCGCGCGAACGGCACCGGCCCTGGTCCTGACCACGATGCCCTTGGTGATCGGGAAGTGCTTGACCAGCCCCCGCGCCTCGAGAACGACGTCAGACACCGAGGACCTCCCGGATGAAGTGGCAGCTGGCGATGCGGTTCCGCGCGATCTGGTACGCCGGCGGCGGCGGATCCTGCCGGCAGACGTCGCGGGCGTAGGCGCACCGCGGGTGGAACGGGCAGCCGTGCGGGATGTCGGTCAGCGCCGGCGGCAGCCCGCGGATCACGTTGAGCCCGCGCCCCTTGAAGTCGAGCCGCGGGATCGACTCGAGCAGCGCCTTCGTGTACGGGTGGGCCGGGTGGGCGTAGATGTCGTGGACGGGGGCGTACTCGACGACCTTGCCCGCGTACATCACCGCGATGGTGTCGGCGACGTCGGCCACCACTCCCATGTCGTGGGTGATCAGCACCAGGCCCATGGTGCGCTCGCGCTGGAGCTCGGCCAGCAGGCCCATGATCTGCGCCTGGACCGTCACGTCGAGGGCCGTGGTTGGCTCGTCGGCGATCAGCACGTCCGGGTCGAGGGCGAGCGCCATCGCGATCATGACGCGCTGGCGCATGCCCCCGGAGAACTGGTGCGGGTAGTCGTCGACCCGGTTCTTCGCGTCCGGGATGCGGACCTGGTCGAGCAGCTCGATCGCGCGGCGCTTGGCCTCCGACCGGGACAGGCCACGATGCGTACGGAACAGCTCGCCGATCTGAAATCCGACGCTGTAGACCGGGTTCAGGGCGCTCAGCGCGTCCTGGAAGATCATCGCGATGCGGTTGGCCCGGACCTGGCGGCGCTCGTTCTCAGGCAGGCGCAGCAGGTCGACACCCCGGTAGAGCACCTCGCCCTTGGTCACGAAGGCCGGCGGGCTGTCCAGGATGCCCATGATCGCCTGCGCGGTGACCGACTTGCCGCAGCCCGACTCGCCCAGCACGGCCAGGGTCTCGCCGGGCCGCAGGATCAGGTTGACGCCGTTGACCGCGCGGGCCACCCCGTCGCGGGTCCGGAACTCCACGTGCATGTCGTTGACCTGCAGCAGCGGAGCCTGTGGGTTGAAGTCCATCTCGGTCACCGCAGCTTCGGGTCGAAGGCGTCGCGGATCGCGTCGCCCAGCATGATGAAGGCCAGCACGGTGACGGCCAGGAAGACCGAGGGCCACACCACCGGGCCGGCCACGGTACGCACGTACGGCCCGGCCTCGGCGATCGCGGTGCCCCAGCTGATCGCATCGCCCTTGAGGCCGACACCGAGGTACGACAGCGTGGACTCGCTGGCGATGTTGATACCGAGCAGCAGCGTCAGCACCACTAGGAACGGGCCGATCGAGTTGGGCAGAACGTGCCGGAACATCTGGCGGGCCGGGCTTGCGCCGAGCATGCGCGCGGCCGCCACGTAGTCCTGCCCCTTGGCCGCGATGACCGCCGAGCGCATCACCCGGGCCGACGTCGTCCAGCCGAGCAGCCCGAGGGTCAGGGTCACGGCCAGGACACCGTTGTCCTGCTGACCGTTCGACAGCCGGTTGGCCAGCACGATCGCCGCGAGCAGGAACGGGACGCCGAGCACCACGTCGACGAAGCGGGACAGCAGCGCGTCCAGCCAGCCGCCGAAGTAACCGGCGGCCAGCCCGACCAGCAGGCCGATCACACCGGCGATCACGGTCGCGCTGAGGCCGACGATCAGTGAGTCCCGCGCGCCGTAGACGGTCCTGGCATAGACGTTGCAGCCCTGGAAGTCGAACCCGAAGGGCGCCCCGTCGGCCGCGCCCGCGTTCTTGTCGGCGAGGTCGCACGCGCGCGGGTCGGCCGAGGTGAACAGCGACGGCCAGAGAGCCATCAGCAGGATCACCACGACGAGCACGGCCGCGACCCAGAAGATCTTGCTGGCGCGCAGGTCGAGCCAGGCGTCCCCGGCCAGGCTGCGCGGCTTGGCCGGCGAGCCGCCGTGGCGGGGCCGGTTCGCGGCCGGGCCGGGCGCCTCGGCCGCGGTCACGGCGTTGAGGTCACTCATAGCGGATCCTGGGGTCGAGGGCGGCGTACAGCAGGTCGACGATCAGGTTGATCACCAGGAAGACGATCACCAGAACGCTCACGAAGCCGACCACCAGCGGGCCGTCCTCGGTCCGGATGCCGCGGAACAGGTTGTAGCCGACGCCGGGGATGTTGAAGACGCCCTCGGTGACGATCGCGCCCGACATCAGCGCGCCGATGTCCACACCGATCAGCGTGATCACCGGGATCAGCGAGTTGCGCAGCACGTGCACGCCGATCACCCGCTTGCCGGTCAGCCCCTTGGCCCGGGCGGTACGCACGTAGTCGGCCCGCATGTTCTCGGCCACCGAGGAGCGGGTCACCCGCAGCTCGGTGGCGATCACCAGGGTGCCCAGCACCAGCGCCGGCAGCAGCAGATCCCACAGGCCGGCGTCGCGGGTGACGGTCACCGGGAACCAGCCCAGCTGGACACCGAAGATCACCTGGGCCAGCGGGGCCAGCACCACGATCGGCAGGGCCAGCACGATCAGCGTGACCACCAGCGTGACGTTGTCGAAGACGCCGCCGCGGCGGACGCCGGAGAGCACGCCGGCCGAGATCGCGATCACGGCCGCGATCAGGACCGAGAGCAGCGCCAGCTTGATCGTGATGGGCCAGGCGTCGGCCAGCATCGCGCTGATCGGGCGCTGGGTCAGCGACATCCCGAGGTCGCCGGTGAGCAGGCCCTTCACGTAGTGCCAGTACTGCACGAGGAACGGATCGTCGAAGTGGAACTTCGCGTCCAGGGCCGCGCGCTGGCTCTCGCTGAGCGGGCGCTCGCCGGCCAGGGCCTGGTACGGGTCGTCCTGGTTGGCGAACATCAGGGCGTAGACGAGGAAGGTCGCCCCGAAGAAGGTGAGCACCATCTGGAGCAGGCGCCGCACGATGTAGCGGAACATGTGGCTGAAGCCTCTTGGGCCGAAGGGGTGGAACACAGCGGTGGCGCCACGGTTTCACCTCAACCGCGGCGCCACCACCATCAGAACGGTCAGACTAACTGGCGATATCGATCTTGTAGATGTCCACGATGGCGAACAGGTCCATGGACACGTCGATGACCCGCTCCGAGTGGCCATAGACGTTCTGGCCGAACCGCAGCGGCAGCACCGGCATGTCCTGGGCCAGGATGTCCTCGGCGTTCTGCCAGAGTTTCGTGGCCTGCTGCACGGTCGCCGCCTCCGAGCCCTGCCGGACCAGGCTGTCGAACGTCGTGTTCTTGTAGCCGCCGTAGTTCGAGGAGCCGTCGCTGGTGTAGAGCGGGCCGAGGTAGTTCTCCATCAGCGGGTAGTCCATCGACCAGGCGAGCCGGTACATGCCGACGTCCTCGTGGGCGCGCACCTTGGCCAGCAGGTCGGTCAGCTTGGGCACGGTGGCGCCGACGCAGTTGACGCCGAGCGACGACTTGATCTGGTTGCACATCGCGTCGATCCAGGGCTTGTGCCCGCCGTCGGCGTTGTACGTGATCTTGATTTCCCGGGGGCCGCCGGCCGCGTTGTACATCTGCCGGGCCTTCACCGGGTTGTACTCACAGTTCTGCTTGCAGGTGTCCTTGCGGGCGCCCTGCAGGACCGGCGAGACGAACGCCGTCGCGGGGCTCACCGAGCCGAGGAAGATCTGCTCGGTCATCTCCTGGCGGTTGATCGCCATCGAGATGGCCCGGCGCACCTGCGGGCTCTTGTACTTGTCGTCGTAGAGCGGGAAGCCGACGAAGTCGAAACTCGAGCTCGGGCTCTTGAGCAGCCGGTCGCCCAGGTCGCTGGAGGCCTGCGGCAGGCTCTCGACGGGGATCTGGGTCTCGACGTCGAGGTTGCCCGCGACCAGGTCGTTGTACTGCGTGGTGAGATCCTGGTAGATCTTCCACGTGATGCCGTTGACCTTGGGCACGGTGCCCTTGAAGTCGGCGACCTTCTCGACCTGGACCTGCTGGTCGTGCTGCCACTTACCCTTGATCTTGAAGGGCCCGTTGCCGATCGGCGCCTCGCCGAAGTCCTTCTTGAGCACGCCCTCGCTCTCGAACGCCGCCTTGGGCAGCGGGTAGAACGCGGTGTAGCCCATCACCGTCTCCCAGCCGGCGAAGCCCGCGGAGAGGGTGACCGTGAAGGTCGTGTTATTGATCTTGCGAAGCCCGCTGAGCGTCTTGGCCTTGGGCTCGGGCGCCTCGAGCGGGCCGTCCTTGCCGTCCGGGTCCTCCGACTGCAGGTCGGCGAAGCCCTGGATCCGGCTGAAGAAGTACGACGCGAGCTGACCGTTCGGGCCGTACGCCCCGTAGTTCCAGGCGTTGATGTAGTTGTCCGAGGTGACCGGTTCGCCGTTGCTGAAGGTGAAGCCCGGCTTGAGCCTGATGGTCCAGACCCGGTTGGAAGCATCGTGCGTGATCGACTGAGCGGCGACCGCGTACGGCACGCTCTTGTCGGTGAAGCGCACAAGCGGGTAGAACAGCGACGAAAGCACCTGCGAGCCACCCGTTTCCACCACATTGGACGGGATCAGGCTCGTCGGCTCGACGATTCCGATGCTGATGCTGTTCGGCAGGGCTTCGGCATCGTCCGAGGAACTACCGCTGCAGCCCGACGCCAACAAGACGATGGCGGCCGCTGCGGCCGCCATCTTCCACGGGCTTTTCCCAGGCATGGGGTGGGTGCCTCCTTCAAGGGGCGCTCACGGGGGTCGTGTGAGTCGCCAGCAACTGTGACACAGAGCCAACGACAGCCAAGAACCCGTTACCAAGCCGATACTAGACAGGCCCGGCGTCACGCTTGCCCCTCGACCGGTTCTTCGATATGAGCAACCCGGTTTACCTGGGAAAACGCCGTTCGGTACGCGAACGGCAACCCACCGCAGCGCGCGATTGAAGATCAATCAGACGAGTCGCCGATCGGCCGCCCAACGTGACAATTCGTAACGGTTGCTCATTTGGAGCTTGCGCAGCACGTTCGACACGTGGGTCTCGACCGTCTTGATCGAGATGAACAGCTCCTTGGCGATCTCCTTGTAGGCATAACCCCGGGCCAGCAGCCGCAGCACCTCGCGCTCCCGGTTGGTGAGCTGGTCGAGCTCGGGGTCGGCGACCGGCACGTCGGGCCGGGAGGCGAAGGCGTCCAGCACGAAGCCGGCCAGCCGCGGGCTGAACACGGCGTCGCCGTCGGCCACCCGGCGGATCGCGGCGGCCAGCTCGTCCGGCGAGATCGTCTTGGTCACGTAACCGCGGGCGCCGGCCCGGATCAGGCCGATCACGTCCTCGGCCGCGTCGGAGACGGAAAGGGCCAGGAAGCGCACGTGCGGATGGGTGCGCCGCATCGCGTCGAGCACCGCGCGGCCGCCGCCGTCGGGCATGTGCACGTCGAGCAGGACCACGTCCGGCTCGGCCGCCGCGATCCTGCTGACCGCCTCGGCCACCGTGCTCGCCTCGCCGATGACGTCGACGTGCGCGCCCAGCTCGGCCCGCACGCCCGCGCGGAACATCGCGTGGTCGTCGACCAGGAAGACGGTGAGCCGCCGGTTCTCGGGCTCGGTCATCGTGTTGCCTCCTTACCGGCCGTCACACTGTCCCGCGAGACGGGCAGGGTCAGCCGGACCTCTGTTCCGTCGCCGACGGCGCTGCGGATCTCCGCCTTGCCGCCGTGACGCTGCATCCGTCCGATGATCGAGCCTCGCACGCCGTGCCGGGACTCCTGCACGCCGTTGAGCTCGAATCCGGCGCCACGGTCGCGGACGAAGACGCTCAACTCGTCCGGCTCGACCTCGGCGTAGAGCGAGACCGTCTGCACACCGGCGTGCCGGGCCGCGTTGACCATGGCCTCGCGGGCCGCGGCGACCAGGGCCGCCACCCGCTCGTCGCACTCGGTGTCACCCACCACGACGGTCTCGACACTGATCGCATAGGTGTCCTCGACCTCGGCGGCGGCCTGCTCGAGGGCGGCCGCGAACCGCTCGGTGGGCGAGGCGGTCGGCTTGTAGAGCCAGTTGCGCAGGCTGCGCTCCTGGCCCCGGGCCAGCCGCTGCACCTCTTTGATGTCGGCCGAGTTGCGCTGGATCAGCGCCAGCGTGTGCAGCACCTGGTCGTGGATCATGGCGGCCACCTCGGCCCGCTCCTGCTCGCGGATGCGGCCCTCGCGCTCGCTGCGCAGCTGGTTGAACATGCGCCAGATCAGCGGGGCGGCGACCACCCCGACGCCGAGCAGCCCGACCAGCGCGAAGATCACGCCGTTGATCACTGACGTGAGGCTGCCGGCCGGCGCGTAGACGGCGACCACGCCGATCACGCCCGTCGCGACCAGCACGCCGCCGCCGATGAAGCGGAGCAGGAAGAACCGGCGGTCGCTCTCCGCCACCACGGCCGCCAGCCAGGGCGTCTGCGGCATGTTGGAGCCCCACTGGCCGCGGCGCGTCGGGTCGGCCTGATGCCAGATGATGCCGGCGCCGACCGCGACCACGGCGATCAGCCAGCCCACCGTGCCGGCCACGTTGTCCTCGAAGACCAGCGCCTGCAGGAGGATGACACCGAGACCGATGGCCCCGAAGGGCAGCAGCATCGCGAGGTCGCGCCGTTTGGCCGGCGGCTCGCCGGTGGCCACGATCTGTTGCGGCAGCACGGCCCAGAAGGCCGCGTAGAGCAGGAGGCCGAGGCCGTTGAAACCGAGCAGGACGACCAGGGCGACGCGCACGGCCAGCACGGGCACGCCCAGGTGCTGCGCGAGCCCGGACGCGACACCCGCGATGATGCGGTGGTCGCGCGGCCTGTACAGGCGGCGGGTGGGCGGTGCGGCGGCGGTGCTGATGGCTCCTCCTCGGTTGTGTCCTCCGATCGTCACACGTCCCGCGCTGGAGGACCACGGGGAACTTCCCCTGGTATCCGGCGGCCCGGATCTCAGGGTGGCCTCAGGGTCGGCGCCGGAAGCGCCTCGGGTGCCCGGCGGGCGAGGATCGATGCCATGAACGAGCAAGCTGCCGAACCGCAGGGCACTCGGGAGACACAGGGCGCCCCAACCCCGGGCGCCCCCACGCCGGGCGCTCAGTCCCAGGGCGCTCAGGCGCAGGGCACTCAGGCGCCCCCGGCGCCTCCCGCCGCGGATTGGAACGCGCCGCCGTGGGCCGGCGGCCCGGCCTTCTCCCGGGACAAGCTCGTCCGGCCGCGCAAGCCCCGCTACCTGGCGGGTGTCTCCGGCGCCCTGGCCCGGGCCACCAACACCGACCCGGTGCTGTGGCGCGTGCTGTTCGCCGTGCTCGGTGTGATCAGCGGCGTCGGCGTGCTGCTTTACCTCATCGGCTGGCTGATCATCCCGGCCGAGGGCGACACCGCCTCGCCGATCGAGTCGCTGCTCGGCAAGGGCCGCTCGGGCATGACGCCGGTCTCGGTGGTGGTCCTCGGCGGCGCCGCGGTGCTGTCGTTCGCCTTCATCGTGCAGGACGGTGTCCGGGCCAGCCTGCTCGCCTGCGCGGTCATCTTCGGCGCGATCATCCTGATCAAGCGGTCGAGCTCACACGGGGGTCATCCGTCGGCCACCGCGCCTCCGCCACCGCCCGCCGCGGACCCGTTCCCGCCCGCTTCGGACCCGTTCCCAACCGCCGCGGACCCGTTCCCGCCCGCTTCGGACCCGTTCCCGACCGCCGAGTTCGCCACGGCGCCCACGCCGCCGCCGACCGGGCCGACGGCCACCATGCCGCCGCCGGCCGCGGACGCTCCCGAGCCCCCGGTCGAGCCGGTCACCGCGCCGATGCCGCCGTTCGAGCCGGCGGCCGCGCCGGCGCCGCCGTTCGCGCCGCCGTCCGGGGCCTATCGGCCGCCGTTCGCCCCGCACGGCCCGTTCGCCCGGCCCACCCCGGCCACCTACCCGCCCGCGCCCCCGGCGCCGCCCGCGGCCAAGAAGCCGAAGAAGCCCAAGGAGCGCTCCAAGCTGGGCCGCCTCACCTTCTTCGCGCTGATCGTGGTGATGGGCGTGATGGCCCTGATCGACACGGCTGGGGCGAACATCGCGGTCTCCGCGTACTTCGCGGCGGCGCTGGCCACGATCGGGGCCGGCCTGATCGTCGGCGCCTGGCTCGGCCGGGCCCGCGGCCTGATCGCGCTGGGCCTGGTGACGTCGCTCGGCCTGTTGGCCGCGACGGGCTCCGAGCGCTGGGGCGACGACGTCGCCAACAGCGTCTACCGGCCGACCAGCCCGGCCCAGATCGCCGACCGGTACGACTTCACGCTTGGCGACGCCACGCTCGACCTGCGCCAGGTGGACTTCGCCGGGCAGCAGCAGACGATCACCGTGACCATGAAGTTCGGCCAGGTGCGGGTGATCCTCCCGCCGACCGTCGACACGACCGCCTCGCTGCAGGTGGCGAACGGCCGGGCCGAGATCTTCGGCAAGACTTACGAGGGCGAGTCGCTCAACGACGAGGCCCTGACCGACCTCGGCCCGGACGGCGCCGGGGGCGGCACGCTCAAGCTCGACCTGCGGCTGGACGCGGGCAACCTGGAGGTGCACCGATGAGACCGCATCGCACGGACGGCGTCTCGCTCAGCTTCGGCATCCTGTTCCTGCTGGTCGTCGCGTGGTGGGCGGCCTCGGCGGTGGTCACCGTCCACCTGCCCGCGGTGGGCTGGCTGGTGGCCGGCGGCCTGATCGTCTTCGGCGTGATCGGCCTGCTCGGCGCCCTCCGCTCGGCCCGGGGCGGCCCGCCCGAGCCGGCCCTGGCGACCGCTGTGCCGGCCCCGGCCCCGGAGCCGCAGATCCCCGGTGACCTCCCGCCGGAGATGCACGCCTCGATCGTCCGCGAGCTGCTCGAGGAGCCGTCGGAGCGGTTCACCAAGCAACACCCCACGCCGCCCGAGAAGTAGCCCACCATATGCTCGTTGCCATGACGTACCCCGTGGTGTCCAACGCTCCGATCGCCGGGGTCGGCCCCGTCGCCGCCCGGGCCCTGACCGCCGAGTTCGCCCGGCACAACGCGCCCACCACCGCCCTGGTGTTCGCCGCCGACCACGCCACCGAGGTGGTGGCGGCCGCGGTCGAGGCGCTGCTCCCGGCCGACCAGCTGACCCTGGTGGCCGGCGAGCGCAGCACGGCCGACCTGCTGCGCGACCACATCACCGGGCTCGGCAGCTGGATCGCCGACCGGGTCCGGGTGGTCGACGCCCTGGAGGACGCGGAGCCGGCCGACGTGGTGATCGTCGGCGAGCCGCTGACCGGCACCGCCGACGAGGTCCGGGTCCTGCTCGACCGTCTCGGGAAATACCTGAACGAGGGCGCCGTGCTCACCGTGGCCACCCCGGCTACGCCGGGGCGCACCGGCGGCGCGGCGGCCGAGCTGTTCCGCCAGGGCGCGCTGTTCGGGGTCGGCTCCGATCTCGTGCTGCGCAACCAGCCGCCGCTGCGGGTGCACAAGCTGCGGTTCACCGCGGCCGACCCGCGGGTGGCGGCCACCCTGGCCCCGGCCTACCGGCCGTCCAGCGTCCCGGTGACCCGCACGATGCACGTCGACTCGAACGGCGTGGCCGCCGCCGGCATCGCGCTCGGCCTGGCCGCGCTGGCCCGCCGGGCCCGGCCCAAGTCGAAGCTGTGGCTGCTGCCGGCGCTGGCCGCGGCGCCGGTGGCCGCGTTCTTCCGCGACCCCGAGCGTGAGGTGCCGCAGGACGCGTCGGCCGTGGTCGCCGCGGCCGACGGCCGGGTGCTGTCGATCGAGCGGATGACCGACGAGCGCTTCGGCCCCGGCGAGTTCCTGCGGATCGCGGTCTTCCTGTCCGTCCTCGACGTGCACGTCAACCGGGTGCCGGTGGCGGGCCGGGTGTCCGACTACTTCGTCGAGGAGGGCGGCTACGCGAACGCGATGACCGCCGCCGCCGAGCACAACGTCGCGGCCTACACGGTGCTCGACACCGAGCACGGCACGGTCGTGGTCGCCCAGCGCACCGGCCTGATCGCCCGCCGGATCGTGCAGCGGGCGCCGGTGGGCACGCTGGTGGCCAAGGGCGAGCGGATGGGCCTGATCCGGTTCGGCTCGCGCACCGACGTCTACCTGCCCGCCGGGGCGGCCGAGCCGCTGGTCGCCGTCAACGACAAGGTCGTCGGCGGTTCCTCCGTCATCGCGCGCTGGCTCTAGAGACAAAATCGGCCGCCCCTCGGGGCGGCCGATTTCTTAAGCCGAACTCTTAAGCGGTCCTTCTCTCCCGCATCCAGAGCACCGGGCCACTGACCAGGTACGCCGCCACGATCATGACGAACGTCAGGCGCGCGTCGATCAGGGCGCCGACGATCGGCAGCAGCCAGAGCCAGGCCGGCAGCCGCAGGAGCCGGGCCAGCTTCGCGTACGGGAAGCTGGAGACCATCGCGAAGGCCAGCAGCGCCACGCCGCCGAGCAGGGCCAGGCCGGGCAGCGGCAGGCCGATGAGCACCGACACCGCGAGCACCGCGGCCACCATGGTGGTCGGCACGCCGCAGAAGAACTTGCCGTCCTTGGGCGAGACGTTGAAGCGGGCCAGGCGGATCGCGGCGCAGGCCGCGACGAGCACGCAGGCCACCGCGGCGGCCGGCGTGGGCACGCTGTGGGCCAGCGAGGCGTAGACCACGACGGGCGCGGCCAGGCCGAACGAGCACATGTCGGCCAGCGAGTCCATCTGGGCGCCGAACGGGCTGGAGACGCCGAGCTTGCGGGCCAGCGCGCCGTCGAGGCCGTCGAACGCCACGCAGGCGACCAGACAGGCGGCCGCGAGGCGGACGTCGCCGTGCATCGCCAGGAAGATCGCGGTCAGCCCGAGGGCCAGGCTGGCGATCGTGCAGCCGTTGACGATCGCGAAGCGCACCTTGCGGGCCGCGGTGTGCTCACCGGGCAGCAGGGAGGCCGGGATCTCGTCGGGCGCGACCGCCGGAGTTGCCAGGTGCGGCGCCGCCGGGCCGATGGCCCGTACATGCTCGGCACCCGTGTAGATGACTTCTGCCCTGGTGGCGGTGGCGGCCCGGCCGGACTCAGCGTTCCGGCGAACGACCCGCACCATCAGGGCCTGCCGCGCGATGGTTCCTCCGCGGCGCAGACGGCCTGCCCAACGACGACCGGCGGGACGGGGGCTATCCGTCGATCGACGCCGGCGCCAAGGGGATCTCGGCACGTGCTTCCTCCATGAGATAGGTGGCCCACCTGCACGTTTGCGGTGGGTTGAGGCCCGGTAGCCCGCCGCACACGCGGACCGGGGAAATTCGCGGTGTACACCATCGCACAGCCGGACGACGTTGGCGAGAAGTCGAACGGCCGTCGTTGGCAGGTGCGTCTCCCGTTTCTTTCCTTGGCCGGGCGGGTCGGAACGGGCCACGATCTCCCATCCCGGATAACGATTCTAACTCGCCCGTTCCGCCCCGATTCGGGCTACGGCGACGGCGGCCGGCTCGGTCAGGTCGAGCCGGCGAGCCTGCGCCGGCGTGAACCAGCGGGCCTCCGCGGTGGAACCGTCCACCTCCTTGACCTGCGGTTCCGTCGGCGTGTCGACCTCGAATCGGAACAGGACGCGGATGACGTGCCAGTCGATCGGCACGCCTTCCGGACCGACCGCGGCCGGGTCGTAACGGTGTGAGATCTCCACCAGACCGGTCACCCGGCCGTGCTGCCCGGTCTCCTCGAAGACCTCCCGGGCCAGGGCGGCTTCGGGCGTCTCGCCGTGATCGGTCCCGCCGCCCGGAACGTGCCAGCGCCCGGCTCCTGGATACCCCGTGGCGATCCGAGTAAGCAGGATGCGTCCCTCCGGATCCGACGCCGCCGCATACGCCCCGAACCGCTGGACGCGGGCCGGCCGCGCCAACTCCTCGTCGGGCGGAGGGGACGGGGTGGCGCCGGGCGGAGGCGGCGAGGCCGCCCCGGCGGAGGGCAGGAGGGCCGCTGCGGTGAACGGCATCAGCGGGAGGGCGGCCGGGTCGGCGACCCACTCGACGAGCTCGGTGGTGCCCTCGGCCTCGTTACGCAGCGTCCCGCCGGTCACCGAGACGTCGTAGATGATCCGGTCGGTGTGCTCGAGGTCGCCGCCGGACAGCCGGGCCAGGTCCGCGGTGACGGTGTTGAGCCCGTCGATGCGTACGGCCAGGCCGGTCTCCTCGCCGAACTCGCGCACGACCGCGTCGTCCGGGTGCTCGCCCTGCTCGACGCCGCCGCCGGGCAGGGTCCAGAGGCCGGGGAACTCGCTGAGCGGCGAGTTCCGGGCGAGCAGCACCCGCCCGGAATCGTCGCGACAGATTCCGTAGGCTCCGACGCGTCTGATCCTCACATGATCAGATTAGCCGCGCTTTCTTCAATGCCTCGGCCGTCACTTCGGTCAGCTGGTCCTCGTCGAGGTCGGCGACCTGCTTGACCGGCATCCAGCGGGCCTCGGAGGTGGAGCCGCCGACGTCCTTGACCGCGACCTCCGAGGGCGCGTCGACGACCACGCGGTAGAAGGCGCGCACGCCGTGCCAGTCGATCGGGTAGCCCTCGGGGCCGAGCGACGCCGCGTCGCGGTGGCTGGCCACGCCGAGCAGCTCGACCAGCCGGCCCTCCTGGCCGGTCTCCTCGACCAGCTCGCGGATCAGGGCCGTGCCGGGCTGCTCGCCGTAGTCGGTGCCGCCGCCGGGCAGGTGCCAGCGGCCCTCGCCCGGGTAGCCGGGGGCGATGCGGGTGAGCAGCAGGCTGGTGTCCTGCGGGTCGGTGGCGATCGCGTAGGCCGCGAAGCGCTGCGCCCGGTGCAGCCCGTCCGGCCCGGGATAGGCGTAGAACGACGGGAAGGTGGGCGCCGGCTCGGGCCGCAGGTCGGCCGAGGCGCTGCCCAGCCCGAGCGCGTTCGCGGTGAACTGGCGGAGTTTGAGGCGCTCGGCCTCCTCCAGCGTGTGCCAGCGGGCCAGGTCGGTGGGATGACCGATGCGGTCCACCAGCGTGCCGCCCCGGATGGAGACCGAGTAGATGAGGCGGTCGGTGTGGATCGTGACGCCGCGGTGCGGCAGCGCGCGCATGTCGGCCAGGACGTCGCGGAGGCCGGTGACGGCGACCGAGAGGCCGGTCTCGGCTGCCGTCTCGCGGACGACGGTGTGGTTGGGATCTTCGCCGTGGTCGACGGCGCCACCGGGCAGGGACCAGACGCCGGGCGTGCCGGAGCTGGTGGAGGCCCGGACCAGCAGGACGCGGCCCTCGTCGTCGCGGGCGACGGCGTAGGCGGCGATCCGGCGGAGCGGTTCGAGTGCGGGGGTCACGGGCGGCATTCTGCCCGGATTATGTGAACTGCAGAAAACATCTGTCGGATTCCTGACAGGGTGCTCGCGCAGAGTAATCCCTGATCAGAGCGTTGCCCCGGACAACGTGCACTAGATCGACCACGAACCGTAACCATCATTTCAGGGTACGTATCCGGGCCACACCTGAGGTCGTAGGGCCTCGCCCGACCCCACTATTGGGGCATGAACGAGGCACCCTACAAGCTTCTCCGCCGCCCCACGGACGACCGCGTCGGGGCCGGCGTCTGCAGCGGCCTGGGCCGCTACTTCGGCGTCGACCCGGTGCTGGTCCGGGTCGCCTTCGTCGTGCTCGCCGCCGCCACCTGGGGCGCGGCCCTGCTGGCCTATCCCCTGATGTGGTTCCTCATGCCCGAGGAGTGGTGACGGCTCACTCCCACTCGATGGTGCCCGGCGGCTTGCTGGTCACGTCGAGCACGACCCGGTTGACCTCGCGAACCTCGTTCGTGATCCGGGTCGAGATCTTGGCGATCACGTCGTAGGGCAGACGCGACCAGTCGGCCGTCATCGCGTCCTCGCTGGAGACCGGCCGCAGCACCACGGGGTGACCGTACGTACGGCCGTCGCCCTGCACGCCGACGCTGCGCACGTCGGCCAGCAGCACCACCGGGAACTGCCAGACGTCGCGGTCGAGGCCGGCCGCGGTCAGCTCCTCGCGGGCGATCAGGTCGGCCGCGCGCAGCAGGTCGAGCCGCTCCCGGTCGACCGCGCCGATGATGCGGATGGCCAGGCCCGGGCCGGGGAACGGGTGGCGCTGCACCATCTCGTCGGGCAGGCCGAGCTCGGTGCCGAGCGCGCGCACCTCATCCTTGAACAGGGTGCGCAGCGGCTCGATGAGCGCGAACTGGAGGTCGTCGGGCAGGCCGCCCACGTTGTGGTGCGACTTGATGTTGGCCGTGCCGGTGCCGCCGCCCGACTCGACCACGTCGGGGTAGAGGGTGCCCTGCACGAGGAACTCGATGTGCCGCTCGGCGTCGAGCTCGCGGGCCGCGGCCTCGAACGTCCGGATGAACTCGCGGCCGATGATCTTGCGCTTCTGCTCGGGGTCGGTGACCCCGGCCAGGTGGCCCAGGAACGACTCGGCCGCGTCGACCACCTTGAGCCGGATGCCGGTGGCGGCCACGTAGTCCTTCTCGACCTGCTCCGCCTCGCCCGCCCGCAGCAGGCCGTGGTCGACGAAGATGCAGGTCAGCTGGTCACCGATGGCCTTGTGGACGAGCGCGGCGGCGACCGCCGAGTCGACACCGCCGGAGAGGCCGCAGATCACCTGCTTGTCGCCCACCTGCTCGCGGATCGCGGCCACCTGCTCGTCGATGATGTTGGACGACGTCCAGGTCGGCTCGATGCCGGCGATGTCGTACAGGAAGCGCTTGAGCATCTCCTGGCCCTGCTCGGTGTGCGCCACCTCGGGGTGGAACTGCACACCGGCCCGCTTGGCCGTCAGGTCCTCGAACGCGGCCACCGGGGCCCCCGGGGTCGACGCGGTGACCGCGAAGCCCTGGGGCGCGACGGCCACGCTGTCGCCGTGGCTCATCCACACCGGCAGGTCGTCCGGGAGCTCGCGCAGCAGGGTGCCGCCCTGCGCGCTGAGCAGGGTGCGCCCGTACTCCCGGGAGCCGGTGTGCGCGACCGTGCCGCCCAGCGCCTGGGCCATGGCCTGGAAGCCGTAGCAGATGCCGAAGACGGGCACGTCGTTGTCGAACAGGCCCGGGTCGAGGACGGGCGCGCCCGGCTCGTAGACGCTGGACGGGCCGCCGGACAGGATGATCGCGGCGGGGTTCTTGGCCAGCATCTCGGCCACCGGCATCGAATGCGGGACGATCTCCGAGTAGACCCGCGCCTCGCGGACGCGGCGGGCGATCAGCTGGGCGTACTGGGCGCCGAAATCGACGACGAGAACGGGGCGGGGTGTACTCACCCCGAGAGTTTACCTAGAGCGCCTGGAGCGCCCGGAGAGCGTCGACCCGGCCCGACGGCACGGTCCTGGTGGCGACGATGGCCGAGCGGATCTGGGCCGCGGTCGGCTTCTTCGCCGACGAGGCGAGCAGGCCGGCCACGCCGGCGATGAACGGGGCGGCCGACGAGGTGCCGCAGTACTGCCCGATCGCGCCGGACGGGCCCTGGGCCGGGTTGCAGCCGGGCGCGGTCACGTCGACCCACGAGCCGTAGTTGGACCAGCTGTAGCGGGCGCCGGTCGAGGTGACGCCGCCGACGGCCAGCACCGACGGGATGGCCGCCGGGTAGTGCGGGGCCGAGACGCCCTTGTTGCCCGCCGCGGCGACGATCAGGGCGCCCTTGGCCTCGGCGTAGGTGACGGCGTCGCGCAGGATGCTGCTGTCGGCCGAGCCGCCCAGCGACAGGCTGATGATGCTCGCGCCGCGGTCGGCGGCGAAGCGGATGCCGTCGGCGATGGCGGTGTAGCTGCCGCTGCCCTTGGCGTTGAGCACCTTGACCGGCAGGATGCGGCAGTTCCAGCAGATGCCGGCGATGCCGGTGCGGTTCTGGCCGCCCGCGGCGACCACGCCCGCGGCCATCGTGCCGTGGCCGTTGTCGTCGGCCGGGTTGCTGTCGCCGTTGACGAAGTCGTAGCCGGGCAGCATGCGGGTGCGCAGGTCGGGCAGCGGGTTCACGCCGGTGTCGAGCACCGCCACGATCACCCGGTTGTTGCCGCGGACGGTGTTCCAGACCTGGTCGACCCGGGTCTGCTTGAGGCCCCACTGGGTCGAGAAGCCCGGGTCGTTCGGCTTCGACCAGCCGTCGGCCGAGGCCACCGCGGCGTCCGAGGCCGGCGCGACGAACAGCGCGGCACCCGCGAGCAGACCGGCGAACAGCTTCCCGACACGACCGAGCACGTGCAGACCCCCAAAGCGAAAAGGAGCCGGCCAGAGTGGCCGGCTCCCTTCACTTCGGTTCGCTCACTGACCGTTCCGGTCCAAGCCGGTTGCGGTCGGGTTGTTACCTCTTGTACGTGTACTTGGCCGACAGCTGGACGTTGCCCGCCTTGTCGTAGGTCCGCAGCTGCACCGACCCGTTGTTCGGCACCGAGGTCGCCTTGATCGTGAACGGCGTGGTGGTGGAGCGCTGCTGGGAGACCTTGCCGTTGATCAGCAGCTGGGTCACCTTGACGCCGCGGTTGTCGGAGACGGCGAACTTGACCGTGATGTTCCCGGAGATCTTGGAGCCGCTCTTCGGGGCCGAGGTGATCTTCACGACCGGCTTGACGTTGTCCACGATCAGGACGCGGCCGGAGACGATCCGCTGGTTGCCGGCCTTGTCCCAGATGCGCAGCTCGACCTTGGTGGCGCCGTTGTAGGCGTTGGTCGCCCACGGCACCCCGAACGGGGCCTTGGTGGCCACGCCCTTGGCGACGCCGTTGACGTACAGGTTGACGTTGCGGATGCCCGACCAGTTGTCGCCGATGCCGACCGGGGTGATCGTGGTCGTGCCGCGGACCAGGGCGTTCTGCGGCGGGCTGATGGTGCTCAGCGAGGCCGCGGTGGTGTCGGTGGCGAAGGTCAGCGCGTCCTTGGCGTCGATCTTGCCGTAGTTGACGACGCCCTTGGCCGGCAGCGGGTGCTTGGCCGCGGAGCGCTGCAGCGCCTGCATCAGCGACCAGCCGGTGAAGTTCGGGTTCTTCGCCTTGATCAGGCCGGCGATGCCGGACACGATCGGCGCCGCGAACGAGGTGCCGTTGAGGCCGGTCTCGTAGTTGCCGAACCGGTCCATGCTCGTCACGGTGCCCGGCGCCGCCAGGTCGACCCAGCCGTCGCCCGACTTGTTGCGGTACGAGTACGACGCCAGGGTCGTGGACCGCTGGGCGGTGGCGGCCACGGCCACCACGTCGGTGTAGGCCGCCGGGTACGACTTCGTGGTCAGCGGGTCGGTCGGGTACGACTTGTTGCCGGCCGCGGCGACGACCAGGACCCCGGCCGTGTTGGCGTAGGCCACGGCGTCGGAGAGCACCTTGGAGGCGCCGGGGCCGCCGAGCGACAGGTTGATGATCTTCGCGCCCTGCTTGACGGCGTAGGTGATGCCGGCCGCCACGTCGCTGTCCCAGCCGCTGCCCTGGCTGTCGAGGACCTTGACCGGGATGATCCGGCAGGTCCAGCAGAGGCCGGCCATGCCGTTGGTGTTGTTGCCGCGGGCCGCGATCAGGGCGGCCACCGCGGTGCCGTGACCGGCGTCGTCGGCCGGGGAGGTGTCCTTGTTGACGAAGTCGTAGCCGCCCAGCACCGCGCCGGACAGGTCGCCGACGCCGTTCACGCCGGTGTCCACGACAGCGATCTTGATGGGCGACGAGCCGCCGGTCGTCGAGTCCCACGCCTGCGGCGCCCGGACCTCGTCGATCTCGGGCTGCTCACCCTGCCGGTAGGCCTCGTCGTTGGGCACCAGGGACGCCTTGCGCTGCTGGTCGACCTCGACGTAGGCGACGTTGGGGTCGCTGCGCAGGGCGGCGATCGTCGCGGCGCTGCGCGCGCCCGGCACCTGCACCGCCGCGGCGTGCAGCTCCTCGAGCGCCTTGGCGTCGGTGGCCGCGTCGAGCTTGTTCGCGCCCGCGGCGGAAAGAGTGTTGGCGGCCGCGGTGCGGTTCGCGCCGTCCTTGTAGCCGACGATCAGGCGCACCGGCGACGTCGACTGCGGAGTCGACGGCTTGGTGTCGGCCAGGGCCCAGGTGGTCACGCTCGTCATCGCCAGGACGACGGCGGTGGAGATCGAGCCGACGGCGACCCGTCGTTTGGTGAGCTTCATCGAAGCTTGCCTCCCCCGTTGATAAGCGGCGGTCAGCGTACGGCCCCGAACGTGAAAAGCAATGACCCGTTTCACAAGGCGGGATGACGGGGCATTGAGCTGGTGATCACCGTGAATTAGTGTTCCGCCATGCGGAACAGCAGGCTTGGTCTCTGGATCGGCGCGGCGATCGTCCTGGTGCTGCTGGCCGGCGGGGGGATCGCCTGGGCGCTCCGCTCCGGATCGGACGAGCCCGCGGCGGCCCCGGCCCCGTCGATCTCCGTCTCGGCCGAGCCTACGACGCCGGCGCCGGCCACGACGTCCCCCGCCCCGTCGCCCGGGGCCGACATCACCGGCCCGCTCGACCTTCTCCTCATCGGCGTGGACACCCGGGTCAGCATCCCCGACTGGCAGCCGCACGCCGACGCCGTCATGCTCCTGCACGTCGAGCGGGGCCTGAAGAAGGCGTACCTCTACTCGCTGCCCCGCGACCTGCGGGTGAGCTACGACGGCGGCACCCACAAGCTCACCGAGGCGATGAGCCGCGGCGCCGGCGACCGGCGCGACGTCAAGAAGGGCTACGAGCTGCTCTCCCGGACGATCAGCCAGTACACCGGGATCAAGCAGTTCCAGGCCGGCGCGATCCTCAACTTCGGCGGCCTGGAGCGGCTCACCGCCCAGCTCGGCGGGGTCGACCTGGTGATCGACCAGACGGTGAAGTCGCGGCACCGCAAGCCCGACGGCACGCTGCGGCCGCTGGTCGGCGGCGACTACGTCGGGCCACAGGCGGTCTACCAGGCCGGCCGGCGTCACCTGGCCGGCTGGCAGGCGATCGACTACGCCCGCCAGCGCTACGGCCTGCCCAACGGCGACTACGACCGGCAGCGCCACCAGCGGCAGCTCGTCTCCGCCCTGTTCGGCAAGGCGCTCGACCGCAACCTGGCCGACGACCCGGCCGCCCTGGAGGGCGTGCTCAAGGCGCTCGGCGACACCCTCGTCTACCTGGGCGGGCGCACGCCGATCGAGTACGCGTACGCCCTGCGCGACCTCACCCCGCAGAACATCACCCGGGTCAGCCTGCCCGGCGACAGCGTCCTCGGCGGCGGCGGCTACCTCGGCGAACGGCTGACCGCCGAGGGCAAGGGCTTCGTCACCGCGGTCGCCCAGGGCAAGGCGGCCGGCTACCTGGCCGGCCACCCCAAGCTCGTGGACAAGGGTTAAGGCTTGGCCGGCTTGGCCTTGTCGAAGAGCCACTTCTGGAAGAAATCGTCGAGCTGCTTCCCGGAGACCTGCTCGGCCAGGGCGATCATGTCGTCGGTGGTGGCGTTGCCGTCGCGGTGCAGGCTGGTCCACTGCTTGAGCAATTTGTCGAAGGCGGCGTCGCCGATGGTCTTGCGCAGCGCGTAGACGGTCATGCCGCCGCGCTGGTAGACGGCGTCGCCGAAGATCCGGTTGGCCCCGGGGTCGCCGGTGGTCTCCGGCGTCTGGGTCCAGCCGTAGTTCTCGTACGTGTCGTCGAAGGCCTGCTCGACGGTCTGCACCTGCTCGTGCTCGTCCCACAGCCACTCGGCGTACGTGGCGAAGCCCTCGTTGAGCCAGATGTCCTGCCAGCGGTCGAGGGCCACGCTGTCGCCGAACCACTGATGCGCCAGCTCGTGGGCGACGACGGTGTCGTTCTCGCCGCCGGCGAAGAACGACGGGCCGTAGACCGGGCGGGTCTGCGTTTCCAGGGCGTAGCCGATGCGCTGCTCGTCCACGACCACGCCGCCGTTGGCGTCGAACGGGTACGGCCCGAACTTGGTGGCCAGAAAGTCGGTGATCTCGCCGGTCTTCGCGATCGACTCGGCGGCCGGGCCGTTCGCGGGCAGCGAGTCGGCGATCGCGGTGATCATCGGCTTGCCGCCGTGCGTGCCCTTGGTGATCCGGTACTGGCCGATCACCACGTACGACAGGTAGCTGGCCATCGGCGAGCTCTCGCTCCAGGTCCAGGTGGTCCAGCCGCCGGCGTCCTTCGTCGCGCCCTGGACGCCGTTGCTGATCGCCTCGAGACCGGACGGCACGGTCATCTCCAGGCGCCACGTCGCCTTGTCCGACGGGTGGTCGTTCACGGGATACCACGTGCTGGCCGACTCGGGCTGGCCCAGCGCGATGGCCCCGGTGGGCGTCTCCAGCCACCCGCCGTCGCCGAGAGTGGCGTTGGCGAGCCGGGACGGCTTGCCGCCGTACCGGATGACCGTGGTGAACTCGCGGCCCCGGGCGATGCCGTCGGCCGGCTTGATGGTCAGCTCGGCGCCCGCGGCCGACGAGGTGGCCTTCTCCCCGTCGACCGTCACGTCGCTCACGGCGAGCTTCGAGAGGTCCAGGTTGAAGGCCGACAGGTCCTGGGTGGCGGTCGCGGTGATCGTGGCCGTGCCGGTGAGCTCGTCCGTCTTCGGGTCGAACTTCACCTTCAGGTCGTACCCGGCGACGTCGTACCCGCCGTTGCCGTACTTCGGGAAATACGGATCTCCGGCCCCGTCGGCTCCGGCGGCGAAGGAACTCGCCGCCGGCGCCGGTTTGCCGTCGTCTCCCGAACACCCGCTCGCGGCCAGCAACACGACCGCGAGCACCACCCCTGCACGCCTCATGGCGAGAGGTTAGCGGTCGAGGACCAACGCGACTTTTTGGAACTCCTTGACGTCGCTGTAGCCGCACTTGGCCATCGCGCGCTTGAGTCCACCGAAGAGGTTGAGCTGGCCATCGGCCCGGTCGGCCGGGCCGAACAGCAGCTCATCGAGGGTGCCGTCGGGCTCACCGGCGATGCAGAAGCCACCCCGGGGCAGCTGCGGGTGGCTCGCCGAGGAGTGCCACCAGGCCCCGCCGGCGGGCGCGCCCTCGGCCAGCGAGAGGGGCTCGCCGAGCATCACGGCGTCGGCGCCGCACCCGATCGCCTTGGCGATATCACCCGAAGTGGAGATGCCACCGTCCGCGATCAGGTGAACGTAACGGCCACCGGTCTCGTCCAGGTAGTCGCGGCGGGCGGCCGCGGCGTCGGCGATCGCGGACGCCATCGGCACCCGGATGCCGAGGACGGTGTCGGTCGTGGACCACTCGTCGGCGCCGACCCCGACGATGACGCCGGCGGCGCCGGTGCGCATCAGGTGCAGGGCGGTCTTGTAGTCCGTACAGCCGCCGACGATCACCGGCAGGTCGAGGTCGGCGATGAACTCCTTGAGGTTCAGCGGCTCGTCCGTGGTCGAGACGTGCTCGGCGCTGACCAGGGTGCCCTGGATGACCAGCAGGTCGACGCCGGCGTCGAGCACGACCGGGGCCAGCGCCAGCGTGTGCTGCGGCGACACCCGCACGGCGACGGTGACGCCGCCCTCACGCATGACCCGCACCCGCTCGGCGATCAGCTCCGGCTTGATCGGCTCGGAGTAGACCTCCTGCAGGCGCTTGGTCGCGTCGGCGTCCTCGTCGAGCGCGGCCAGCTCCTCCAGGACCTTGGTCGGGTCCTCGTACCTGGTCCAGAGGCCCTCGGCGTTGAGCACGCCCAGGCCGCCGAGGCGGCCCAGGGCGACCGCGGACTCCGGGCTCATGGTGGCGTCGGACGGATGCGCGACGCAGGGGATCTTGAAGGGGTACGCGTCGAGGCGCCACTCGGTGGACACGTCGTCCACGTCGCGGGTGCGCCGGCTCGGGACGATCGCGATGTCGTCCAGGTGATACCCCCGCTGGGCGGTCTTGCCCAGTCCGATCTCCACTACGTCGCGCATATCAAGATGCCTTCAATTCCTTTTAAGGGTGGTGGTGGGGTGGTTGGACGGGCTACCGGGAGTGGTAGTTAGGGGCTTCCACCGTCATCTGGATGTCGTGCGGGTGGCTCTCCTTGAGACCCGCGGCGGTGATCCGGATGAGCTGGCCGCGCTCCTGAAGGTCAGGGATCGTCTCGGCGCCCGCGTAGCCCATGGCCAGGCGAACGCCGCCGACGAGCTGACCGACGACGCGCGACAGAGGACCACGATAGGGCACCTGGCCCTCGACGCCCTCGGGAACCAGCTTCTCCTCGGGCACGTCGTGCTGGAAGTAGCGGTCCTTCGAGTACGACTTGGCCTGGCCACGCGACTGCATGGCGCCCAGCGAGCCCATCCCCCGGTAGGACTTGTACTGCTTGCCGTTCACGAAGATCAGGTCGCCCGGGCTCTCCTCGGAGCCGGCCAGCAGGCCACCCAGCATGACCGTCTCGGCCCCGGCCACCAGCGCCTTGGCGATGTCGCCGCTGTACTGGATGCCGCCGTCGGCGATCACCGGGACGCCGGCCGGACGGCAGGCCCGGGCCGCCTCCATCACGGCGGTGATCTGCGGGACGCCGACACCGGCGACGATCCGCGTGGTGCAGATCGCGCCCGGGCCCACGCCCACCTTGACCGCGTCGGCCCCCGCCTCGGCCATCGCCTTGGCCCCGGCGAAGGTCGCCACGTTGCCGCCGACGATGTCGGTCGCGGTGTCGCGCTTGAGACGGGCGATCATGTCGAGCACCTGGCGCTGGTGACCGTGCGAGGTGTCCACGATGATCACGTCGACGCCGGCGTCGATCAGGCCCCGGGCCCGCTTGTACGAGTCGTCGCCGACCCCGACGGCCGCGGCCACCCGCAGGCGGCCCTGGTCGTCCTTGGTCGCGTCGGGGAACTGCTCGCTCTTGGTGAAGTCCTTCACCGTGATCAGGCCGCGCAGGCGACCGGCGCCGTCGACCAGCGGCAGCTTCTCGATCTTGTGCTTCTGCAGCAGGCCGAGCGCCTCGTCCTTGCTCACGCCGACCGGCGCCGTGATCAGCGGCAGCTTGGTCATCACGTCGCGGACCTTCGCGTCCTGGTCCGTGACGAAGCGCATGTCGCGGTTGGTGACGATGCCGACCAGGGTGCCGTCGGCGTCGGTGACCGGCACGCCGGAGATGCGGTAGCGGCCGCAGAGCTGGTCGACCTCGCGCAGCGTGGCCTCGGGGCTGCAGGTGACCGGGTTGGTGATCATGCCGGACTCGGACCGCTTGACCAGGTCGACCTGGGCCGCCTGGTCCTCGGCGGAGAGATTGCGGTGCAGCACGCCGATGCCGCCCTGGCGGGCCATCGCGATCGCCATGCGCGCCTCGGTGACCGTGTCCATCGCGGCCGAGAGCAGCGGGATGGTCAACTCGATGTTCCGGGTGAGGCGGGTCCTCGTATTGACCCGGCTGGGCACGATGTCCGACTCACCGGGCTGTAGCAGCACGTCGTCGAAGGTCAGACCGAGCGGAACCGTACGAGCGGAATCAGTCTCCACGGAGCATCCCTAACTGCAAGAGGTCGGATGGTTCATCGTACCTATCCACCTCGGGACACCCGGGCGGACGGACCGGCCGTGCGGGCCAGCACACATCTACCGAAGGTGAGTACGGTATGGGGGTGCAAGAAGAGCCGATCGACCCGTTCAACGGCGACCCGAGCGACCCGGCCGCCGAGCTCGACGACCTCACCGAGGACGCCGAGTCCGAGCCGCTGACCGAGGCCGAACGGCAGGACGTGCTCGAGGACCTCTCCGACCTGGAGATCTACCAGGCGCTGCTCAGCCCGACGGGCATCCGGGGCCTGGTCATCGAGTGTGAGGACTGCCACGAGCCGCACTACTTCGACTGGGATCTGCTGCGCGGCAATCTGCGCCATCTGCTGACCAGCGGGCAGCCGCGCGTGCACGAGCCGGCCTACGACCCGGATCCGGATCACTACGTCACGTGGGAGTACGCCCGCGGTTACGCCGACGGCGTACACGACACTTTGACCGAGGGCACAGAAGAAGGGGAGTCGCGCTGAGCGCGACCCCCCTTACGTCCGATTTAAGCGACTAATCCGGCTCGGAAGCCGGCGGCCACCGCGTGGGCTCGGTCGCGAGCCCCTAATTTGCGGAAGAGCCGCCGCGCGTGGGTCTTGACGGTGTCCTCCGAGACGAAGAGCTCCCGCCCGATCTCGGCGTTGCTCTTGCCGTCGGCCATCCCCCGCAGCACCTGCAGCTCGCGCTCGGTGAGCGTGAGCCGCCGCCCGGCCGGCGCCGGATCGGCCACGCCGACCTGGGCCTCGTTGCCCGGCCAGGCCACCATGGGCCGGCCGGTGGCGGGATCGATCGGGGCATCGCCACGCTGGGCCGGCACCATCGGCGAGTTGGGCAGCATGGCCGGCACGGCCCCGGCGTTGGGCGAGCCCACCGCCAGACCGTTCTGATAGGCGGCCCGGGCCGCGGTCGAGTTGCTGTTGCGGGCCCCACCGGCGACGGCGGCCGGCTGGGCGTTCGCCCCGTTGATCGGCATGCCCTGGGGGCGTACCGGCAGCAGGAGCAGCAGCAGCGCCTTGGCCACCACGCTGACCAGATCGTGTTCCACGCCGCGGATGACTCCGCGGGCGCCGGCGGCCACGGCCGCGGCGGCGACGCGCGGGTCCTCGGCACCGAAGAGAACGACCTGTGCCTGAGGGGCACGGGCGAGGACGCGCCGGGTGAAGCCGACGCTGTCGGGACGGGTCACAGCGGTGTCAGCCAGGACCACTTCAGCCGGCCGTTCAGCCAGGCGGATCATGGCCTCGGTCTCGCTGACCGCGGTCCGGACGACGCCGGTCATGCCGAGCCGGGCCGCGGTGGACGCGACGGTCTGGGCCGCCAGCGGGGTACGGACGCACACGAGGACGGTACGCACAGTGATCCTCCTTCTCTCTCAGAGGAGATCACGCGAGGGCCGCAGCATTACGCGCTTTAGATGGAAAAAATGGGAAAGATCGGTATGAGTTGCTTGGCCGGTGCCATACGGCTGGTGAAGACATCGACATGGTGCGTGTGAGCCGGGGATCACCGGGGTAACACGGCGGCAGGCCTGAGCAAGGGCCCTCATGACCACACTCCGCGTGGCCACGCGGGAGGAGGGTTTTTCATGTCGAACGTTCGCAGATTGCCCGGGCCCATCGCTGATCTCTGGGATTGGCAGCGCCTCGGGCTCTGCCGGGGCCGGGACAGTGCGCAGTTCTTCCACCCGGACGGTGAGCGCGGGTCGTCCCGCAACCGCCGGGAGGCCAAAGCCAAGGCGATGTGCGGCGCGTGCCCGGTTCGGGCCGAGTGCGCCGCCCACGCCCTCGCGGTACGTGAGCCGTACGGGGTCTGGGGTGGCCTCACCGAGGCGGAGCGGCTGCGGCTGCTCGCCGTCGGTTGGGAGGACACCGCCGACCGCCATCACGGACGTGTCGACCTTGCTCGTCTCGAGGCCCGCCTGGGCCGGCCCCACAAGTCGGCGGTGCCGGCACAACGGCAGGCGCCGGCGGCCTGACGCTGAACCACACCCGGCATGACCATGACGATCCGGTCCCCTTCCGGGGGCCGGGTCGCGTTGTTCGACGGCTCTTGTTCAACCGCATCGGTGGACATGCAACCCACCGTATGAGCGACTTGCCTTTCCGAGACGGACCGTTAGTGCGGCCTTCAAGCAAGTGGCACACCGGCGTTCTCGTCAGCTGCTGTGCCTTCCTTATTTGATGGCGACCTTCACCGCGTGCCAGCCGGTCGCGCCGTCCGGGTCGGGCGGGGCCGGGGTGCTCGTCTGGGTCTCCCCCTTGAGGTCGGTGGCCCGCACCCGCAGCCGATGCTCACCCTCCGTGGCCTGCCACTGGTAACTCCACTGCCGCCAGGTGTCCGCCGAGACCGTCGCCGCGAGGGTCGCCTCCGCCCACGGCCCGTCGTCCACCTGCACCTCGACCTTGGCGATGCCGGTGTGCTGGGCCCAGGCGACCCCGCCCACGACCACTGTGCCCGGCGCCCGCTTGGCCCCGTCCCGCGGCGTGTCGATCCGCGACTCCGTCTTGATCGGGCCCTGGGCCGACCAGCCGCGCGGCACCCAGTAGGCGTCGAAGTCGGCGAACCGGGTCAACTCGATCTCGGTGATCCACTTGCAGGCGCTGACATATCCGTACAGTCCCGGCACGACCATGCGCACCGGAAAGCCGTGGTCGACCGGCAGCGGCTCACCGTTCATCCCCACCGTGAGCAGCGCGTCCCGCCCGTCCCGGAGCACGGCCGTCGGTGTGCCGCAGGTCCACCCGTCCACCGACCGCTGCACCACCTGATCGGCTTCCGGCAGCGGGTCCGCCTCGTCGAGCAGCTCCTTGATCGGCGTGCCGAGCCACAGCGCGTTACCGATCAAATCCCCGCCGACCTCGTTCGACACGCAGGCGAGCGTCACATACCGCTCGATCATCGGCCGCTGCAGCAGCTGCTCCCAGGTCAACGTGATCGGGTTACGCACCATCCCGTGAATCCGCAGCTGCCACGTCGACGGATCCACCTGCGGCGGATAGAGGGCCGTGTCGATCCGGTAGAAATCCGCATTCGGCGACACATACGGCGTCACGCCGGGCACCTGCGCTCCGGCCGGCACCGTCGGCGGCGTCTGCCGCGGCGGCGGCAGCACAACCTCACTGCGCGCCTGCTGGACCGCCTGCCGTCCGGTCAGCAGCCGCCCGGCCACCCCGCCGACGACCGCAAGACCACCGGCCAGCCCGAGCATCTTCAAAAACCGGCGTCGCTCGCTCTCGGTGAGCCTCTCCGGGCCTTTGAAGTACGCGTCGTCCCCAGAACCCGCTTTCTCCGGGCCGGGTCCGCCGGGCTCGAGGCCGTCCGCCGGCTGCGGGTTGTCCTGCCCACTCGCGCTCACCCCCACCCCGGCCCCGACCCGGGCCCGGGTGGGTCGCGCCGCACCGGCGGTGGCGATCGACGGCGCCCCGGCCAGCCCCAGCAGCGCCCGCAGCACCCACACGGCCAGCCCCGCCCCCGCCACCGTCGGCAGCCAGGCGAAGACCCCCGCGTCGTGTCGGGTCATGGCCGCCGCGACGCCGATCACCGCGAACAGCGCGATCCCGGCCACCCCGGCCCGCCAGCGCCGCGCCGCCACCAGCCCGAGCCCGTACGCGTAGGCCGCCAGCAGAACCGCCGTCCCCACGATGAGCGCCGTCTTGTCGTGCACCCCGAACACCTGGACGCCGAAGTCCTTGACCGGCCCCGGCACGTTGTCCACCACCACGCCGCCCACCGCGAGCAGCGGCGCCGACAGCGGCCCGGTCGCCACGGCGACGATCTCGGCCGCCCCCACCGCCACCGCGGCCGCCGCCACCCCGGACAGGCCGGCGCGCACTGAAAGATTCACTCCACCATCCTGCTCCCCGTCAGCCCCGGCGGCGATGTCCGTCAGCACCCCGTAAGAATTGCCACTGGCCGCGGGCGAACGTCACCTGCGGTAGAGCCGGCCGAGCAGGTGATGGATGCCGAAGCCGCCGAGGACGGCCACCAGGATGCTGAAGCCGATGATCACGATGGATCCGAACAGGGCCGAGGTGTCCTCGGTGAGCAGGACGAGGCCGATGAGCGCGACGGCGACGAAGAACAGCGTGCCCAGGACCGTGCCGATCAGCCCGGCCACGGTGAGGGCGCGCGCCCGGCGGGTCAGCGGCGCCACCGGCAGCGGGGCGGGCTGTTCGGGGGCGACCGGCTGCGGGATACGGGCCGGGTCCCGGGGCGGCTGATCGACGCGGAGCCCGGCCGGGATGTGCGAGTCGAGCCAGGGCAGCGCGCCGGTGACACCCGACCACAGTGTCGGCTCGATCGCCACCACGATGCCGTCGTGGCCGACGAAGTACCGTGCGCCGTCGGGCCACGCCCGGACGATGGCGCAGGCGTCGAAGCGTACGGTCGCCGGGGTGCCCTCACGGACCAGAGTGACCCCCTCGGGGCCGATGATCAGGCTTTCGCCGGGGCCTTCCAGGGACGCGTAGGCGGTGCCGTGAACCGTCGTCTCGGAATGGTTGGGCGCCGCGGTGAAGCCGGCCCAGTCGGCCCGGGCCCGCGGGGCCATCAGCAGGCCGTTGCCCGAGGCCGCGACCGCCACCTCGGCCACCTCGGCCGGGCCGACGGCCCGCATCTCGGCGATCGCCTCGTCGGCGCTCTGCACCGGGCGGCCGGCGAGCAGGTTGAGGGCCTGCCCCGGAAGGCGGGCCCCCTGCTCCTCGGCGTGCCGCAGAGCCTCGGCCCGCTGTTTCACCACGGCCGCCACGTCGGCCTCGTCGATGCGGCCGACGCGCAGCGCGGCCAGCACGTCGACGAAGCCGCCGAGAAGGGCGGCCTGCTTGTCCGGCAGCGAGTCGGCGACGGCGGTGACCAGCGCCCGGTCCGCGCCGAGGGGCTCGTAGGCGGCCTGCGCGGTGTACGAGAGACCGGCCTCCTGGCGCAGCTCGCGCCGCATGGCCCGTTCGAGCACGCCGGCGAAGACCGACGACCGGGCAGCTCGCGGCACCTCGGCGTCCCAGACGAGGACTCCCGAGTCGGCCGGGAAGTACGCGGGCGTCACCGGCAACGCCGACGACGGCGTGGGCGCCGGCTGGCGGGTGCCACTGGGCAGATCGAGCCGCAGTCCGTCGGGCACGCCGTCGCCGGCCAGCCACAACACCGCGTTCTCTTTGGTGAAGTAGCGGGCCACCCAGGCCCGCAGATCGTCCTCGCCGATGGCGGGCAGGCCCCATTCGGGGTAGCTCGGCATCCCGTAGTCGCGGGCGCCGTGCCGCCAGAGCGACATGTTGTCGGCGGCCCCCTGGCTGCGGCCGTTGGCCTCGGCCTGGAGCAGGTCCTTCTCGACGGCGAGGCGATGCATGGGCAGGTCGCGCAGCGACGAGCAGACCCCGGTCAGGAACGCGGCCAGGTCCTGCTCGGAGCCCTGCATGTGGAAGAACGTGTACTCGACGCCGGTGGCGCCGTTGTAGTGGTAGTCGGCGACGCCGGTCGAGTGCAGCGCCAGGTGCTCGACCAGGTGGGTGATGCCGCGGCGGGGCAGCGGCTCGTCGGCGAAGCCGACCCGGAACGCGAGGCCGGCGTGGGCCGGGCCGGTGGTCGGGGTGAGCAGCGCCGGTACGCCGTCGACGTCGAGCTGTTCGATCACCGGGCACCCCCGAGGGCCCGCGCGCGACGGGTACGGATCTGGGCCGCGGGGTCACCGAGGTAGCTCCACGGGTAGTCGTCGGCGAGATCGCCGAGCTGCTTGAACATCGCGCCGGCGGCCTCCTCGTCCCCGAGCATGCTGAAAGCCAGGGCGAAGCTGCTCGCAGCGTGCACCCAGCCGTAGTCGCGGCCGAAGCCGGGGTGCAGCACGCTGTGCCGGGCCGCCTCGTAGATCTCGTCCCGGACCGGCGCCGAGGTCAGATAGCGGTCCCCTTCGCCGCCCGGCAGATCGAGCCAGTGCTCGAGATGCGCGTCGACGACCAGCGCGCCCTGCGTAGATCCGGGCGGGGCGGCCAGCGCCGTCTCCCGGGCCCACGGGTGCAGCAACTCCCAGCTCCCGCTCCATTTCGGGCAGAGCGACTGCAGGAAGGCCCACTGCGCCGGCAGGTGGCCCGGGTCGAGGGCGATGGCCTTGTCGTAGCGGCGGCGGATCTCGGCCAGGCCCACCTCGAGCCCGCGCCCGGAGGTCAGCCGGGCCGCCCACAGCGCCGGGTCGCCCGGGTTCCGGGCGACGCCCTCGATCAGCACGGCCTCGGCCCGGCGGAGCCGCTCGTGAAAGGCGGCGAACTGCTCGGCGGTGACGTACTCGGCCCGGGCCGCGCTCCGGATCTTCCAGCCGATCGCGGTCCACCGCTGCCCCAGCGTGGCGGCGGCCGCGCTGTCACCCGGGTCGGCGGCGAGGACCTCCTGCAAGGTCTCCTCGGCCCCCGGGACGTCGGCCGCGACCCCGAGGAGCATCGACCGGCCGGCCGGCGGCGCCGCGTCGACGGTGGTGCGGACCTTGCTCCAGTCGCGGGCGGTCATGGCCGTCCGGACGACGCCGGCCTCGGGGTAGTGGGAGGCCACATCGAACAGCACATCGGCTGGCATGGCGCGCAGCATAGATGATTTTGATCTTCACCACGCACCCGGCCGGAGGGCCGCCGGGGCCTATCCGACCGGGTCGCGGAGCAGGTGTTCGAAGGCGAGCTCGGCCGCGCCGATGAGGGCCGCGTCGTCGCCCAGCTCGGGGGTGCGCAGCCGGATGTGCTCGCGGCAGGCGGGCAGGGCGATCGAGGTGAGGCGGCTGCGGATCTGGGCCGCGGCGACCAGGTAGACGTCGCGCAGGGTGCCGCCGAAGATCACGGCCTCGGGGTTGAAGATGTTGACCAGGTTGCCCACGCCGAAGCCGATCCAGTCGCCGACCTGACGGACCGCGAACTGCGCCTGGCTGTCGCCGCGCATGGCCGCGTCGACCACGCCCAGCACCGCCTCGCGCCCCGTCCGGTCACCCCGGCCGGCGTGCTTGAGCAACGCGTACTCGCCGATCTCAGTCTCCCAGCAGCCGCGCGAGCCGCAACTGCACTCCCGGCCGTACGGGTTGACGACCATGTGGCCGACCTCGCCGCCGTACCCACCGTGCCCGGCCACCCGGTGACCGTCGGCGATGATGCCGGCCCCGACCCCGACGTCGCCGTACAGGTAGATGACGTTGTCACAGCCCACGGCGGCGCCGCGGCTGTGCTCGACCAGGGCCGAGACGTCGGCGTGGTTGCCCACGGTGAGCTTGCCGGCGTCGCCGAGCTCGGCCCCGAGCGCCTCGCCGACCGGTTCCTCGACCCAGCCGATGGTCGGGGCCAGGCGGACCACGCCGTCGGCGCGGCGGACCATGCCGGCCACCGCGACCCCGGTGCCCACGTAGCGGGCGTCACCGGGCACGTCCTTGCGCATGTCGTGGACGAAACCGGCGAGCGGCTGCACCGCGTCGAGCACCTGCATGCCGCGTGGCCGGTCGGTCTCACGGCGGTCCAGGATGCGGCCGCCGAGGCCGACCCGGGCCGCGCGCAGCCGGTCCACCTCGATGCTGAGGGCGTACGCGTAGACCTTGGACGACTCGGGCCGGACGACCAGCGACGGTCGCCCGGCCCGGCCGGTCTCGCGTGGTGCCGCCTCGCTGACCAACCCGGCGGTGGTCAGCTCGGCGGTCAGTGCCCCGATGGTGCTCCGGTTGAGGCCGAGCAGGCTCGTGAGCTCCGCCCGGGATGTCGCGCCGTGCACGTGCACGTACCGCAGCAGCGTGCCGAGGTTGTGCCGGCGCACCTCCTCCTGGCTGGGGCCGGCCCGCATCAGCGTGCCGTCCCCGTACCCAGGATGGTCCGGCTCATCGGTTGCCGGTAGCGGCCGCTCTGCGCCGGGCGAGGGCGTCGACGCTGGCGGCGACGAGCAGGATCAGACCGGTGAAGATGTACTTCGTGCCCGAGCTGAAGCCCAGCAGGCCCATGCCGTTGTCGATCACGGCGATCACCGCACCACCGATGACGGCGTTGATGATCTTTCCCTTGCCGCCGAAGAGGCTGGTGCCGCCGATGACGGCCGCGCCCACCGAGTAGAGCAGGATGTTGCTGCCACCGGTGTTCGGGTCGACCGAGCTGGCCCGGCTGACCGCCATGATGCCGCCGATGGACGCCATGAACGAACCGATCACGAAGACCGAGATGCGGATCCGGTCGACCTTGATGCCGGCCCGGCGGGCGGCCTCGGTGTTGCCACCGACCGCGTAGACGTGCCGGCCGTAGGCCGTACGGCCCAGGACGAACGTCCACAGGACCAGGAAGACGCCCAGGATCGGGACGACGATCGGCACGCCCTTGAGCGAGTTGATCGCCGGGTTGATCGCGCGTTCCTGGCTGAGGATCGCGGTCGCCACGATCAGCAGGACGGCCAGACCGCCGACGCGGGCCGCAACGATGCCGATCGGGTCGGTGACCAGGCCGCGCTTGGCCCGGCTGCGCAGGTTGAGCAGCTGCACCGCGGCGTAGCCGACGATCGCGACGACGGTGAGGATCCAGCTCCAGGCAACAGACAGGTTGTCGTTGTTGAGGGAGTTGAAGAACTCGTTGCTCGTCGAGATGTTGGTGCCGCCACCGAGGAGCACGAGCAGCAGGCCCTGGAAGCCGAGGAACGCGGCCAGCGTGACGACGAACGACGGGATGCCGATCTTCGCGACCAGGAAGCCGAGCACGAAGCCGATCACCAGACCGGTGACCAGCGCGGCCGGGATGGCCGTGTACCACTCCCAGCCGTGGTTGGTCAGCAGGATGGCGACGACCGCGCCGCAGACGCCGGAGGCGAAACCGGCCGACAGGTCGATCTCGCCCAGCAGCAGGACGAAGACCAGGCCCATGGCGATGAAGACGACCTGCGCGCTCTGGTTGAACAGGTTCGCGAAGTTCAGGCCGCTGAAGAACGTGTCGGTCGAGATGCCGAAGATCAGGCTCAACACGATCAGGCCGAGAATGGCCGGCAGGGCGCCCAGGTCACCGCCGCGTACGCGGCCCCAGTAGTCCCGGACGAAGCTGTTCACGGTCGGCTTGACGACCTTGACGCCGCCGGCCGTGGTGGTCGTGGTGGTGCTCACTTGTCGCCTCCCGGCGTGATGTCGACGGCGTCGCCGTTGAAGTCCGCGGGCTTCTCGGGAGGCAGTCCGATGTTGCCACTGCGACCGGCAGTGATCAGCTCGACGACCTGCGAGTGCGTCACGTCGGTCGTCTTGACCTGGGCCGCCATGCGGCCGAGGTAGAGGGCGGCGATCCGGTCGGAGACCGCGAACACGTCGTTCATGTTGTGCGAGATCAGCACGACGCCGAGGCCGTTGTCGGCCAGGCGGCGGACCAGTTCGAGCACCTGGGCGGTCTGCGCCACGCCGAGAGCGGCGGTCGGCTCGTCCAGGATGACGACCTTGGAGTTCCAGAGCACGGCCTTGGCGATCGCCACGGTCTGCCGCTGCCCACCGGAGAGGCTGGCGACCAGCTGCCGCAGCGACTTCAGGGTGCGCACCGACAGACTGGCGAGCGCGTCGCCGGCCATCTGCTCCATGGTGGGCTCGTCGAGGACGATGCCGCGCTTCTTCTCCCGGCCGAGGAACATGTTCTGGACCACGTCCAGGTTGTCGCAGAGCGCGAGGTCCTGGTAGACGACCTCGATACCGAGACCCGAGGCGTCGCTCGGGCCGCTGATCGAGACCGGGTTACCTTCGAAGGTCACCGTGCCGGAGTCGATCTGGTAGATGCCACTGATGCATTTGACGAGCGTCGACTTGCCGGCGCCGTTGTCGCCGACGAGGGCGGTGACCTCGCCGGGGTAGACGCTCAGGCCGACGTCGTGCAGGACCTGAACGGGACCGAAGCCTTTGTTGATCCCGCTGAGCTCCAAGAGGGGTGTCGCGGCCACGGTGTTTCTCCTTCGCTGAGTGACCGGTTTGCCGCCCACGGCGGGGGTGGCCGGGGCGGCAGGGGTGGGGGCACCTGAGTCCGGCGCCGCCCGCTTCCTTTATCGGAAGCGAACGGCGCCGTCGTCAGGATTTCGGGCAAAGCCCGACATCAAGCTGGGGTCAGCTGATGCCCGCGTCGGTGCAGGCCTTGGCGAAGGCCGCGGTGCAGATCTGGTCCTTGGTGACGAAGCCGTCCGCGATGACGTCCTTGACGTTGGCCTTGGTGATGGCCTGCGGGGTCAGCAGCACCGACGGAACCGAGGCGCCCGACTCCGGGTCCTTGGTCGTGCCGGTGGCCGTGGTCGGCTTCTGGCCCTTGGCCAGGGCGATCGCCAGCTCGGAAGCCGCGTCGGCCTCCTTCTTGATCGCCTTGTAGACCGTCATGCACTGGTCGCCGGCGAGGATGTTCTGCAGGCCCTGAACGGTGGCGTCCTGGCCGGTGACCGGGACCTGGCCGTTGAGCTTGTTCTTCTTCAGCACCGCGATGGCCGCGTTGCCGAGACCGTCGTTCGCCGCGAGGACGCCCTTGATCTGCTTGTTCGAGGTCAGCATCTGCTCGAAGATCGTGCCGGCCTGGGCGTTGTCCCACTCCGGAACCGACTGGTTCGGGCCCTTGGTGAAGGTGCCGTCCGCGTACTTCGGGTTCAGGACCGAGTCGTAACCCTGGGCGAACAGGGTCGCGTTGTTGTCGGTCGGGGAGCCGTTGAGCTCGGCGACGACCGGCTTGGTGTACTTCTTCTCGGTCAGGCAGTCGACCAGGCCCTGGCCCTGCAGCTCGCCGACCTTGACGTTGTCGAACGACACGTAGTAGTCCGCGCCGCCCTTCAGCGTGAGGCGGTCGTAGTCGATCGTCGCGATACCGGCCTTCTTGGCCTTCGCGAGAACGGCCGCACCGGTGCCGGAGTCGAGGTTGGCGATCATCAGAACCTTGACACCGCTGGAGATCATGCCGTCGGCGATGGTCTGGAACGCGGTCTTGTCGTTCTGCGCGTTCTGGATGTCCACCTGAACGCCGGCCGCCTCGAACGCCGCCTTGAGGTACTTCGGGTCGTCCGTGGACCACCGCTGCGAGCTCTTGGTGTCGGGCAGGATCACGCCGACCTTGCCCACCGAGCTCGAGCCGCTGCCGCTACCGGAGTCGCTGCCTTTGTCGTCGCCGCAAGCGGCAACGCTGCCGGTGGCCAGCAGGCCAACCGCGGCAAGGGCGAACAGTCCCTTACGCATTCCTTGTGTCCTTTCGGGTAAATCCGGGCCTTCGATCGGATTCGATGTTCTGCGCTGTCGGGAGTGTCGCTCCCCGAGACGCCGTGTGATCAGGATCTAGTTTGTTGTGTCCGGCAACGTATTCCCGTTGCGGCCGGTAGCACAAGCGGTGACGCCAGCCGATCTCGTAACCTGGCATAACAATCCGGCAACACGGCGGTGATACAGGGATTTCGGCCCTGGTGAAGCCCCGGGGGCCGATCCGTCATGATCGCTTACGACGCTCACCACGTGACGCTAAGTCAGTACGATGCCCGATCTGGACCATTCTCGGGAGAAAGATCCACCCGCCGCGTAACGTTGTCGTAACGGCCTGCGCATGGTGCGTGCTATGTCCGGATATGGGCGGTTATCGCGTCGGTGAGGCGAATGAGATCGCCCGGGGCGAGGCTCACCTGCAGGCCCCGCCGGCCCGCGGAGATGAACATCAGATCAAGCGCGGGCGCCGAGTCGTCAACGACGGTCGGCAGCTTCTTACGCTGCCCCAACGGGCTGATCCCGCCGCGCACGTAACCGCTGCTCCGCTCGGCCGCGGCCCGGTCGGCCAGCACGGCCCGCTTACCGCCGGCGGCGTGCGCGAGCGCCTTGAGATCGAGGTCGCCGGTGACCGGCACGACCCCCACCACCAGGCCGCCGTCCACCTCGGCGATCAACGTCTTGAAGACCCGCCCGGGCTCGATCCCCAGCGCCTGCGCGACCAGCGCGCCATAGTTGGGCGCATCCGGCGAAACGTCGTAGGGATGCAGCGTGTGCTCGACCTTCTGCGCGGTGAGCAACGCGGTGGCCGGCGTCCCGGCAGCGGCCTTCTTCGCCATGGCGCGAACGCTACTCGTGCCCGATGGGGTCACAGCGGACGGCACAAGAGGGCAGTCGGCGCCCCCGCGACCCGGGTCAGCACGAGCGAGGCCCCGTTCGGCCCGGCCAGCCGCAGATCCTTGCGAAGCTGCTCCGGCTCGAGCGCGGACCCGCGCTTGCGAATCTCCAGCCGCCCGACCCCGCGCTCGCGCAGCAGCGCCCGCAGCCGCTTGAGCGAGAACGGCACCACATCGGTCACCTCCAGCCGCCGGGCAAACGGCGTATCGACCGCCTCGTCGGTGTACAGATAGGCGATCTCGGGATCCCCCAACCGCCCACCAACGACCTCCGCCAGCTCAGCCACCAGATGCGCCCGCACCACCGCCGGGTCAGGGTCGTAGAGAAACGCCCCCGGCCTGCCCACCGGCGCCTTCTCACCGCCCGTCCCGCTCAGCTCCCACCGCGTGCCCTCACGCAGAAGGGTGGCTCGGCGGGGCACTTCGGCCAGGGGGCCGCACCAGAAAGCGGCCTCGACCAGGTCGCCGTCGACGCTCACCCACTCGGCCTCGGCACCGGGCGGCAGCAGATCGTGGTCGATGCCGGGGGCGAGCTTGAGGACCGTGTGCGGCACCCGTTCGGGCAGGGCGGCGATGAAGTCCCACGGCGGCGAATACGACTTCGGGTCGAAAACCCGGCCGCGGCCGGCCCGGCGGCGGGCCGGGTCGGCGAAGACCGCGTCGTACTTCTCCACCGGCACCGACGTGGCGTCGGCGCACTCGACGCGTACATCCAGGCCCAGAACCTCGGCGTTGGCGGCGGCCATCGCGGCCGTCTCCGGGTCGGCGTCCACCGCGTACACCCGAATGCCGGCCCGCGCCGCCGCCAAGGCGTCCGAGCCGAGCCCGCAGCCCAGATCAGCCAGGGTCGTGACTCCGGCCGCCGCGAGTCGCCTCGCCCGCCGCTCGGCGACGACCGATCGCGTCGCCTGCTCGAGCCCGGCCCGGGTGAAGAACATCGACGCCGCGTCCGGGCCGAACTTGGCCACCGCCCGGCGCCGCAACTCGACCTGGGTGAGCGCGGCCGCCGCGAGCTCCGGCGGCACCCCGCGGGCCCGCAGCGCCGAGGCGGCCGCGAGCGGGTCACTCCCGGCGACCTCCAGGGCGCTGTCCAGCGCCTTCACCCCTTCGGGCGTACGCAGCCGGGCCGTCGATTCCGCAGTCACGCAGGCATTCTCCCCCGCGCGACTTCATTGGCACTCTGGTTGACGGAGTGCTAGTTCCGGCCTAATCTCCGATTAGCACTCTCATCACGAGGGTGCCAGCCGTGCGACCATCCGGGCGCGCGGTGAGGCACCAGGCGGACCGGCACCCGCGACGACGGCCCCGCCCGGTGGCATGAGGCATCAGACCGGCCATCACCTTGACCGGCGAAAACCTGTACCCAGGAGGGTATGCCCGTGACTACCGCGACAAAGGTTGCGATCAAGCCGCTCGAGGACCGCATCGTGGTCCAGGCGAACGAGGCTGAGACGACCACGGCGTCGGGCATCGTGATCCCCGACACCGCCAAGGAGAAGCCGCAGGAGGGCACCGTCCTCGCTGTCGGCCCCGGCCGCATCGACGACAAGGGCAACCGCATCCCGGTTGACGTCAAGGTCGGCGAGACGGTTCTCTACTCGAAGTACGGCGGCACCGAGGTCAAGTACGCCGGCGAGGAGTACCTGGTGCTCTCCGCCCGCGACGTCCTCGCGGTCATCGAGAAGTGACCTACTGACAGTGCTTACCGCCCTGGCCCGTGATCACGGGCCAGGGCGGTGGTGCGTGAAGGGACCTTAAACATGGCGAAGATTCTCAGCTTCTCGGACGACGCGCGCCACCTGCTCGAGCACGGCGTCAACGCGCTCGCCGACACGGTCAAGGTCACCCTCGGCCCGCGCGGCCGCAACGTCGTCCTGGACAAGAAGTTCGGCGCTCCCACGATCACCAACGACGGTGTCACCATCGCCAAGGAGATCGAGCTCACCGACCCGTACCAGAACCTCGGCGCCCAGCTGGTCAAGGAGGTGGCGACCAAGACCAACGACGTCGCCGGCGACGGGACCACCACGGCCACGGTGCTGGCCCAGGCGCTGGTGCGCGAGGGTCTGCGCAACGTCACCGCGGGCGCCAGCCCCATCTCGCTCAAGCGGGGCATGGACAAGGCCGCCGAGCACGTCTCGCAGGCGCTGCTCGGCAAGGCGGTCGAGGTCGCCGACCACAAGGCGATCGCGAACGTGGCCACCATCTCGGCCCAGGACGCCACCATCGGCGAGCTCATCGCCGAGGCGATGGACCGGGTCGGCCGCGACGGTGTCATCACCGTCGAGGAGGGCTCGGCCATGGCGACCGAGCTCGAGGTCACCGAGGGTCTGCAGTTCGACAAGGGCTTCATCTCCCCGAACTTCGTGACCGACGCCGAGTCGCAGGAGGCGGTGCTGGAGGACGCGTACATCCTCCTCACCACCCAGAAGATCTCCAGCATCGAGGAGCTCCTCCCGCTGCTGGAGAAGGTGCTGCAGAACAGCAAGCCGCTGCTGATCGTGGCCGAGGACGTCGAGGGCCAGGCGCTCTCGACCCTGGTCGTGAACGCCCTCCGCAAGACCATCAAGGTCGCCGCGGTGAAGGCGCCCGGCTTCGGTGACCGCCGCAAGGCGATCCTGCAGGACCTCGCGATCGCGACCGGTGGCGAGCTGATCGCCCCCGAGCTCGGTTACAAGCTCGACCAGGTCGGCCTCGAGTCGCTGGGCACCGCCCGGCGCATCGTCGTCGACAAGGAGAACACCACCATCGTCGACGGTGGCGGCAAGTCGTCCGAGGTCACCGACCGGGTCTCGCAGATCCGCAAGGAGATCGAGGCGTCCGACTCCGACTGGGACCGCGAGAAGCTCCAGGAGCGGCTGGCCAAGCTCTCCGGCGGCATCGCGGTGATCAAGGTCGGCGCGGCCACCGAGGTCGAGATGAAGGAGCGCAAGCACCGCATCGAGGACGCCATCGCAGCGACGAAGGCGGCCGTCGAGGAGGGCACTGTGCCCGGCGGTGGCGCCGCCCTCGCCCAGGTGGCGACGGAGCTCGACGGCGGCCTCGGCCTGACCGGCGAGGAGGCGATCGGTGTCTCGATCGTCCGCAAGGCGCTGGTGGAGCCGCTGCGCTGGATCGCGCAGAACGCCGGCCACGACGGCTACGTCGTGGTGGGCAAGGTCGGCGAGCTGGGCTGGGGCCACGGCCTCAACGCGGCCACCGACGAGTACGTCGACCTGGCCGCGGCCGGCATCCTCGACCCGGTGAAGGTGACCCGCAACGCGGTCTCCAACGCCGTCTCGATCGCCGGCCTGCTGCTGACCACCGAGAGCCTCGTGGTCGACAAGCCGGCCGAGCCGGAGCCCGCCGCCGCCGGCGGTCACGGCCACAGCCACGGTGGCCACGGCCACCAGCACGGCCCCGGCTTCTGATCCATCCGCAACACATCAGGGCGCACCCTCCGGGGTGCGCCCTTTTGCGCGGGTCAGCGGGCGGCGGCCGCCTCCTCTTCCGCCGAGTCGGGGACGCGCTCGCCGTGCCAGGAGCGCCAGAGCGCGGCGTAGGGGCCGTTGGCCGCGACCAGCTCGTCGTGCGAGCCGAGCTCGGTGATGCGGCCGTTCTCCACCACGGCGACCCGGTCGGCGTCGTGGGCCGAGAACAGCCGGTGGGCGATCGCCACGACCGTACGGCCGTGCAGCACCGCCGCCAGCGACCGCTCCAGATCGCGGGCCGCCCGCGGGTCGAGCAGCGACGTCGCCTCGTCCAGCACCAGCGTGTGCGGATCGGCCAGGACCAGCCGGGCCAGCGCCAGCTGCTGCGCCTGGGCGGCGGTCAGCGCATGACCGCCCGAGCCGACCATCGTCTCCAGCCCACCCGGCAGTGCCTCGGCCCACTCGAGCGCGTGCACCGCGGCCAGCGCCGCGCGGACCTCCGGCTCGGCCGCACCCGGCCGCACCATGGCGACGTTGTCGCGAACCGTGCCGATGAAGACGTGATGCTCCTGACTGACCAGCGCGACCTCGGTACGCAGCTTGTCCAGCGGGAGTTCGCCCAGCGGCACCCCACCCACCGTGATCGTGCCCCGGGTCGGCTGGTGCACGCCGGCCAGCAGCCGGCCCAGCGTCGACTTGCCCGCCCCGGACGGCCCGACGACGGCCAGCCGCTCCCCCGGCTCGAGCGTGAGGTCGATGCCGTGCAGCACCTCGCGACCGGCCACATAGGAGAAGTGCACGTCGCTGACCTCGATGCGGGTGCCCTCCGGCGTCCGCGGCGCGCGCGGCTGCGGCGGCTCCTCGTCGACCACGCCGAGCAGACGGGCCAGGGACGCCCCGCCGATCTGCAGCTCGTCGAGCCAGCCCAGCAGCCGGTCGAGCGGGTCGATCAGCATCTGCACGTAGATCACCGCGGCCGTGAGCTGCCCCAGCGAGACGCTGCCACGCAGGTAGAGCCAACCACCGACGATCAGGGTGGACACCACCGGCAGCACATAGGCCGCCTCGACGATCGGGAACCACACCATCCGGAGGAACAGCGTGTACCGCTCGGCCAGCCAGCTCTTCCGCAGATCGGCGTCGGAGCGCTCGATCCGCTGTCGCTGCCGGCGCAGCGCGTCGACGGTCCGGGCGCCCTCCACCGTCTCGGCCAGCCCGTCGGTCACCGTCGAGTACGCCGCGTTCTGATTGAGATATCCGGCGGGGGCGCGGCGCAAGTACCACCGGGTGCCGACCACGAGCAGCGGCACGGCGACCAGCAGCGGCAGCGCCAGCACCGGCGTGACCACCACCAGCGCCGCCACCACCAGCACCACCGTGATCAAGCCGATCATCGTCTCGGGCACGGCCAGCCGCACGCACCGCGACAGCGCGTCCACGTCGCGCGTGGTGCGGGTCAGCAGGTCACCCGAGCCCGCCCGCTCCACCGTGGAGAGCGGCAGGGCGAGCACCCGGTCGACGAACTCCTCGCGCAGCCGGGCCAGCACCCGCTCACCGAGCCGGGCCGAGGCCAGGTGGGCGAAGCGGACCAGGATCGCTTGCAGCACAACGAAACCGGCGATCAGCGCGGCCAGCTTGTCGACCGCGCCGACGCCCTCGCCGTGCCGGATCGCCTCGACCAGGTCGCCCAGCAGGCGCGGCCCGACCAGCCCGGCCACCGCGCCCAGCACGTGCAGCCCGACCGCGACGCCCAGCGCCCGTGGGTAGCGCCGGAACAGGTCGCGCGCGTACCGCCGGACCTGGGTCGTGTCGGCCACCGGCAGAAGATTGCTCACGCCGCGTCCTCTCGCAGAACCGTCCGGGCGTAGCGGGGCTCCCCCGCCAGCAACGCGCGGTGGGTGCCGGTGGCGACCACCCGGCCACCCTCCACATAGATCACCCGGTCGGTGCGGTCGAGCACCAGCGGGCTGGACGTACAGATCACGGTCGTGCGCCCGGCGCGCTCGGTGACCAGCCGATCGGCTATCCGGGCCTCGGTGTGGGCGTCGACGGCGCTGGTCGGCTCGACCAACACCAGCGTGTCGGGGTCGGCGACCAGCGCGCGGACCAGCCGCAGCCGTTGCTGCTGGCCGCCGGAGAAGGACCGGCCGCGCTCGGCGACCTCGCTGTCGAGACCGTCGGGCAGGGCCTCGACGATGTCGGTGGCCGCGGCCGCGTGCAGCGCCGCCGGCAGCCGGCCGTCGCCGGCCGGGTCGAGATCGGCCCGCAGCGGGCCGGTGAACAGCCGCGCGTCGTTGTCGGCGACCAGGATCCGCTCGCGCACGGTGGCCAGCGGGAACGACGACAACGGGTGGCCGCCGGCCGTGCCGCCCTCGGCGTACCGCCCCAGGCGGTCGGCGATGGCGGCCGCGTCGGCCGGGACGGCGGCGACGATCGCGGTGACCTCACCCGGCCGGACGGTGACGCCGGACTCCGGGTCGGCCAGCTCGCCGGTCAGCTCGCCCGCCGCCCGCGGCCGGCCCGGGTCGGGCAGGTCGGTCGAGGCGTGCAGCATCGTCACGACCCGCCGGGCCGAGACGTGCCCGCGGGTCAGCTTGTCGATCGCCTCGGTGAGCTGGCGCAGCGGCGTGACCAGGAAAGCCGCATAAGCATAGAAGGAGACCAGCTGGCCCACGGTGATGTGGCCGGTCAGCGCGAAGCGGGCGCCGAGCCACGTGACCAGCACCAGGAAGATACCGGGCAGCAGCACCTGGGCCGCCTCGAGCAGCGACTCGACCCGGGCCGTACGCACCCCGGCCGCCCGCAGCCGCTGCGACTCGGCGCGGTAGCGCTCGCCCATCACGGCCTCGCCGCCGACGCCGCGCAGCACCCGCAGGCCGCCCACCAGGTCGGCCGCTCGGCCGGTGAGCAGGCCCTGCTGGTCGCGGGAGGCCTGCTGGAGCCGGTGCAGCGGGCGGATGAGCAGACCGACGATCGCCATCAGCAGCGGCACGCCGAGCACGACCACGAGGCCGAGCGGCACCGACGTGGTGAGCAGGATGACCGTCACCGCGACGACGGCGATGAGCGAGCCCGTGCCGCGGGCGGTGATGTCGATCGCCGCGCCGATCTGGCGGATGTCGGATGTGCCGATCGCGACGACCTCGCCGGTGTCGAGCCGGCGGGGCAGGGCCGACCCGAGCCGGCCGGCCTGACGGACCGTGACCTGGACCGTACGGAACATCGCGCCCAAGAAATTGATCACGGCGAAGCGATGTCGCACGACGCCGAAGAACGCCTGGCCGAGGCCGGCCGCGAGCAGCACCAGCGACCAGGTGAGCAGGCCGCGGCGGTCGTGGTCGGTGGCGGCGTCGATCGCCTGGCCGACCACGGCCGGCACGACGGCCTGGCAGAGCATCCAGAGGACGGCCATGAGGATCGCCGCGTAGACCGAGAACCACCCACGCCGGACCAGCCACCCCAGGTAGCGCACGGGTGACCGGTCGTCGGGAAGGCCGGGATCGGCATCAGGTAGTCGTCGCATCAGGGCCCCGACGTTACGGCGGGGGTACGACAATTCGCGACGCGTTTTCCCTTACCGGTCGACCGGTGTGAAGTCCCACACGTGGGCCGCCCGGGCGATCAGATGCGGCGGCGGGGCGGGCAGGCTCTCAGGGCTGTGCCGCCACTTCGAGATGACCACGACCCGGTTGTCGGTGGACGAGTAGACGTCGCTCGACACGTGCTGCGGAAGCACCTCCAGCCGCGGCACGGCCACGTCACAGACCCAGGCCAGCAGCTCGTCCAAGCCGCTCTTGGAGGCCCGTATCTCCCACATCCGCGCGATCATCCTGGCTTCCTACCCCGCCACGCTGACCGAGGTCAATGGCATCGCGGAATCGGCCGGCAGATCGAGACGGCTGGGCGCGACACCGGCGGCGACCAGCCGCGAACCGAGGGCCGCCACCATGGCGCCGTTGTCCGTGCACAGCTGCGGCCGGGGCACCCGGACCTCGATGCCGTGCTTGGCCGCCCGCTGCTCGGCCAGGACCCGCAGACGCGAGTTGGCCGCGACACCACCGCCGATCACCAGGGTCCGTACGCCATGGGTCAAGCACGCGTCGATCGCCTTGGCGGTGAGGACGTCGCAGACGGCCTCCTGGAAGGAGGCCGAGACGTCGGCGACGGGCACGGGCTCGCCGTCGCGCTGCCGCGCCTCGACCCACCGGGCCACCGCGGTCTTGAGCCCGGAGAACGAGAAGTCGAACCGGTGCGCCGCGAGATCCTTGGCCGCGGTCAGCCCACGCGGGAACGTGATCGACACGTCACCGTCGCGAGCCGTCCGGTCGATGATCGGCCCGCCCGGGAAGCCCAGCCCGAGCAGCCGCGCGACCTTGTCGAAAGCCTCGCCGGCGGCGTCGTCGATGGTGGCCCCCAACGGCTTGACGCCGTTGGTCAGATCGTCCACCAGCAGCAACGAGGAGTGGCCGCCGGAGACGAGCATGGCCACGGCCGGCTCGGGCAGCGGGCCGTGCTCCAGAGTGTCGACGGCCACGTGGGCCGCCAGGTGGTTGACCCCGTAGAGCGGTTTCTCGGCCGCCAGGGCGTACCCCTTGGCGGCCGCCACCCCGACCAGCAGCGCCCCGGCCAGACCGGGGCCGCTGGTCACCGCGATGGCGTCGATGTCGGCCAGGGTGACCCGGGCCTCGTCGAGCGCGCGTTGCATGGTCGGGACCAGGGCCTCCAGGTGGGCCCGGCTGGCCACCTCGGGCACCACGCCGCCGAACCGGGCGTGCTGCTCCACACTGGACGCCAGCGCGTCGGCCAGCAGCGTGTGCCCGCGGACGATACCGATCCCCGTCTCGTCGCAGGAGGTCTCGATCCCGAGGACCAGGGGCTCGTCAGGCATCGCGCATCATCACCAGGGCGTCCGTGTTGCTGGATTGGTAGTAGCCGCGCCGGATGCCGACGGGCTCGAAGTCGTACGTCGCGTAGAGGCGCTGGGCGGGGGCGTTGTCGACCGCGACCTCCAGCAGCGTCTGCTTGATACCGAGGCGCGCGGTCTCGGCCAGCAGCGCCTCGAGCAGGGCCCGGCCGGTGCCGCGGCGCTGGCCGCCACGCCGGACCGCGATGTTCTGCACCCAGGCCTCGTCCGGGAGGGCGGCCAGCCCGGCATAACCGAGCACCTCGTCGTCGTCGCCCAGGGCGACGACGTAGAAGTGGCGCTGGGCGAGCTCGTTCCAGAACATCGCCGGCGACCACTTCTCGGCGCCGAACAGGTCGGCCTCGATCGGCTGCACCTCGGCGATGTGCCACCAGCGGAATCGCTCTATCCGCATCAGGTCAGCACCGGCTTGCGCCCGGCCGGCTCGACCGCGTCCGGCCGGCGCAGATAGAGAGGTGTCAGCTGCTCGCCGGGCGCGCCCGAGCGGATGCGCTCGGCGGCCAGGGCCACCAGGGCCGCGCCGGGCGGGTAGAGCAGGTGCTCCTCGACCGGGACGCCGAAGACGTCGCCGTACTTCAGAGCGCCCTCGCCGGCCGCGCGGTCGAACGCCCGCAGCTTCTTCGCCCAGTACGCACGGTCCTCGTCGGGGTCGTCGACCACGGCGTCGATCTCGGCCCGGGCCAGCACGGCCGCCAGCCGGGCGGCGTCGGCCCCGGCCAGCGCCGTGGCCGACTCGATGATCTCGGACTCGGACAGGGCGGCCGACTCGGCCGCCTGGCTGGTCCTTCTCCGGTAGACCTGGCCCAGCACCTCGGCCACGTCGGCCGGCTTGGCGACCTCGGGGCCGAACAGGCGCACGCCGTCCACATAGGTCGCGAAGTAGACCTCGCGCCGGCGGGCGTCGGTGGCGACCAGCACCCGGCCCGGCCCGGCGGCCCGGCCGATGCCGTCGAGCGAGCACACGCCGTACGCCGGGATGCCCAGCGCCTGACCCATGCTCTCGGCCGTGGCCAGCCCGACCCGCAGACCGGTGAACGGCCCGGGGCCGAGCCCGGCGACGATCGCGCCGAGATCGCCGGGCCGGGCCCCGGCCTCGGCCAGGGTGGCGGCGATCTCCGGCGCGAGCTTCTCGCCGTGCGCACGGGGGTCGACGGTGCGCCGCTCGGCCACCCCGATGAGGCGGTCGGCGGTGACCTCCACCAGGGCGGCCGTCGACGCGGGGGTCGCGGTGTCCAGAGCCAGTACGAGCACGTCCCGACCCTAACGCGCCGGCGCCCCGGTCATCCGGCGACCGGCTCCGCCCGCGGGTCCCAGTCGATCAGCGGGCGGCCGGCGTCGGCCAGAGCCTTGTTGGCCGCGCTGAACGGGCGGGCGCCGCGGAACCCCTTCGGGTTGAGCGGGCTGGGGTGGCCCGCCTCCAGCACGGCGTGCACCGGGTTGGTGATCAAGGCGGCCTTCTTCCGGGCGTACCCGCCCCAGAGCAGGAAGACGACCCGCTCGTCGCGGGCGTTGAGCGCCTTGATCGTCGCGTCCGTGAACGACTCCCAGCCCTTGCCGCCGTGGGAGGCGGCCGCGCCGGCCCGGACCGTGAGCACCGCGTTGAGCAGCAGAACACCCTGGCGGGCCCAGCCGGTCAGGTCGCCCGTGGTGGGCGGGGCCACGCCGACGTCCTCGGCCAGCTCCTTGAACACGTTGCGCAGCGAGGGCGGGATCCGGACGCCGTCGCGCACGCTGAAGCTGAGGCCGTGCGCCTGGCCGGCGCCGTGGTACGGGTCCTGGCCGAGGATCAGCACGCGGGTCCGCTCGGGCGGGCACAACCGGTACGCCGCGAACAGGTCCTCGATCGGCGGATAGATCGTGTGGGCCTCGTACTCCCCCGCCACGAACTCGCCCAGCGCGGCCGTCTGTTCCTCGTCGAGAAAGCCGGCCAGCTCGGCTCGCCACTCGGCCGGCAGCAGTTCCGCCAGATTCACGTTCTCCCCTTCGTCAAGGTTTCCATCCGGGCCGCCCAGTCGCCGCCGTGCGGGACCAGCTCGACCACCCGCGTGTCGTCGTCCAGCCGGTCGATCCGCACCTGCAGGTATTCGTCGTTCAGCTGCTCGACCAGGCCTACACCCCACTCGACGACCGTGACGGCGTCGTCGGCCGAGGCATCCAGGTCGAGGTCGTCGATCTCGGCCCGCGGGTCGGGGCTGTCGCCCAGCCTGTACGCGTCGGCGTGCACCAACGGTGTCCGGCCGCGATGCACGCGGGCGATCACGAACGTCGGCGAGGTGATCGGGTCGGTCACCCCGAGGCCGGCGCCGATGCCCTGCACCAGGGCCGTCTTGCCGGCGCCGAGGGGCCCGGTGAGCAGCACCAGGTCACCGGCGCGGAGCACGCCCGCGAGTCGCTGCCCGAACGCGCGGGTCTCCTCGACCGTCGGCAGCTTGATCACGAGATCTTCTCCAGGAACGGCAGGAGGAAGGAGTTGACCTCGTCCGCCTTCTCCAGCATGACCACGTGGCCGCTGTTCTCGACCTTCACGAGCTCGGCCTCCGGGAGGTACTTGAGAATCTCCTCCGAATGGGTGACCGGGGTCAGGTAGTCCTTCGTGCCCACGATGACCAGCACCGGCACGCCCCGCAGGGCGGACAGCGCCGGGAAGCGGTTGTGCGTGTAGAGCGTGCCCAGATATTTCGTCAGCGTCTCGGCCGAGGTCTTGGAGTTCATGCTCTCCACGAACGTGACCAGGGACGGGCTCGGTTTCGGCTCGCCGAAACCGTAGCGCCGGGTCAGCAGCCAGGACAGGTCGGACGAGATCATCCGGGCCCGGTCGATCTGACTGCCGCCGAGGTGGGCCGCCTTGCCCCAGAGCGGGAAGAACGGGGCGCTGGCCCGCGCCACCAGCGAGGGGATGCCGATCTTGGCCTTGTCGATCAGGCCGGCCGAAGTCGACATCAGCACGACGCCGGTGACCCGGTTGCCGAACCACTCCGGATATTGCTCGGCGAACGCCATGATGGTCATGCCGCCCATCGAGTGGCCGATCAGGACGATGTGCCCCTCCGGCACGGTCTCGTCGAGCACGGCGGCCAGCGACTTGCCCAGCGCCGCGATGTCGTAGTCGCCCGACTGCAGCCGGCTGGACTTGCCGTGGCCCGGCTGGTCGTAGAAGACCAGCCGGTGGTCGCCCCGCTCGGTGAGCGCCTTGCGCTGGAAATAGAAGGTGCCCATGTCGAGGGCGAAGCCGTGCACGAAGACGATCGTCGGCTTGTCCGTTTTCCCGGGCCCTCGCGGCTCCACGATCTCGACGTGCACGTCGGTGCCGTCGGCCGCGGTCACGGTGAGCTCGCGATCGAACGGCTGGTCGCCGAACGGCTCCTCCACATAAGGGTCGCCGGGCGCGTTGACCGAGCGGCGCACCAGCGCCCGCTCGACGGCGAACGCGGTCGCCAGACCGGCCGCGACGACGCCGACCGCGGCGCCGGCCAGGCCGACCTGTTTGGCCCGGCTCATGCCGGGCCCCCTTCGTACACGCGGGGCACCCTCGTGCTGCCGAACCGCGTCACGATCTCGTAGTTGATCGTGCCGACCACCTCGGCCCAGTCGTCGGCGGTCGGCTCGCCGTCGTCGCCCGGCCCGAACAGCGTCGCCACCTGGCCCGCCTCGACCGGGTCGTCGCCGACGTCGAGGACGATCTGATCCATGCAGACGCGGCCGGCGATCGTCCGCCGCTTGCCGCCGAGCTGCACCGGGCCGGCGTTGGAGGCGTGCCTGGGCACGCCGTCGGCATAGCCGAGGGGCACCAGGGCCAGGGTCGTCTCGCGCTCGGTGTGGTAGGTGTGCCCGTACGACACGCCCTGGCCGGCCGGCACGCGCTTGGTCAGCGCCACCCGGGCGTGGGCGGTCATCGCGGGCCGCAGCCCGAAGGTCTCGCCGGCGATCGGCGACAGCCCGTAGACCGCGATGCCGGGACGGACCAGGTCGTAATGGGTGTCGGGCCTGGTCAGCGTGGCCGCCGAGTTGGCGATGTGCCGGTAGCGCGGGGTGATGCCGAACCGCTCGGCGGTGGCCAGCCCCTCGGCGAAGACGGCGAGCTGGTGGTCGATGGTCTCGTGGCCGGGGGCATCGGCGTAGATGAAGTGGCTCCAGACCCCGACCACGTCGATGGCCCCGTCGGCCTGGGCCTTGGCCGCCGCCTCGAGCAGGGCCGGCCACTCGCCGGGCGTCGCCCCACCCCGGGAAAGGCCGGTGTCGATCTTGAGATGGACGCGAGCTGTCCGCTCCGCCTGCTTGGCGGCGGCCACGATGTCGCCCAGCAACTCCAGGCTGCCCGCGCTGAGATCGATGTCGGCCGCCACCCCCTCGTGCAGCGGCATGCCGGGCGAGTGCAGCCAGGACAGCACCGGCGCCTCGATGCCGGCCCGGCGCAGGGCCAGACCCTCCTCGAGGGTGACGACGCCCAGCCAGGTCGCGCCGCCGGCCAGGGCCGCGCGGGCCGCGGGCACCATGCCGTGCCCATAACCGTCGGCCTTGACCACCGCCATGACCTCGGCGGTGGTGCGGGCGCGCAGCAGCGCGACATTGTCCCGGATTGCGTCCAGATCGACCCGGACTTCGGCCTGCCACATGAGTCCCAGCCTACTTATTCGGTATGACGATTTCCGTCACCGCACCAGGGCGCCCACGACCCCGCGCAGCGCGGCCGCCACGTCGGGCGCCGTGACCGGGCCGTCGGCGGCGGCCCGCCGGCCGGCCAGCCCGTGCGCGTAAGCCGCGGCGACGGCGGCCCGCTCCGGCGGCAGCCCGGCCGCCAGCAGCGAGCCGAGCAGGCCACCCAGGACGTCCCCGCTGCCCGCGGTGGCCAGCGCCGAGGTGCCGGTCGGGTTGACCCAGACCTCGCCGGCCGGGGTGGCCACGATGGTCCGGTCACCCTTGAGCAGGACCACCGCGTTCATCCAGGCGGCCAGGCGCAGGGCGCTGCCCACCCGGTCGGCGCCGGGCGCCTCGCCGGCCAGCCGCTTGAACTCGCCGTCGTGCGGTGTGATCACCAGAGGCGCGTTGCGCCGCAGGTCCTTGGCGTGCTTGCCGTCGACCAGCAGGGTCAGGGCGTCGGCGTCGAGCACCACCGGCACCGAGGTCGCGAGCACGCTGCGCAGGGCGACCCGGGCCTCCTCGTCGGTGCCCAGACCGGAGCCGCACACCCAGGCCTGCACCCGCCCGGCGTCGTTGACCTTGGGCACGGCCACCACCGACGGATGGGCGCGGACCACCTCTTCGTGTCCACTGCCCGCGTAACGCACCATGCCGGTCGGGCCGGCCAGGGCGCCGGTCGTGGAGAGGACCGCGGCCCCGGGATAGGTCGCCGAGCCGGTGGCGATGCCGACGACGCCCCGGCTGTATTTGTCGGAGGCCGGGCCGGGCGTGGGCCACCAGCTCGCGATGTCCTCGGCGTCGGGCACCCGCAGGGCCGGATCGGCGCGCAGCACCGGGCCGAGCCCGATGTCGACCAGCTCGACCTGCCCGCAGCGGGGCGCCGCGGCCCCGACGAAGTGGGCCGGCTTGTAACAGCCGAATGTGACGGTGACATCCGCGGTGACCGCCTCGCCGGGAACGTCACCGGTGTCGACCGTGACCCCGCTCGGCACGTCGACGGCGACGATCGGGGCCCGCCCACCCGTACGCCCGTGGAGCGCACCCAGCGCGTCGACGATGACCGAGGCCGGCGGGCGCAGACCGCCGGTGGCGCCGATGCCGACGATCCCGTCGACCACCAGATCGGCGCTGTCGGGCAGATCGCGGACGGTGAACCCGCCGGCGGCCCGCAGCGCCGCCAGGCCGGCGAGATGGACCCGCTCGGGACGCATCAGCAGCGCGCGCACCTGAGCGCCGCGCCGGGCCAGCGCCGCACCGGCGTAGAGCGCATCACCGCCGTTGTCGCCACTGCCGATCAGCAGCAGCACCCGAGCGCCGTAGACCCCGCCGCTCTCCGCCAGCAGCAGCGCGCAGCGACGGGCCAGCCCGGCGGCCGCCCGCTGCATGAGCGTGCCCTCGGGCAGCTTGGCCATCAGCGCCTTCTCGGCCGCGCGCACATCGGCGACCCGCCATGCCTGCCGCATCTCGTCCTCCAGCCTCCGCGGTGTGCCGATGTTCTATGCCCCGGGTACGACAATTTGGCGTCGCCGCTGGTCAGGACTCCGCAACCACCATCGCCGAGGCGATCCCGCCGTCGTGCGACAGGGACAGATGCCACCGGTTGATGCCGCGCTCGGTGGCGGCCGCGGCGACCGTACCGGAGACGGTCAACCAGGGACGGCCGTCCGGATCGGAGACGATCTCGCAGTCGTGCCAGCGCAGCCCGGCCGGGGCGCCGAGGGCCTTGGCCACAGCCTCCTTGGCCGCGAACCGGGCCGCGAGCGACTCGGCCGAGCGGGGATTGCCGGAGCCGGTCTGCCGCTCGTCCTCGGTGAAGAGGCGGACCCCCAGCAGCGGTGTCCGGTCGAGGGCGCGCGCGAAGCGCTCCACCAGAACCACGTCGATGCCGACAGACACGATCACCCGCCCACCCTAGCGGGCTGCGCCGTTAGCACCGGGCGTGGTCGCGCTCAATGCCTGTGGACAACCCCGCAACGGGATCGGGGCGGGTTGTCCACAGGGCCGCCCACGGGCGGCCCGCGGGCCCTACCGTCGGCGCATCCCTTCGCACCGCCTGGAGGCTCCTGATGCAACCCGACCTTGAAGTCGACACCGATGAGCTGCGCCACGACGCCTCGGCCGTGGCCGGCACGGCGTCCCGGATCACGTCCGGGACGGATCAGGCGCCGGTCCCCGACACCACCCCGCGCTGGGCCGCGGCCGACGCGGCCGGCCTGGCCGCGGAGGCGGCCCGCCACCACCTCGCCCTGATCGGGAGCGAGGTGGCCGAGACGGCCCGGCGGATCAGCACCGCCGCCGCGGAGTACGAGCTGGCCGACGCCCGGGCGGTCACCCGCCTGCGGCTGAGCCGATGACCACCGCCGACCCCGGCGTCGTGCACGACCGGCTGCGGGTGACCGACCCGGGCCGGTGGCGGGCGCTCGCGCTCTCCTGGCGCCGCTGGGCCGACCTGGCCGGCCGGCTGGCCGCCGAGCTGACGGCCCGGCTGGTCGCGCTCGGCCACTCGTGGACGGGCGCGGCGTCGGCCGCGGCGGGCCGGCGGCTCGCCGGGCTGCACCGCCGCCTCGTGCTGTTCCGCCTGCACTGCTGGCGCGCCGACCAGGTGGTCAGCGAGTTCGCCGCGGCCCTGGAGCGCGCCCGCGCCCTCCTGTCCCGCGCCTCACCCCCACCCGACGGCTCCCCTGCGGCCGCTGTCTCGGTGGCCACGAAGGCCGACGCCGGCGCGGCCGAGGAACTGGGCTGTCTGGCCGAGGCGCTGCGGACCTCGGCCGAGCCGGAGCCGGGGGCGGCGCGGCCGGACTGCACGGCGTCGCCCGCCGAGGTGCGCACCTGGTGGATGGGGCTGTCGCCGGCGCAGCGGCAATGGCTGCTGGCCACGGAACCGGGGGTGCCGGCCGGGCTCGACGGTGTTCCGGCCGCCGACCGGGACATCGCCAACCGCCTGCTGCTCGACGACCGGCGGGCCGAGATCGACCGGGCCATCGGCGCCGCCCGGGGTGACGACCGTGATCGGCTGCGCGAGGTGCGCGACGGGCTGGCGGCCCTGAGCGATCGGCTGGCCGACGGCGACGGCCCGCGGGCCTACCTGTTGCGGCTCGACCTTGCCGGGGAAGGGCGCGCGGTGGTGGCGCTCGGCGATCCCGACCGGGCCGACACCGTGCTCACCCATGTGCCGGGGATGACGGCCGACCTGGCGTCCTTCGGCGGGGAGCTGGCCCGGGCCGAGCGGGTCGCGGTCCGGGCCGCCGAGCTGGGGCCCGGGCTGGCGTCGAGCGCTGTCATGTGGCTCGACTACGACGCTCCCGACTTCGTCGGCGAGGCCGCGAGCGCGCGGCAGGCCGAGGCGGCGGCGCCGGTGTTGCGGCGCTTCCAGGAGGGGCTGCGGGCCGGGCACGAGGGTGCTCCGGCGCGGCAGACGGTGCTCGGCCACAGCTACGGCTCGGTCGTGGTGGGCCGGGCCGCCGCCGGGCCGGGGCTCGACGCCGACAGCGTCGTCTTCGTGGGCTCACCCGGCGTCGGGGTGGACTCGGCGAGCGACCTGCGGGTGCGGTCCGGGGAGGTCTGGGCGTCGACGGCCCGCGACGACGTGATCCAGTGGGCCGCGGTCGCGCCGGGTGGGCTCGCCCGCGACCTCACCACGGCCGTGGCGGTGCCGTTCGCCGGGCCGTGGCTGGCCTTCGGCCGCCCGGAGGACGAGCTGTGGTTCGGGCGCAATCCGAGCGACCCCGGCTTCGGCGCCCATGTCTTCGCGAGCCGCCCCGAGGGCCACGTCGGCTACTGGAACCCCGGCAACCCGGCCCTCGACACCATGGCCGCCATCACCCTCGGAACAGCCCGATGACCCCGGCCCCCGCCCGACCCCGGCCCCCGCCGCTCGGCCCGCAAGACCGCCACCCCGGCCGCCCAGCCGCGCAAAGCCGGGCTCGGCGGCCTGGCGAGGGCGGGCCGGACAGGGCGGGCCGGACAGGGCTGGGAACGCGAAGGCCGCCCCGGCGCGTGGGCGCTGGGGCGGCCTGGGCGGGCTGCGGGTGGGTTATTCGACGGTGACGGACTTGGCCAGGTTGCGGGGCTGGTCTACGTCGTGGCCGCGGGCGGCGGCGATCTCGCAGGCGAGGATCTGCAGCGGCACTGTGGTCATCAGGGGGGCCAGCAGGGTGGGGGTGGCCGGGACGGCGATCAGGTGGTCGGCGTAGGGGCGGACGTCGTCGTCGCCCTCCTCGGCGATGACGATGGTGCGGGCGCCGCGGGCTCGGACCTCCTGGATGTTGGAGACGACCTTGTCGCGCATGACGCCGCGGCCGGCGGGGGAAGGCACCACGCAGACGACCGGGGTGCCCTGGTCGATCAGGGCGATCGGGCCGTGCTTGAGCTCGCCGGCGGCGAAGCCCTCGGCGTGCATGTAGGCGAGCTCCTTCAGCTTCAGGGCGCCCTCCAGCGCCACCGGGAAGCCGACGTGGCGGCCGATGAAGAGCACCGTCGAGGCGGTCTTCAGGTCGCGGGCCAGGGCGCGCACGTCCTCCATGGAGTTGAGCAGCTCGCGCAGCGCGTCGGGGGTGCTGCGCAGCTTCTCGACCACGGCCGCGACCTCGTCGGCGTACATGACGCCGCGGATCTGGGCCAGGTGCAGGCCGATCAGGTAGGTGGCGACGAGCTGGGTCAGGAACGCCTTGGTCGAGGCGACCGCGATCTCCGGGCCGCCGTGGGTGTAGAGCACCGCGTCGGACTCGCGGGGGATGGTCGAGCCGTTGGTGTTGCAGATCGCCAGGACGCGGGCCTTCTGCTCCTTGGCGTGGCGCAGCGCCATCAGCGTGTCCATGGTCTCGCCGGACTGGCTGATCGCGATCACCAGCGTCGAGCGGTCCAGGATCGGGTCGCGGTAGCGGAACTCCGACGCCAGCTCGACCTCGCACGGGATGCGCACCCAGTGCTCGATCGCGTACTTGGCGACCATGCCGGCGTGGTAGGCCGTGCCGCAGGCGACGATGAAGACCTTGTCGATGTCGCGCAGGTCCTGGTCGGTCAGGCGGACCTCGTCGAGCACGATCTCGCCGCGGTCGGAGAGCCGGCCGAGCAGGGTGTCGGCGATCGCCTGGGGCTGCTCGGCGATCTCCTTGAGCATGAAGTAGTCGTAGCCGCCCTTCTCGGCGGCCGACGCGTCCCAGTCGATGTGGAACTCCTGGCCGAGCGCCGGCGAGCCGTCGAAGCCGGTGATCTGGATTTCGTCGGGGGTGATCAGGACGACCTGGTCCTGGCCCAGCTCGATCGCCTCGCGGGTGTGCTCGATGAACGCCGACACGTCGCTGGCCAGGAAGTTCTCGCCCTTGCCGCGGCCCACGACCAGCGGCGAGTTGCGGCGGGCGGCCACCACCGCGTTCGGCACGTCGACGTCGACGGCGAGCAGCGTGAACGCGCCCTCCAGCTGGCTGACCGTGCGGCGCATGCCCTCGGCCAGCAGCTCCGGGCCCTCCAGGGCGCCGGACTCGCGCAGCTTGCGCACCTCGGCGGCGAGCAGGTGGGCCGCGCACTCGGTGTCGGTGTCGCTGGTGAACTCGATGCCGTCGGCCTCCAGCGCGGCCCGCAGCCGGCCGAAGTTCTCGATGATGCCGTTGTGGATGACGGCGACCCGGCCGTCGGCCGACAGGTGCGGGTGCGCGTTGCGGTCGGTCGGGCCACCGTGGGTCGCCCACCGGGTGTGCCCGATGCCGGTCGGCCCGTCGGAGAAGCCCGAGGCCAGGGCCTTCTCCAGGTTGGCGAGCTTGCCGGCCTTCTTCTCGGTCAGGACGGCGCCGCCGTCGACGACCGCGACGCCGGCGGAGTCGTATCCGCGGTACTCAAGCCGGCGCAGGCCGTCGAGAACGATGCTGAGCGCCGGTCGACCGCCGACGTACCCCACGATGCCACACATGCTCGGCACTGTAGCCGACGTTCGCTCATTCGTCATGCGCGAGAAGCACCCTTTCGAGCACGTGCATTGCGCAAAACGGCCCGAACGGCGGGGGTGGCGGCACCGATCGGCTGGCGCCGCTGGCGTACCGTCGGCTGACGCCCCTTGGACTCCGGGAGTGACGTTGAGCAGCAATCCTGAGCCGCCCGGCCCGCGGCCCCCGACGTTCCAGCCGGGGTCGGCCAAGCTGCCGGATCCGGACTACCCGCCGACGTCGGAGTTCCCGGCGACCCCCTCCGACCAGGTGCCGCCCGGCTATCCCTCGCCCGGCTACGGCACGCCGTACGACCCGTACGGGCCGCCGCCGCAGGCCTATCCGCCGCCGTCCGGGCCGCCGAAGAAGAGCAGCGTCCCGATCGTGGCCGTGATCGTCGCCGTCACGCTGCTGCTGTGCGGAGGCGTCGCGACCGCCGGTGTGCTCATCGCGCGCAACGTCACACAAAAGGCGGAAGAGGCGGTCAAGCCGATCACCGAGCCCGACCTGCCGGCCCTGCCGACCGACGTACCCGGGATCAGCGACCAGATCAGCGTGACGTACGAGGTGACGGGCGACGGCCCGGCCTCGCAGCTGCTCTACGTGGAGACGCTCGGCGAGTCGCCCACGCGGCTCGAGAACGTCACCCTGCCGTGGAAGTTCACCGGCGACATGGACACCCCGGCCCTGCTTTCGGTCACCGCGTTCAGGCTGGGTGCGGAAGGCGGCACGATCAGCTGCCGCGTGCTCGTCAACGGCGAGGAGGTCAAGCAGAAGACCTCCGAGACCGGTACGTTCGGCACAGCGTCCTGCACCCACTTCGCGTTGAGCAAATGAGCTGAGCCAGATGAGCGACCCACTGGTCGAACGGATGCGCCCGTTCGGCACCACGATCTTCTCCGAGATGTCCGCCCTGGCCGTCCGGACCGGTGCGATCAACCTCGGCCAGGGTTTCCCCGACACCGACGGCCCGGCCGAGATGCTCGACGCGGCCGCCCGGGCGCTGCGGGAGGGCGCCAACCAATATCCGCCGCTGCCCGGCATCCCCGCCCTGCGGAGCGCGATCGCCGGGCACGAGCAGCGCTTCTGGGGGCTCTCCCGGGATCCGGAGACCGAGGTCGTGGTCACGGCGGGCGCCACCGAGGCGGTCGCGGCGGCGATCCTGGCCCTCTGCGAGCCGGGTGACGAGGTCGTCTGCTTCGAGCCGTACTACGACTCCTACGCCGCCTCGATCGCGCTGGCCGGCGCCGTGCGCCGCCCGGTCACCCTGCGCCCCGGGCCCGGCGGGCGGTACGCCTTCGACGAGGCTCAGCTGCGGGCCGCGTTCGGCCCGCGCACCCGGCTGGTGCTGCTCAACTCGCCGCACAACCCCACCGGCAAGGTCTTCACCTCGGCCGAGCTCACCCTGATCGCCGGTCTCTGCCAGGAGTACGGAACGTACGCCGTGACCGACGAGGTGTACGAGCACCTGGTCTTCACCGACGCCGCCGAGCCACACGTGCCGTTGGCGAGCCTGCCCGGCATGCGCGAGCGCACGCTGCGGATCTCGTCGGCCGGCAAGACGTTCTCGTGCACCGGCTGGAAGGTCGGCTGGGCCACCGGGCCGGCGGCGCTGGTCTCGGCCGTGATGCGGGTGAAGCAGTTCCTGACCTTCGTCAACGCCGGCCCGTTGCAGCCGGCCGTCGCCGTCGCGCTGGGGCTGCCGGACGAGTACTTCACCGGCTTCCGGGCCGGCCTGCAGGCCCGCCGCGACCGGCTCGTGACCGGCCTGACCGAGGCCGGCTTCGACATCCTGCCGTCCGAGGGCACTTACTTCGTGACCGCCGACATCACCCGATCGGGCGAGGACGGCATCGCGTTCTGCCGCGCGCTGCCCGGGCGCTGCGGCGTGGTGGCCGTGCCGACCGAGGTCTTCTACGACACCAAACAGGCGGGCCGCCATCTGATCCGCTTCGCCTTCTGCAAGCGCGAAGAGGTCATCGACGAGGCAGCCCGCCGCTTGGCCAAGCTTTCTAGCTAGCCGGGCTGGCCGCCCGCACCTCGTCGGCGATGCGCTCAGCGACCGCGCGGGCCTGCTCCTCGCTGGCGGCCTCGACCATCACCCGGACGAGGGGCTCGGTGCCGGACGGGCGCAGCAGCACCCGGCCGGTCTCGCCCAGCTCGTCCTCGGCCAGGGCCACGGCCGCCTGCACGGTCGGGGCGGCCGCGCCGGCCTCCCGGTCGCCGACCTTCACGTTGATCAGGACCTGGGGCAGGGTGTGCACGACCGCGGCCAGGTCGGCCAGGGACTTGCCGCTCGCCGCGAGCTGGGCCATCAGGTGCAGGCCGGTCAGCACGCCGTCGCCGGTGGTGGCGTAGGCCGGCATCACGATGTGCCCGCTCTGCTCGCCGCCCAGGGCCAGCCCGCCCGCGTTCAGCTCCTCCAGCACGTACCGGTCGCCGACCTTGGTCTCGAGCAGCTTGATGCCGTTCTGCTTCATCGCGATGCGCAGGCCGAGGTTGCTCATCACGGTCGCGACCAGGGTGTCGTCGGTCAGCGTGCCCGCGTCGCGCATGGCCAGGGCCAGGATCGCCATGATCTGGTCGCCGTCGACGATCTCGCCCGAGGCGGTCACCGCGAGGCAGCGGTCGGCGTCGCCGTCGTGCGCGATGCCCAGGTCGGCGCCGTGCTCGAGGACGGCCGCCTGCACCTTCTCCAGGTGGGTCGAGCCGCAGTCGTCGTTGATGTTCAGGCCGTCGGGGTCGGCGTGGATCGCGATGACCTCGGCCCCGGCCTCCTCGTAGGCCACCGGGCCGACCTCGCTGGCCGCGCCGTTGGCGCAGTCGACCACGACCTTGATCCCGGTCAGCGAGTGCGGCGTCGAGCCGACCAGGTGCTTGATGTAGTGCTCGGCCCCGTCCAGCAGGTCGTTGACCCGCCCGATCCCGGCGCCGGTGGGCCGGCCGACCAGCCCGTGGCCGTCCTCGACGGCCTTCTCGATGCGCTCCTCGAGCTCGTCGGGGAGCTTGGTGCCACCCGCGGCGAAGAGCTTGATCCCGTTGTCGGGCATCGGGTTGTGCGAGGCCGAGAGCATGACGCCCAGGTCGGCCCCGGTCTGGGCGACCAGGTAGGCCACGGCCGGGGTGGGCAGCACGCCGACCCGCACCACGTTGGCGCCGGCGCTGGTGAGGCCGGCCACGACGGCCGCCTCGAGCATCTCGCCGCTGGCCCGGGGGTCACGGCCGACGATGGCCAGCGGCGGGTGGCTGCCGTCGCTCTCGACGAGCACCCGGGCGGCCGCGACCGCTACGGACAGGGCCAGTTCCGGGGTGAGGAGGTCGCCGTTGGCGAGCCCACGTACGCCGTCGGTGCCGAAGAGTCGCCCCATGGCGGTTTCCTTTCGCCGGGCGGTCCGTGGAGAGAGGGGCCCGCGCCGGGTGCGTCGCGTCGATTCAAGGGGAGGGAACGCAAACGGCCGGGCCGCGGCCCCGCGAGGGGCGCAACCCGGCCGTGTCAGACTCGGCGCAAAATCAGCGCTTCGAGTACTGCGGAGCCTTACGGGCCTTCTTGAGACCGTACTTCTTGCTCTCCTTGACGCGGGCGTCACGGGTGAGGAAGCCGGCCTTCTTGAGCGCGGGACGGTCGTCCGGCTCGTTGGTGATGAGCGCGCGGGCGATGCCCAGGCGCAGCGCGCCGGCCTGGCCGGTGATGCCGCCACCGCGCAGGTTGGCGATCACGTCGAACTGCTCTTCCTTCTCCGCGGTGACGAGCGGCTCACGGATGAGCTGCTGGTGCACCTTGCTGGGGAAGTAGGCCTCGAGGTCGCGGCCGTTGCACGTGATCTTGCCGCTGCCGGGGACGAGACGCACCCGGACGATGGCCTCCTTGCGGCGGCCGACGGTCTGGATGGGACGGTCACCGGGACGCGGGGCGCGGACCGGGGCCGGCGCGGGCGTCTCGACCACGACGACCGTCTCAGCGGGCTCCTCGACGGTCTCGACGACCTCGGGCTCGATGATGTCGGACATGCTGCTGCCTTCTCCCGCGCTCACTGCGCGATCTGGGTGATTTCGAACGGCTGGGGCTGCTGGGCGGCGTGCGGGTGCTCAGCGCCCGGGTAGACCTTCAGCTTCTTGATGATCTGCCGCGCGAGCTTGTTGTGCGGGAGCATGCCCTTGACGGCCAGCTCGATCGCCTTCTCGGGGCGCTTGGTGAGCAGCTCCTCGTAGCCGACCTGCTTGAGACCACCCGGGTAGCCCGAGTGGCGGTAGGCGACCTTGGTCTGCCGCTTGTTGCCGGTCAGGGCGACCTTGCCGGCGTTGATGATCACCACGTAGTCGCCGGTGTCGACGTGCGGCGCGAAGGTCGGCTTGTGCTTGCCGCGCAGGAGGGTCGCGGTGTGGGTGGCCAGGCGGCCCAGGACGACGTCAGAAGCGTCGATAATGTGCCACTGACGCTCGATCTCACCCGGCTTCGGGCTGTACGTACGCACAGAATTACCTTGTCTTGTCGTCGGTCTGGGGTCGCGCGCTGGTCGCGGCGAACGCGAACATCAAGCCTACCCCGAGGGGCACGCTCGCAGCTGTCGCACAACAGCAGGCAACAATACCCGGCCGTGCGGCGCGTGGTCAAAACGTGCAGGGTCCAAACGTGCAGGGTCACAGCGGTCGGCGGTCTCGCCGTTGCCCGCGAAGGGCGGCCCCGCAAAGAGCCCAGGCCGACGTGACCTCCAAACATATGCGCGCCAAGCATACCCGCTCGCCCGAACACGCCCGAGGCCGGTATCCAAGGTCACCGAGGTCACCACCCGCCGACGGTTAGCAGGCTCGAAACAAACGGGACGCATCGGTGAAATTCCGCGACGACACGCTTGGCGACATGGCCATCGGTGCGGAGACCACGACCGAGCGGCCCGGCTCTCGCCGGGCCGCCGCGGGGCGGCGCACTATGGAAGAGCCACCGTCAGGGTTGAGGACGGACCTGACGGTGTCGGCCGAGCCGGCTTCCCGGTTCGGCCAGGAGGAGTCGCGGCGCGCGCCGGCCGGAGGTACGGCGGAGAACGCAGGCGTGACATGGGAGCGGGTCGACGCTGAGGACGGCGGGCTCCGAGCGTGCCCTTCGGTGGACCGGCCGGCCGCGTCGCGACTTCTTCAGAGAACATGACCGACCGTACGGGGGGACCGCGCCGGACGGTGATCTCGGCGGCCGCGCTGGCCGAGCCGGCCGCGTCGCTCTCCGGCTACACGGTCGGCGTCACCGCCGACCGCCGCCGGGACGAGCTGGCGAGCCTGCTGGAAAGCCGCGGGGCCCGGGTGGTGCTCGCCCCCGCGCTGCGCATCGTCCCGATCGCCGACGACGCCGAGCTCAAGGCCGCGACCCGGGCCAGCCTGGAGACCCCGCCCGATGTCGTGCTGGTCACGACCGGCATCGGCCTGCGCGGCTGGCTCGAGGCGGCCGAGGGCTGGGGCCTGGCCGAGCCGCTGCGGGCGGCGCTCACCCGGGCCTATCTGATCGCCCGCGGTCCCAAGGCCCGGGCCGCGGTCCGGGCGGCCGGGCTGCACGATCAGTGGTCGCCCGAGGGCGAGAGCTATGAAGAGGTCGTCGACCACCTCCGGGCCCGCGGCCTGGCCGGCCGGACGGTGGCCATGCAGCTGCACGGCGAGAGCCAGCCCGAGTACACCGAGGCGCTGCGCGCGGCCGGCGCCCGCGTGATCGAGGTGCCCGTCTACCGCTGGGCGCCGCCGATGGACCCGGCCCCGCTGGAACGGCTGGTCGACCTCATCATCGGGCGCCTGGTCGACGCGGTGACCTTCACGGCCGCGCCGGCCGTGTCGGCGCTGCTGCACGCGGCCGGCCCGAACAGCGAGGCCGTGCTCGAGGCGCTGCGCGGCGACATCCTGGTCGCCTGCGCCGGCCCGGTCACGGCCGCTCCCCTGCGCCGGCACGGCATCCCGGTCGTGGCGCCCCCGCGGGCCCGGCTCAGCGCCCTGGTCCGCACGATCGTCGACGAGCTGCCCCGGCGCGCCGTCTCCCTGGAGGTGGCGGGGCACTCCATCACCTTGCGGGGCCACGCGGCCATCGTCGACGGAGAGCTACGCCCGCTGGCGCCCGGCCCGATGGCCGTCCTGCGCGCTCTGGCGTCGGCGCCGGGCCGCGTCCTGTCCCGGGCGGCCCTGCTGCACGCCCTGCCCCGGGGCGCGGACGAACACGCCGTGGAGATGGCCGTGGCCCGGCTGCGGGCCGGCCTCTCCGCCCCCGGGGTCGTCCAGACCGTGGTGAAACGCGGCTACCGGCTGGCCGGCTGAAAGCGCCGACCAAAAAGCTCGGGCCGGCAAGCGCTGGTTTTCGAAAGCGCAACCACTCACGCACGTCGCCGTGGTGGGGTGAGCGTTCTGGGCGCGCCAGCGCCCAGCTCACCCCGCCGCGGCCCTCGGCGGGAGCAGCGATCTGTACTCCCCACCGAGCTACGACCTCGTTCTTGAGCCTTTATCCCACCGGCGCCGGATAGCCGCCTGACTGCTCGGCCACCAGCGTGGCCATGGCGTGCTCGACGACGCCGACCAGCACCTGCTTGACCGACTCGCGATGACGGGCGTCGCACATGATCAGCGGGACGTGCGGCGGGATGGCCAGCGCCTCCCGGACCTCGTCGGGCTCGTACCGGGGAGCGCCGTCGAAGCAGTTCAGCGCGACCAGGTACGGCAGGTGACGGTTCTCGAAGTAGTCGAGCGGCGCGAAGGCGTCGGCGATGCGCCGGGTGTCGACCAGCACCGCCGCCCCGACGGCGCCACGGATCAGCTCGTCCCACATGAACCAGAAGCGGGTCTGCCCGGGGGTGCCGAAGAGGTACAGGATGAGGTCGTCGGCCATGGTGATGCGGCCGAAGTCCATGGCGACCGTCGTGGTCCCCTTGCCGGGCACTTTGGACGCGTCGTCGATCCCCTGACCGGCCGAGGTCATGACGGCCTCGGTGGTCAGCGGCTCGATCTCGGAGACCGCCCCGACCAGCGTCGTCTTGCCGACGCCGAATCCCCCGGCGACGACGATCTTCGCGGAGGTGATCTCTTTGGGTTGCGCCCCCGCCCGCTCAGAGCTTGCGAAGTCCACCTAACACCCTTTCCAGCAGATCCATCCGCTCCGTGAACCCAGTCTTGGGAGCGGCGCTGTGCAACGACAGCAGCCCGTCGGCCACCATGTCCGCGACGAGCACCCGAGCGACACCCAGCGGCAACCGGGAGAGCGCGGAGAGCTCGGCGAGGGACTGCGCTTTCGCCTCGCACAGGACAGCGATGCGGTATTTGTCATGCCCGGCGAACCGGGCCTCTTGCAGAGCGGCCTGGCTCGCGACCAGGACCGCCTCGATCGGGATGTCCCGGCGTGGTTCCGTCCGCCCGCGGGTGACCGCGTACGGGCGCACAAGGTTGCCTCTCGGGTCCTGTGGCTGTCCCATCCGCTCCTCACCCCGTTCCGGCGGTCCGGCTTCTAATGGCTGACTGCTTCACGGGTGGCGGGCGACAGCGCCGCGCCGACCCGCTCGACCAGCAGCGCCATCTCGTACCCGACCTGGCCGACGTCGCAGCTGCGGGCGGCCAGGACGGCCATCGCGGAGCCGTCGCTGATGGACATGAGGAAGAGGTAGCCGCTCTCCATCTCGATGATCGTCTGCTGGACGGTGCCCGCGTTGAACATGCGCGAGGCGCCGTCGGTCAGGCTGACCACCCCGGAGGTGATGGCGGCGAGCTGGTCGGCCCGGTCGGCCGGCAGGTCGCGGGAGGCGGCCAGCAGCAGCCCGTCCGCGGACACCGCGACGACGTGGGCGATGCCGGCCACGCTGTTGGCGAAGTTGTTGAGCAGCCAGCCCATGTCCTGCATGGTGGGGGGCCTGGTCACTGATCGGTCTCCTTAGCCTGGAAGGCGGCGGACTCGGCGGTGCCGTCCGTCCGCCCGCGTTGCACTCCCCGGTGGTACGCGGACAGCAACCCGCGGACCTCGTCGGGGCTGCGGCGGTTCTGGGCCTTCGGGCCCTCCTGCACGCCGCCGGGCACCAGCTGTGCTTGCGGTACGCGCTTGGGGAGGCCGGATCGCGTGGTTCCGGCGTCGACCGGTTCAGCCGCCGCCATGGCCCGCTTCCATCCCTCGTCCGCCGCTGTCTTCCACCGGTCCTCCTCAGCGGGGCGCTGTTTCGGAACCGACGGTCCATTGTGCCCGGTCGTCGTCGGCGCCGGTTGTTCGGGCGCGGGCTTGGGCTTCGGAGCGGGCGTGGGAGCGGGCGCGGGGGGCGCTGCCACCGCCGCCGGGATCTCGTTGGGCGGGGGCGCGTAGCCCGCCGTCGGCATCCCGAACTGCTCCTGGCTCGCCCCGTCGTGGTTGCGGAACCAGCTCTGCTGCATCTGCACGAAGATCGGGGAGTCGCTGCGGTCGTCGGCCGGCGGGGCCGGCGGCTGGGCCGGCACCGGGGGCATCGCGGCCAGCGCCGCGCCCCAGCTGCCGGTCGGTGCGGGGGCCGGTGAGACCGGCGGGGCCGAGACGGGCGGCACCGTCGGCGTGAAGCCGTTCATCGTCGGCGCGTTCTGCGCCTGCTCGATCGTCTTGGACACCCGGGTCGGCAACGGCGGCCGGTTCGGCGTGGGCCGCACCTCGGCCGGGTCGCTCGGCGGGCGCTGCGACGGGAAGACCGGCAGCGTCGGGTGCTGCTGCACCGGCTCCGGCATGACCGGCTCGGGCGCCGGCCGCGGCGGCTCGATGGTCGGCAGCGTGGCCGTGGCGGCTCGCGAGGCCCGGGCGTCCCAGCCGCCCAGCGGCGCCGCGCCCAGCTCGGGCAGCCGGCCGCCACCGAACGTGTCGCTGCGCCGGGGCGTGACGACGATGCTGCTCGGCAGGGTGACCTGGGCGACCGTGCCGCCCTCGAGGTTGGCCCGCAGCTCGACCCGGATCCCGTAGCGGGAGGCGAGCCGGCTGACCACGGCCAGGCCCATCAGGCGGAACGCGGCCACGTCGACGTCCGGCGGCTCGGCCAGCCGGCGGTTGAGCTGGTCCATCTGCTCCTCGGACATGCCGAGCCCGCGGTCCTCGACCTGGATCACCACGTAGTCGCGGATCCGGCGGCCGTCGGCGACCACCACGGTGGTCGGCGGGGAGAAGCGGGTGGCGTTGTCGAGCAGCTCGGCGACGAGACGGACCACGTCGTTGACGGCGAGCGCGGCGATCGAGATGTCGGTGTCGACCGTGCCGAACTCGATGCGGTTGTAGAGCTCGACCTCGGACTGCGCGGCGCGCAGGGCGTCGACCACCAGCGCGTCCTCGCGCCGCGGCGGGCTCGAGTCGGCGCCGGCCAGCACCAGGAGGTTTTCGTCGTTGCGGCGCATCCGGGTGGCCAGGTGGTCGAGCTCGAAGAGCTGAGCGAGCCGCTTCGGGTCCTCCTCGGTGCGCTCGATCATGTCGAGCTCGCCGATCATCCGGTCGACCAGCGACTGACTGCGGCGGGCCAGGTTGAGGAACATCGTCGAGACGCTGGTGCGCAGCGCGGCCTGCTCGGCCGCGATCCGGACCGCCTCGCGGTGGACCACGTTGAACGCCTGGGCGACCTGGCCGATCTCGTCGCGGTTGGACAGGTTGATCGGGTCGCGGACCTGGCGGACGATGTCGTCGGCGCCGCCCTCACCCAGGTTGCGGGAGTCGCGCAGCTTGGCCACGGCGTCGGGCAGGTCGCGGTTGGCCACCGCGAGCGCGCCCTCACGCAGCCGGCGCAGCGACATGTTGAGCGAGCGGGCCAGGATCACGGCGAGCGCGATGGCGATGATCAGCACGAGCACGACCAGGGCCGACTCGATGGCGGCCTGCCGGACGACCGCGTCCCGGTCGTCGCTCGCGGCGGCCACGATCTTGGACTCGAGCTGCTGCTCGGCCCAGCGCATCAGGTCGACCACGGCGCCGAAGGCCTCGGTGATGTCGCCGGCGTCCACCGCGTCGCCCCGGCCGAGCTGGGTGGCGACGCCGTCGACCAGGTTGACCGCGTCGCCGCTGACCACCTTGTCGGCCAGGGCACGCTGCTCGGGGCTGGCCACCAGGGAGAAGGTGGTGAGCGCCTCCTGCTGGCTGGTCTGCGTCGCGATGAACGCGACCCGCTGCTCCTCGCTGATGTCACCGGAGGCGCGGGCGGCGTACGAGACGGCCTCCTGCTCGGCCGTGCCCGCCTTGGCCCGGGAGAACGCGGCGAGCGCGCGGAGGTTGTCGGCCACCTCGCTGTCACCGGCGACCTGGCTGACCGCCTCGCCGTAGGCGACCAGGTCGGTGATGACCACGCCGTAACGGGACACGGCCTCGGCGACCGCGATGCCCTCGCGCTTGCCGACCGCCGTGCGGGTGGCGTCCATCGTGTTGAGGTGGTCGTCGATCCGGCTCAGCCGGTCGCGCACGGCGCCCGGCGGGTCGTCGATGCCGGCCCGGTGGGCGCGGTAGACGGCGATCTGGGCGTCGGTGTTGCGGACCGTGGCGTTGTACGCGTCCGGCTTGGCACCGACCGGGGCGGCCAGGTAGGCGGCGGCGGTCATGCGCTCGGTGTGCAGCAACTGGGTCAGCGCCGAGACGTCGGTGTCGAGCTTGGTCAGCTCCTCCACCTGCCCGGCGGCGGACGCGCGCTGTCCGATATCGACCAGGCGCGTGGTGGCCAGCACGATGACGGCGGCCAGCGGCACGAGCAGGATCAGCGCCAGCTTGGCCCGGATGCGGGCGTCGCGGAGCCGGGGAAAGACACCACGGCGCGCCACCTGGGTCGAAGATCCGGTGCTCACGACTTCTCCTCCGTGGTCAATCCCGTGTCTCTTCGCCCGCCTGACCGCTGCGGCCCGGGAATTTCATCAGAGCGGACATTGGTTTGGGAAGTCCGGAAACTCCCCGAAACGAACTCGACGTCCGACTGTTGGTTGCATTGCCAGTTCCACATTCGACATTCGCACCTCTTTGACGTGCACGAATATGCCGACCACGACATTCTGTGATGACCCGGTCACGATCAAATCCCAAGATTCCAACCAATATGTGAGACAAGCGTCTCGCTCCATCGATGGACCCCTGCTTGACCGGTGGCCCTCACGTTGGCAAGGTTTGGCGCGTTCGAACGGACAACTTGTCCGTATGGCCTTTCTAGGAGGCACCGCAGTGCGGCTCTCCCGCATCACCGCGGCATCCGCCGTGGCATCGATGCTCCTCGTCGCCGGTGCGGCCGGCTGCTCCTCGGACGACGACTCGACCGAAGCGTCGGAAGTCATCACCATCGCCGCCGACCTCAACAATTCGTCGGCCGTCGACACCGCATACGCCCGGGCCCTGCAGTTGCGGATCGAGCAGGTGAACGCCTCCGGCCAGCTCGGCGACCGGCAGCTGAAATTGATCACGCAGGACAACCGGAACGACCCGACGTCCTCGCTGCGCAACATCAGCTCTTTCGCGGACGACAAGTCGGTCGCCGCGATCGTCACCGGCGCCTGCGATCAATGCACGGTCGGCGCGGTCAAGACGATCACCGACAAGAAGGTGCCGACGATCTCGCTGGCCGCCTCCGAAGAGGTGGTCAACCCGGTCAGCGATCGGCGTTATCTCTTCAAGATCGGCCCGAACTCGCCGGACAGCGCGGCCGCGATGGTGGCCGAGCTCCGCCAGGCCAAGATCAAGAAGATCGGCATCCTGCACTCCGACGATCTGTACGGCAAGGGCGCGCTGAAGGCCCTCTCCGCGAAGCTGAACGGTTCCGGCGTCAGCGGCCAGATCGTCCGGGCCGTCAAGCCGACCGCCACCGACATCACCCAGGCCGTCGGCACGCTGGCCGACGCCGAGCCGGGCGCGATCGTCGTGCTCACCGCGCCCGACCAGGCCCAGCTGGCCGCGATCGGCGCCAAGCAGGTCGGCTACAAGGGCAAGCTGTACTTCGACGCCGCCTCGGCCGGCGACCTGTTCATCCCGGCGGCCGCGGTCAAGGCGACCGACGACGCCCGGATGATCTTCACGCCGATCCTGGCCATCGACGACGTGATCGCCACGACCCCGGCCAAGTCCTCGCGCAAGCAGTGGTTCCGCGACTACACCTCGCGCTACGGCAGCTACTCGGGCGTCGCCTCGTTCGCGGCGGACGCGGTCGACCTGGTCGCCGACGCGGTGGCCCGGGCCGGCAACAACCGGGACGGCATCCGCGACATCATCGAGACCTCGCAGGTCGACGGGCTCTCCGGCCCGATCCGCATCACGCCCGACAACCACTCCGGCCTCATGCCGCAGGCGCTCACCGTGCTGGTGGCGCGGGCCGGCCGCTGGCGGCTGGCCTCGTGATCCGCATCGACCGGGTCTCACGCACCTTCACCGGCCGGTCCGGCACTGTGGACGCTCTGCGCGACGTCAGCCTCGAGGTGGCCGACGGCGAGTTCGTGGCGGTCGTGGGCCGTTCCGGCTGCGGCAAGTCGACGCTGCTGCGGATGATCGCCGGCCTGCTCCCACCGACCGGTGGCCGCATCGAGGTCTCCGGCGACCACGTGGTCAAGCCACGCCGGGACGTCTCGATGATGTTCCAGCGCCCGGCCCTGCTGCCGTGGCGCACGGTCCTGGACAACGTGCTGCTGCCGGTGCAGATCTTCGGCTGGCGCAAGGCCGAGTACCGCGACCGGGCGCACGAGCTGCTGACCCTGACCGGCCTGGCCGGCTTCGAGAAGCGGCTGCCGCACGAGCTGTCGGGCGGCATGCAGCAGCGGGTGGCGCTGTGCCGCGCGCTGATCGGCCGTCCCCGGGTGATGCTGATGGACGAGCCGTTCTCGGCGCTCGACCCGCTGATCCGGGAAGAGCTCTCGGTCGAGCTCCAGCGCATCCACATGGAGCAGGAAGCGACAACGGTCTTCGTCACCCATTCGATCGACGAGGCGGTGCTGCTGGCCGACCGCGTGGTAGTGCTGAGCCCGCGGCCGGGCCGGGTCCGCGAGATCATCGACGTCGACATCCCGCGGCCGCGGGCGCTCGGCCGGTCGGCCAACCTGGACGAGGTGGCCCGGTGCAGCGCCCAGCTTCATGATCTTCTGATGGCGTGATCACCCTCCGTACAAGGGTTCCGTAAGCCGGATTTTGGACTGCCTTAAGAATCGGACGTCCCAGTGGCGTTCACGGGAGAGGATTCCGTAACGTGCCGGGCATGACTTTCCGCACCTGGGCGAAGCTGTTGGGGGCCACGTTCGGCGTTGCCGCGCTGGGCGGGGCCAGTCAGCTGGGCCTGGCCTACGGTCTGGGCTTCCTGCGCTTCACCCGCGTCGTCGAGGTCACCGCGCGTGACGAGTGGATCGCCCAGCTGGCCTGGGTGGCCTGGTTCGCCATGACCGCCGCCGCCATCGGCGCCGTGGTCGGCCGCACCCAGCTGCCCCCGAACCCACCCGCCGGCGCCCGTTTCGTCCCCGCCGTCGTGGCCGGCTTCGGCGCGGCCGCGATCGTCCCGCTGACCATGCAGCCGGCCCGCAACGCGCAGGTCGCCGGGGTCGACCCGGTCTTCGTGGTCGGCGCGTGCGCCGCGCTCGGGGCGGCCATCGGCATCTTCGCCGCCTACGCCGCCCTGCGCAGCACGGTGGCCCGCTGGAGCATCATCACGCTGACCGTCGCCGTGTGGGTCCTCGCGGTCGCCTCGGTGGCCCCGTCACTGCGGCCAGGTCAAGACCTTCCGGCCGTACGCCTCGGCGTGCTCGACCTGAGCATCCTGCCGGGCAAGGCCGTCGACCAGGCCGCGCTGTTCACGATGCCGGCCCTGGCCCTGATCTGCGGCCTGCTGATCGGCCTGGCCGCCCGTCGCCGGCAGGCCTCGACCGCGGCCATCGCGCTGGCCGGCCTGCCCGGCCCGGCCCTGCTGACCGTGGCCTATCTGATCGCCGGCCCCGGCGCGGGCGCCGACCGCTACCAGGAGGTGCCCTACTGGGCGGCGATGACCGCCGCCGGCGCCGGAGTGTTCGGTTCGGTGCTGGCCGCGGTGTTCCGGCGCGGCCCGGTCGGCGCGCCGGCCGAGAGCGCGCCCACTCCCGAGCGCCCGCCGCTCCCCCAGCGCGAGTCCCAGCCGTCGGCCATCGCCCAGGCCGCCAACGGCCCGACCGGCCCGACCGGCCCGCCGCCGGGGGCCGGCGCCGCGCAGGCCATCACCGGCCGGGCCAGCGTCGCCGCCGCCGTCGCGGCCCGCGCCTCGGCCGCCGCCCAGCGCCCCGATCACGAGTTGCGCCCGTCGGACACCGGTGTCCTGCCGACACCGTCGTTCGACGGCTTCACCCCGCCCCAGCCCCGCGCCGCCCAGCAGGGCCGGGAGGGCGAGCTGACCGACTGGGTCGGCGGCCTGGGCCGGTAATCGATAGGCAAACATCAATGGAATGATCCATCGGGGAGGTACCGCGCGGCCTCCCCGCGCTCCACGATGTGGTCATGACCCCTGACCGGCAACCCCGCCTCCGCCGGCTCCTGGCCGGCCTCGCGATGGTCTTCGCCCTCTCCGGCACCGCCCTGGTGGCGCCGGCCGTGGTGGCGCCCACGACCACGGACGCGGCCCAGGCCGCCGTCTACTCGAGCTGCACGATCTCGCGCTGCTCAGCCGCCCGCACAGCCCGCACCGGCTGGTCGTCGCTCGGCTGGCCGACCAGCAGCGGCTGGTACTCCTGGCCGTACGGCCAGTACAACTACACCGGCGGCACCTTCCAGAACCGCGAGCAGCAACTCCCCCTCAACGCCACCTACAACGAGTACGACGTCTACTCCCGCACCCGCGGCGCCACCCGCGACGCGTACCGGATCGTGGTCAACCGCTCCACAAAGGAAGCCTGGTTCACCCCCGACCACTACGTGACCTTCTACAAGCTCTGATCATGCGGCGAGGAGCCGGCTGTGATTTCCGGCTCCTAGCTTTTTTCGCCGCGGACCGGTTATGGTCCGAACAACAACCCCACGGGAGTCCGGTGCACCGGGCTGAGAGGGGGGCCGACGCAGCCCCCGACCGTAGAACCTGATCCGGGTCATGCCGGCGCAGGGAGGAGCGTTCGTTGTTTCCTCGTTTGCATGTAGTCACCGACTCGCTCGACGTCGTGCGAGGGGCGGTCGGCCACGGGCCGGTCGCCATCCAGGTGCGGGAGAAGAAGTCCGATCGCGCGGCCTACGAGCTGACCGTGGCCGCCCTCGACGTGTGCCGGCGCGCTGGTGACGCGATCTGCCTGGTGGACGACCGGGTAGGGGTGGCCCTGGCGGCCGGCGCCGACGGTGTCCACGTGGGTGCGGAAGATCTGCCGGTCGCTGCGGTGCGGCGGGTGCTCGGTCCCTCGGCCATCGTCGGCGCCACGTGCCGTACGCCCGAAGCCGCCGAACAGGCGGTCCGCGACGGGGCGTCCTATCTCGGGTCCGGGCCGGCCTTCGCCACCACCAGCAAGGCAGGACTCCCCGATCCGATCGGGCCGGAGGGGATTGCCAGGGTCGCCGCCGCGGTGCCGGGCACGCCGGTCATCGCGATCGGCGGGATCACCCCGCAGCGGGTGCCGCTTCTCCGGGCGTACGGCGTGGCCGCGATCTCGGCCGTGGCGGGCGACCCGGCCGGTGTCACGATCGCGTTCCTGAAGGCGCTGGCATGAGCGACGTCGTGGTGGTGGGCGGCGGGATCATCGGCCTGTCGATCGCCTGGCAGCTCGTCGAGCGGGGCCGGGACGTGACCGTGCTCGACGGCGGCGACGAGGGCGCCTGGCACGTGGCGGCGGGCATGCTGGCCCCCGGCGGCGAGTCGGCGTTCGAGGACCCGGCGCTGGTGCGGCTGATGGAGCGGTCGGCCGACCTGTGGCCCGGCTTCGCGGCCGGGCTCGGCGTCGACGTCGGCTACGACGACACGGGAACGCTGAGCCTGGCGATGACCGCGGACGACGTGGCCTCCGCGGCCCGGCATTGGACGAAACAGCAGCTTCCGCTGCTGCGCCCGTCGGAGTTGCGGTCGCTGGAGCCGGCTCTCAGCCCGCGGGTACGGGCCGGCGTGCACTCACCCCGTGAGCGGCAGGTCGACCCGCGCCGGGTCGTGGCCGCGCTCCGGGCGAAGCTGAGCGGCCGGATCGTCGCCAAGCGGGTCGACTCACTGTCCGACGTGGACTCCGGGACGATCGTCGTGGCGGCCGGCACCGGCACGGCCCGGCTCACCGGACTCCCCGTACGGCCGGTCAAGGGTCAGGTCCTTCGCCTGAAAGGCGAGCCGGGTCTGCTGCGGCACGTGCTCGACGCGACCGTCGACGGCCGGCCGGTGTACGTGGTGCCCCGCCAGGACGGCGAGATCGTCGTCGGCGCCACCCAGGAGGAACGCACCGACAGCCTGATCACCGCGGGCGGGGTGTACGACCTGTTGCGGGCCGCGATCGAGCTGGTGCCGGGTCTGGCCGAGCTGGAGCTGGCCGAGACGACGGTCGGGCACCGCCCCGGCACCCCGGACAACGCTCCCCTGATCGGCTACTTCGCGCCCGGCCGCATCGTCGCCGCCGGGCACCACCGCAACGGCATCCTGCTCGCCCCGGTGACCGCGGCCCTGACCGCCGACCTGCTGGAGGGCATCGCGACGCCGACCGACTTCGACCCGAGGAGGTTCTGATGCGGCTGACCGTCAACGGGCGCAGCTTCGACGGTGACCAGCAGTTGTCCGTGCAGACTCTGGTCGAGTCGCTCACCGAGGCTCGGCGCGGAGTCGCGGTCGCGGTCAACGGCGAGGTCGTGCCCCGCTCGACCTGGCCCACCGTGACCCTCGCCGAGGGCGACACGGTCGAGGTCCTGACCGCGGCCCAGGGAGGCTGACGATGTTCGACAAGTCGCGGCTCATCCTCGGCACCGGCGGCGCCAACAGTCTCACCGCCCTGGAACAGGCGATCGTCGCCTCCGGAACCGACCTGGTCACGGTGGCCCTGCGCCGGGTCGACGCGGCCGGCCCGGGTCTGCTGCCGATGCTCGACCGGCTCGGCGTGCGGATCCTGCCCAACACGGCCGGCTGCTACACGGCCGGCGACGCGGTCAAGACGGCCCACCTGGCCCGCGAGGCCTTCGAGACCGATCTGATCAAGCTCGAGGTGATCGGCGACGAACGGACCCTGCTGCCCGACGGCGTCGAGTTGCTGCGGGCGGCCGAGACGCTGGTCGGCGACGGCTTCACGGTCCTGCCCTACACCAGCGACGATCCGATCCTGGCCCGCCGCCTGGCCGACGTGGGCTGCGCCGCGGTCATGCCGGCCGGCTCGCCGATCGGCTCCGGCCTGGGCATCTCCAACCCGCACCACATCCGCCTGATCCGGCAGAGCGTCGACATCCCGGTGGTGCTCGACGCCGGCATCGGCACCGCCTCGGACGCGGCCCTCGCGATGGAGCTGGGCTGCGACGCCGTGCTCATCGCCAGCGCCATCACCCGGGCCGACGACCCGCAGGCGATGGCCACCGCGATGCGGCACGCGGTCCTGGCCGGCCGGATGGCGTTCACCGCTGGGCGCATCCCACGCCGCTTCCACGCGCTGGCGTCCACATCGGACGAGGGACGGGCCGAATGGTGACCCCCGGCGGCCTCGTCGTGCTCACCGATCGCCGGTCCGCCACCGGGCCGCTGGTGCCGGTGGTCCAGGCGGCGATCCGCGGCGGCGCCGAGTGGGTCATTCTCCGGGAGAGAGACCTGCCGTACGACGAGAGAGCCGCGCTCGCTGCTGAGTTGCGAGCCCTGCTCCCGCCGGGCCGTCTGATCGTGGCCGGCCCGGACCCCCTGGGCGGCGACGCGGTGCACCTGGCCGAGGCCGACCCGCTGCCCCGCGCCGGCTTGATCGGCCGCTCAGCCCACGGCGTCCCGTCACTGTCCACCGAGGACTACGTGACCCTTTCGCCAGTGTTCCTGACCGAAACCAAGCCCGGCTACGGACCCGCGCTGACCCCGGAGGGCGCGGCCGACCTCGCCGGCGACGTCCCGTGGCTGGCATTGGGCGGTATCGACTCCCCGGCCCGGGCGGCGGCGTGCGTGGCCGCCGGCGCGCGGGGAGTGGCCGTGCTCGGCGCCATCATGCGGGCCGACGATCCCGAGCCTGTGGCCGCAGCGTTGGCAGCGGCGGTCGCGCGATGACGCCGCCGGTTGTGTTGACGATCGCCGGGTCGGATTCCGGTGGGGGTGCGGGTATTCAGGCCGACCTCAAGACCTTTGCCGCGCTCGGGGCGTACGGCACCTCGGTCATCACCGCCGTGACCGCGCAGAACACCCTCGGCGTGACCGCCATCCACCCCATCCCCATCGACGTCGTCGCCGCCCAGCTCGACGCCGTGCTGGCCGACTTCCCGGTGGCCGCGGTCAAGGTCGGCATGATCGGTGATCCGGCGATCGCCGAGCTCATCGCCGACCGGGCCGGGCGCCTGCCCAACCTGGTCGTCGATCCGGTGCTGGTCGCCACGTCCGGGGCCCGGCTGGCCGACACTGCGGCTGTCGCGCCTCTGGTCGCGTACAGCCGGGTCCTGACCCCGAACCGGCAGGAAGCCGCCGCCCTGACGGCAAGCCCGGTCGAGACGGCCGAGGAGATGGTCGTGGCGGCCGAAGGCCTGGCCCAGCGCGGTGCGCGGGCGGTCGTGGTGACCGGCAGCGAGACGGCCGCCGATGTCCTGTGGCACGACGGCGGGGCCGAGACGCTGCGCGGCGAGCCGGTGCCGACGGCGAACAACCACGGTTCGGGTTGCACGTTCTCGTCGGCGATCGCGGTTCGGCTGGCGGCCGGTGATCCGGTGCCGGTGGCCGTGCGGGCGGCCAAGCGCTATGTGGCGGCCGCGCTGGCTGGCGGTCGCGACTGGCAACTGGGGGCCGGACCGGGCCCGCTGCACCACTTTTCGATCTGATACCTGGCGGTACGGGGTCCCGTGCTGCCGTTCGTCGCCGGTTTTATCCCGATTGGGGAGGAAAAGCATGAGGCGCAAGGTGTACGTCAACGGCGTGCCGTTCTCGGAGGTCGTGCTCAGCGACGGCAACGATCCGGTACGGCTCTACGACACCTCGGGACCGGGCAGCGACCCGGAGGTGGGCCTGCCCCCGCTGCGAAAAGCCTGGGGCACCACCAAGACCCAGCTCGCCGCGGCCCGGGCCGGTGAGATCACGCCCGAAATGGAATTCGTGGCGATCCGCGAGAACGTGCCGGTGGAGCTGGTCCGGGACGAGATCGCCGCCGGCCGGGCGGTGCTGCCGGCCAACGTCAACCACCCCGAGTCGGAGCCGATGGTGATCGGCTCGCGGTTCCTGGTGAAGGTCAACGCGAACATCGGCACCTCCGCCGTCACCTCGTCGGTCGCCGAGGAGGTGGAGAAGATGACGTGGGCCACCCGCTGGGGCGCCGACACGGTGATGGATCTGTCGACCGGCCCGCGCATCCACGAGACCCGCGAGGCCATCATCCGGAACTCGCCGGTACCGATCGGGACCGTGCCGATCTACCAGGCGCTCGAGAAGGTCAAGGGCGACCCGGTCAAGCTGACCTGGGAGTTGTTCCGCGACACGATCATCGAGCAGGCCGAGCAGGGCGTCGACTACATGACCGTCCACGCCGGAGTGCTGCTGCCGCACGTGCCGCTGGCCGCCGACCGGGTCACCGGCATCGTCTCCCGCGGTGGCTCGATCATGGCGGCCTGGTGCCTGGCCCACCACGAGGAGAACTTCCTCTACACCCACTACGACGAGCTGTGCGAGATCTTCGCCCGGTACGACATCACGTTCTCCCTGGGCGACGGCCTGCGCCCCGGCTCGATCGCCGACGCCAACGACGCGGCCCAGTTCGCCGAGCTGCGCACGCTGGGCGAGCTGACCCACCGCGCCTGGGAGTACGGCGTGCAGGTGATGGTCGAGGGCCCGGGCCACGTGCCCATGCACAAGATCAAGGAGAACGTGGACCTGCAGGTCGAACTCTGCGGAGGGGCGCCGTTCTACACGCTCGGCCCGCTCGCCACCGACATCGCCCCCGCCTACGACCACATCACCTCGGCCATCGGCGCCGCGATGATCGGCATGTACGGCACCGCGATGCTCTGCTACGTCACCCCCAAGGAACACCTCGGCCTGCCCAACAAGGACGACGTCAAGGCCGGCATGATCGCCTACAAGATCGCCGCCCACGCGGCCGACCTGGCCAAGGGCCACCCCGGCGCCCAGGCCTGGGACGACGCCCTGTCCAAGGCCCGCTTCGAGTTCCGCTGGGAGGACCAGTTCGAGCTGGCCCTCGACCCCGAGACCGCCCGCTCCTACCACGACGAGACCCTCCCCGCCCCCGCCGCCAAGACCGCCCACTTCTGCTCCATGTGCGGCCCGAAATTCTGCTCCATGAAAATCAGCCACGAACTCAAAGCCCAGGGCATGGCCCAGAAATCCTCAGAGTTCGTCGAGGGCGGCGGCAAGGTTTACGTGCCCCTGACGAAGCCCTAGCGGACGTCCCAGACGGGTTCGGGGGTCTCGACGACCTCGCCGTCGCCCTGGAAGAGGACGAAGCGGTCGAAGGAGCGGGTGAACCAGCGGTCGTGGGTCACCGCGATCACCGTGCCCTCGAACTGGCGTAAGCCCTCCTCCAGGGCCTCGGCCGAGGCCAGGTCGAGGTTGTCGGTCGGCTCGTCCAGGAGCAGGACCGTGGCCCCGGACAGCTCGAGCAGCAGCACCAGGAAGCGGGCCTGCTGCCCGCCGGAGAGGGTGCCGAAGCGCTGGTCGCCCTGGGCGGCCAGCTCGTAGCGGTTGAGGGCTTTCATCGCGCCGGCCCGGTCCATGCCCGAGCGGTGGTCGTCGCCGCGCCAGAGGATCTCGACCAGGGTTCGTTCGAGCAGCTCGGGCCGATCGTGGGTCTGTGAGAAGTGGCCGGGCCGGACGCGGGCGCCGAGCCGGGCCACGCCGTTGTGGGCGACGTGGGCGAGCGGGGCGCCGTCGACCGGCTTGTTCTCCGCTTCCGGGTCGCTGCCGCCGGCCGCGAGCAGGCGCAGGAAGTGCGACTTGCCCGTGCCGTTGGCGCCGAGCACGGCCACCCGGTCGCCGTACCAGATCTCCAGATCGAACGGGAACGTCAGGTCCTCGAGCTCGACCTGCTTCATGATCACCGCTCGTTTGGCCGTGCGGCCGCCGCGCAGGTTCATCTTGAGCGACTGGTCCTTGGGCGGCAGCGGCGGCGGGCCGGCCTCCTCGAATTTGCGCAGCCGGGTCTGGGCGGCCTGGTAGCGCGAGGCCATGCCGTCGTTGAAGGTCGCCTTCTGCTTGAGCGACAGCACCAGGTCCTTCAGCTTCTGATGCTCTTCCTCCCAGCGGCGGTGGTTCTCCTCGAGGCGCTCGTGCCTGTTCACCCGGGCGTCGTACCACGAGGCGAAGCCACCGGGATGGGTCCAGGCGCTGCCCCCCTCGACCGCCACGACCCGGTCGGCCGTCTGGGCCAGCAGCTCGCGGTCGTGCGAGACGTAAAGGACCGATTTGGGCGACTCGCGCAGCCGCGACTCGAGCCAGCGTTTGCCGGGCACGTCGAGGAAGTTGTCCGGCTCGTCGAGCAGCAGCACCTCGTCGTCGCCGCGCAGCAGCAGGTCGAGCGCGAACCTTTTCTGCTGGCCGCCGCTGAGTGTCCGCACCGGACGGTGCCGCACGTCTTCCCACGGCTTGCCGAGGATCGCGACGGCCACGGTGTCGAAAAGAACCTCGGCGTCGTAGCCACCGCTCTCACCCCAATGGGCCAGGGCGTTGGCGTACGCGAGCTGGGTGCGCTCCGACTCGTCGAGCGCCCCCGCGGCCCGCTCCAGCCGCTCCCCCGCCTCCCGCAGCGTGGGCTTGACCAGCGAAAGGGCCAGATCGGCGAGCGTACGGTCGTCGCCGATCATGCCGATGAACTGGCGCATCACGCCGAGCCCGCCGGAGCGCGCGATGCTGCCCTCCTGCATGGGCAGATCACCGGCGACCATGCGCAGCAGCGTCGTCTTGCCCGCGCCGTTCGGGCCGACCAGCGCGACCTTGGCCCCCTCGCCGACCCGGAACGAGACGTCGGCGAATAACCGCCGTCCGTCGGGCAGCACGAATCCGGCGCCGGCGACATCCACGTACCCCATGGCGGACATCCTCCCCGGTGCCCGCCCGGAAGTCAGTCGGTTTTCGCCGCGACCTTGAGCACCCGGAAGCCCTTCTTGCTGGCGATCCGCTCGACCGCCCAGCCCCGCTCGACGAGCCAGGCGTGCAGCGAGTCCCCGCCCAGATTGCGGTTGATGACCAGCCAGGCGACGCCGCCGGGGGCGAGCCGCGGCAGCCAGCGCTCCATGATCGAGTGCAGCTCGGCCTTGCCGACGTGGGTGGGCGGGTTGCTCCAGATCTGGTCGAACGTCACATCGGCCGGCACCTCGTCCGGCGCGGCGACCCGGATGCGCAGGCCGAGCGACGCCGCGTTCTCCACCGTGAGCTGGCGGGCCCGCGAGTTGACGTCGACGGCGTGCACCTCGGCGGCCGGCGCCGTGCGGGCCAGCACGCACGCGATCGGCCCGTAGCCGCAGCCGAGATCGAGCAGCACCCCGCCCGCCGGGAAGTCACCCTTGCCCAGCAGGACGGCGGTGCCGGGGTCGAGCCGGCCCGAGGAGAAGACACCGGGCGCGGTGGCGAGTTTGTAGTCGAGGCCCGCGACGCTGAACTGGATCTCGCGGCGCTGGTCGGGCGCCGTCGGCTCGGCGCTGAAGTAATGGTCGGCGGTCACCTGAGCAAGTCTGCCGCTGTTCAACGCGGCAGCAACCTCCGGGGTGCCGCACAAACTGTGCGTTCATTGATCACAGTGCGCTCCTAGCGTGGCCGCATGCGGTACGGCACCCCTTCCCGACCGGCCCACCGCGCGACCGCCGACGGCGGCCTGGTTCTGCTCGCCCGCGGCATCGCGCCGGCCGGGCAGCATCGTCCGGCCGCGCCCCGGGCCCGGCGCCGGGCCCGCGCGGAGCCGTTGCGCCCGTTCCAACTGCTCACCCGCGGCCTGGCCGCGCTGATCCTGCTCGCCCTGCTCGGCACGTTCGGATTCTTGATCTTCGCCGACCGGTTCCGGGACCGGCCGCCGGCGACCACCCTCGCCCCGGCCGCCCTGGCCGAGCCGCGCACGCTCGCGCTCGGCGACGTCTTCCCGGCGGAGGACGGCGTGCGACCGGCCGGCGCCGACGGTCCGTACGCCGTCGATCTGCGCCATATGAGCGGTGACTGCGCCGAGGCGACCACCGGTGATCTGGGACCACTGCTGAAGCAGTACGGCTGCCGCGAGGTGGTGCGGGCCGGCCTGATCGCGCCCTACGAGGGCTACCGGGTCACGGCCGGGGCGTTCAACCTGGCCGACGCGGCCGGCGCCTCGGAGGTCGAGGACCTGCTGCGGGGCCTGGTCGAGAGCGGCGACGGCAGCTTCGCGACGCTGCCGTCGGGCGGCCCCGGCACGGCCGCGCCCCAGATCGGCTGGCACGCCCGCGGTCACTACCTGCTCTACTGCGTGATCACCCGGGCCGACGGCCAGCTGGTGCCGAACGACGACCCGGTCGCCACCCGGATCACCGCCGAGATCATCGACACCCACCTGGCCGGGTCGCTGCTCAAGCCCGTAGTCGCCGGGTAGCGTCGGCCCGGGCGGCGTAGTCGGCCTCGGCCACATAGCCCACCTCGACCAGGGTCAGCCCGTGGGCCGGGGCCACGGTCACCTCGCTGGAGCGTTCCGTACGGCTCAGCAGGGTGGCCGGCCAGCCCGGGTCGCGGCGGCCGTCGCCCACGGTCAGCAGCGCGCCGACCAGGCTGCGGACCATCGACTGGCAGAACGCGTCGGCCTGCACGGTGGCCACGCAGACGCCGTCCGGGTCGCGCCGCCAGTCGAGCCGGGTGATGGCCCGGATCGTGGTGGCGTGCTCCTTGCGCTTGCAGTACGCCGCGTAGTCGTGCTCCCCGGTCAGCCACTGCGAGGCGGCGTTGAGCCGGTCCAGGTCGAGCGGCCGCACCCAGTTGATGGTGTCGTGCCGGCGCAGCGGCTCGGGCCCCCAGACGGTGTCGGCGACCCGGTACTCGTACCGCCGGAAGGTGGCCGAGAAGCGCGCGTCGAAGGTCGCCGGCACGGCCCGGACCGCCCGCACCCGGGCGTCCGGCGGCATGAGCGCGGCCAGCCGGCGCAGCAGCGAGCCCTCCAGCTGTTCCCAGGCCGCGACGGGCAGGTCGATGTGGCAGACCTGACCGGTGGCGTGCACCCCGGCGTCCGTACGCCCGGCGACCGTCAGCCCCAGCGGGGTGTCCGCGCCGACCAGCCGCGCGAGCGCCTCCACCAGCACACCGGCCACCGTCCGCCGCCCCGGCTGGGCCGCCCAGCCCGAGAAATCGGCCCCGTCGTACGAGACGTCCAGCCGCAGCCGGATCGATTCCATGTCTCCCCCACAAAGGAAAAGACCCGGCGCCCCCGAACGGGAGCACCGGGTCTTTCGCGTTACGTCACGCCTTGGCGTCGGTGTCTTCACCCTCGGCCTGGTCGCCCGGGCCCTCGGCGCCCTTGTCGCCGGACGCGTTGACCGGAGCCTCGGCGTCCTGGTCGGCGTCGGTGTCGACGTCGGCCTTGGCGGCGGGAGCGGCGGCCGGAGCCTCGTCCTCGCGGGCCAGCGCCTCGACCTTGTCCTGCTGCGCGGTCGCCTTGCGGGCGGCCTTCTTGGCCGGCGCGGTGGCCGCCGCCACCTGGAGCTCCTCGACCAGCTCGATGACGGCCATGGGGGCGGCGTCACCCTTGCGCGGGCCGGTCTTGGTGATCCGGGTGTAGCCACCGGGGCGGTTGCCGTACCGCGGCGCGATCTGCTCGAACAGGGCGTACACGACGTCCTTGTCCTTCACCGTGGCCAGCACCCGGCGACGGTTGTGCAGGTCGCCGCGCTTGGCCTTGGTGATGAGCTGCTCAGCCAGGGGGCGCAGGCGGCGGGCCTTGGCCTCAGTGGTCTTGATCTTCCCGTGCCGGAAAAGCTCGGTGGCCAGGTTGGCCAGGATGAGCTTCTCGTGCGCCGGGCTGCCGCCGAGGCGGGCTCCCTTGGTGGGCGTGGGCATTTCCAATGCTCCTTTAGATGGCCGAGCTACAAACTCAGAGCTGCTCGGTCTCGCGGTAATCGTCGGTGTCGTAGTCCACGTCGCCGAACGAGTCCACGACGTGAGCGGGGTCGAAGGACGGCGCGCTGTCCTTGAGGCCCAGCCCCATTCCGGCGAGCTTCATCTTGACCTCGTCGATGCTCTTCTGACCGAAATTCCTTATATCCAGAAGGTCGGCCTCCGTCCGCCCGATGAGTTCTCCGACGGAGTTGATGCCCTCGCGCTTGAGGCAGTTGTACGACCGGACGGTGAGGTCCAGCTCCTCGATCGGCAGGGCCAGGTCGGCAGCGAGCTGCGCGTCCTGCGGCGACGGGCCGATGTCGATGCCCTCGGCGGTCTCGTCCAGCTCCCGGCAGAGCCCGAACAGCTCGACCAGGGTCGAGCCGGCCGAGGCCAGCGCGGTGCGGGGCGAGATGGACGCCTTCGACTCGACGTCGATGATGAGGCGGTCGAAGTCGGTGCGCTGCTCGACGCGGGTCGCCTCGACGCGGTAGGTCACCTTCATGACCGGCGAGTAGATCGAGTCGACCGGGATGCGGCCGATCTCGGCGCCGGCGCTCTTGTTCTGCGCCGCCGTGACGTAGCCACGGCCCCGCTCGACGGTGAGCTCCATGTCGAGCCGGCCCTTGCTGTTGAGCGTGGCCAGCTTCAGGTCGGGGTTGTGCACGGACACACCGGCCGGGGGCTGGATGTCACCGGCGGTGACGTCGCCCGGGCCCTGCTTGCGCAGGTACATGCTGACCGGCTCGTCGTGCTCGGAGCTGACGGTGAGCTCCTTGACGTTCATGACGAGCTCGACCACGTCCTCCTTGACACCGGGGATGGTGGTGAACTCGTGCAGAACGCCGTCGATCTTGATGCTGGTGACCGCCGCGCCGGGGATCGACGACAGCAGGGTGCGCCGGAGCGAGTTGCCGAGGGTGTAGCCGAAACCGGGCTCCAGAGGCTCGATGGTGAACCGGGAGCGGGTCTCGCTGATCGACTCCTCGGAGAGGGACGGCCGCTGGCTGATGAGCACGCTACTTCTTCTTTCTGTCGGGCCACCCACTATTTGATGGCCTTCGGTGATGCACCGGGGGCGCCGAGCGGCGCCCCCGGCAGAGCTGCTACTTGGAGTAGAGCTCGACGATCAGCTGCTCCTGGACCTGGGTGTCGATGACCGCCCGGGCCGGGAGGGTGTGCACGAGGACCTTCATCTCGCTCGGGATCGGCTCCAGCCACGCCGGAACCGGCCGCGAACCGGCCTGAGCCTGGGCGACGACGAAGGGAGTCATCTCCTTCGACTTCTCCCGGGTCGTGATGATGTCCTTCTCCTTGACGCGGTACGACGGGATGTCGACCTTCACGCCGTTGACCAGGAAGTGGCCGTGCTTGACCAGCTGCCGGGCCATGTCCCGGGACTGCGCGAGGCCGGCCCGGTAGACGACGTTGTCAAGACGCGACTCGAGGATCTGCAGGAGGACCTCACCGGTCTTGCCCTGCTTGTTCACGGCCTCCTCGTAGTAACCGCGGAACTGCTTCTCCAGCACGCCGTAGACGCGGCGGGCCTTCTGCTTCTCGCGGTGCTGCAGGAGGTACTCGGTCTCCTTGGTCCGGCCGCGGCCGTGCTGGCCGGGCGGGAAGGGACGCGACTCGAACGGGCACTTGGGCCCGTCGCACTTGCTGCCCTTGAGGAACAGCTTCATCTTCTCGCGGCGGCAGCGCTTGCAGTCCGCACCGGTGTAACGAGCCATTGCTTCGATCTCTCCCTTAGACCCGACGACGCTTCGGCGGACGGCATCCGTTGTGCGGCTGCGGCGTCACGTCAGAGATCTGCCCGACCTCCAGGCCGGCGGCCTGCAGCGAACGGATCGCGGTCTCGCGGCCGGAGCCGGGACCCTTGACGAAGACGTCGACCTTGCGCATGCCGTGCTCCATGGCCCGGCGAGCGGCGGCCTCGGCGGCCAGCTGCGCGGCGAACGGCGTCGACTTGCGGGAGCCCTTGAAGCCCACCTGGCCGGAGGAGGCCCAGGAGATCACAGCACCGGTCGGGTCGGTGATCGACACGATGGTGTTGTTGAAGGTGCTCTTGATGTGCGCCTGCCCGTGGGCGACGTTCTTGCGTTCCTTGCGCCGGACCTTCTTTACAGCGGCCCCAGCGCGTGCCTTCGGTGGCATAAGTCAGTGCGCTCCTATTACTTCCGACCGGGCTTCTTCTTACCGGCGACCGTGCGCTTCGGGCCCTTGCGGGTACGAGCGTTGGTCCGGGTCCGCTGACCGCGCACGGGCAGGCCCCGGCGGTGGCGGATGCCGGCGTAAGAGCCGATCTCGACCTTGCGGCGGATGTCCGCGGCGACCTCGCGGCGCAGGTCACCCTCAACCTTGAAATTGCCCTCGATGTAGTCGCGGAGCTGGACCAGCTCCTCGTCCGTGAGGTCCTTGGCGCGCTTGTTCAGGTCAATCGCGGTGGCGGTCAGTGCCTCTACGGCACGGGTGCGACCGATCCCGTAGATGTAGGTGAGCGCGATCTCCATCCGCTTCTCGCGGGGAAGATCGACGCCGACGAGTCGTGCCATGTAAGGGCGTACTCCTCAGAATCGTTCGGAGGTCTGGGCCCGTCCCACCCCGCCTGCCCGGGCGGGCCCCGGCCTCCGCGCCGGGGGTGCAGCCACTAGGTGGCTGGGACGAGCTCTTGCAATTGACGGATCTGGCAGCGAGCCGGGACTCAGCCCTGGCGCTGCTTGTGGCGCGCGTCGGTCTTGCAGATGACCATGACGCGGCCGTGCCGCCGGATGACCCGGCAGTTGTTGCAGATCCGCTTGACGCTCGGCTTGACCTTCACGGTTTGCCTTAACTCTCAGCGGGACGGGAACAGATCCCCCGCGACCCAGTCATCACTTATAGCGGTAGACGATTCGCCCACGGGTGAGGTCGTACGGCGACAGTTCGACGACGACTCTGTCCTCGGGAAGGATGCGGATGTAGTGCTGCCGCATCTTGCCGGAGATGTGTGCAAGGACCTTGTGACCATTGGCGAGCTCAACGCGGAACATGGCGTTCGGCAGGGGCTCGATCACGCGGCCCTCGATCTCGATGGCTCCGTCTTTCTTAGGCATGTCCTCCGCTACCTGACACTGGGGTTCGGGGTTAGCGCGTCGTGCATCCTGCCAGCCGCGGCTCCCGGCAGCCTTCGAAGCGCTGAAGACATGCGAGAGTGGACGCAGGCGCGCCAGCTAGCCAGTGTACGCCCGCTCAGCAGGGACACCAAACCGAGGTCTGCGCTACCCGTGGTCGGGTGTGTCGGCGACCTTGGAATCGGACATATCCCATTTTTGGCCTGGCGACGGAGGCAGCTGCGCCTGCTGTGCCCGGCGTTCGCGTTTACGCTGCTTACGCTCCCGTTTACGGTCGCGTTCCTCGACCATCTTGCGCGGGGCGCCGCCGGCCAGGCCGCCGATCGTCGCGAAGAGCTGCAGCACACCCCACGGGCCGGCCACCCAGATCGGCCAGAAGTAGCCCCACTCGTTGCCGGCCAGGCTCGTGATGAACCAGATGGCCGTCGTCAGCAGGGTGACGAAGGCCCACGAGCCCCACACCTGGCGGATCCACTCGACCTTCGCCTCGCGCTCGGCCGCCTTCGAGACCTTGGCCACGGGCGCTGGCTGGGCCGGCTTGCTGCCGGGCAGATCGGCGATCAAGAGATCAAGTTCGGCGTACGTCTTGGCGGCGTACGCCCGCTGGAGGCGCTCGTCGTATTCGGCGAGGTCGAGCCGGCCCTCATCCAGAGCGGTCTTCAGCGCATCGGCGGTCTGCCGCCGGTCGTCGTCGCCGGCACGCATCTGGTCACGGCCCATACCTCAACCATGCCAGCCCGTCCCAAGAACCGGAAGACTCGCCCTCAGGCCTGTCGGGACGTCACCAGATCGCCCAGGCGGGCCCGGCCGCCGTCCGGGGCGGTGGTGACCCACACCCCGTCCTCCAGCAGCGCCATGGTGTGCTCCACGTGGGCGGCGCGGGACCCGTCGCGGGTCACCACGGTCCAGCCGTCCTCGAGCTCGGCCGTGCGCGGCGAGCCCATCGTGATCATCGGCTCGATGGCCAGGCACAGGCCGGGCACCAGCCGCGGGCCCTTGCCGGGCTTGCCGTGGTTGAGCACGTGCGGGTCCTGGTGCATCTCGGTGCCGATGCCGTGGCCGCCATAGCCGTCCACGATCCCGTACCGGCCGCCCTTGCGGATGGTCTTCTCCACGTTGAAGGAGATGTCGGTGAGCTTGCCCCGGCCGTTGGCGGCGCCACGCGCGGCGGCGGCGATGCCGGCCCACATCGCGTCCTCGGCCACCTCGGCCATGCGCAGCAGTGCCGGGTCGGTCTCGCCGACCCCGACTGTGATGGCCGAGTCGCCGTGCCAGCCGTCGAGGATCGCGCCGCAGTCGAGCGAGACCAGGTCGCCCTCGCGCAGGACCTGCTCGGTGCTCGGGATGCCGTGCACCACCTGCTCGTTGACCGAGGCGCAGATCGAGGCCGGGAAGCCGTGGTAGCCCTTGAACGACGGGATGGCGCCGGAGTCGCGGATCACCTTCTCGGCGATCGCGTCGAGGTCGCCGGTGGAGACGCCCGGCGCCACGGCCTCGCGCATCGCCTCGAGAGCGGCGAAGACGACCAGGCCGGCGGCCCGCATCTTCTCGATCTGCTCGGGCGTCTTCAGTTGGATGTCGAGCTGGGGGCGGCGCACTTTCTAGCCTCCGTACGACCGCAGGGCGTCGATGGCGCGTACGGTCACGTCCTCGACCGGGCCGGTCGCGTCGATGCCCACCAGCTTGCCCTGGGCGCCGTAGAAGTCGACCAGAGGAGCGGTCTTCTCCGCGTACTCCACGAGGCGGTTGGCGATCGTCTCGGCCTTGTCGTCGTCCCGCTGGAACAGCTCCGAACCACAGCGGTCGCAGATGTTCTCCTTGCTGGTGGGATCGAACTCGACGTGCCAGATCTTGCCGCAGCCGCGGCAGGTCCGGCGGCCCGACAGCCGCCGGATGACCTCGTCGTCGTCGACCACGAGCTCCATCACCAGATCGAGGGCGGTGCCCAGGTCGGCCAGGAGCTTGTCCAGGGCCGAGGCCTGGGGAACCGTGCGCGGGAAGCCGTCGAGCAGGAAGCCGTCACCGGCGTCGGGCTCGGCCAGCCGGTCCCGGACCATGTTGATGGTCACCTCGTCCGGGACGAGCTGGCCCGCGTCCATGTACCGCTTGGCCTCGACGCCCAGCGGCGTGCCCTGCGAGACGTTCGCCCGGAAGATGTCACCGGTCGAGATCTTCGGTACGGCCAGATGGGCGGCGATGAACTCAGCCTGGGTCCCCTTGCCGGCCCCCGGAGGGCCCACCAGTACCAGCCGCACCTACATCGCCTCGCTTCGGTGAGAACGAGCCTCGCTGACCCACGCAAGAGTGGCGCCGAGCCTGCCGGCCACTACCGGAGGAACCCTTCGTAGTTGCGCTGCATCAGCTGGCTCTCGATCTGCTTCACCGTCTCCAGACCCACACCCACCATGATCAGCACTGCCGTACCGCCGAACGGGAAGTTCTGGTACTGCTGCTGGTTCAGCCAGATGAAGAAGAAGTTCGGCAGGACCGAGATCAGACCGAGGTAGAGCGCACCCGGCAGGGTGATCCGGCTAAGGATGAAGTCCAGGTAGTCGGCGGTCGGCTTGCCCGGGCGGATACCCGGCACGAACCCACCGTACTTCTTCATGTTGTCCGCGACCTCGGTCGGGTTGAACGTGATCGAGACGTAGAAGTACGTGAAGAAGATGATCAGCAGGAAGTAGACGCCGATGTAGAGCTCGCTCGTGGGGTCGGCCAGCCACCGCTGGATCCAGATCTGGTAGCCCTTGAGGTTGTTCGGGTCGAAGAACTGCAGGTACAGCTGAGGCAGGTACAGCAGCGACGACGCGAAGATGACCGGGACGACACCGGCCTGGTTGACCTTGAGCGGGATGTAGGTCGAGGTGCCGCCGTACATCCGCCGGCCGATCATCCGCTTGGCGTACTGCACCGGGATGCGGCGCTGGGCCTGCTCGATGAAGACGACCAGGCCGATGATGACCAGGACCAGGACGATCACCAGGAGGAACTTGCCGACGCCGCTCGACTCCTTGATCGACCAGCCCTCGCCGGGGAGCCGGGCGGCGATCGAGGTGAAGATCAGGACGGACATGCCGTTGCCGACGCCGCGGTCGGTGATGAGCTCACCGAGCCACATGACCATGCCGGTGCCGGCGGTCATCGTCAGGACCAGGACGGAGAGCGTGAGCCAGATCGGCAGCCCGGTGTTCTCGGGGATGATCTGCGTCGACGGGTCGCTCTGGTCACACGCGTTGCCGAACAGCTGGCCGGTCCGCGCCAGGGCGACGAACGCCGAGGACTGCAGGACGGCGAGGCCGAGCGTCAGGTAGCGGGTGTACTGCGTGATCTTCGCCTGGCCTGACTGGCCCTCCTTGCGGAGCTGCTCGAGGCGGGGAATCACCACGGTCAGCAGCTGCAGGATGATGGAGGCGGTGATGTACGGCATGATGCCGAGCGCGAACACCGAGAGCTGGAGCAGCGCGCCACCCGAGAACAGGTTCAGCAGGTTGAGGACGCCGCCGGAGTTCTGGTCGTTCACGATCTGGATGCACTTCTGCACGTTGGTGTAGGACACACCAGGGCTGGGCAGAGTGGCACCGAGCCGGTACAGCGCGATGATCGCGACCGTGAACAACAGTTTCTTGCGCAGGTCAGGCGTCCGGAACGCACTGGTAAAGGCGGAGAGCAACTTCTTCCTCCTGCGCGAGGTTACCGCCGCGTGGGGCGGATGGGGGAAGGCATCGGTCCGGACGACCGACATCTCTAGCTGGCAACGGACTCTAACAGTCTTGTCGCCCCACGGTGGAGCACGGTAGCCGTCACCGCGGGTAGGCATTTCACCTGGTTATGAAACCCCAGGTCAGACGCCACAATGGGGATGCTGCCCGAACGACGCGTTTCGCGTCGCCCGGGCGAGCATCCCCACGAGCATCACAGCTCGGTGGTGGAACCACCAGCAGCAGCGATCTTCTCCTTGGCCGACTCGCTGAACGCGTGCGCCGAGACAGTCAGCGACACGCCGTCCAGCTCGCCCGAGCCGAGCACCTTGACCAGCTGGCCCTTGCGGACCGCGCCGGCCTGCACCAGCTCGTCCGGGCCGATCTCGCCGCCGTTCGGGAACAGCGCGGCGAGCCGGTCCAGGTTGACGACCTGGAAGACGACCTTGTTCTTGTTCTTGAAGCCCTTCAGCTTCGGCAGCCGCATGTGGATGGGCATCTGCCCACCCTCGAAGCGGGCCGGAACCTGGTAGCGGGCCTTGGTGCCCTTGGTACCGCGACCGGCGGTCTTACCCTTGGAGCCCTCACCACGACCCACGCGGGTCTTGGGGGTCTTGGCTCCGGGCGCCGGGCGGAGGTGGTGGACCTTGATCGCCATTACTCGACCTCCTCAACAGTGACGAGGTGGTTCACGGCGAAGATCATGCCCCGAATCTCGGGACGGTCCTCCTTGACCACCACATCGTTGATCCGCTTCAGGCCGAGCGAACGCAGCGAGTCCCGCTGGTTCTGCTTGCGCCCGATCTCGGACCGGATCTGGGTGACCTTCAAACGGGCCATCAGTGCACCGCCGCTTCCGCACGCGCCGCCAGCATGGCCGCCGGCGCCACGTCCTCGACCGGCAGGCCACGACGGGACGCGACCTGCTCGGGCGACTCGAGGCCCTTCAGCGCGGCCACCGTCGCGTGCACGATGTTGATCGGGTTCGACGAGCCGAGGCTCTTCGAGAGCACGTCGTGGATGCCGGCGCACTCGAGCACGGCACGCACCGGGCCACCGGCGATGACACCGGTACCAGCGGATGCCGGCTTGAGGAGCACGACGCCCGCGGCGGCCTCGCCCGTGATCGGGTGCGGAATGGTCGCACCGATCCGCGGAACCTTGAAGAAGTGCTTCTTGGCCTCCTCGACGCCCTTGGCGATGGCCGCGGGCACCTCCTTGGCCTTTCCGTAGCCGATGCCGACGGTGCCGTCGCCATCGCCCACGATCACCAGAGCGGTGAAGCTGAAGCGACGGCCACCCTTGACGACCTTGGCGACACGGTTGATCGCGACGACCCGCTCGAGATGCGGGGTCTTGTCGACGGGCGCGTTCCCGCGGCCGCCCTCACGGCGGTTGTCCCGGCGGTTGCCACCCTCGGTGTTACCGCCGGACCCGCCGCCTCGGCGCTGCTGACCAGGCATTGGTCAATTCCTCCTAGAACTCGAGTCCGGCTTCGCGAGCGGCCGACGCCAGAGCGGCGATCCGCCCCGCGTACTTGTTGCCACCGCGGTCGAAGACGACCTTGGACACGCCCGCGGCCTTGGCCCGCTCGGCGAGGAGCGCACCGACCTTGCCGGCCTGAGCGCTCTTGTCACCCTCGCCACCCCGCAGGGAGGTGTCGAGCGTGGAGGCCGAGGCCAGCGTGTGGCCCTTGAGGTCGTCGATGATCTGCGCGGTGATGTGCCGCGCGGAACGGGTGACGACCAGACGCGGCCGCTCGGCGGTGCCGAAGACGTTCCGGCGGACTCGGAAGTGGCGACGCGCCTTCCCGACAGCCCGCTTGGCGGACACACCCGCGCCGTTGCGACGCTTGAGAAGCGTGGCGGTCACTTCTTACCTGCCTTTCCAGCCTTGCGGCGGATGACCTCGCCCTGGTACTTGACGCCCTTGCCCTTGTAGGGCTCCGGCGGGCGGATCTTCCGAATGTTGGCGGCAACCTCGCCGACCAGCTGCTTGTCGATGCCCGAGACCGTGAACTGGGTCGGCTTCTCGACGGAGAAGCTGATGCCCGCCGGCGGCACGACGTTGACCGGGTGCGAGAAGCCCAGGGCGAACTCGAGGTCCTTGCCCTTGGCGGTGACCCGGTAACCGGTGCCGTTGATCTCGAGCGTCTTCTTGTAGCCCTCGGTGACGCCGACGATCATGTTGGCGACCAGGGTACGCGACAGGCCGTGGAGCTCCTTGGCCTTGCGCTCGTCGTTGGGGCGGTTGACGTGCAGCTCGGCACCGTCCTGCTCGACCGTGATCGGCTCCGAGACGGTGTGCGACAGCTCGCCCTTGGGGCCCTTGACCTTGACGGTCTGGCCCGAGATGGTGACGTCGACGCCGGCCGGGACCGGGATCGACTTACGTCCGATTCGCGACATGGTTTCTCAGTCTCCAGTTACCAGACGAAGGCGAGGACTTCCCCGCCAACGCTCCGCTTGCGGGCCTGCCGGTCGGTCAGCAGCCCCTGGGACGTCGAAATGATCGCGACACCAAGGCCGCCGAGAACTCGCGGGAGCTCGTCGGACTTGGCGTAAACCCGGAGGCCGGGCTTGGAAACGCGCTTGATTCCGGCGAGGCTGCGCTCGCGGTTCTGGCCGTACTTGAGCTCAACGACCAGACGCCGGCCGACGGCGCCTTCCTCGGGCTCCTCGGCCGACCAGGAGGCGATGTAACCCTCGCTCTTGAGGACCTCGGCGATGTTCGCCTTGATCTTCGAGAAGGGCATGGTCACCTTGTCGTGGTACGCCTGGTTGGCGTTACGCAGACGCGTCAGCATGTCTGCGATCGGGTCCGTCATCGTCATGGGTGTTCGTCAACCTTTCTCGCCGGGGTTCCCGTAGATGGGCCTACGGCGAAGCGGTGTTGCATCAACTCCGCCTTTAGTCCGCTTAGGGGCGGCTGGGCGGGGCGGTTGGATGGGGATTACCAGGAGGCCTTCGACACGCCGGGCAGCTCGCCCCGGTGCGCCATGTCCCGCACGCAAACGCGGCACAGGCCGAACTTGCGGTAGACCGAGTGCGGGCGACCGCACTTCTGGCAGCGGGTGTAAGCACGCACGGCGAACTTCGGCTTCGCGGCCGCCTTGATGATCAGCGCCTTCTTGGCCATGCTCAGTTCTCCTTGAACGGGAAGCCCAGGAGCTTGAGCAGCGCCCGGCCCTCGTCGTCGGTCGTCGCGGTGGTGACCACCGTGATGTCCATGCCCCGCGGACGATCGATCTTGTCCTGGTCGATCTCGTGGAACACCGACTGCTCGGTCAGACCGAAGGTGTAGTTCCCGTGCCCGTCGAGCTTGCGCCCGTCGAGGCCGCGGAAGTCACGGATACGCGGGAGGGCGATCGACAGAAGCCGGTCGAGGAACTCCCACATCCGGTCGTTGCGCAGGGTCACCTTCGCGCCGATCGGCATGCCCTCACGCAGCTTGAACTGCGCGATGGACTTGGTCGCCCGCCGCACGAGCGGCTTCTGACCGGTGATGGTGGTCAGGTCACGCACGGCGCCGTCGATCAGCTTGGCGTCGCGGGCGGCCTCGCCAACACCCATGTTCACGACGACCTTCACCAGGCCGGGAACCTGCATGGGGTTGCCGTACTTGTACTGCTCCTGGAGGCCGGGAACGACCTCCGAGCGGTACTTCTGCTTCAGGCGCGGAAGCGCCTTGGTCTCGGTGGCGGCAGTCATCAGATTTCCTTACCGGTCGTACGCGCGATACGGACCTTGGTGCCGTTCTCGTCGACCTTGTACCCGATGCGGGTCGGCTTGCCCTGGTCGTCCACGATCTGCACGTTCGAGATGTGAACGGGGGCTTCCTGGGTCACGATGCCACCGGTCTTCGAACCACGCTGCGTGGTGCGAATGCGTTCGTGCTTCTTGACGCGGTTGACGCCCTCGACGAGGACCTTGTCCTGCCGCGGGTAGGCCGCAATGACCTTGCCCTTGGCACCCTTGTCCTTGCCGGCGATGACGACGACCGTGTCGCCCTTCTTGATCTTCACGGTCAGAGCACCTCCGGCGCCAGGCTGATGATCTTCATGAACCGCTTGTCGCGCAGCTCGCGGCCGACCGGGCCGAAGATGCGGGTGCCGCGGGGGTCCCCACCGTCCTTGATGATGACGGCGGCGTTCTCGTCGAAGCGGATGTACGAGCCGTCCGGACGGCGCTTCTCCTTGGCGGTGCGAACGACGACCGCCTTGACGACGTCGCCCTTCTTCACACCGGCGCCGGGGATGGCGTCCTTGACCGTGGCCACGATGACGTCGCCGATGCTCGCGTAACGGCGACCGGAGCCGCCGAGCACCCGGATGCACAGGATCTCCCGGGCACCCGTGTTGTCGGCGACGCGCAGTCGCGACTCCTGCTGGATCACGTCTGTCTCCTATGTCTGCCAGTTCTCCGGAGAAAACAGACCGAAGCTTGGCGGAACGATGGTGGTCGGGCCGGCCCGGGGGGCCGACCCGACGCACTCACTTGGCCTTTTCGAGGATCTCTACGACACGCCACCGCTTGGTGGCCGACAGCGGGCGGGTCTCCATCAGGAGAACCCGGTCGCCGATGCCGCAGGCGTTCTGCTCGTCGTGCACCTTGAGCTTGCGGGTGCGACGGAGAACCTTGCCGTAGAGGGCGTGCTTCACGCGGTCCTCGACCTCGACGACGACGGTCTTGTCCATCTTGTCGCTGACCACGAGGCCCTCGCGGACCTTGCGGTTCGCCCGGGCCGTGGTGGCCGTGCTCTCGTCACTCATGCTGTCACCTCATCCGGCGCAACCGAGAGCCCGAGCTCACGTTCACGCATGATCGTGTAGATCTTCGCGATGTCCTTGCGGACGACCTGCAGTCGACGGTGATTGTCGAGCTGGCCGGTCGCGCCCTGCACGCGAAGGTTGAACAGCTCCGCCTTGGCCTCCCGCAGCCGCGCGATCAGCTCCTCCTCGGAGAGCTCGCGCAGCTCGGCTGCCTTAACGCCCGCTGCCATCAGCTTTCACCCACTTCGCGTGTCACGATGCGGCACTTCATCGGGAGCTTGTGGATCGCGCGGCGCATCGCCTCGCGCGCGATCGTCTCGTTCGGGAAGGACATCTCGAAGAGAATCCGGCCCGGCTTGACGTTCGCGACCCACCACTCGGGAGAACCCTTACCGGAACCCATGCGGGTCTCGGCCGGCTTCTTGGTCAGAGCGTTGTCGGGGAAGACCGAGATCCAGACCTTGCCGCCACGCTTGATGTGACGGGTCATCGCGATACGGGCCGACTCGATCTGCCGGTTGGTCACGTACGCGGGCTCCAGCGCCTGGATACCGAACTCACCGAAGACAACTCGCGTGCCGCCCTTGGACGCGCCGTGGCGGTCCGGGTGGTGCGGCTTGCGGAAGCCCTTCGGGGGCTTACGCGGCATCAGCATGTGTCAGCCCTCCTGCTGCGTCTCGGCCTGAGCCGGAGCCGCGGCAACCGCGGCGTCGTTCGTGTTCTCGCCGGTCGGGGTGTCGCCACCCCGGGCCTGCGCGGCCGCGCGACCGGCCTCGGTGCCGCCGGCCGTCGTGCCCGACGAGCCGGAACGGCCACGACGCGGACGGTCGGGGCGGTCACCACGGTCGCGGCGCGGACGCGCCGGCGCCTCGGCGACAGCCTCGCGACCCGGAACGGCGTCGCCCTTGTAGATCCAGACCTTCACACCGATGCGGCCGAACGTCGTGCGGGCCTCGAAGAAGCCGTACTCGATGTTGGCGCGCAGCGTGTGCAGCGGGACGCGACCCTCACGGTAGAACTCCGTGCGGCTCATCTCCGCGCCGCCGAGGCGGCCGGAGACCTGCACCCGGATGCCCTTGCAGATCGGGTTCTTCATCGCGGACTGCATGGCCTTGCGCATCGCCCGGCGGAAGCTGACCCGGGAGGACAGCTGCTCGGCGACGCCCTGCGCCACGAGCTGCGCGTCCGACTCCGGGCTCTTCACCTCGAGGATGTTGAGCTGGACCTGCTTGCCGGTGAGCTTCTCGAGCTCGCCGCGGATCCGGTCGGCCTCCGCGCCCTTACGGCCGATGACGATGCCCGGCCGGGCGGTGTGGATGTCGACGCGGACCCGGTCGCGGGTGCGCTCGATGTCCACCTTGGAGATGCCGGCGCGCTCGAGGCCCTTGGACATCATGCGGCGGATCTTGACGTCCTCGCCGATGTAGTCCTTGTAGAGCTTGTCGGCGAACCACCGCGACTTCCAGTCGGTGGAGATACCGAGGCGGAATCCGGTGGGGTGAACTTTCTGGCCCATTACTCGGACTCCTCCGTCGTCTGGGGCTCGGCGGCCGGCGCAGCCTTCTTGGCCGGCGTCGCCTTCTTCGCCGCGGCGGCCTTCTTGGCCGGCCGGGCGACCTGGACCGCCTCGACGGCGATCGTGATGTGGCAGGTGCGCTTGCGGATCCGGTACGCCCGGCCCTGCGCCCGCGGACGGAACCGCTTGAGCGTCGGGCCCTCGTCGACGAACGCCTCGCTGACCAGGAGCGCGTCCGGGTCGAGCCGCTCGTTGTTCTCCGCGTTCGCGATAGCGCTCGCGAGCACCTTGTAGACCTGCTCGCTCGCCGCCTGAGGCGCGAACTGCAGGACGGTCAGAGCCTGTTTCGCGGGCAGACCGCGGACGAGGTTGACCACACGGCGTGCCTTGCTCGGCGAGATGCGGACGTGCTTGGCAACCGCACGACTGCCCGGAAGCGCCGGTGCGTCGTTCTTGACTGGCATCGCTGTGACCCCTTTCTTATCCGTGGACTGACTAGCGACGACGGCTCTTGCGGTCGTCCTTCTCGTGACCCTTGAACGTGCGGGTCAGAGCGAACTCGCCGAGCTTGTGGCCGACCATGGCCTCGGTGATGAACACCGGGACGTGCTTGCGCCCGTCGTGCACCGCGATCGTGTGCCCCAGCATGTCGGGGATGATCATCGAGCGGCGCGACCAGGTCTTGATGACGTTCTTCGAGTTCTTCTCGTTCTGGACTTCCACCTTCTTGAGCAGGTGGTCGTCGACGAACGGGCCCTTCTTCAGGCTGCGTGGCATCTTTTAAACTCCCGTTACCCGCGCTTGCGGGTGGCGTAGCGGCGGCGAACGATCAGCTTGTCGCTCTCCTGGCCCTTGCGGCGGGTACGGCCCTCGGGCTTACCAGCCGGGTTGACCGGGTGGCGACCACCGGAGGTCTTACCCTCACCACCACCGTGCGGGTGGTCGATCGGGTTCATGGCGACACCGCGGACGGTCGGGCGCTTGCCCTTCCAGCGCATGCGGCCGGCCTTGCCCCAGTTGATGTTCGACTGTTCGGCATTGCCGATCTCGCCGACCGTGGCGCGGCAACGGATGTCGACCCGGCGGATCTCACCGGAGGGCATACGCAGCGTGGCGTACGCGCCCTCACGGCCGAGCAGCTGGATGCCGACACCGGCCGAGCGGGCCAGCTTGGCGCCACCGCCGGGACGAAGCTCCACGCCGTGGACCGTCGTACCGACCGGGATGTTGCGCAGGGGAAGGTTGTTCCCCGGCTTGATGTCAGCGCCCGGCCCGGACTCGACCCGGTCGCCCTGCTTGAGGTCCTTCGGCGCGAGGATGTAGCGCTTCTCGCCGTCGGCGTAGTGCAGCAGCGCGATGCGCGACGTGCGGTTGGGGTCGTACTCGATGTGCGCGACCTTGGCCGGCACGCCGTCCTTGTCGACCCGCTTGAAGTCGATCAGCCGGTACTGCCGCTTGTGGCCACCGCCCTGGTGCCGCGTGGTGATGCGGCCGTGGACGTTGCGGCCACCCTTCTTGGGCAGCGGAGCCAGCAGAGACTTCTCCGGGGTGGACCGGGTGATCTCGGCGAAGTCGGCGACGCTGGAGCCGCGACGGCCCGGCGTGGTCGGCTTGTACTTACGGATAGCCATTGTCTTCTGTCCCCTTAGCTGACCGGGCCGCCGAAGGCCTCGATACGGTCGCCGTCAGCCAGCTTGACCATCGCGCGCTTCGTCGCCTTGCGCTGACCGAAGCCGGTCCGGGTGCGCTTGCGCTTGCCCTCGCGGTTCGCGGTGTTCACCGAGAGCACGCGGACGTTGAAGATCTGCTGGATCGCGATCTTGATCGCGGTCTTGTTCGCGTCCGGGTGGACCTCGAACGTGTACCAGTTCTGGTCGAGGACGCTGTAGCTCTTCTCGGAGACAACCGGGCGGACGATGATGTCGCGCGGGTCAGCGATCGTGGTCACTTGTTCCCCTCCTCGGCCGTCGCCGGGGTGCCCAGGAACTCGTCGAGCGCGTCCTTGGTGAAGACAACCTCGTCGGCGACCAGCACGTCGTACGTGTTGAGCTGTCCGGCCTCGAGCAGGTGAACCGTGACCTCGTTGCGCAGCGAGAGCCAGTTGAGCTCGTCGGTGCTGCTGAGCACGACCAGAACCTTGGTCGACTCGGCGACCTTGCGCAGCGTGGCGATGGCGGCCTTGGTCGACGGCGTCTCGCCGGTGACGAAGGACTCGACCACGTGCACCCGGCCGTCGCGGGCCCGGTCGGACAGGGCGCCCCGCAGAGCGGCGGCCTTCATCTTCTTGGGGGTCCGCTGGCTGTAGTCGCGCGGCACGGGACCGTGCACGACGCCACCGCCGGTGAACTGAGGCGCGCGGATCGAGCCCTGACGGGCGCGGCCGGTGCCCTTCTGCTTGTACGGCTTCTTGCCGCCGCCGGCGACCTCGCCGCGGGACTTCGCCTTGTGCGTGCCCTGGCGGGCGGCCGCGAGCTGGGCCACCACGACCTGGTGCATCAGCGGGATGTTGGCCTGGACGTCGAAGACCGCGTCCGGCAGCTCGACCGAGCCGGCCTTGTTGCCCTCGGCGTTGATCACGTCAACCGAGCTCACTTGGCACCGCCCTTCGTCTTCTTCGCGGCGGTGCGGACCAGGATCAGCGCGCCCTTGGGGCCGGGCACCGCGCCCTTGACCAGGATCAGGTTGTTCTCGGTGTCCACCGCCTGCACGGTCAGGTTCTGCACGGTGAAGCGCTGGCTACCCATGCGACCGGCCATCCGGACGCCCTTGAAGACGCGACCCGGGGTCGCGCAGGCGCCGATGGAGCCGGGCGAGCGGTGCTTGCGCTCGACACCGTGGCTGCTCTTGAGGCCGTGGAAGCCGTGCCGCTTCATGACACCGGCGTAGCCCTTGCCCTTGGTCTTACCGGTGACGTCGATCGGCGTGCCGACCGGGAACGTCTCGACGGTGACCTCCTGGCCGAGCTCGTACGCGCCGGCGTCGCTGGTGCGCAGCTCGACGACGTGCCGCCGCGGCGAGACACCCGCCTTGGCGAAGTGGCCGCCCTCGGGCTTGTTGACCTTCCGCGGGTCGATCGCGCCGTAGGCCAACTGGACGGCGGTGTAGCCGTCCTTCTCATCCGTACGGACCTGGGTCACGACACAAGGGCCGGCCTGGACCACGGTCACCGGGACAACTTTGTTGTTGTCCCAGACCTGGGTCATGCCGAGCTTGGCGCCCAGGATCCCCTTAACTTCCCTGTCCATTAGTCGCAGATCCCTACAGCTTGATCTCGATGTCGACGCCAGCCGGCAGGTCGAGGCGCATGAGCGAGTCGACCGTCTTCGGAGTCGGGTCGATGATGTCGATCAGCCGCTTGTGCGTGCGCATCTCGAAGTGCTCGCGCGAGTCCTTGTACTTGTGCGGCGAGCGGATGACGCAGAAACGGTTGATCTCCGTGGGCAGCGGCACCGGGCCGGCAACCGACGCACCGGTACGCGTAACCGTCTCGACGATCTTCCGAGCCGAGGAGTCGACTACCTCGTGGTCGTAGGCCTTGAGCCGGATGCGGATCTTCTGTCCCGCCATGGTGGCTTCTGTTTCCTTCTCTCGATGCCGCTACGTGCGAGAGCGGTGGCTCTCGCAGCCCGCAGGACCGTCGATCCTGCGTTGTCCGACCCCCGCGGTCGGGCGTGTCGCGCCTGCGCTCAGAAATCTGCGCACAGCAACCATCCAGATCACGGGGATCTTGAGGTGTCAAACGGGCGGCTAAAACAACCCCAGACACCCGGCGAGGGTGGGTAGCTGCACAAGGCAGCTACCCACCCCGCTCGGACGCAACCTGACTAGTATGCCGGAAACTCGCCGGCAATGCTAATCGGGGTACCCGATCGTCAGACGTTGATCTTCGTGACCGTGCCGGCGCCGACGGTGCGGCCACCCTCACGGATCGCGAACTTCAGGCCCTGCTCCATGGCGATCGGCTGGATCAGCTTGACCGACATGCTGGTGGAGTCGCCCGGCATGACCATCTCGGTGCCCTCGGGCAGCGTGACGACGCCGGTGACGTCCGTGGTGCGGAAGTAGAACTGCGGGCGGTAGTTCTGGAAGAACGGCGTGTGGCGGCCGCCCTCCTCCTTCGAGAGGATGTAGACCTGGCCCTCGAACTCCGTGTGCGGAGTGCTGGTGCCGGGCTTGACCACGACCATGCCGCGCTCGACGTCCTCGCGCTTGATGCCGCGGAGCAGCAGGCCGACGTTCTCGCCCGCGCGGGCCTCGTCGAGCAGCTTGCGGAACATCTCGATGCCGGTGCAGACGGTCTTCGTCGACTTCTCGCGGATGCCGACGATCTCGACCTCCTCGTTCGGCTTGAGGATGCCGCGCTCGGCGCGACCCGTGACCACGGTGCCACGACCGGTGATCGTGAAGACGTCCTCGATCGGCATGAGGAACGGCTTCTCGGTCTCACGCTCGGGCTGCGGGATCGCGGTGTCGACCGCGTTCATCAGCTCGAGGAGCTTGCCGGTCCACTCCTTGTCGCCCTCGAGCGCCTTGAGCGCCGAGACGCGCACGACCGGCAGGTCGTCGCCCGGGAACTCGTAGGTGCTGAGCAGCTCGCGAACCTCGAGCTCGACGAGCTCGAGGAGCTCCTCGTCGTCCACCATGTCGCTCTTGTTCAGGGCGACGACGATGTACGGAACGCCGACCTGGCGGGCCAGGAGCACGTGCTCCTTGGTCTGCGGCATCGGGCCGTCGGTCGCGGCGACCACCAGGATCGCGCCGTCCATCTGGGCGGCACCGGTGATCATGTTCTTGATGTAGTCGGCGTGGCCGGGGCAGTCCACGTGCGCGTAGTGACGCGCCGCGGTCTGGTACTCGACGTGTGCGATCGAGATCGTGATGCCGCGGGCCTTCTCCTCCGGCGCCTTGTCGATCTCGTCGAACGGGGTGTACGGGTTGAGGTCCGGGTACTCGTCGTGCAGGACCTTCGTGATGGCCGCAGTCAGCGTCGTCTTACCGTGGTCGATGTGACCAATGGTGCCGATGTTGACGTGCGGCTTAGTCCGCTCGAACTTCGCCTTCGCCACTGGTGTCCTCCTGTGGACTGTGGTTTTACTTTCGCCCGGCACGCCCGATAAGGCGATGGGGACTCTGTCGACTGCTCGTGCGCGTGCGGCCCTCGACGGACCGCACGCGCCTCAACGCTTCAGGTGCGGACTCAGGCGCCCGTGGCCTTGGCGATGATCTCCTTCGCGACGCCCTGCGGGACCTCGGCGTAGGAGTCGAACTGCATGCTGTAGCTAGCCCGGCCGGCGGTCTTCGACCGGAGGTCGCCGACGTAGCCGAACATCTCGGAGAGCGGTACCAGAGCCTTGACGACGCGGGCGCCGGAGCGCTCCTCCATCGACTGGATGATGCCACGTCGCGAGTTGAGGTCGCCGATGACGTCGCCCATGTTGTCCTCGGGCGTGGTCACCTCGACGGACATCATCGGCTCGAGCAGCGCGGGGTCGGCCTTGCGGGCGACCTCCTTCATCGCCATCGAGCCGGCGATCTTGAACGCCATCTCGGACGAGTCGACCTCGTGGTACTGACCGTCGACCAGCGTGAACTTCACGCCGACGAGCGGGTAGCCGGCGAGGACGCCGTACTGCAGCGAGTCCTGCGCGCCCGCGTCCACCGAGGGGATGAACTCCTTGGGGATGCGGCCACCGGTCACCGCGTTGACGAACTCGTACGTGGGGCCGTCGGCCTCGAGCGGCAGCGGCTCGACGTTGACGACGACCTTCGCGTACTGGCCCGAGCCACCGGTCTGCTTCTTGTGGACGTACGTGTACTTCTCCACGGTGCCGCGGATCGTCTCACGGTAGGCCACCTGCGGCTTGCCGATGTTGGCCTCGACGTTGAACTCGCGGCGCATGCGGTCCACCAGGATGTCCAGGTGGAGCTCGCCCATGCCGGCGATGATCGTCTGGCCGGTCTCCTCGTCGTTGAAGACCCGGAACGTCGGGTCCTCCTCGGCCAGGCGCTGGATCGCGGTGCCCAGCTTCTCCTGGTCCGACTTGGTCTTCGGCTCGATGGCGACCTGGATGACCGGCTCCGGGAAGGTCATCGACTCCAGGATGACCGGGCTGGCCGGGTCGCTGAGCGTGTCACCGGTGGTGGTCTGCTTGAGACCCTGGACGGCGATGATGTCGCCGGCCTGCGCGGTGGCGCGCTCCTCACGCTTGTTGGCGTGCATCTGGTAGATCTTGCCGATTCGCTCCTTGCGGTCCTTGGTGGAGTTGACCACCTGAGAACCGGACTCGAGCGTGCCGGAGTAGACCCGCACGTACGTGAGCTTGCCGAGGTGCTTGTCGGTCTGGATCTTGAAGGCCAGGGCCGAGAACGGCTCCGAGTTCGACGGCTTGCGCTGCAGCGGCGTCTCGCCGTCGGTCGCGGTGCCCTCGATGGCCGGGATGTCCAGCGGCGACGGCAGGAAGTCGATCACGGCGTCGAGCATGGGCTGGACGCCCTTGTTCTTGAACGCCGAGCCGCACAGCACCGGGTTGGCCTTGCTGGCGATCGTGGCGCGCCGGATGGCGGCCTTGATCTCGTCCTCGCTCAGCGACTCGCCCTCGAGGTACTTCTCCATGACCGCGTCGTCGACGTCGGCCAGGGTCTCGATGAGCTTCTCGCGCCACTCGTTCGCGGAGTCGACCAGGTCGGCCGGGATCTCCTCGACCGCGTAGTCCTCACCCTTCTGGGTCTCCCCACGCCAGGTGAGCGCGCGCATGCCGATCAGGTCGACGACGCCGATGTGGTCGCCCTCGAGGCCGATCGGGATCTGCAGGACGAGCGGGGTGGCGTTGAGCCGGTCGATCATCATCTGCACGCAGCGGAAGAAGTCCGCGCCGGTCCGGTCGAGCTTGTTGACGAAGCACATCCGGGGAACGTGGTACTTGTCCGCCTGCCGCCACACGTTCTCGGTCTGCGGCTCCACGCCGGCGACGCCGTCGTAGACCGCCACCGCACCGTCCAGCACACGCAGCGACCGCTCCACCTCGACCGTGAAGTCGACGTGGCCGGGCGTGTCGATGATCTGGATCGTGTGGCCCTTCCACTCGCACTTGGTGGCGGCGGAAGTGATCGTGATACCGCGCTCCTGCTCCTGCTCCATCCAGTCCATGACGGCGGCGCCCTCGTGGACCTCACCGATCTTGTACGTGATGCCGGTGTAGAACAGGATTCGCTCAGTAGTCGTGGTCTTACCGGCATCGATGTGCGCCATGATGCCGATGTTGCGTACGTTGGCGAGCGCGTCTGCGGCGGCCACTTCAATCCCTACTTTTCTTCGTCGTCGTCTCGTGAACCGGTACGACTTGCGTTCCGGCCCGGTTCAATCGACCGGGCCGGCAGCGGGGTCTTACCAGCGGTAGTGCGCGAAGGCCTTGTTGGACTCCGCCATCTTGTGGGTGTCCTCGCGCCGCTTGACGGCGGCGCCGAGGCCGTTGCTGGCGTCGAGCAGCTCGTTCTGGAGACGCTCGATCATGGTCTTCTCCCGGCGCGCCTTCGAGTACTGGACGAGCCAGCGAAGGCCGAGAGTGGTCTGGCGCGGGGTACGGACCTCGACCGGAACCTGGTAGGTCGCGCCACCGACGCGGCGGCTGCGGACCTCGAGGGTCGGCTTGACGTTGTCCATCGCGCGCTTGAGGATCACGACGGGGTCGGTGCCGCTCTTCTCGCGGGCACCCTCGAGGGCGCCGTACACGATGCGCTCGGCGAGCTGACGCTTACCGCCGACAAGGATCTTGTTGACCAGCTGAGTGACCAGCGGCGAGTTGTAAACCGGGTCCGCGACCACTGGGTGGCGCGGAGCGGGGCCCTTACGCGGCATGTCAGCTCTTCTCCTTCTTCGCGCCGTAACGGCTGCGGGCCTGCTTGCGGTTGCGGACACCCTGGGTGTCCAGCGAACCACGAACGATCTTGTAGCGGACGCCCGGGAGGTCCTTCACACGACCGCCACGCACGAGCACGATCGAGTGCTCCTGCAGGTTGTGGCCGACGCCCGGGATGTACGCCGTCACCTCGATCTGGCTGCTGAGCTTCACACGAGCGACCTTGCGCAGCGCAGAGTTCGGCTTCTTGGGGGTGGTGGTGTACACGCGCGTGCACACGCCGCGCCGCTGAGGACTTCCCTTCAGCGCCGGCGTCTTGGTCTTGCTCGTCTTCGCCTGGCGGCCCTTTCGGACCAGCTGCTGGATCGTGGGCACCGGGTTCTCTCCGCTCCCTTCGGCCGCTCTTCAACGACCGCACCGTCTTAGTTATGCCTCTGTGTGCCGAAGGCTCCCCATGCCCGGGGGGCTTCCGGCACCCGCGGTCGGGCGTGTCGTCCGGCTCACGGTCCCGCCGCGCGCAGTTACGCGCACCGGGTTTTGTCTTTGTCAGCGCCTGGAAAGGGCGCTGCGCTCGGCGCACCGCCGACCTCGTCGTTTCACTGTTGCCAGCTCACCGACTCGGGCGCACGCACGAGTTGCCCGAGCAAGCTCGGGCACGAGGGGAAAGAGTACCCACCCCAAGCATCCAGGTCAAAATGAGCACCTAGTCCTCGTGACGGATACCTCCGATGCAAGTGTACCGGGTGCTCAAAGGAACCGGCGCCGCGGTGCCCGATCTCGCGCCGGAACAGCCCAGGAGCCACTCACGATGACAACTGCAACACCAGGGTCAACGCCAAAGCCAGGAGGGCAATTCCCGCGCCGGTCGATCCGCCGATGATGCCGGCGAGACCGAGGCCGGCGCCGGTGAAACGGACCTGGCCGACCTGACCGGACCGGCGGATCTGGCGCCGGGCGACCATGCCGACGATCACAGCGCCCGCGCCGGCCAGCACACTGAGAACGGTGAAGGCGCCGCCGACCCAGCCGCCCCAGCCGCCGGACGCGCCGACCAGGCCGAAGCAGAGCACGAGCCCGGAGACCCCGATGGACGCGATGCCGGCGATCAGCGAACCGATGGCCAGGCCGGACGTGATCGGCTCGACCCGCAGCTGGACCAGCCCGAACTCCGTGCCCGGCAGCGGATCGACCCGCTCCGGCTGCCACCGGCCGTTGGGCGGCGGAGGCGGAGGCGGATAGGGCATGGCCGCCGGGGGCTGCGTCATGACCTCAGCATGTCACCCGAACGAGGCTAATCGGTACCCGGGGCGAAGTCGGGGCCGCCGGGCGACGCGGCCAGATGCAGCAGGCCGGCGATGGCGGCGATCACCAGCGTCGTCAGGGCCAGCACGAGACCGGCCCAGGCGAACCGGCGGCCGCGGCGGATCCACGCGGAGCCGGTCAGGTAGCCCTGCGCCTCGTACGCCTGCCGGGCCGCCTGGCGCGAGAGCACCAGCGCGAGGGTCGCCGGGATCACCCCGCCCACGAAGGGGCCGGTCAGAAAGCCCACCAGGCCCAGCGCGAAGACCGCCCGTGCCTTGGAGGACGGCTCCGGGTCGGGATCCATCGGGTGGCGGGTGAGGGCGGGAAGCGTCACCCACCCATAGTAGAAAGCCCGAAGGGCGGCCGCGCGCTGCGCGACCGCCCTTCGAAGCGATGAGACTTAGCGGTAGGACCCGAAGTCGAAGTCGTCCAGCGGCACAGCCTGCCCGCTGGCCGGCCCGAAGCCGTAGTCGGTCTCGGGGTACCCGGTCATCGAGTACACCTTCGCCTTGGCCTCCTCGGTCGGCTCGACCCGGATGTTGCGGTACTTGCTGATGCCCGTACCGGCCGGGATGAGCTTACCGATGATCACGTTCTCCTTGAGGCCGACGAGCGAGTCGCTGCGGGAGTTGATCGCCGCGTCGGTCAGCACCCGGGTCGTCTCCTGGAAGGAGGCGGCCGAGAGCCAGGAGTCGGTGGCCAGCGAGGCCTTGGTGATACCCATCAGCACCGGGCGACCGGCGGCGGGCTCGCCACCCTCGCCCACGATCCGGCGGTTCTCCGACTCGAAGAGCGCCCGGTCGACCAGGACGCCGGGGAGGAACTCCGCGGCACCCGAGTCGATGACCGTCACCCGCTTGAGCATCTGGCGGATGATGATCTCGATGTGCTTGTCGTGGATGAGCACACCCTGCGAGCGGTAGACCTCCTGGACCTCCTGGGTCAGGTGGACCTGGACCGCGCGCGGGCCCATGATGCGCAGCAGCTCGTGCGGGTCGATGGTGCCCTCGGTGAGCTTCTCGCCGACGCCGACGTGGTCGCCGTCGTGGGCCCGGAGCTTCACGCGCTTCGAGATCTTGTCGTACACGATCTCGTCGCTGCCGTCGTCCGGCACCACGATGATCTTGCGCGAGCGCTCGCCGTCCTCGATGCGGATGCGTCCCGGGGTGTCGGCGATGGGCGCCTTGCCCTTGGGCACGCGGGCCTCGAAGATCTCCTGCACACGCGGCAGACCCTGGGTGATGTCCTCACCCGCGACACCACCGGTGTGGAAGGTACGCATCGTCAGCTGCGTACCGGGCTCACCGATGGACTGGGCGGCGATGATGCCGACCGCCTCGCCGATGTCGACCGACTTGCCGGTCGGCAGCGAACGGCCGTAGCAGGCCGCACACACACCGAGCTTCGACTCGCAGGTCAGGACGCTGCGGACCCGGACGTTCTCGACGCCGGCGGCGACCAGCTTGTCGACCAGGATCGAGTTCAGGTCGTCGCCCCGCGACGCCACCCGGTTGCCCTGGGCGTCGTCGATGTCGTCGGCCAGGGTGCGCGCGTGCACGCCGGTCTCGGCGTGGACGTGCACGACCAGGGTGCCGTCGGCCTCGCGGTCGCCCACCTGCATCGGGATCGCGCGGTCGGTGCCGCAGTCCTCCTCGCGGATGATGACGTCCTGTGAGACGTCCACCAGACGACGGGTCAGGTAACCCGAGTCGGCGGTACGCAGCGCGGTGTCGGCCAGGCCCTTACGGGCGCCGTGCGTGGAGATGAAGTACTCCAGCACGGTCAGACCCTCGCGGTAGGACGAGGTGATCGGCCGCGGGATGATCTCACCCTTGGGGTTGGCCACCAGGCCGCGGATCGCGGCGATCTGCCGCAGCTGCAGCAGGTTACCGCGGGCGCCCGAGTTGATCATGACCCAGAGCGGGTTCTCGTGCGGCAGCGAGTTCTCCATCTCCTTGGAGATCTCGTTGGTCGCCTTCGTCCAGATCTCGATGAGCTCGCCGCGACGCTCCTCGGCGGTCATGAGACCACGCTGGTACTGCTTGTCGATCCGGTCCGCCTCGACCTGGTAGCGCTGCAGGATCTCCGGCTTGCGCGGGGGGCCGATGACGTCGCCCATGCCGATCGTCACACCGGACCAGGTGGCCCAGTGGAAGCCGGCCTCCTTGAGCGCGTCCAGGGTCGCCGCGAGGCTGACCTTGGGGAAGCGCTCGGCGAGGTCGTTGACGATCGCCGACAGCTGACCCTTGCGGATCTCGTAGTTCACGAAGCGGTAGCCCGGGGGCAGGGTCTCGTTGAAGATGACCCGGCCCAGGGTGGTCTCGACCAGGAGCGGCTCGCCCTCGGTCCAGCCCTCCGGGGCCTCCCACTTCGCGCCCTTGGCGCCGTTGTCGACACCGATCACGTCACGGAGACGGATCTTGACCGGCGCCTGCAGGTGCAGCTCGCCGTTGTCGAAGGCCATCCGCGCCTCGGCGTCCGAGCTGAACACCCGTCCCTCGCCCTTGTTGCCGGGCGTCTCGTGGGTCAGGTGGTACAGACCGATGACCATGTCCTGGGTCGGCATGGTGACCGGCTTGCCGTCGGCCGGCTTGAGGATGTTGTTCGACGAGAGCATCAGGATCCGGGCCTCGGCCTGCGCCTCGGCCGACAGCGGCACGTGCACCGCCATCTGGTCACCGTCGAAGTCGGCGTTGAACGCCGTGCAGACGAGCGGGTGGATCTGGATCGCCTTGCCCTCGACCAGCTGCGGCTCGAAGGCCTGGATGCCCAGGCGGTGCAGGGTGGGCGCGCGGTTCAGCAGCACCGGGTGCTCGCTGATGACCTCTTCGAGGACGTCCCACACGACCGGGCGCTGACGCTCGACCATCCGCTTGGCCGACTTGATGTTCTGCGCGTGGTTCAGGTCGACCAGGCGCTTCATCACGAACGGCTTGAACAGCTCCAGGGCCATCTGCTTGGGCAGACCGCACTGGTGCAGCTTGAGCCGCGGGCCGACGACGATGACCGAACGGCCGGAGTAGTCGACGCGCTTGCCCAGCAGGTTCTGGCGGAACCGGCCCTGCTTGCCCTTGAGCATGTCGGACAGCGACTTCAGCGGGCGGTTACCCGGGCCGGTGACCGGCCGGCCGCGGCGGCCGTTGTCGAACAGAGCGTCGACGGCCTCCTGCAGCATCCGCTTCTCGTTGTTCACGATGATCTCGGGGGCGCCCAGGTCGATCAGGCGCTTCAACCGGTTGTTCCGGTTGATGACCCGGCGGTACAGGTCGTTGAGGTCCGAGGTCGCGAAGCGGCCACCGTCGAGCTGCACCATCGGGCGCAGGTCCGGCGGGATGACCGGGACGCAGTCCAGGACCATGCCGAGCGGCTTGTTGGTGGTGTTCAGGAACGCGGCGACGACCTTGAGGCGCTTGAGCGCACGGATCTTCCGCTGGCCCTTACCGGTGCGAATGATCTCGCGCAGGTTCTCGGCCTCGGCGTCCAGGTCCATGTTCTCGAGCAGCGCCTTGATCGCCTCGGCGCCCATGCCACCGGTGAAGTACTCACCGAAGCGGTCCCGCAGCTCGCGGTAGAGCAGCTCGTCGGTGACCAGCTGCTTCGAGTCGAGCTTGCGGAAGGTGTCGAGCACCTCGTCGAGACGGTCGATCTCGCGCTGCGCCTTGTCCCGGATCTGGCGCATCTCGCGCTCGCCGGCTTCCTTGACCTTGCGGCGCACGTCAGCCTTGGCGCCCTCGGCCTCGAGCTCGGCGAGGTCCTGCTCCAGCTTGCCCGCGCGCTTCTCGATCTCGGAGTCGCGGCTGTTCTCGGACTGGCGCTTCTCGGCGAAGATCTCGTTCTCGATGGTGGACATGTCGCGGTGACGCGCCTCGGCGTCCACGCTCGTGACCACGTACGAGGCGAAGTAAATGATCTTCTCGAGGTCCTTCGGGGCCAGGTCGAGCAGGTAGCCCAGCCGGCTCGGAACACCCTTGAAGTACCAGATGTGCGTGACCGACGCGGCGAGCTCGATGTGGCCCATGCGCTCGCGGCGGACCTTGGACCGGGTCACCTCGACGCCGCAGCGCTCACAGATGATGCCCTTGAACCGGACCCGCTTGTACTTGCCGCAGTAGCACTCCCAGTCCCGCTGAGGACCGAAGATCTTCTCGCAGAAGAGTCCGTCCTTCTCGGGCTTGAGCGTGCGGTAGTTGATCGTCTCGGGCTTCTTGACCTCGCCGTGAGACCACTGCCGGATGTCGTCGGCGGTGGCCAGGCCGATGCGCAACTCGTCGAAGAAGTTGACGTCGAGCACTTGGTCTATCCCTCGTATTTCTTGCTCGAATGGATTCCAGGCCGGCGGTAGCGTCCCCCAGGGTCAGGAAATGACCCCGAGGGACGCGTTCCGTCAGATCTCTTCGACGCTGCTGACGCCCTCGTTCGGGCGGCGGGACAGGTCGATGCCGAGTTCTTCCGCGGCCCGGAAGACCTCGTCGTCGGTCTCGCGCATCTCCAGGGCCACGCCGTCGCTGGAGAGCACCTCGACGTTGAGGCACAGCGACTGCAGCTCCTTGAGCAGCACCTTGAACGACTCCGGGATTCCCGGCTCCGGGATGTTCTCGCCCTTGACGATGGCCTCGTAGACCTTCACGCGGCCGAGCACGTCGTCGGACTTGATGGTGAGCAGCTCCTGCAGCGCGTAAGCCGCACCGTAGGCCTGCATCGCCCAGCACTCCATCTCGCCGAACCGCTGGCCACCGAACTGCGCCTTACCACCCAGCGGCTGCTGCGTGATCATCGAGTACGGGCCGGTCGAGCGAGCGTGGATCTTGTCGTCGACCAGGTGGTTCAGCTTCAGGATGTACACGTACCCGACCGAGATCGGGTCCGGCAGCGGCTCGCCGGAGCGGCCGTCGAACAGCTGCGCCTTGCCGTCACCGTTGACCAGCCGCTTACCGTCGCGGTTGACCAGCGTCGACTCGAGGAGACCCTTGATCTCCTCCTCCTGCGCACCGTCGAAGACGGGAGTCGCGACGTTCGAGTCCTTGGGGGACTCGTGCGCCTCGATCGCGCGCAGCTGGCGCTTCCACTCGGCGTCGTCGCCCTCGACCTCCCAGCCGGTCTTGGCGATCCACCCGAGGTGGGTCTCCAGAACCTGGCCGATGTTCATACGCGAGGGCACACCGAGCGGGTTGAGCACGATGTCGACGGGGGTGCCGTCCTCGAGGAACGGCATGTCCTCGACCGGAAGGATCTTGGAGATGACGCCCTTGTTGCCGTGCCGGCCGGCGAGCTTGTCACCGTCCTGGATCTTGCGCTTCTGGGCCACGTAGACGCGGACCAGCTCGTTGACGCCCGGAGGAAGCTCGTCGCCGTCCTCGCGCGAGAACGTGCGGACGCCGATGACCGTGCCGGTCTCGCCGTGCGGCACCTTCAGCGAGGTGTCCCGGACCTCCCGGGCCTTCTCACCGAAGATCGCGCGGAGCAGGCGCTCCTCGGGGGTCAGCTCGGTCTCGCCCTTGGGCGTGACCTTGCCGACCAGGATGTCGCCGGGGACGACCTCGGCGCCGATCCGGATGATGCCGCGCTCGTCCAGGTCGGCGAGCATTTCCTCGCTGACGTTGGGGATGTCGCGGGTGATCTCCTCCGGGCCGAGCTTGGTGTCCCGGGCGTCGACCTCGTGCTCCTCGATGTGGATCGAGGTGAGGACGTCCTGCTGGACGAGGCGCTGCGACAGGATGATCGCGTCCTCGTAGTTGTGACCCTCCCAGCACATGAACGCGACGAGCAGGTTGCGGCCGAGGGCCATCTCCCCCTCGTCGGTGCACGGGCCGTCGGCGATGACCTGGCCGGCCTCGACCCGGTCACCCTCGAACACGACCGGCTTCTGGTTGACGCAGGAGCCGGCGTTGGAGCGGCGGAACTTGTGCAGCAGGTACGTGCGGCGGTGGCCGTCGTCCTGGTGGACCGTCACGTAGTCGGCGCACAGGTCCTCGACCACGCCGCCGACCTCGGCCACGACCACGTCGCCGGCGTCGACCGCGGCACGGTACTCCATGCCCGTACCGACCAGCGGGGCCTCGGCCTTGACCAGCGGCACCGCCTGGCGCTGCATGTTCGCGCCCATGAGGGCCCGGTTGGCGTCGTCGTGCTCGAGGAACGGGATCATCGCGGTCGCGACCGAGGTCATCTGCCGCGGCGACACGTCCATGTAGTCGACCTGCGTGCCGGGCACGTAGTCGACCTCACCGCCCTTACGGCGGACCAGGACGCGGTCGTCGGCGAAGGTGCCGTCGGCCCGCAGCGTGGCGTTGGCCTGCGCCTTGATGTACCGGTCTTCCTCGTCCGCGGTGAGGTAGTGGACCTCGTCGGTGACGACGCCCTCTTCCACCTTGCGGTACGGGGTCTCGATGAAACCGAACGGGTTGACCCGCGCGAACGTCGAGAGCGCGCCGATCAGGCCGATGTTCGGGCCCTCGGGCGTCTCGATCGGGCACATCCGGCCGTAGTGCGAGGGGTGCACGTCACGGACCTCGAAGCCGGCCCGCTCGCGGGACAGACCACCCGGGCCGAGCGCCGACAGGCGGCGACGGTGGGTCAGACCCGCGAGCGGGTTGGTCTGGTCCATGAACTGCGACAGCTGCGACGTGCCGAAGAACTCCTTGATCGCCGCCACCACGGGACGGATGTTGATCAGGGTCTGCGGCGTGATCGCCTCGACGTCCTGGGTCGTCATGCGCTCGCGGACGACGCGCTCCATCCGGGACAGGCCGACACGGACCTGGTTCTGGATGAGCTCGCCGACCGTGCGCAGGCGCCGGTTGCCGAAGTGGTCGATGTCGTCGGCCTCGTAGCCCTCTTCACCGGCGTGCAGCCGGGCTAGGTACTCCACGGTCTTGACGATGTCGTCCTCGGTCAGCGTCCCGCGGTCGATCGGCAGGTCGAGCTCGAGCTTCTTGTTGAACTTGTAACGGCCGACCTTGGCGACGTCGTACCTCTTCGGGTTGAAGAAGAGGTTGTCGAGCAGGGTCTGCGCGTTCTCCCGGGTCGGGGGCTCGCCGGGACGGAGCTTGCGGTAGATGTCGAGCAGGGCTTCGTCCTGCCCGGCGATGTGGTCCTTCTCCAGCGTGGTCATGAGGAGCTCGGACCAGCCGAACCGCTCACGGATCTGGTCGGCCGACCAGCCGATGGCCTTGAGCAGGACGGTGACGGCCTGCCGGCGCTTGCGGTCGATGCGGACACCGACGGTGTCGCGCTTGTCGATGTCGAACTCGAGCCAGGCACCCCGGCTCGGGATGACCTTGACGCTGGAGAGGTCACGGTCGGAGGTCTTGTCCGGCTCCTTGGTGAAGTACACGCCCGGCGAGCGGACGAGCTGGCTCACCACGACGCGCTCCGTGCCGTTGATGACGAACGTCCCCTTGGGGGTCATCATCGGGAAGTCACCCATGAACACGGTCTGGCTCTTGATCTCGCCAGTGGTGTTGTTGGTGAACTCCGCGGTCACGAACAGCGGCGCGCAGTAGGTCAGATCCTTCTCCTTGCACTCCTCGATCGAGGCCTTGACCTCGTCGAATCGGGGAGACGAGAAGGACAGCGACATGGTGCCGGAGAAGTCCTCAATGGGACTGATCTCTTCGAGGATCTCTGCGAGGCCCGACTGGGCGTGCGGGTCGTCCGTCGACCGGGCCTGCCAAGCCTCGTTCCCGACCAGCCAGTCGAAAGACTCCGTCTGGAGGGCGAGGAGGTTGGGGACCTCTAGTTGCTCGGTGATCCTGCCGAAAGAGACACGGCGGGGTGCGTAAGCGCTCGACGTACGGCTGGTCTTCGCAGGGCGGGAAGCTGCCAAGATGCGTCCTTCCGAGGACCGGTGCTGCTGATGCGGCTGCAGCTGCGGGTATGCAACTGTCTGCGTGCACTCTGACGAGCCCCCAAGAAATCATCCGGATGGATGTCTTGGCAGGGCTCAAGGCAGAAGGCAGCGCAAACTAGCAGTGTAGCCGCTCGGCTAACCGCTGTCCAGCCCACACCGGAGGAAACCTGCGGAGCCTGGCCCTCACGGCCTCTGACCTGCGCCTCTACCCGGTCAGGGCCTTACGCGGGGCCGCTCAGACGCGGCGTCTTTCCTCGGGTGCCGGCCGTAGGACCGGCTAGAACCGGATTACCCACGGAGTGGCTGTCGCAAGCGCGGAAACTTGCTGCCATCAGCGTGCCTGTCAGCGGACACACAGTCAAGGGCCTCCGAGCGGGTCGGGCCCGAAAGCACGAACGGCGAGGGCCCTGAGCAGGGCCCTCGCCGTTCGCGAGGGGAAACTGTGGAGCGTCAGATCACTTGAGGGTGACCTTGGCGCCCTCGGCCTCGAGCTTCGCCTTGGCGGCGTCGGCCTTCTCCTTGTTGACACCCTCGAGGATCGCCTTGGGGGCGGACTCGACGGCGTCCTTGGCCTCCTTGAGGCCCAGGCCGGTCAGCTCACGCACGACCTTGATGACCTGGATCTTCTTGCCACCGTCACCCTCGAGGACGACGTCGAACGAGTCCTTCTCCTCCTCGGCGGGGGCCGCGGCGGCGCCGCCACCCGCGCCGGCAGCCGCGACGGCGACCGGAGCAGCCGCGGTGACCTCGAAGGTCTCCTCGAACTGCTTCACGAACTCGGACAGCTCGATCAGCGTCATCTCCTTGAACGCGTCGAGCAGCTCGTCGGTGCTGAGCTTCGCCATGTCTGGCAACCTTTCCTAGGTACTGATCAAAAAGTCTTGCTGGTGCGCGGTGGCTCAGGCCTCCGCGGAACCGTCCTTCTCGCGCTTCTCCTGAAGAGCGGCCGCGAGGCGCGCCACCTGCGACAGCGGGGCCTGGAAGAGGCCGGCCGCCTTGGACAGGTTGCCCTTCATGGCGCCGGCCAGCTTGGCCAGCAGAACCTCACGCGACTCGAGGTCAGCGATCTTGTTGACGTCGTCAGCAGTGATCGCCTTGCCCTCGAACACACCGCCCTTGATCTTCAGGACGGGGTTGGCCTTGGCGAAGGCACGAAGGCCCTTGGCCGCCTCGACCGGGTCGCCGCTGATGAAGGCGAGCGCGGTAGGACCGGCAAACAGGTTGTCGAGGCCCTCGATGCCCGCGTCGGTTGCCGCGCGCTTCGCCAGGGTGTTCTTCGACACCGCGTACTTGGTGTCCTTGCCCAGCGAACGGCGCAGCTCCGTGAGCTGCTTGACCGTGAGACCGCGGTACTCGGTCAGCACGGTGGCCGACGAGTTACGGAAGTCGTCCGTGAGCTCGGAAACGGCGCTGGCCTTGTCGGCCCGGACCGGCTTGTCCGCCATGTCCCTCCTCTCTCAATGCTCGAGCCACTGGCCGGAACGAAGGAGGGGGCGGAATGAGAAACGCCCCGGCGCAGGGCGCACGGGGCGGAGCGGGCAATCTTGCGCCCGGTCACGAACCGTTCTCCCCTGCGCGGGCCGCCCGCACTCAGCGGGACCTTCGACCGCGACCCCGGCGGAAAACAGGGGCTGCGGCGACCAGCGGTCTTTGGGTGGAACTTCGACATGGAACTGTACGCGGTCCCGCCGCCACCGCCAAATCGGCGCCCTCAGGACCTCGACCGGCGGAGCCATCCGTACCCGCCGAGGGCGACCGCGCACCAGGCCGCGGCCCAGCCGGTGATCGCCAGCAGCGTCGTGGCCGGCGGCGGATCGGCGTCGTTCAGCGCCCGGGCGGTGGCCATGACCGGCGGCACGAGCCAGGGCGCGACCGAGCCCTGCAGCCCGAGGACGACCACGAGGAGGGCGGCCACCACGAGCACGGCCACGCCGTTGCGGACGCCGCCGGTCACGGCCCGGCTGGCCAGCCCGCCCAGGGCGACCGCGGGCCCGACGGCGAGCAGGTGGGCCAGGACGCCCAGCGCGCTGCCGCCGAGCGCGCCCTCGGTCTCGATGCCCCCGAACAGCCAGGGCGCGAGCATGGCGGCGGCACAGACGGCCAGTGCCGGCAGCAGGGCGGTCAGCAGGCCGGCGGCCGCCTCGCGCCGGGCGCCGACGGCCGTGCGGGCCAGGCGGCGCTGCACGTCGGGCTCGGTGTCCAGGACGAGCTTGGACTGCCAGGCCAGCACCGGGAAGAGGGCGGCCGCAGAGTAGCCGTAGGCGTCGGCGGCCGGGGACGCGCCCCCGCCGTAGATCACACCGAGCACGACCAGCACGGCGATCAGCGGTGCGAGCGCCCGGCCCCCGCGGGTGAAGGCGGCCAGGCGCATCCGGACGAGCGCGGTCATCGCGGGTTCCCCGGGCTCTGGTCAACTGCCGGGCCGAGGTGGGGATCTTGCGGTTGGGGCGCGGGCGCGTCGCGTACCGCCAGGACCCGGTGACCCTCGGCACGCAGCCGGACCACCGCCTGGTCGGCCTCGGCCCGGCGGACGGCGACCTCGATGACCACCTCGTCCGCGGGCCCGGCGGTGGACGCCTCGAAGCGCAGACGGGACTCGGAGACGGTCCAGTGGATCGCGCCGGGCAGACCGGCGATCTCGTTGCGGTGATCGCTGACCAGGACGATGCCGCCGGCCGCGGTCACCTCGGCCACGATCTCGGGGATCAGCGTGCGGGCGGCGGCGTCGAGGCCCTCCCACGGCTCGTCCAGCACGAGCAGGCCGGGCGGCCGGAGCAGGGCCTGGGCGACGCCGACCTTCTGCGCCGTGCCCTTGGAAAGGTCGCCGAGGCGGGTGCCGGCGTGCTCGGTGAGGAGCAGGCGCTCGATCCACTCCCCCGCCGCGCGCTCGTCCACGCCGCGGAGCCGGGCCATGCGGCGCAGGTATTGCCCGGCGGTGAACGGCTGGTCGGCCGGGAAGCGCTCGGGCACCCAGCCCACGACCGGCGGGCGGTCGCGCACCTCGCCCCGTACCGGCCGGAGCACCCCGGCCGCGAGCTGGAGCAGCGTCGACTTGCCGGCGCCGTTGCGGCCGAGCACGACCACCGTACGGCCGGGCTCGACGGCGACGTCGAGCTCGCGCAGCGCCCAGGGCAGGCGGCGCCCGTAGCGGAACCACACCCCGTCGAAACGCACGGCCGAAGCTTTCCACAAAAAACGCCCCCGGGATGTCCCGGGGGCGTTCGGAGCGAACAGCCGATCAGGCGTCGGCGTTCTTGACGTTCTTCACGATGTTCGGGTCGATCTGGACGCCGGGGCCCATCGTCGTGGTGACGACGACCTTCTTCAGGTACTTGCCCTTGGCGGCGGACGGCTTGGCCCGCAGGATCTCGTCGAGCACCGAGGCGTAGTTGTCCACCAGCTGCTCCTCGCTGAACGAGGCCTTGCCGATGATCAGGTGCAGGTTGGAGTGCTTGTCCACCCGGAAGGTGATCTTGCCGCCCTTGATCTCGTTGACGGCCTTGGTCACGTCCATGGTGACCGTGCCCGTCTTCGGGTTGGGCATGAGGCCGCGGGGGCCGAGGATCCGGGCGATCCGGCCGATCTTGGCCATCTGGTCCGGGGTGGCGATGGCGGCGTCGAAGTCGAGCCAGCCGCCCTGGATACGGGCCACGAGCTCGTCCGTGCCGACCTCGTCGGCGCCGGCCGCGACGGCCTCCTCGGCCTTGGCGCCCTGGGCGAAGACGATCACCCGGGCGGTCTTGCCGGTGCCGTGCGGCAGGTTGACGGTGCCGCGGACCATCTGGTCGGCCTTACGCGGGTCGACGCCCAGCCGCATCGCGACCTCGACGGTCGCGTCGAACTTGGTCGGGCTCGACTCCTTGGCCAGCTTGATGGCCTCGGCGGGGTCGTAGAGCTTGTCGGCGTCGATCGACTCGACGGCCTTACGGTAGGCCTTGCTGCGCTGCATGTTTATTACTCCTGTGGTAGATGGCGGGCCCTCCTGATTCAGGGCCCTCCCACTGACTGCGGTGATGCTCGTCAGATCTTGGCGACCTGGTTGAAGTTGAGCTCCACCGGCGTCTCACGGCCGAAGATGGAGACCAGAACCTTCAACTTCTGCTGGTCGGCATTGATTTCGCTGATCGAGGCCGGAAGCGAGGCGAACGCGCCGTCGGTGACCGTGACCGAGTCGCCGACCTCGAAGTCGAGGACCTTGACCTCGGGCTTGGCCTTCTTCTCCTCCTGCTCGACGGCGGGAGCGAGCCACTTCAGCACCTCGTCGAGCGAGAGCGGGGCCGGGCGGTCGACCCGGTCCGTCGCGCCCACGAAGCCGGTGACACCCGGCGTGTTGCGCACGCACGAGTACGACTCGGGGGTCAGATCCATCCGGACCAGGATGTAGCCCGGGAAGACCTTATTGCTGACCTGGACCCGCTTGCCGCTCTTGACCTCGATCTCCTCGCGGGTCGGAACCTCGACCTGGAAGATGAAGTCCTCCATGTCGAGGCTCGTGATGCGGGTCTCGAGGTTGGTCTTGACCTTGTTCTCGTAACCGGCGTAGGAGTGCACCACGTACCAGTCGCCGGGGGCGTAGCGCAGCTTCTGCCGCAGCTCCTGGACTGGGTCGTAGTCCTCGTCCTCTTCCGGGGCCGGGGTGGCCGCGACCGCGGCCTCCGGCTCGGCGGGGGCCGCAGCAGCAGCCTCCGGCTCGGCGGCCTCGACCGACTCGTCGTCGTCCGCCGTCGCCACCGACGACTGCTCGTCGACGGACTCCGCGGTCTCCTCGTCGTACTCAGGCACGCTCGCTCACTTCCAGGTAAGTCATGGTCTTCATGCGGGGGCTCACGCCCAGCCGCTCAGGGCTGCTCTCAGCCGCCGAAGGCCCAGAGGATGGCCTTGCCCAGGCCGAGGTCCAGCAGGCCGACGATCGTCGTCATGACGGCCACGAACACGATGACGATCGTGGTGTAGGTCAGCAGCTCCTTGCGCGTCGGCCAGATGACCTTACGCAGCTCGCTGACGACCTCACGGAAGAAACCACCGATGCGGCCGAAGAAGCCGGTCCTGCGGGCTTCCTTCTTCGATTTCGGGGTCCGCTCGGCCAGCGCAGTGCCACCGCGGCCGACCGGCTCGTCGGCGTCGTCGTCGGCCGGGACGTCCTTGTCGTCGTCAACGGCGTCGGCGAACACCTCGTCGTCGGCCGGGTCGCCGGCGTCACCGGGTCGGTTCCTCTCGGCCATGGCGCCCTACTTCCGTCATCGGTGGTGATGTGGTCCCCGCGGGCGCTTACGTCCGGCGCGGCGTCGTGCGGACCGCGCACCGGGCGGGCACGTCTACGAGGGCTTGCGCAGGGGTGACAGGACTTGAACCTGCAGCCTGCGGTTTTGGAGACCGCTGCTCTGCCAATTGAGCTACACCCCTTCGCAGGGCGGTTGATCCCTCGGGTTTACCTGTTTGGTGCAGGCGAACTCGAAGGGTCACTGCCCCACGGCGCACCAGTGTACGGGTTCACACGGCCATCGCCCAACCCGGGCTCGCCCTAACGCTTGCGGATGACCGCCTGGGCCAGCGACAGCACCTTTTCGCCCTGGCAGGTGGCGGTCAGCGCCAGCCGGGTGTGGCCCTCGTCGGTGGTGCCCTTGACCGTGGCGGCGACGACCACCTCGGTGCCCTCGTCGGTGTCGGGCACCGGCACGGGCCGCGAGAAGCGCACGCTGAACTCGACCACGGCGTCGGCGGCGCCGGCCCAGTGGGTCACCGCGCGGCCGACCAGAGCCATCGTGAACATGCCGTGCGCGATGACGCCGGGCAGGCCCACGCCGGTGGCGACCCGGTCGCTCCAGTGGATGGGGTTGAAGTCGCCCGAGGCGCCCGCGTAGCGCACCAGGTCGGCCCGGGTCACCCGGAAGGTCTGCGGCTCCATGTCTTTACCCCTCCCCGCGCTGCACGAGCTTGGACCAGACCGTCACGACCGGCTCGCCGGCCTCGGTGCTGACCTCCGTGCGGGTGGTCAGGAAGTCGTGCCCGCCGCGGGAGGTGATCTCGTCGACCGAGTTCACGCAGACGAGCGCGTCGCCGGCCACGACGGGCCGGGAGTAGGCGAACTTCTGGTCGCCGTGCACGACCCGGCTGTAGTCGAGACCGAGCTCCGGGTCCTCGATGATCTGCCGGCTGGCCGCCATGGTGATCGCGACCGGGAAGGTCGGCGGGGCGACCACGTCGGCGTAGCCGAGGGCGCGGGCGGCCTCGGGGTCGTGGTACTCGGGGTCGGCGGCGCCGATCGCGCGGGCGAACTCGCGGATCTTCTCGCGGCCGACCAGATACGGCTCTGTCGCGGGCCAGCTACGGCCGACAAATGACTGGTCGAGGGGCATGGCCCACAAACTACTCTGCGCCGCTCGGTCGATGACCTAGCGGCGCAGGAGTGGAGCTTTGAGGTGCTGAAGATCAGCGGGTCTCGCGGTGCAGGGTGTGCTTGCCGTCCCGGGGGCAGAACTTCTTCAGCTCGATGCGGTCCGGGTCGTTGCGGCGGTTCTTACGGGTGATGTAGTTCCGCTCCTTGCACTCCGTACACGCCAGGGTGATCTTCGGACGGACGTCGGTCGCCTTGGCCACGACGGATTGCCTTCCTGCTAACGGGGTTATTCAACGACGCTCCAGAGTACGCCCTGGAAGTGCCGACATGCAAAGTGGGACCCCGGGCGGGATCCCCATTACAAAGTAGCGGTGGCCGGACTTGAACCGGCGACACAGCGATTATGAGCCGCTTGCTCTGCCAACTGAGCTACACCGCCGAGCCAGGCTCACCATCCAACGCCTGCGGCGGGAACGAACCCGGTAGAGCCCCCTTACGGAATCGAACCGTAGACCTTCTCCTTACCATGGAGACGCTCTGCCGACTGAGCTAAGGGGGCAAGCCGTACTAGCAACCCAGCGCGATCACTCGCTTGTTGCGCAGGAGTAAGACTACACGGCCCTTGGCAGGGGGTGAAATCGACTCCCCCATTACGTCGAAACCGCAGGTCAGCCCACGGCTCGGAGCTTGCGGACCTCGCCCGCGGGGGTGGTCGCCGGCTCGGTCTGGGCGCTGAACCAGGCCTCCAGACGCTCGTACGGCAGGGGGCGGCTGAACAGATAGCCCTGGCCGATTTCGCAGCCCATCTCCTCCAGCAGGTCGAGGGTGAGCTCGCTCTCCACCCCCTCGGCGACCACGGTGAGACCGAACTCGCGGGCCAGGCTGACCACCGCCCGCACGATCGCCAGATCACCGGTGTCGGTCGCCATCCCCTGCACGAAACTGTCGTCGATCTTGACTTCGTGCACGGGCCACTGCCGGAGGTACGAAAGTGAGGACGCGCCCGTGCCGAAGTCGTCGACGCTGAGCCGGACGCCCAGGTCACGGAGCCGGTAGAGCGTCGGCAGCACCCGCTCGATGTCGCCCAGCATGCCCGGCTCGGAGATCTCGAAGGTCACCTGGGCCGCGTTCACCCCGTACTGCTTCAGGAGGGCGGCCACCTGGCCGGGGAAGCGGGAGTCGAGCAGGGTCCGGACCGACAGGTTGACCGCGATGGAGAGCGGCCGGTCGTCGTCGGCCCACTCCCGGCAGCGCCGCAGCCCCTCGGCCAGCACCACCTCGGTCAGGCGGGAGAGCTGACCGGTGTGCTCGGCCACGGCCACGAAGTCCTCCGGGGCCACCTCGCCCTGCGCCGGGTGCTGCCAGCGGGCCAGACACTCGACGCCGACCAGATGCCGGTCGGTCAGGGTCACCTTGGGCTGGAAGTAGACGTCGATGGCGCCGCTGTCCAGGGCCACCCTCAGGTCGGCGGCGATGCCGAGGCGGCGGACGGCCCGCGACTCCAGCGCCGGGTGGAACAGCTGCACGCCGTACGGCAGGACCTTGGCGGCGTTGGCCGCCAGCTCGGCCCGCTGGATCAGCGTCTCGGGGTCGGTGCCGTGATCCGGGTAGACGGAGACGCCGACCGCGGTGTCGAGATCGAGGGTGAGCGTGCCCACCGTCATCGGCCCGCGCAGCTGCTCACGCATCTCGGTGGCGAGCTGGACGGTGGCGTCGGTGCTCTCGGCCCGCAGGGTCACCACGAACTCGTCGCCGCCGATGCGCCCGACCAGCGCCCCCGGGCCACCGATGCCGCGCAGCCGGCGGGCGACCTCGGCCAGCAGCTTGTCGCCGGCGGCGTGGCCCATCGACTCGTTGACGTCGCGCTGCCCGTCGACGTCGAACAGCAGCACGGCGACGACCTCGTCCTCGGCGCGCACCTTGACCGACTCGGCCAGCGCGTCGGTGACGCGACGGCGGTTGGGCAGGCCGGTGAGGCGGTCGTGGTACGCGTCGTAGCGCAGCCGGTCGACCAGGCGCGCGTTCTCCACGGCGACGGCGACGTGGGCCGCGATCGTCTCGAGCACCTGCACGTCGGCCGGGCGGAACGTCCGGGTGTCGCCGAGCCGGTTGATCACTTCGAGGGTGCCGATCGGCGTGTGCCCCGAGCGCAGCGGCACCACGATGACGTCCTTGACCTTGGTGTCGCGCAGGGCCTGGCGCAGCTGCTCGGACTCGGGGAACTGGTTGCCGACGGCGACGGAGTGCCCGTCGGCGATGCCCCGCTCGCGGATCGCCGTGGGCGTCGGCGAGAGATCCAGCAGGCCCTTGTTCTCGACCCGCGCGGTGAGCAGCACCTCGGGGTGCCGGTCCTGCGGCGAGAGCCAGAGCGTCGCGTACTCCGAGCGCATCAGGGCGCGGACCCGCTCGAGCATGACGTCGGGCAGGCCGGAGTCGCTGCCCTCGTCGCGCACGGCCTTGGTCAGCTCGTAGACGTCGGCCAGCGTGCGGTGCTGGCGGAAGAACTCGGTGAACGAGCGAAGCATGAGGACCAGCGCGACCACCAGGATCGCCAGCAGCACGGCCGACCACTCGGTGGCCACCAGGGCGACCAGGAAGATCAGGCCGAGCACGACGTTGACGCCGGCGCCGATCCAGATCGACAGGGAGCCCCGGATGACGTCCTGACCGGCCCGGCCGCCCTGGACGACGGCCATCACGGCGGCCAGGCTGAGCACCTCGACCGCCACGCTGACGCCGACGGCGGCGAAGAGAATGGCCCACGTGCCCGGGCCGGCGCCGCGGATCGGCGGCAGGGCGGCGAGCACGAGCACGGCCGCGGCGGCCCCGGCCGACGACTTGGCGACGTTGAACCAGAACTTGCTCGGCACCAGGACGGCGCCGCGGGTCAGCTTGGCCACCAGCGCGGCCAGCGTCATCACCACGATCACCGTGACCGGCGGCAGGTAGTAGAGAGCCAGCAGGAACGGGACCTCGGTGATGTAGAAACTCATCGTGTTCCGGCGGATCACCACGTTGATGACGCCGATGTACGCGACGATGATGCCCGCGAGCGCGACCAGCGCGCCGAGCCATTCCTTGTACCAGTCCGGGTCCTGAATCCAGAACGCGACGGCGCTGAGAAGCGCGAACAGGGCCAGAGGGTTCGTGATCAACCAGGCGTATCGCCCGGACCGCCGACTAGCCCGCGGTCGCCCGACCATCGCACTCCCTCGTCAGTCGACGCGGTCCCGCAACGCCCGGTGAGTGCGCGGCTGAACCCTTACTCCCAATCCACCACAGCGTTGGTGTTGGCCACGGCCCCGGAACCGACCGCCGAGGGGTGCCCGCTCAGGCCGGCCACGCCGCCGAAAGCCACGGCGAGGGCCAAAACCAAGCCGGCGAGGCGGCCCAGCTTCTTTGCAGACATGTATGGCTCCTGTGAGGTGTAACAGGCTCGGTAGGGGGGTCACATGATGGTGCCACACCACATGTGCGACAGGCAGTGTCCACGGGCGAGTCGAAACCGCACATTCCGAAATCCTGACCGAACGGTTGAGCTGGCTCCCCCAAGCTCGGCCGCAGAATTGACAACTTTACGTCCGAAATAACGGGAGAAGTGAGGGCAATTCGCATGGGCTGCGTCAGGATTTCTTGACGTCAAGGCGCCCTGACGCCAAGCTTTCGCGCGTGACCGCGCACTCCTTCTCCCCCGACGATCTGGAGCGTCAGCACACGCTGTCCTCGGCTACAACGCGATACGACGAGCTGAGGATGCGCACGGCCCTGGCCGCCATGGCCGGCGACCGGGCCCAGCCGCTGAGCCGCGCGGAGGCGCTCGAGCTGCTCGCGCTCAACGAGGTCGTCATCCGCAAGGCCGGCTACGGGCGGCAGGCCATGGTGCGGACCGCCCGCGACGCCGGAGCGTCCTGGGCCCAGATCGGGGTCGCACTGGGCAGCACCAAGCAGGCCGCCTGGGAGGCACACAACCGCTGGGCCGAGGAACAAGCGCTGTGAGCCGGTCGCGGCCGGCTCCTATGAGCCGGTCGCGGCCGGGCGGTCCGTGGCCGCGTACTGCGACCAGGAGCCCGGGTAGAGACGGCCCGGGGCGAACCCGGCCCGCTCGAGCGAGAGCAGGTTGTGGCAGGCGGTGACGCCGGAGCCGCAGTACGAGATGACCTCGGCGCCGTCCGTCACGCCGGCGGCCGCGAAACGCTCGCGCAGCGCCTCCGGCGAGAGGAACCGGCCGGTCGCGTCGACGTTCTCCCGGCAGGAGACGTTGCGGGCGCCCGGGATGTGACCGGCACGCGGGTCGATCGGCTCGGACTCGCCCCGGAAACGCTCGGGCTGGCGGGCGTCGATCACCACTCCGGCCCCGTTCGCGGCCTCTTCCAGGCCGGCCAGCCGGTCGGCGGGCCAGGGCCGCGCCGCCCGGGGTGCGACTCCCCTGGGCCGTACGGCCGTTTCGAGCTCGCCGTCCCACGCGCCGATGCCGCCGTCGAGCAGGGCCGCGTCCTGACCGAGCGCACGCAGCATCCAGACAAGGCGGGCCGCCATCACCCCGCCGGCGTCGTCATAGGCGATCACCGTGTCGTCGTCGCCGATGCCGAGCGCTCCGATGCGTACGGCAAAAGCCTCAGGGGAAGGCAGAGGGTGACGCCCCTCGGACGAGCTCGGCGCCGCCGCCAGATCTTGATCCAGATCGACGAAGACCGCGCCCGGCAGATGACCGCGGCCGTACGCGTCGCGGCCGGAACGGCCGTCCAGATACGCCCGGACGTCGGCGAGGACCAGCCCGTCCCGATGCGCCCGCACCCACTCGACATCGACCACCGGCTCGATCAACGCTCCCCCTACTTGCTCACATGGTGCTCCTGACGACGCGGGCGCGGCCGGAAGCGGACCAGGGCCACACCGACCATGGCCACCGCCAGAACGGTGACGATCCCGGTCACCACCGGATTGTCCAAGGCCGTGCCCAGCACCACCAGCCCCAGCCCCACCCCGAAGAGCAGATGGTAGAAACCGGCGTCCCGGCAGCTCCGGAAGGTGCGGAGGGTGGCCTGCGGGGCCCGCCCGGTGATCAGCATCGACGCTCCGAAGATCGCCATCGCGGCACCGGCCACCCCGCCGACCACCAAGGTCCACATACTGGTGCTCATAGCCCCAGTCTGTGCGCTTCGCCCCCGTTGTTACCGGTAATTGGTGAACTGCAGGGCGACACCGAAGTCCTCGGCCTTCAACAGGGCGATCACGGCCTGCAGATCGTCCCGCTTCTTGCCGGTGACCCGGAGCTGGTCACCCTGGATCTGCGCCTGCACACCCTTCGGGCCCTCGTCGCGGATCTTCTTGCTGATCGCCTTGGCCTTGTCGGTCTCGATCCCCTCGATGACCTTGCAGTCGATCTTGTACGTCTTGCCGGACTGCCGGGGCTCCCCCGCCTCCAGCGACTTCAGCGAGATGTTCCGCTTGACCAGCTTCTCCTTGAAGACGTCGAGGGCGGCGCTCGCCCGCTCCTCGGTCTCCGACGTGATGGTCACCCCGGAATCCCCCGACTTGGCGATGCTCGTGCCCGTGCCCCGGAAGTCGAAGCGCGTGCCCAGCTCCTTCTCCGCCTGGTGGAACGCGTTGTCCACCTCCTGCTGGTCGACCTTGCTCACGATGTCGAAAGACGGGCTGGCTGCCATAAAAACTCCTGCGATGCTGATCCGGATCAATGGGAGGAGGGAGCCGCGACACGGCTCCCGACATGCCGACCGTACCCGGTTGCGAGAGGGCCCGGCGGTACGGCTATCCTGTTCTCCGCTGCTTCGGGAAGCCGGAGGAGCGTGCCCAGGCGGGTTGCCCGAGCGGCCAATGGGAGCGGACTGTAAATCCGTCGCGAAAGCTACAGAGGTTCGAATCCTCTACCCGCCACAGGCAGACAGAACGGCCCCGGAAGCTGCGGAAACGCGCTCCGGGGCCGTTCTCGTCACCGGGCCGGGAGCAGGTCGGTCAGGAGAGCCTCGATGCGGTGCCTGATCTCGTCGCGGATGGGGCGGACGGCCTCGACGCTCTGGCCGGCGGGGTCGTCGAGTTTCCAGTCCTCGTAGCGTTTGCCGGGGAAGACGGGGCAGGCGTCGCCGCAGCCCATGGTGATGATGACGTCGGAGTTCTGGGCGGTCTCGTACGCCAGGCGCTTGGGGGTCTGGGCGGTGATGTCGATGCCAACCTCGCGCATGGCCTCGACGGCGGCCGGGTTGATCTGGTCGGCGGGCTCGGAGCCGGCGGAGCGGACCTCGACGGCGTCGCCCGCGAGGTGGCGCAGCCAGCCGGCGGCCATTTGGGAGCGGCCGGCGTTGTGGACGCAGACGAACAGGACGCTGGGCTTCTCAGGCATGGCGGGGTCTCCAGACGAATCGGCGGCGCAGGGCCAGGCTGACGTAGACGAGGGCGACCAGCACGGGCACCTCGATCAGGGGGCCGACTACGCCGGCCAGGGCCTGGCCGCTGGTGACGCCGAAGGTGCCGATGGCCACGGCGATCGCGAGTTCGAAGTTGTTGCCGGCGGCGGTGAAGGCGAGCGTGGTGGTGCGCTCGTAGGTGAGGCCGATGGCTTTGCCGAGGGCGTAGGAGCCGCCCCACATGATCGCGAAGTAGGCGAGCAGCGGCACGGCGATCAGGGCGACGTCCCACGGCTTGGAGGTGATGGCGTCGCCCTGCAAGGCGAACAGGATGACGATGGTGAAGAGCAACCCGTACAAGGCGACCGGGCCGATCTTGGGGATGAACCTCTCCTCGTACCACGGACGGCCCCTGGCCTTCTCGCCCAGACGGCGGGTGAGGAAGCCGGCCAGCAGCGGGATGCCCAGGAAGATCAGCACGTTGCGGGCGATGTCCCAGCCCGATACCTCCAGCGCCGCGCCGGACAAACCTAGCCAATCCGGTAGCACGGACAGGTAGAACCAGCCCAGCACGCCGAAGGCGAGCACCTGGAAGACCGAGTTGAGCGCGACCAGCACGGCCGCCGCCTCACGATCGCCGCAGGCCAGGTCGTTCCAGATGATGACCATGGCGATGCAGCGGGCCAGACCGACGATGATCAGACCGGTGCGGTACGCGGCGTGGTCGGCCAGGAAGATCCAGGCGAGCGCGAACATGACGGCCGGGCCGACGATCCAGTTCAGCACCAGGGACGACACGAGGAGCCGCCGGTCGCCGGTGACCGTGTCGAGCCGGTCGTAGCGGACCTTGGCCAGCACTGGGTACATCATGACCAGCAGACCGAGGGCGATCGGCAGGGAGATGCCGCCGACCTTGACGGCCTCCAGCGCGGTGTTCAGGCCCGGGATGATGCGGCCGAGCAGCAGGCCGGCGGCCATCGCGAGCAGGATCCACAGTGGCAGGAAGCGGTCGAGGCGGGACAACCGCCCTACTACCGCGGGCGGGGCGAGCACCGCGGAGGTCACGCCGGTGGCTGGTTGTCGATGTCGAGCAGGAGTGAGAGCCGGCGCATGAGGGCCGGCTGGGGGCGGTAGTAGACCCAGCTCGCCCGGCGCTCGGCGGTGACCAGGCCGGACTCCTTGAGCACCTTCAGGTGGTGGGAGATGGTCGGGCCGGAGATCTCGAAGGCCGGTGTCAGCTCGCACACGCAGATCTCGCCGCCGGGTGCGGACGCGATCATCGACATCAGCTGGAGGCGGATCGGGTCGCCGAGGGCCTTGAAGGCCTGGGCCAGCGTGCCGGCCGCCTCCGATGGGATGCGGCTCTGCGCCATGGGCGCGCAGCAGCCGTCCGCGTTCAGGTCGATGACGGCGAGGGGCTGACCCGATTTTGACATGTGTCGAGGTTGACATACGTCGAAACCGCGTGCAAGTCTCGGTTTCGACAATCATCGAAACCGCTTGACGAAGGAGCCGTCACTCGTGAACAACCTGCCCATTGCGGTCATCGGGGCCGGCCCGGTCGGGCTGGCTGCCGCCGCCCACCTCGTGGAGCGAGGCCTTCCGTTCGTCGTCCTCGAAGCGGGGGACGGGGCCGCCGCTGCCATGCGCCAGTGGGGTCACATCCGCCTGTTCTCGCCGTGGCGATACGACATCGACGCGGCGGCGGCCCGGCTCCTCGGCGAGGCCAACTGGGTCCGCCCGGAGGGCGACAAGCTGCCTACGGGCGCCCAGCTCGCGGCCGATTATTTGCAGCCGCTCGCGGACCTACCGGCCCTCAAACCCCGCGTGCGGTACGGCGCTCGAGTCGCCGCCGTCACCCGGCTCGGGCTCGACCGCCTCCGCAGCGCCGGGCGCGCCGAAACTCCGTACCTCATCCGCCTCGACACCGGCGAGGACGTCCTCGCCCGAGCGGTCGTCGATGCCTCCGGCACCTGGTACAGCCCGAACGTCCTCGGCGCCTCGGGCATCCCGGCCCACGGTGAGGCCGCGGCTTCGGCGTACGTCGGAAGCGCTCTGCCCGACGTCCTCGGGCGCGACCGGGACCGCTTCGCCGGCCGCCGTGTCCTTGTCGTCGGCGCCGGCCACTCCGCGGCCAACACGCTGCTCAACCTCGCCGAGCTGCCCGGCACCACCGTCACCTGGGCCATTCGCGCGGCCTCGCCCTCACGCACCTACGGAGGCGGGGCGGCCGACGCGCTCCCCGCTCGTGGAGCGCTCGGAGCCCGCGTTCGTGAGCACGTCGAGTCCGGCGCCATCACCCTCCTCACCGGGTTCAGCGTTCAGGCCGTCACTCGCGGCCCGGACGGCGTCGAGGTCTCCGACGGCATCCGCACGGTGACCGCCGACCGGATCGTGTCGGCTACGGGCTTCCGGCCGGATCACACCATCACCGGCGAGCTGCGCCTCGACCTCGACCCGATCATGGGATCCACCCGGGCGCTGGCCCCGCTGATCGACCCCAACGAGCACTCCTGCGGCACCGTCCCGCCGCACGGAGCCGACCAGCTCGGCCACCCGGAGCCCGGCTACTACGCCATCGGCGCCAAGTCGTACGGCCGCGCCCCGACCTTCCTGATGGCGACCGGCTACGAGCAGGCGCGCTCCGTCGTGGCCGCCCTCGCCGGCGACTGGGCGGCCGCTCGGGACGTCCAGCTCGATCTGCCGGAGACCGGCGTCTGTTCGAGCAGCGTGCCGTTGGACGCCGACAGCATCAACACCGCAGCCGGCGGTTGCTGCGGCGCCCCGGCGGCCCGGGCCGAGCCCGCCGGCCGGGGACTGGCGACCGGGGTCGAGGGCGGTCTCCAGCGGACCCCGCTCGCCTTGATCACGGCGACACCGCAGTCCGACGGTTGCTGCGGCTGAGCAGTGCGTTCCTCGCCCTCGGGGGCTGTCGACTCGCCCCGCGCCCGGGCGATTGTGGCCGCGCTCGCAGTCACTCAGACGGTCGGCTACGGCACCCTTTACTACGCGTTCGCCGTCTTCCTGGTCCCGCTCGCGGCCGACCTGAACGCCACGACCACGGCGGTCACCGGCAGTTTCACCGCCAGCGTGCTCGCCTCCGCCGCGCTCGCCATACCGGTCGGCCGATGGCTCGACCGGCACGGCGGCCGCGCGCTGATGACGACCGGGTCCATCGCGGGCGCGCTCCTGCTCGTGGCCTGGTCCCAGGTGGACGCGCTGTGGCAGTTGTACGCGGTGCAGGTCGGCATCGGCCTCGCCTCCGCCGCGTGTCTCTACGAAGCGGCCTTCGCCGTCGTCATCGCGTGGCACACACCGGAGAAGCGGTCGACGGCGTTGCTGGCCCTCACGGTCGTCGCCGGCTTCGCCAGCAGCATCTTCATGCCCCTGACCGGCTGGCTCGTCCACCACTACGACTGGCGGACGGCCCTGCTCGTCCTCGCCGCCCTCCAGGCGCTACTCACCGTCCCGCTGCACGCGACGGTGCTGCGACCCGCGCCGGCTCATCCGGCCGCGGCGCGACACCCACCCGTGCGGGTCAATGCCGTTCTGGCCGATCGCGCCTTCTGGCTGCTCACCATCGGCTTCACGGCGCACACCGCCGCCGTGGCCACCGTCGGGGTGCTGCTCGTGGCGGCGCTCATCGACTGGGGCCACTCTCCGACGTTCGCCGCCGCCGTGGCCGGCCTCTTCGGCATCCTGTCGGTGACCGGCCGTCTGGTGACCACCGGCCTGCAACGCCGCTTCCGCACCACCACCGTGGTCGCCGCCATCTTCACCGTTCAGGCCCTGGCCGCGGTCGTGCTCGCGGTGGCCGGGCGGAACCCGATCGCCACCGTGATCGCCGTGATCGGCTTCGGGCTGGGTTTCGGCGTCGGCAGCATCGCCAAGCCGGTGCTGCTGGCCGAGCGCTACGACACCCGCCGCTACGCCACCATCGCCGGGCTCCTCGTCGTCCCGATGACCATCGCGAAGGCCACCGCGCCCCTGGCCGGCTCGGGACTCGGTTTCGCCGGCGTCTTTCTGGCCACCGCCGGGATCTGCGCTGTCGGCGCGGCCGCGTTATGGCGTCTAGATACCCCCTAGGGGTATGTTCGAGCCATGACGACGGCATCGAAGGAACTGACTCGGTCGGCGATCTCGGCGACTCTGCACTGCCTGACCGGCTGTGCGATCGGGGAGATCCTGGGCATGGTGATCGGCACTGCCTTCGGGTGGGGCAACGCCGCGACCATCGCCATCTCCGTGGCGCTGGCCTTCTTCTTCGGCTACACGCTGGCGATCCGGCCGGTGCTCGCGGCGGGGGTCGGCTTCAAGCAGGCGCTCGGGGTGGCGCTGGCCGCCGACACCGTGTCGATCGCGGTGATGGAGCTGGTGGACAACGGGGCGCTGCTGGTCATCCCGGGAGCCATGGAGGCCGGGCTGGGCGACGTCCTCTTCTGGGGGAGCCTGGTGGCGTCACTCGCCATCGCGTTCGTGGTGACGGTGCCGGTGAACCGGTGGATGATCGCGCGGGGCCGGGGGCACGCGGTGGCGCACCACTACCACCATCACCACTGAACCGGGCGGACCAGGGTGAGCGACTGGTAGCGGCGGTCGTCGGCCTTCTGTACGTGGAAGTTGAGGATCTCGAAGTGGCGGGCGGCGTGCGTCAGCATCTCCTCGTCGGAGCGGAAGGCGAAGAACCGGCCGTCCTCCACCACGCCCTCTTCGTGCTTGCCGCCGTAGACGCCGAGGTGGAGCAGGCCGCCCGGGGCGAGGACGGCGCAGATCGACTGCAGGGCGGCGTCCAGCTCCGGCGTCGGGACGTGCAGCAGGGTGTTCATCGAGTAGACGGCGCCGAACGACGAGGCGGGGAACTCCAGGTCCAGGAGGTCGCGCGCGTACGCCCGTACCCCCTTGCCCCTGGTCTTCTCGACCATCGCGGGTGACAGGTCGACGGCCGTGACGTCGAGCCCGGAGGCCTGGAACCAGGCGCTGTCCTGGCCGGTGCCCGAGCCGACCTCGAGCAGGGTCGTCACGCCGGCCGCCCGCAGCAGATCGAGGAAGGCCGCCCGCTCCTGGAGTTTCCACGGTTCTTTGGCGAAAGCGTCCCGCTCGGTGGCCGCGCGAGGCCCGTACGCCTCCCGGTTGCGGGCGATGACGTCGCCGTAGTTCATGGTTTTTCCCCCTGCCGATCGCTGGTGCCGCTCCGATAGCCTGACCCGGTCGGCGGGGGTGCGTAAAGGAGTGTCCGATGACAAAAGACATCGAGACCATGCGGGCCGCCGACGCCGACCGGCACAAGGTCGCCGAGCAGTTGAAGGCGGCGCTCGACGAGGGCCGGTTGAGCCTGGACGAGTACGACGACCGGGTGCGCACGGCGTACGCCTCCAAGACGTACCAGGAGCTCCTGCTGCTGCTCACCGACCTGCCGCGCCCGGGGCTGAGCGCGACCGAGGTGAAGGCGCGACACGACGCCGAGCGGCGCCGTGAGGCACGCCGGCTGCCGACCGCGATGCTGGTCCTCTGGACGATCTGGGCCGCCCTGGCCACCGTCAATCTGGTGGTTTTCGGGCTCGTCGCCGCCACTGTGGACGGCGACGTCTATCCGTGGCCGGTGTGGCTGCTCGTGCCGGGTGTGGCGCTGGGCGCGGTGACGGTCGGCGTCCAGGTCATCCGCCACCAGCAGCGCCACTGAAAAACTAGCGGAAGAGCGCCTGACCCAGCACCGGGGCGAGGGCCTCGGAGTAGGCGACCGTCATGTGGTTGTCGTCCTTGTAGACCAGGGTGTTGCCGACCACGATCGGGCACTTGTTCTTGGCGCAGAACCACGGCGTCGGGTCGAGCACCCGGATCTTGTTCCGGACGGCCTGCTCGGCGATCATCGCGCGGCGTTCCGGCTCGACCAGCGACCGGGCCTGGGACCGGTCGCACTTGTAGAGCTGGCGCGGGTTGGTCGCGGCGCATTCGGGCGCGATGTCGGTCGGGTACGGCGTGTCCTGCAGCAGCACCTTGTTGGGGATGCCCTTGAGCTTGGTCCACGTCTTCTGCCAGGCGTCGACCCAGGCCTGGTTGTCCTGCAGGCCCGGGCGGGGGATCAGCTGGTTGTCCGCGTCGTAGATGCCGCCGTTGTCGAGGTCGTTCGAGGCCATGACCAGCAGGTCGGGCTTGGCGGCGGCGACGCGGGCCAGGATCTGGTCGCGGTACTGCACACAGCTGGTGTACGGCTGGTTGAGCACCGTGTTGAAGTTGAGCACCGAGGGCAGCTGGCAGGACGCCTTGGTGAAGGCGACCAGCTTCCAGCCGCGGGTGCGGGCGACCGCGTCGACCGCCGGGAACCACGCGGCCGCATGCGAGTCGCCGATCAAATACATGGTCCGGGCGCCGTTGGGGTCGCCGTAGACGCAGGGCCTGTCCTGCTTGTTCTGCTCGTAGCCGAGGTGGCAGAGGTCCTGGTAGATCTTCGGGTTGATCGTCTTGGCCTCGGTCAGCTTCGGGACCAGGTTGTTCGGCAGCCGGGAGCCGTGCACCGAGTCGCCGATCAGCTGGGCCAGCCGGGCCTGCGGGTCGGCCGCGGCCGAGACGGCGGCCGCGGTGTCGAATGTGGCCGGTCCGGTCGGGATCGGCGGGGTGAACTGCCCGATGATCAGCGCCAGGGCGGCCACGCCGGCCGAGAGGACCAGGCCCAGGCTCAGGCCGCGGCGGGCCCGCGAGCGCAGCCACGGGCGCATCCGGACCGGGTTCTCGACCAGGTGGTACGTGATGAAGGCGAGCCCGAGGGCGCCGGCCGCGAACACCAGGTTGGAGGTCGGGCCGGACGGGCGCATGAAGGCCAGCGGCCAGATCATCAGGACCGGCCAGTGCCACAGGTACCAGCCGTAGGACAGCTTGCCGATGAAGCGGAACGGCGCCGTGCCGATGATCCGGCCCGCGCCCCAGCCCTCGGCCGACGTGCCCCCGGCGATCACCGCGGCGGTGCCGAGCACGGGCAGCAGGGCGGCCGAGCCGGGGAAGGCGGTCGACTCGTCGAAGCGCAGCGCCGCAATGATCACGGCGACCAGGCCGCCCCAGGTCAAGACCGCCGCGAGCGGCTTGGGCGTACGGCGGAGACGCCCGGCCGCCACCGCGACCAGCGCCCCGATGCCCAGCTCCCAGGCCCGCGTGTGCGAGCCGAAGTACGCCCACGGCGCGTTGCTGGCGGTCTGCTGGATGCTGACGAACAGCGACACCACGACCAGGGCGCTCAGCGCGATCGCGGCCCGGCGGTTGCCCCGGCGCCCGGCCCACACGGCGAGCAGCAGCAGCGGCCAGACCAGGTAGAACTGCTCCTCGACGGCGAGCGACCACAGGTGCTGCAGCGGCGACGGGTCGGCGGTGGCGTTGAGGTAGTCCGTCCCCTCCCAGGCCAGCCGCCAGTTGATGCCGTAGAAGGTGCTGAACAGCGCGTCCTGGGTGATCCCCTTGAACCGGGTGGCCGGCATCCACAGCCAGCTGGCCACGATCGTCGCGACCACGACGACGGTCGAGACCGGCAGCAGCCGGATCGCGCGGCGGGCGTAGAAGCCGGGCAGCGAGATCTTGCCGGTCTTGTTCAGCTCCTTGAGCAGCAGCGTGGTGATGAGGAAGCCGGAGATGACGAAGAAGACGTCCACCCCGACATACCCGCCGGCGAAGGTGCTCAGGCCGGCGTGGCTGAGCACGACCAGCGTCACGGCGATGGCCCGCAGACCCTCGATGTCCGGCCGGAAGCCGATGTGCGCGCCCTCCGCCCGGCGCGCGGGCGGGGTGGCCGGGGCTTCCCGGACTTCGATGGTGGACGACACCATGTGTAGCTGCTCCAGTCGCTGGTCGGCGATCGAGGGTCGAGGGTTCACGGTCGCCGCAAAAGATACCGACGACCTGCTCACAGGTCGACCCGGCAGCGCACGCGCTAGGGTCGGATCGTGACCACCGCGGCTCGTGTCCCACTTTCCGTTCTCGACCTGGCCACGGTGCGTGAGGGCCACTCCAGCGCGGACGCCCTGCGCGGCACGGTCGAGATCGCGCAGACCGCCGACCAGTTGGGCTACGCCCGCTTCTGGGTAGCAGAGCACCACAACATGCCGGCCGTCGCTTCCACCTCGCCGCCCGTGCTGATCGGCGCGGTCGCCGCACAAACCACAACGATCCGGGTCGGATCGGGTGGCGTGATGCTGCCGAACCACATGCCGTTCGTGGTCGCCGAGCAGTTCGCCATCCTCGAGGCGCTCTATCCCGGGCGCATCGATCTCGGCATCGGCCGCGCCCCGGGCACCGACCAGGCCACCGCGGCCGCGCTGCGCGGCGTTTCGCCCTATCTGACGGTCGAGCAGTTCCCCGAGCACCTGCAGACTGTTCTGTCCCTGCTGGGCGACGACCGCATCGAGATGGACGCTTCCTCGCGCCTGATGGCGACGCCGGTCGCCGAGAGCTATCCCGAGGTCTGGATGCTCGGCTCGTCGACGTACGGGGCCCAGGTGGCCGCCGCCCTCGGCCTGCCCTTCTGTTACGCATATCACTTCGCAATGAGCTCCGAAGTGGACAAGGCCCTCCATCTCTACCGGGCCGGTTACAAACCGTCGCCGCGCTTCCCCGAGCCGCACGCGATGGTCAGCGCCTCCGTGATCGCCGCCGAGACGACCGAGGAGGCCGAATATCTGGCCGGCCCGAGCCGGATCATGGCGCTGAGCCTGCGTACCGGCCGCCTCGGCCCGATCGTCTCGCCCGAGACGGCGGCGTCCGTCGAGCTCAGCGACCTCGACCGCAGCCTGCTCGACTCGCTTCCGGGCACGCAGTACGCGGGCACGGCCGAGGAGGTCGTGACGGCGCTCGACGAGCTGGTCGAACGCACCGGCGCCCAGGAGCTGATGCTGGCCGGCACCGTCTACGACCCGGCCACCCGGCAGGATTCCCTGGCCCGCATAGCCAAGGCCTGGGGCCGGTAAAACCAGGTGCGGTCCCGGCCCCGCCCCACCAGGATCGGTGCATGGGCTGGCGGCTGACCGACGACATCGACGAGTTCGCCACGGCCGCGGGGGCCTTCCTCACCTCCCGGCCGGTCGAGCACACCGTCTTTCTCACGGTCATCGACGCCTTGCGGCGCCGGGGCCCGCGGGCGTACGGGCCGTCGGATCCGCTGTTCGGCTATTGGCGTACGGAGTCGGGCGCCGTGGACGGGGTGCTCCTGCGAACCCCGCCGCACCCGATGATGCTCAGTGCCGCGCCCACCGACGCGGTGGCGGCCGCCGCTACGGACGTACCGCCGACCCCCGCGGTGAATCTCCTGGCCGGCGCCGAGCGGGTTTTCGCGGCCGCGTGGCAGCGGCGCACCGGCCAGACGGCGTCGGTGGCCCGGCGGACTCGCCTCTATCGACTGGCAGCCCTGGCCGACCCGTCACCGCCCGGCCAGGCGCGCCTGGCGACGGCCGACGACCGGCCACTCCTGATCGCCTGGCAGAAGGCCTTCTACGAGGAGATCGGCGAGGAGGGCTTCGGTGACGCCGGCGCGGCGATCGACGACCGCGTCGCGTACGGCGGCCTGCTGATCTGGGAGGACGAAGGCCGGCCGGTCTCGATGGCCATCCGCTCCCGCCTCGACTCCGGCATGGTCCGCGTCGCCATCGTCTACACGCCGCCGGCCCACCGCGGCCACGGCTACGCGGCCGGCGCCACCGTGGCCGCCACCCGCTCGGCCCTCGACACCGGCGCCGGCGAGGTGGTGCTCAACACCGACCTCGCCAACCCGATCAGCAACCGGCTCTACCAGAGGCTGGGTTACCGTCCCGTGGAAGACCGAGTGATCCTGGAGTTCACGGCATGACAGACGGCAAGGTCCTTTCGGTGAACGTCGGCGCGATGCGCCCCAACCCGGCCAAGAGCGGCGTGAAGGGCACCGGCATCTACAAGGAGCCGGTCACCCACCCCGTCGACGTGCGGGCCCCCGGCCCCAAACACACCGGCCTGCACAGCGGCGTCGTCGGCGACCAGATCGGCGACACCAAGCACCACGGCGGCGACGACCAGGCGGTCTACGCGTACGCCCGCGAGGACTACTCGTGGTGGGAGACCGAGCTCGGCCGCCCACTGCCCGACGGCATGTTCGGCGAGAACATGACCACCGTCGGCCTCGACCTGGTCACCACCCAGATCGGCGAGATCTGGCGGATCGGCGACACCCTCGAACTGTCCCCGACCTTCGGCCGCATCCCGTGCGCCACCTTCCAGGCCCGCATGGGCGAGAAGCAGTGGCTGAAGCGCTTCGCCCGCGAGAACCGCACCGGCGCCTACTTCCGCGTGATCACCCCCGGCCCCCTCCAGGCCGGCGACCCCATCGAGATCACCCACCGCCCCGCAAACGGCATCTCCCTGGCCGACGCCTTCGCCATCTACATGTTCGACCCGGCGTCGCTGCCCCGGATCCTGGAAGCCGACGGCATCTCCGACCTGCTCCGCGAAGAACTCGAGGACCGCATCACCCGCCTGTAAGGGATCAGTCAGAGTCGAAGCGCGGCCGAGGCGGCGGCGGACCCTGGAACCGGTAGCGGCCTTCGCCGTCCGCCCGGAAAGAGTGATCCGCGATCTCCTCGCGCCGCTTGGCATTCTCAAGAGCGAAACGAACGGAAGCCGAACCGACCAGCGTGGCCACTACCAGCGCGGCCAGCGACACCCATTCCGGATCGCGGACCTGCCCGATCACCGCAGCGACCGAGGGCAGCGTCGCAATGCCGGCGATGATGGCCACCGCCCGGTCCGACAGCCTCCGAAGGTCGCGCGCCAGCGTCATCCAGCCCTGAAACTCGTTGTGCCACGCCGGAAGCTTCCGCGCCGATGCGGGGTCGTCGATCTTCTCCAGTGCTTTGCAGAACGCGCTCAACAGCCCGATCGTCGCGTCATTGTGCCGAATCCAGAGCACGAAGGTCCAAGCCAAGGCGACGAGACCACAGCAGATGCCGGTCAGCCACCCATCACGCACGAACCCGGCCGCCTGCGGCCCGAGAACGCCGCCGACGATGAGCGACGCGAGAGTGATAGAAATCGTCGCAAACGACAGACAGACCGTCTGCCGCGACGTCAGACGTGCGTTGATCTCCGCCCAGGCCGCGGCATACCGCTGCCCCGGCGAGACCTGCGGCGTCGTTTCTGTGGTCTGAGCTTCCATACGCAACCGCCTCTCGCCCACTCGAACGGCCTCGTTAGCGGCGACGTAGAAGGGCGCCTCTGTCCAGGAGATCTTCAGTCACCGTGGAAACGCTCCACCATTTCGCAGGGTTACGCCCCCTGCCTTTCGCCTCCGGCATGACGGGCTCGAGCCTCCGGCGGAAGCGCCCGCATGATCAGGTTGAAGCGGGCGGGCTCCGCGGCCACGGAGGAGGACCACCGACTGGCTGGGCCCCAGCAGGCGGGTGGGGTGCGCTTGCGGTTGTGAGCCCGCGGACGCGTACCGCCGAAGTCAGCGTGAGAGGCGCGCCTGCCTTCAGCGAACTCACAGTCCGTGACGGATGATTTCCAGGCTGTGCGATGTTCCATGGATTGCGTGACCTACCCGGTCCGCATCTCGAAGGAGTTCTTGTGCACAGCCATCACAACGGTCTCAAGACGGCCGCTCTGTTGGGTCTGCTCACTGCCCTGATTCTGGGCGCGGGTTACTGGCTCGGCGGTAGCGGTGGGCTGGTGTTCGCGGTGTTCATCTCGCTGGCCATGAACGCCGGCTCGTATTTCTTCTCCGACAAGCTGGCGCTGCGGGCTATGCGGGCGCAGCCGGTCAGCGAGGCCGAGTTTCCGGCGCTCTACCAGATGGTGCGGGAGCTGGCGACGACCGCTGGGCAGCCGATGCCGCGGCTTTATGTTTCGCCGACTATGCAGCCGAACGCGTTCGCGACCGGGCGTAACCCTGAGCACGCGGCGGTGGCCGTGACGACGGGGATCACCCAGTTGCTCGATCGGCGGGAGTTGCGGGCGGTCATCGGGCATGAGCTTTCGCACGTCTACAACCGCGACATTCTGATTTCGAGTGTGGCGGCCTCGCTGGCCGGCATCATCACGAGCCTGGCTCAGCTGGCGATCTTCCTGCCGCTCGGTGGGGGCTCGGATGACGATGACGGCCCGAACCCGGCGGCTTTGCTGCTGATGCTGATTCTCGGGCCGCTGGCCGCGACGATCATTCAGCTGGCCATCAGCCGGAACCGGGAGTACCAGGCCGACGCGGACGGGGCCGCGCTCAGCCGGGACCCGCTGGCTCTGGCCAGTGCGCTCGAGAAGATTCAGTACGGGGCGCAGCGGCTGCCGTTGCCGGCGGACAACCGGCTGACCAGCGCCGCTCACCTGATGATCGCCAACCCGTTCCGGGGTGGTGGCATCTCGTCCCTCTTCTCCACGCACCCGCCGATGGAGCAGCGCGTCGCCCGTCTGCGTGAGCAGGCCGGCGCGATCCGCATCTCTTAGCCGGCTCACGAAGGGCCGCTCGCCGACCGAACGGCGGGCGGCCTTTTGCTGTGTTCTCCCGCACCGGCGGACGAATTCCGTCTCGGTCCGGCGTTAGGGTCGATGGTCGTATCGGTCGTTACCGGAGGAGGCGAAGAAAGTGACCGCGTTGCGTCAGTACCTGGGCGTTTGGCAGCTGCCGGGCGGACGGGTCCTGCTCAGCGTGGGGATCCTTGCCCGGCTAGGTATCGGCATGACCCCCCTGGCCCTGCTGCTCCTCGTCCAGCAGGAGACCGGTCGATACGCCGCGGCGGGGCTGGCCGGTGGTGTCTACGCCCTGGCCGGCGCCGCCATCAGCCCGATCGCCGGCCGCCTGGCCGACCGGATCGGCCCGGCCCCGATCCTGCTCACCACCGCCGTCCTGCACCCGCTGGCCTTGATCGCCCTCGTCCTGACCAGCCGGGGCGGCGAGGCCGCGCTTCCGTGGATCTTCGTGGCGTCCGCGGTCGCCGGCGCCACCTATCCGCCGTTGACCGCGGCCATCCGCCGGGCCTGGACCGACATGACTTCGCCCGCCGGCGGCCGGCATCATCTCCGCGGCGCCGCCATGGCGGCCGAGACGTCGCTGTTCGAGCTTGTCTTCGTGCTGGGCCCGATGCTCGTCGCGGCCCTGGTGGTCATTACCAGCAACCCGGCCACCGCGCTTCTGGGTGCGGCCGGCGCGACCCTGCTGGGCACGCTGTGGATCGCCCGTCTGCCGGTGATGCGCCACTGGTCCCGGCACGAGGCCGTCGACACCGCTCGCGGCCTGGGGCCGTTGAAGGTCTCCGGGTTCCCGGCGCTGCTGCTGTGCGTGGTCGCCCTGGGCATCGCGTTCGGCGCGGCCGGCGTCATCGTCCCGGCCTACGCGACGCATCACGGTGGCGGCGACGGCCTGGGCGGCGTGCTGCTGGGCATCTGGGGCATCGGCAGCGCGATCGGTGGCATCTGGTTCGGCACGCGCCGGCCGGCCATGCCCCTGCCGCGCCAGTTCGCCTGGTTGCTGGGTGCCGTGTCGGTGAGCTTCCTGGTGCTCGCCTTCATGCCCAGCCCGCTCTGGCTGGGCGCGGCTCTGGTCCTGGGTGGGGCGACGATCGCGCCGGCTCTCACGGTCGAGAGCAACCTGGTCGGCCGTCTGGCCCCGCCGTCGATGCTGAACGAGGCCTACACCTGGATCGTCACCGTCTCGGTCACGGGCAGCGCGGCCGGCGGCGCCGTCGCGGGGGCCATCGTCGACCGGCCGGGCGGTCTGCCGTGGGCTTTCGTCTTCGCCGCGGTCGCTTTGATGATCGCCGCCTTGGTCGCCGCGGTCCCGCACGGCTCGATCGCCCGCGCCGACCGCCGGGCCGCCGACCGCCTGGCCTTGGCCACGGAAGCTGCCTGAAAGCCGACTTCAGAGGTACGCCTCCACGGCCTCACAACCGCAAGCACACCCCACCCGCCGGCTCGGGCCCAGCCAGTCGGTGGTCCCTCTCCCCGGTGCGCCGCCGGGTTGTCCTGCCGTACCCCGGCTCACACCAGCGCGTCGAACAGCAACTGCGGGGCGAAGCCAAGCGCCACCGCCACCAGCGACGCCGCGACCAGCACGAAGCCGACCACCCGGGGCACCGGCAGCCGCGGGTGGGTGGCCGCCTCCAGCAGCGCCGGATCCACGACGGAGATCCCGGGGGCCTCCGCCTTCGTGTAGAGCAGCGCCGACACCCGTACGTAGTAGGCCAGCCCGATCACCGCGTTGAGGGCGACCACTCCGGCCAGCCACCCGTGCCCGTTGTCGATCAGGGCGTCGACCACCGTCACCTTGGCGAACAGCCCGGCCAGCCCCGGCGGCAGCCCGGCCAGACCGGCGAAGGCGAGCACGAGCGCCGCCCCCAGCCACGGCGACCGCCGGCCGGCCCCGCGGTAGGCGAGCAGCGAGCCGCCGTCGGCGCCGGGCGCGCGCAAAGCCACCACCACGCCGAAGGCGACCAGTTCGAGGACCACGAAGAAGACCGAGTACGCCGCCGCGGCCGCCACACCGGCCGCGCCGAGGGCCAGGGCGGCCAGGATGTAACCCGCCTGGGCGATCGACGACCAGGCCAGCAGCCGGACCATCCGGGTCTGCCGGAGCGCGACGAGGTTGCCCACGGTCATCGTCAACACGGCCAGGACGCCCGTGAGCGCCGCCGCGTCGACCCGGGAGACGATCGCCGCGAGGGCGAGCACACCACCGAGCTTCGACGCCGTCGACAGATAAGCCGCGACGGGCAGCGGCGCACCCTCGTACGTCGCCGGGGCCCAAGCGTGCAGTGGCACCGCCGCGACCTTGAACGCCAAGCCGATGACCAACAGCGCCACTCCGGCGTCGGCGACCGGCGCGAACGGCCCGGCCCCGTCGATCAGGCGGTCGAGGTGCAGGGCGCCGGTGGCCGCGTAGTTCAGCGCCGCCCCGAGCAGCGCGATCGCCGTCGACACGACGCTGATCAGGAAGAACGTGACCGAGGCGGAGGCCGAGGCCGTGCTCACCTTCTCGCCCGGGGCGAAGCGGCGCAGGCCGACGAGCAGGTAGAGCGGCAGGGTCAGCGTCTCCACCCCGACGATCAGGGTGATCAGGTCGCCCGCGTAGCCGACGACCACGCCGCCGGTCATCGAACAGGCGAGCAGGAAGCAGAACTCCCCCGCCGGCGCCGTGCCGAGCCGCAGTGAGGGCACCGATAGGCCGAGCACACCGACCGTGAGCCCGGCGAAGACGACGGCCGCGGTCATGGCCAGCGGACTCGGCACCCAGGAGCAGGAGGCGCCGGCACAGAAGGTGCCCACTCGGGAGCCACCGACCACGATCGCGCACACGGCCGTCGCGAGACCGCCCACGACCAGCGCGCCGAAGATCGCCGAACGCCGAGCCACCACCAGATCAGCCAGCAGGACAAGAACAGCGGTGCCCGCCGCCGCGTAGAGCGGCAGCAACGAGACATGGTCGACCGTCTGCGCCGTCACGGTAGGGCCTCCACCAGGGCTCGCATCGGGGCGCTGGTCGCGGCCAGCACCAGGGTCGGCACGAGGCCCACGGCCAGGGTCAGCACCACCAGCGGCGACCAGGCCAGCCACTCCCGTCCGGCGATCGTGGGCGACAGCGAAATGACCGCCGGGCCGTGGGTCACCCGGCGGAGGAGACGCAGGAAGTACGCGGCGGTGAGCGCCCCGCCGACCGCGGCCAGCACGGCCAGCGTCGTCCACAGTCCGCCCCCGCGCTGGACGGCGGCCACCACGGCGAACGCCTCGCCCCAGAAGCCGGCCAGCCCGGGCAGCCCGAGCGACGCGATCGCGGCGAACCCGAGCGCGCCGGCCAGCCGGGGCGCGGTCTCCCGCAGACCGCCGAGCTCGGCCAGCTCCCCGGTGTGGGCCCGGTCCTTGATCGCTCCGGCCAGGAAGAACAGCAGGCCGGTGATGAGACCGTGCGCGACGTTGCCGAGCAGCGCCGCCTGGAGCCCGGTCACGGACAGCGTGGCGATCCCGAGCAGCACGAAGCCCATGTGCCCGACGCTGGAGTAGGCGATCAGGCGCTTGAGTTCGGTCTGCCGCAAACAGATCAGTGCACCGGCGATGATCGCGGCCACGGCCAGGATGCCCAGCACGGGCGCGGCCTTCTCGGCGCCCAGCGGGGCCACGCCGACGCCGACCCGGATCAGGCCGTAGGTGCCCATCTTGAGCAGCACCCCGGCCAGGATCACCGAGCCGACCGTGGGCGCCTGGGTGTGCGCGTCGGGCAGCCACGTGTGCAGCGGCCACAGCGGCGCCTTCACCGCGAACGCGATGGCCAGCAGGGTGAACGCCGCGTACTGGGTCGTGCGGTCGAGTCCGGCGCCGCCGATGAGCTCGGCCAGGTCGGCGGTGCCGGCCGAGACTGCCACGGTCACGACGCCAAGCAGCAGGAACACCGAGCCGAAGAGCGTGTAGAGGACGAACTTGCGAGCCGCGCGCCGCCGGTCGTCGCCACCCCAGCCCGCGATCACCGCGTACATGGGCAGCAGGACGACCTCGAAGAAAAGGAAGAACAGGATCAGGTCGAAAGACAGGAAGGTCCCGGCTATGCCGGCTTCCAGGACCAGCAGCAAGGCGATCAGCGCACGCCCGGAGCTCTTGAGGAGGTACGCGGTGCAGAGCGCCGTGAGCAGGCCGGTGAGCGCGACGAGCGGGTACGAGACGCCGTCCACGCCGAGGTGGAAGTCGAGATGCAGCGCGGGGACCCAGGAGACGTCGACCTCGGTCCAGAGGCGCGGGCCGGCCGGGTTCGCCGAGTACGTCGTCCACGTCGAGGAGCGGGCGAACGGCAGCAAGATGATCGGCAGGAGCGTGATCGCCGAGACGGCGACGCCGGTGAGCCGGGCCGGGCGGGCCGGCAACAGGGCGACGGCGGCCGCGCCCAGGGCCGGGAGCGCGACGACCGCGACCAGCGCGACCTGGTAGATGGTCATCAGGCGGCTCCGAACCAGACGGCCACCGCGCCGAGCAGCAGCGCGCCGGCGAGGACGGCCACGGCCGCGCCGGGCAGCGGCACGCGGTGGGCGATGGCCAGCGCGTCGCCGACGCCGGTGGTCCCGGTGCCGGTGCCCTCCACGGCCGCGTCCACCACCTTCTCGTCGGTTGCGGTCACGACCTTGGCCAGGGCGCGCACCGGGCGTACGACCGCCCTGTCCTGAAGGGTGTCCAGGTGGAAGCCGGCGGCGAACAAGCGCCGGGCCGGGCCCAGGGCCTCGGCCGGGTCGGCGCCGGGAACCGCCCGCCAGAGCCACCAGGCGGCGCCGGCCCCGGCCGCGAGCAGCACCAGGGGCAGGACGACGGCCACGCCGAGGTGGGGATCGTCCAGCTCGAGGGCGGTGCGGAAGCCCGGGGCGTACGCGACGAGGCCGAGCAGCGCCGCCGGGACGGCCAGGAGCAGGATCGGCCAGCGCATCAGGCCGGGCGGATCGTGCGGGGTGGCCGGCGCGGTGTAGCGGGCGTCGTCGAAGCCGATCTCCCAGTCGGGGCCGTCGGGGCCGTGTGCGCGGGAGATGCCGAAGAATGCGCGCAGCAGCAGCCGGGTCGCGTACCAGGCGGTGACCAGGACCGCGAACAGCGCGGCCAGCCAGACCACCCAGGCCACCCAGACCGGAACCGCCTCGCCGCCCTCGGTGGCGTGCGCGGCCGCGGTCAGAACGTTCTCCTTGGACCAGAAACCGGCGAGCGGCGGTACGCCGGCCAGCGCCCCCAGACCGACGACGAACGACCAGAAGGTCACCGGCATGTGCTCGCGCAGCCCGCCCATCCGGGACAGGTAGTTGGTGCCGACGGCGTGGATCACCGCGCCCGCCGCCAGGAACAGCAGCGCCTTGAACGCGGCGTGGGTGAGCAGGTGGAACAGCGCCGCCGCGGGCGAGCCGACCGCGAGAGCCCCGGTCATGTAGCCGATCTGGCTCACCGTCGACCAGGCCAGCACGCGTTTGAGGTCGTCCTGGGCCATCGCGCTCAGGCCGCCGAGCAGGATGGTGATCGCGGCCATCACGCCGAGGGTGGCCAGCGCGGCCGGCGAGCGGTCGTAGAGCGGGTAGAGCCGGAAGACCACGTAGACACCGGCCGCGACCATGGTGGCGGCGTGGATCAGGGCGGAGATCGGCGTCGGGCCCGCCATGGCGTCGGGCAGCCACGTGTGCAGCGGGAACTGCGCGCTCTTGCCGGCCACCCCGGCCAGGATCAGCAGCAGGGCGGCGGTGAGGGTGCCGCTGGAGTAGTCGTGGGCGAGCAGGTCGGCGATCCGCGACGTGCCGGCCTCGGAGATCAGGAACGCGACGCCGAGCAGGAAGCCGACGTCACCGACCCGGGTGACCAGGAGCGCCTTCACGGCGGCGGCCGGGGCCTCGGGCAGCCGGCGGTCGTGGCCGATCAGCAGGTACGAGCAGGCGCCCATCACCTCCCAGCCGACCAGCACGCCGATCAGGTCGCCGGAGGTGACGACCAGCAGCATGGCGCCGGTGAAGAGGCTGACCTGGGCCGCGTACGGCGCGTAGCGCGGGTCGTCGTGCAGGTAGGCGACCGAGTAGATCTGCACGAACAGGGCGACGGCCGAGACGGCGAGCGCGACGTAGAGGACGGCGACCCCGACCGAGAGTCCGAGCGTGAGGTCGATGCCGCCGATGGTCACCCAGTGTGTGCTCGCCTCGATCGGCTTGTGCGCGAAGAGCAACAGGCCGAGCGTCACGAGCAGTGCGGCCCCGGCGCCCGCGATACCGAGCGTGGCGGCCGGGCGGCGCCGGTCGCCGTCGCCCGGGGGCAGCAGCAAGCCGATCAGGCCCAGCAGCAGCGGCACGCCGGGAATCAAGGCGGCGATCACCCGGTCACCTGCTCTTCGTGCTCGTGCTCGTGCAGCGCGACGTCGTCGAGCACGACGGCGCGGCGCAGGCGGTAGTACTGCAGCACGATGGCCAGGCCGACGCCGACCTCGGCCGCCGCGATGACGATGATGAACAGCGCGAAAATGGCGCCGGCCTTGGGCTCGGCCGCCGGGTAGGCCCACGCCTCGGGTTGCACGCCGGTCAGCGCCGACTTGATCGAGGCGTCGGCCGCGACCAGGATCAGGTTGACCGCGTTGAGCATGAGCTCCACGGCCATCAGGACCAGGATCGCGTTGCGCCGGCGCAGGACGCCGTAGACCCCGAGGGCGAAGAGCAGGGCGGCGATGACGTACGGGATGACGGCGTGCATCAGTCGTCGTCCTCCCCCGTGGGGAGTTCCCGCCGCGGCGGGGGAAGGGCCGGTTGCTCCCGGTCGGGGATCGGCTCGCCGACCGTGTTCTCGACCTTGCGGGGGCCGGTCTCGGGCGGGGGCGGATCCTCGCCGCCCAGCTGGGGGCCGGACTCGCGGGCGCGGAAGACGACGTCGCGGGCCTGCTCGCGGAGCAGCTCGTCACGGGTCATCTCTGTGGGATCTTTTTTGACCTCCGCGGCTTTCGTCTCCACGGCGGTGCCGGCGGCGGTTTGGTTGGCCTCGGCGACCTCGGCCGCGTGCTGGGCGCGGACCCGGGCCTGGGCGGCGGCCTGCCGGGCGGCGATCCGCTCCAGCCGGGCCACCACCTCGGGCGACTCGTCGATCGGGCTCGGCGGCGGGACGGCGGCCGCGCCCTCGGGGCCGGGGCGGGCGCCGATGTCCGGGCGGGACAGGACGATCGCGCCGACCAGGGCGGCCAGCAACAGGATCGACAACACCTCGAACGGGAGCACCCAGGCCCCGAAGATCTGCTCACCGACCCGGCGGCCGGTGCCGGGCGGCGGCAGCTCGTACCGGGTCCAGCGGAAAGCGTCCATGAGCAGCACGGACAGGCCCAGGCCGACGCCCGCGCCGATCAGCGCGGCCGGGCCGGCCGGACGATCCAGGTCGGGCGACGGGCCGATCGGGGCCCGGGTGAGCATCACGGCGAACAACAGCAACACGACGACGGCGCCCACGTAGACCAGCACCTGCACCCAGGCGACCAGCTCGGCCCCGAGCACGAGGTAGAGCCCGGCGATCGCGCCCAGGCTGACGACCAGATAGAAGCCGGCGCGGACCAGGTGGGTGCTGGTGACGACGAAAGCGGCGGAGCCGACCGCGATCACGCCGAGAGCCACCATCAGCGCGTCGGCGACGGTCACTTTTCCGGCTCCGGGCGCGCGTCACGGCGTACAGCCGGTCGGGCGACCTTGGCCGCAGTGGCCGCACCCGGACCCGCGGCCTTGCGCTCCGCCGTGGCCTCCTCCTTCGAAGGCTCGCCGAGAACGTCATGGGCCGGCGGCGGCGGCACGGTGCGCATCCACTCGCCCAGCCGGTCTTTGTCATGCAGCAGATCGAGCACGTCGGTCTCCGCGTACTCGAACTCGGGCGTCCAATGCAGCGCGTCGAACGGGCAGACCTCGATGCAGATTCCGCAGTACATGCAGAGCGAGAAGTCGATGTCGAAGCGGTCGAGCACGTTGCGCTGACGCGCCCGCGCGGCCCCCGGGACGACGACCTCTTCCTTGTGCGAGTCGATGTAGATGCACCAGTCCGGACACTCGCGCGCGCAGAGCATGCAGACCGTGCAGTTCTCCTCGAGCAGCGCGATCACCCCGCGGCTGCGCGGCGGCAGATCGGGCTCGACATCCGGGTACTGCTGGGTGGTGGACCGCTTGGTCATCGTCTTGAGCGTGACCGCGAGCCCCTGGACCAGACCCTTGCCGGGCGTGCCGCGCTCCCCGTCGTCACTCACAAAGAGACATCCTGCCCCGTCCGGGCGAGTGACGCGAGCACACCCCCTACAGATCTTCCGGTACGGTGAAGTCGGCAGGAAATACCGGGAGGCGATTCATGAGCGCTTTGACCAGCGACACGCCCCCGAAGGACGACTGGACTTCCAGCGATCTCGAGAAGTTCCCCGAGGATGGCGTGCGCCGTGAACTATTCAACGGAGTAATGCACGTGACCCCTTCACCATCCAGCATCCACCAGACCCTCGCCATGCTCTTGGGCGTCGCCCTGACACAGAGCTGTCCGGAGGAGCTCTTCGTCAGTCAGGCCAACGAAGTCGAGTTAGCTCCGAAAGAGGTCTACATCCCGGACCTCTTGGTGATCAACTTTGAGGCGGCCAAGTCCGGGTGTGGCAAATTCCCCGCCGCCGACGTGGTGCTCGCGGCCGAGATCGTCTCGCCCAGCACCAAAGGCACCGACCGGGTGACCAAGCCGAGCGGCTACGCCCACGCCGGGATCCCGCATTTCTGGTTGATCGAAACGCTCGGGGGCCTGGAGATCACCGCCTTCGAGCTCAACCGTGGAACGCAGAGCTACGACGAGGTCGCGGTCTTCTCCGGGGACGACACCATCCGCCTCGATCAGCCCTGGCCGATCGAGATCCCGCTGGCCAGCGTGCGCCCGCGCAATCTCTAGGTGAGGACCTTGACCGTGGCGGTCACGACCAGCTGAGCGAGTGACACCGGCACGAGGACCAGCCAGCAGAGCCGTTGCAGCTGGTCCTCGCGCAGCCGCGGGTAGCTGACGCGCAGCCAGATGATGACGAACGAGACGGCGAAGATCTTCACCAGCGTCCACAACCAGCCCAGCTGGTCCTCAAGCGGCCCGTGCCAGCCGCCGAGGAACAGGACGGTGGTCAGGGCGGCGATCACGACGATGCCCACGTACTCCGCGAGCAGGAAGAACGCGAAGCGCAAGCCCGTGTACTCGGTCATGTAGCCGAAGACCAGCTCGGAGTCGGCGATCGGCATGTCGAACGGTGGACGCCGGATCTCAGCCAGACCGGCCACGAAGAAGACCAGGGCGGCCGGGGCCTGCCACAACAGCCACCAGGGGCGCCACGCCTCGACGATGCCGGGCAGGCTGAGCGTGCCGGCGGCCATGGCCACACTGGCCGCCGCGAGCACCAGCGGCAGCTCGTAGCCGAGGAGCTGGGCCGCGCCGCGCAGACCACCGAGCAGGCTGTACTTGTTGGCCGAGGCCCACGCCGACATCAGCACGGCCACCACACCGACGCCGAGCACGGCCAGGACGAAGAACAACCCCACGTCCAGGGCCTGGGCGACGAGGCCGCCGGGCCCGAGCGGGATGACAAGCAGGACCAGGAGGTACGGGAACAGGGCGACCAACGGCGCGAGACGGAAGACCCTCCGGTCCGCCTCCCGGGGCGTGATGTCCTCCTTCTGGACGAACTTCACGCCGTCGGCGACCAGCTGCGCCCAGCCGTGATAGCCACCCGCGTACATCGGGCCCAGCCGGCCCTGCATGTGCGCCATGACCTTGTGCTCGGTCTGGCCGACAACCAGCGGCAGCACGAGGAAGCCGGCCACGACGGCCAGCACCCGTATGGTCAGATCCAGCCAGACAGGCATCATTCAGCTCCGCCGCCACGAATCGACGGCGCGGCTCTGGGACCCCACTCGTTCGGGTCGGGCACGCCCGGGGGCCGCATGGGTGCGCGCTTCGTCGTGCCGGCCTCGGACTCCCCCGGCTCCTTCGCGCCCGGCCACGCCTTGGCCACCCGGGACGCCAGGATGAACTCCTTGCGCAGCGGATGCCCCTCGAAGCCGGGCGGCAGCAGCAGAGGCCGCATGTCCGGATGACGAGCGAAGGTGATGCCGAACATCTCGTGCGTCTCGCGCTCATGCCAGTCGGCGCCGGCGAACAGCTCGGTCACCGACTCGATGACCGGCTCGTCGCGGGGCACCAGCGTCCGCACCAGCAGGGCGTGCCGCCGCCGGGTCGAGTAGAGGTGGGCGACCACCCGGAACCCGTCGTCCCCCTCGTCGACAGCGGACAGCCAGTCGAAGAAGTCACAGCCCAGGGCGCCGTTGTGCTTGGCCGTGCCGACCGTCTCCCACCAGCGGGCGACCGGCACGTCGACGACGGCCCGCGCATGACCGGGGCCGCCGCCGGAGAGGCCGGCCACGATCTCGCCCGGAGGCGCGTCCGGGGAGTCGTCCGTCAGGAGCGCGACCAGGCGCTCGCCGACCTCTTCAGGCGTCATGGCGACATCCTATTTTAAAGACCCGGCAGCCGGCCGTTGCGGAACACATCGACGAAATCCTGGTGGTCCTCGCGGGCCTGGTCGCCGTAGCGGTGCGCGAACTCGACCAGGTGCCGCACGAAACCGGCCTCGTCCTTGTCGACGGCGGCCACGATCGCCTCCTCGGTGGAGAAGTCGACGAGGTCGTGAGTCGACTCGTCGTCGGCCACCGAGTGCATCCGCGCGACGGCCCGGCCCAGGTCGGCCACGACACCGGTCAGCTCCTCGAGCTCGTTCACATCGGCCCAGTCGAGGTCGGCCGCGTAGGGCGAGACCTCGGCCACGAGCTGGCCGACACCGTCCAGGGTGGTGTAGCCGACCCACGGGTCGGCGTGCGCCTGCAGGGCGTGCTGCGACTCGGCCGTACGGTGCCCCTGGTGCTCGAAGTAGGCCCGGACCCGCTCGTCGTCGACCCAGCGCGCGACGGCCGGCACCTGGGCCTGCTTCATGTAGATGACGACGTCGTTCTCCAGAGCCTGGGTGTGGCCCTCCAGCAGCAGGTTGTAGCTGGGCAGGCCGGCCGAGCCGATGCCGACGCCCTTGCGCAGCTTGATGTCCTTGATGTGGGAGGCGACCGGCCGCGTGGCCTGCGGCAGCGTGCCCAGATACTGCTCGAAGGCGGCCGTGACCGCGGCGTCGGTGGCCTCATCGGTCTCGAACACGCCGTCCAGCAGCGCGAACCGGCGCTCGTAGTCGTCGATGACGGTCTGCGAGTTGAGCAGGTCGACACGCGTGTTGAGGCGCGCCTCCTGCAGCACCCGGCGCAGCACACCATCCGCGTTGTCCAGCGTGATCGAGCCGATGGCATCGTCGCCGCCGGTCGCGATGGCCCGCAACTCGGTGAGATAGGACCGGGCAAACGCCGTGACCAGGTCGGTGATGTTGTCGTCGGACAGCGCCTTCTGGTACCCGATGAGGGCCACGCTGGCCGCGAAGCGCTTGAGATCCCAGGAGAAGGGCCCGACGTACGCCTCGTCGAAGTCGTTGACGTTGAAGACGAGCTGCCCCGACGAATTCATGTACGTCCCGAAGTTCTCGGCATGCAGGTCACCGTGGATCCAGACCCGGCTGGTCCGCTCGTCCAGAAAGCTGTCGTCGGCATACCCACTGGACAGGTCGGCGTAGAACAGAGAAGCGCTCCCCCGATAGAACGCGAACGGCGACGCCGCCATCTTCCGGAACTTGCGCCGGAAGGCAGCCGGATCGACCGCGATCAACGCCCCGAATTCCCTGCTCAGAACCTCGATGATGAAGTCCGCACGGTGCTCAGTCATACCTGCGGAGACTAGTCCCCACTTGCACGCCCCGACGCCGCTCAGTCACAACGCGTCGGGCACGAGCCCATGACCGAAGCTCAGCGGCCAGCGGGCGGCGGCCAGCGGGCAGCGGGCAGCGGGCGGCGGGCGGCGGGCGGCGGGTTGACGTCCCACGCGCTCAGCCCGCGTCGCGCGGCGGGCTCACGACCGGCGCGCTCAGCCCGCGGTGGGCGGCGGGCTGACGACCGGCGCGCTCAGCGACATCGCGTCGCGCGGCGCGGCCAGGGGGTCGGGCCGCGACACCCCGCCTGGCCCGGCCTGCTCGGCCGCGATCTTCTCCTGCAGGCGCAGAATGCCGTGCAGCAGCGCCTCCGGCCGGGGCGGGCACCCCGGCACGTAGACGTCGACCGGAATGATCTGGTCGACCCCCTTGGTGACCGAGTACGAATCCCAGTAGGGCCCGCCACAGTTGGCACACGACCCGAACGAGATCACATATTTCGGCTCCGGCATCTGGTCATAGAGCCGCTTGATCGCCGGCGCCATCTTGTCGGTCACCGTGCCCGACACCACCATGAGGTCAGCCTGGCGAGGCCCATGCGCGAACGGAATGACCCCCATCCGCATGAAGTCATGCCGGCTCATGCTGGACGCGATGAACTCGATCGCACAGCAGGCAAGCCCGAAGTTGAACACCCAGAGCGAATAACGCCGCCCCCAGTTCAACACGAACTTGATGGGATCCCCGATAACTCCTGGCAGACCGGACACCGCCTCAACCTACTCCCTACCTCGCGCCCCCACCGCCAGCCCGGCCCCTGCCCTACCGCTCCGGCCGGGTGGGGCGCTGGAGCAAGCTCAGGAAGCCGGTCAACAAGGCCTCGCGCAGGCCGGGTGGGGCGACGTTGAGCAGGGAGTTGACGGCGGCCATCCTGGTGAAGTCGCCGCCGCCCAGACCCATGGTCTCGGCCAGGCCGGCGATGAGCTCGGGCGTGACCTGCTCGGGGGTCAGAGCGCCGGCAGCCTCGAGCAAGGGGGCGGGCAAAGAGACCGGGCCCGCGGCCCGAGCCGCCGCCACGGCGTCGGCCAGGTCGGCCGCGAAGCCGGGCGCCGTCGCGCGGACGGAGGCCGTCACGGTCAGGTGGATGGTGGGCGGCATGTCGGCGAACGCCATCTGCGGCTGAGTGTGCCAGCCGCGAGCGGCCAGCTCATCGGCCAGGACGAAGAGGTCGATGGGATTACCGCCTTCGCCGCTACCCCCGCCGTCTCCACGACCACCATGACCGTCGCTGCCATGACCATCGTCGCCACCGCCGCCAGGACCACCATCGCCCTCGACACCCCCACCGTCATCATCCCGGACACCCGCGCCACGACCACCGCCATCGTCGAGGCGGCTGTGGTCGTCAGGGCTCTTGTCGGAGGGGCTGAGGTCGGTGGTCAGGCAGACGACGGTGGTTTCGGGTGGGCTGTAGAGGCGGAGGCCGGGGGTGGCCGTGACGGCGGCGGCCAGGAGGGTCACGGCCTCGCGGGTCTGGGTGGCCAGGTCGAGGTAGCCGGCGTCGCCGATGTGGCGGAGGGTGGCGACGGCGGCGGCGATGGGGCCGCCCGAGCGGGTGGACGAGATGACCGGGTTGATCATCGTGTAGCCGGGCCAGCCCGCGTAGGCGAAGTACTGCGGTCGGCGCAGGGCCTCGTCGCGGTGCAGCAGGATCGACACGCCCTTGGCCGCGTAGGCGTATTTGTGCAGGTCGACCGAGATGCTGGTGACACCGGGGACCGAGAGGTCGAAGGCGGGCAGGTCGGCCCCTAGGCGACGGAGGTACGGCAGGACCCAGCCGCCGAAGCAGGCGTCGACGTGGAAGCGCACGCCGCGCTCGGCGCAGAGGGCGGCGATCTGGGGGATGGGGTCGACCACGCCGTGTGCATAGGACGGGGCGGAGGCGGCGACCAGCACGGTGTCGGGGCCGATGGCGGCGGCCAGGGCGGCCGGGTCGGCGCGCAGGTCGGCGCCGACCGGCACGACGTCGAGGGCGACGCGCAGGTAATGGGCCGCCTTGGCGAAGGCGGCGTGGGCGGTGGACGGGATGACCAGGCGCGGGGTCATCAGCTCGGGGCGGGAATCGCGGGCCGCCTTGACCGCCAGGATCAGTGACTCGGTGCCGCCGCTGGTGACGCTGCCGACCGTGTGCTCGTCGCCGCCGAGCAGGCCGGCCGCGGCCCCGACCAACGCGTTCTCCATGGCCAGCAGCGACGGGAAGGCGGTCGGGTCGAGACCGTTGACATGCGCGGAGACCGCATAAGCGGCCTGGGCCAGATCGTCGAGGCCGTCCAGCGCGGGGTCGTAGACATACGCGAAGAGCCGGCCGCCGTGCGTCGGCAGATCGGCCGCCCGCAGCTGCTGAAGCTCGGCGAGGATCTGGTCACCTGGAACGCCCTTGTCGGGCAGCGCCTCGAACATGCCGCTGACGCTAATCGACGATCCACTCGGGGATAAGCGACCAAAGGATCCCCTCGACCCCTACCTAAGTATCTACCGGGCGATGTCCCGGTAGGCGCGTAATAGGGGGACCGCGGCGGCGACCAGCACGGCCGGCGCCACGGTGAAACCGAGCAGCACGCCCAGCCGGGCCGTGTCGTCCTGCGCGGCCGCTTCGCCGGTCGAGGACGACACATATCCGAAAAGTTGGAGGACCAATGCGTACAACCCCGGCCCGAGCGCCAGGCCCAGCGTCTCACCAGCCGTCCAGAGGCCCGTGAAGACGCCGGCCTGCCGTTTGCCGGTGCGCTCGGTGTCGTAGGCGATGCAGTCCGGCAGCATCGCCATCGCGAAGACCTGCTGCCCGGCGTAACCGACGCCGATCACCGCCACGACCAGGTAGATCGGCAGCGGCGGCATGACCGGCGCGGCCAGCAGCACGAGGGCGCCGGCCGCGAAGAGCAGCGACCCGGCGACCAGCGAGCGAAGCTTGCCGAAGCGGCGGCCCGCGCGCGTCCACAGTGGCATGACCAGCAGCGCCGGCCCGACGAAGGCGGCGAAGAGGAAGGTGGCGCCCGATTCCCGGCCGACGACGTGGTCGGCGAAATACTGCACGCCGGCGAGCATCGTGCCGATGCCGACGGCCTGGATCACCCAGCAGAGCAGCAGTGCGCGGAAGGGCCGGTTCGCGGCCGCGACCCGCAGTTGAGTCCGCAGGTCGGGCTCGGCGGCCGGCGCGGTGTGGGTCGCGGCCCCGCGCGTGCCGAAATACACGCCCAGCGTGCCCACGACGATGAGGAGGCCGACGAAGATGCCCGCCCAGCGATGGCCGGTCAGTCCCCCGCCCGCCTGCTCCACGACGAGCGGCGCCACCGCGCCCGAGATCAGGATGGCCAGCGCCAGGACGGCGACCCGCCAGGTCATGAGCCGGGTGCGCTCGCCGTAACCGTCGGTCAGTTCGGCCGGCATGGCGACGTAGGGCACCTGGAAGAAGGCGTAGGCGGTGGCCGCCGCGAGAAAGGCGAGGGCGACGTAGGCGCCGGCGCCCGCCCCGCTGCGCACCGGGCCGGCGAAGATCGCGGCGAACAGCACGCTCAAAAGCAGGCCGGCCACGAGCAGGAACGGCCGGCGGTCGCCGCTGCGGTCGGAGATCCGGCCGGCGACGGGGTTGACAAGCACGTCCCACGCCTTCGGCAGCAGGACGAGCAGGCCGGCGACGCCAGCCGCGACACCTAACGTATCCGTCAGATAGGGCAGGAGGAGCAAACCCGGCACGGTGCCGAAGGCGCCGGTCACCAGGGAACCCACCGAATATCCGGCCAAAACACGACGAGGCAGCGCGGGCGCGGGCCGTACGTCGGGAGAGGGACCCGCAGTCGTCATGAACGCGGATGGTAACCATGATCATGCGCTTGGCTCTACGCTTCGCGGGATGAAAAGGATTCCCGCTGGGGTCGCCGCGAGTCATCCGGCGACCGCGGAGGCCGGGCTGCGGATCCTGCGTGAGGGAGGCTCCGCGGCGGACGCCGCGGTCGCGGCCGTCCTCGCCTGCTGCGTGGCCGAGACCATCTACACCGGACTGGGTGGTGGCGGCTTCGCCACGTACTTCGACGCGGCCAGCGGGGAGATCACCTGCCTCGACTTCTTCGTCTCGGTGCCGGGTACGGACGGCGACGTCGAGGCCGGGCCGATGGTCGCGGTGGACGTGTTCTTCGGGGGGATGCCGCAGGTCTACGAGATCGGCGGGGCCAGCGTCGCCGTTCCCGGAGTGCCGGCCGGCTGCGGCGAGGTGCATCAGCGGTGGGGCCGCCTGCCGTGGGCCCAGGTGGTGGCGCCGGCGATCGAGATCGCCCACAGCGGGGTCGCGGTGCCGGCGGCGCACGCCCGGACCCTCGACGCCTGCGCGCCGGCGCTGGCCTGGGGTGAGGGCGCCGACGTCTACACGCCCGGCGGGCGGCGGCTGCAGGGCGGCGACCTGCTGCGCCACGAGGGGCTCGGCACGGCGATGGAGCGGCTGGCGGCCGAGGGGCCGGCCGTCTTCTACACGGGCGAGTATGCGGAGGTCCTGGTCGACACCGTGCGCAAGGCGAACGGCTGTCTGGGGCCGCGCGACCTGGCCGACTACCGGGTGCTGGAGACGCCGGTCGACCACGCGATGCTGGCGGGCTATCGGGTGCGGGCGCGGCACGATCTCAATCGGACGGTGGACACGATCGCCGGTCTGCCGGACGACCTGTCCCAGCCGGGGCGGGCCGTCGGGGTGGCCACGGCGCTGCGTGACCAGGGGCGGCAGAAGATCGGCGACACCACCAACGTCTCGGTGGTGGACGCGGACGGGAACGCCTGCGTCATCACCACGACGCTCGGGCTCGGGTCGGGGGTCTGGCTGCCCGGCCTGGGCATTAACCTCAACTCGATGCTGGGCGAGGGTGAGCTGGTCACCAGCGACCTGGCGCCGGGCCGGCGGATGTCGTCGAACATGTGCCCGCTCGTGGTGATCGACCCGGACGGCGAGCTGGCGGTCGCGGCCGGCTCGGCCGGCGCCTCGCGGATCAGGACGGCGCTGATCACCACGTTGCTCGGGGTGCTGGTCGACGATCTCGACATGCTCGGGGCGATCGGGCGGCCCCGGTTCCACGTCGTCGACGACACCGTGCACGCCGAGCCGGGGTGCCGTCGCGACGAGCTGGCCGCGCTCGCCAACGCCGGCTTTCAGATCCGGCAGTGGCCGGACAAGAACCACTACTTCGGCGGGGTGACCGCGGTCGGTCAGGCCGGCGCCGCCGGCGACCCTCGTCGCGACGGCGTCGGCCTCCTGCTCTGAGGCGGCTTCGGCCCCCTGCCCTGAGGCGGCCTCGGCCTCCCGGCTTGAGGCGGCTCCGGCCCCTGCCCTGAGGCGGCCTCGGCCTCCCGGCTTGAGGCGGCTCCGGCCCCCTGCTCTCAGGCGGCTCCGACCCCCTGCTCTCAGGCGGCTTCAGCCTCCCGCTCTGAGGCGGCGTCACATCGTGCGGGAGGCGATGGTGGCGGCATCTTCGGCGGTTTCGCGGATGCCGGTCTCGAGCGGGGCCGGGGTCAGGCCGAAGGTGCGCTCGGTGAGCGAGCTGTCCAGGTGGAAGGGGGCGTAGAACTGGTAGTCCATCTCGGCCAGCTCGCGGCTCATCGGGTGGACCAGGCCGGCCGTGTGCATGATGAAGCGCGGCATCTTGTGCAGGCTGAGCCGGGGCCGGCCGGTCAGGGCGCAGTAGCGGTCGGCCAGCTCGGCGATGGTGACCGGGGCGGCCGTCGGGGCGTGCCAGGCCTTGCCCCAGGCGCGTGAGTCGCCGGCCAGCGTGGTCATCGTGCGGGCCATGTCGCCGGTGTAGGTGAAGCTGTGCGGCAGGGTCGGGTCACCCGGCACCCAGACCGACTTGCTGCCCTTGTTGATGGCCGGCAGCAGCACCGACGAGAAGACGCCGACCGCGCCCGCGCCGAGGTAGTCGGAGCCGCGCACCTCGACCGTGCGCACACCGCTGGCCAGGGCATCCCGCCACATCTTGATACGGACCTTGCCCTTGCGGCCGACCGCCGCCATCGGCGTGCCCTCGTTCATGTGCCCGCCGGGCTGCGGGCCGTAGACGTACAGGTTGCCGGTGAGCACGTAGACCGCGTCGTTCGCCTTCGTTGCCGCGATCATCGCGTCGTTCATCGGGAACCAGAGCTTCTCCCACTCCGTGTACTTCGGGTTCGCGCAGTTGTAGAGGGCCTCGGCGCCTTCGGCAAGGGACGTGAGCCGGCGGGCGTCGGAGGCGTCGGCGGCGATCCGCTCGATCAGCGGGTGGGCCGGGCCGCTGCCGCTGCGGGTCACCATCGTGACGTTGTCACCGCGCTCGGCGAGCAGACGGGCGATCGAGGAGCCGATCGGGCCGGAACCGACGATCACATGTGAAGCCATGACATGTTCTCCTTTGCGAGCAGTGCTCTCCGTTGAGAACAACGATTACATGCCTGTCGAGCAAAAGCAAGAGCACTGCTCTCGTTATGGCACACTGGTCCGCATGAGCGCCTCAGGAGTACGCGCCCGGGTGCGGGCCGAGATGACCGAAGAGATCAAGGCGGTGGCCAAGCGTCACCTGGTCACGGACGGTGCGAATCTCTCCCTGCGCGCGGTCGCGCGGGACATGGGGATGGCGTCGTCCGCGGTCTACCGGTACTTCGCGAGCCGCGACGAACTACTCACGGCGCTGATCATCGACGCCTACAACGCGGTCGGCGAGGCGGCCGAGCGCGCCGCCGCCACCCGGGCGGAGGGCCTGGATCAGTTCCTGGAGGCAACCCATGCCGTACGGGCTTGGGCGCTGGCCAATCCGCACGAGTGGGCCCTGATCTACGGCAGCCCGGTCCCCGGCTACGAGGCGCCGCAGGACACCATCGGCCCCGCCACCCGGGTGATCCTGCTGATCGCGGGCATCGTCAAGAACGCGTACGAGGCCGGGAAGACCGCCGAGCGGGCGCCGATCAGCGGCGGGTTCGCCGACGAGCTGGCCGGGGTCGCCGAGCAGTACGCCCCGGGCGTCCCGCCACGTCTGGTCGCCGCCGCGCTGTCGGCCTTCCTCCACCTCAGCGGCGCGATCAGCGCGGAGCTGTTCGGCCAGCTCAAGAACTCGGTCGACCAGGATCGTCGCGGCTTCTTCGACTACCAGATGCGCGGCGCGGCCGACCGGATCGGGCTCATCTGACCGCGTGGAGAACGTGGCCGCCCGGGGTCGACGGGGGCACGTCAGAACGGCCGAAATAGCGTGCGGCCAGCCCGGACGGGCCCAGGTCGTCGATCGCGGAGAAGCCGAGCCCGCCGAGCACCGCCGCGATCTCCGGCGGCTCGAAATACGTGAGCCAGGGCTCGCCGAGCTTCGCGACCCGCGACGCCCGCGCCTCGAGCTGCTCCCGCCGCTCCGGCGGCATGGTCGACGGTGACTGGGCGTAATCGAAGACGACCTCGTTGCCGACCCGCTCCCCGACCACCCGGAGCGTCTCGAGACAGCTTTCCCGGGTCAGGTAGGGCACCACACCGAGCCAGAGGAAGAACGCCGGCCCGTCCAGCTCGAGCCGCTCCCCCAGCGACTCCCGCTCGAAGTCGACGCCGAGGTAGGTCACCGACGGCGGGATGGTGATGCCCGCGGCGGCCAGCCGCCCGCGTTTCCACGCCTGGGTGTCCGGGTGGTCGACCTCGGTCACGCTGAGTTGGCCGTACGGGTTGCGGTAGGCGAACGTGTCGAGACCGGCGCCGAGCACCACGAGATGGCGGACACCCCTGTGCACGGCCGCGGCCAGCGCGTCCTCGGCGAAACGCGTCCGCGCGGCGATGAACATCCGCATGGCCCGCCTGGGCGCGTCGGCCCGCAGTTCCTCTTCCGGCCGGCCGAGGATCCGTACGGCCAGGGGATCTTTGAAGATCTTGCCTTGCTCCAGGATCTGGTGCGCGGCCCGATAGCGGGCCGCGCTCATCGCCGTACGGCTGGGTTGTCCGGTTTCCATCAGGGCAACCAGCTCGCCCGGGCCATGTCCACACGGTCCCCCTTCAGGGGGACCCCCTCGGAGAGCAGACGCTGGCGCGCCTCCTGCTCGTGACCGGGCGGCGTGCGGCCCGCGCTGTTGACCACGCGGTGCCAGGGGACGCCGCCGCCGTGCCGGGCCATGATGGCGCCGACCTGGCGGGCCGAGTTGCGGCCGGAGACGTCGGCGAGCACGTCGGCGATCGCGCCGTACGTCATCACGCGGCCCTCGGGGATCCGCTCCACGAGTGAAAGCACCTCTTCGACGTACTCCTGCGGTGTCACTCGGGCCACGATATGGGATCTCGGCGGAGTTCCGGGGGCCGGTCCGAGCACAATTGGCCGGGTGCGCGATGAAGTGACCGGTGCGCGCCGGATCGTGGTCAAGGTGGGCTCGTCCTCGCTGACCACGGCCTCCGGCGGGATCGATGAGCAGCGCGTCGACGCGCTGGTCGACGCGCTCGGCGGTCTGGCGACCGGCGGGCGCGAAGTGGTGCTGGTGTCCAGCGGCGCGATCGCTGCCGGGCTGGCCCCGCTGCGGCTGCCGCGGCGGCCACGCGACCTGGCCACCCAGCAGGCGGCGGCCTCGGTCGGCCAGGGCCTGCTGATCGGGCGCTACACGGCCGGCTTCGCGCGGCACGGCCTCACAGTCGGGCAGGTGCTGCTCACCGTGGACGACGTGACCCGGCGCGCGCACTACCGCAACGCGTACCGCACGCTGCGCAAACTGCTCGACCTGGGCGCCCTGCCGATCGTGAACGAGAACGACACGGTGGCCACCGAGGAGATCCGCTTCGGCGACAACGACCGGCTCGCCGCGCTGGTGGCCGCCCTGGTCCAGGCCGACCTGCTGGTGCTGCTCTCCGATGTGGACGCGCTCTACACCGGCAGCCCGTCCGACCCGTCGTCCCGCAAGATCTCGTATGTCGGTGACGACTCCGACCTCGAGGGCATCAGCATCGCCACGCCCGGCAAGTCGGGCGTGGGCACCGGCGGCATGGTGACCAAGGTCGAGGCGGCCCGGATAGCGACCGGGTTCGGCATCCCGGTCGTGCTCACGGCCGCCCCGCACGCGAGCGCCGCCCTGGCCGGCGAGGACGTCGGCACCCTGTTCCGGGCCGCCTCACACCGGCCGGCAGCCCGGCTCTTCTGGCTCGCGCACGCCACCGCGCCGCGCGGCCGCCTGCACCTCGACCCCGGCGCGGTCGCCGCCGTGGTCGCACGGCGCAAATCGCTGCTGCCCGCCGGGATCACGGCGGTGGACGGATCGTTCGCCGCCGGCGACCCGGTCGACCTGGTCGACGCCGGATCCGGCGCCCCGGTCGCCCGCGGGCTGGTCAACTACGACGCCGTCGAGCTGCCCGCGCTGCTGGGACGCTCCACCCCCGAGTTGGCCGCGGCGCTCGGCCCAGGCTATGAACGTGAGGTGGTCCACCGTGACGACCTCGTACTCCTCTGAGAGGCTCCCATGAGCACTGTCCTGCAGCAGGCCGCCGACGCACGGGTGGCCTCGATCGACCTGGCCAACGCGACGCGCGCCGAGAAGGACCGCGCCCTGCAGCTGATGGCGGACCGCCTGGAGGAACGGGCGGCCGACATCGTCGCCGCCAACGAGATCGACGTCCGCAACGCGCGTGACGCGTCCCTGTCCGAGGCGATGATCGACCGGCTGACGCTGACGCCGGCCCGCATCCGCGCCATGGCCGACGGCCTGCGCGAGCTCGCGGCGCTGCCCGACCCGGTGGGCGACGTGGTGCGCGGCTCGACCCTGGCCAACGGCCTCGAGCTGCGACAGGTCCGGGTGCCGTTCGGCGTGGTCGGCATCGTCTACGAGGGCCGGCCCAACGTGACCGCCGACGCGGCCGGCATCTGCCTCAAGTCGGGCAACGCGGTGCTGCTGCGCGGCTCCGGCTCGGCCCTCAGCTCCAACGCGGCCATCGTCTCGGTGCTGCGCCAGGCGGTGGCCGACGCCGGGCTGCCGGCCGACACGATCCAGCTGCTCGACGCCACGTCCCGCGACTCGGTGAAAGAGCTGATGCGGGCCCGCGGGCTGGTCGACGTGCTGATCCCCCGCGGGGGCGCCTCGCTGATCAAGGCGGTCGTCGAGGAGTCGACGGTGCCGGTGATCGAGACCGGGGTGGGCAACTGCCACGTGTACGTGGACGAGGCGGCCGACCTCGAGAAGGCGCTCGCGGTCGCGCTGAACTCCAAGACCCAGCGACTGTCCACCTGCAACACGGCCGAGTCGCTGCTGGTGCACGCGCAGATCGCCGACCGGTTCCTGCCGCTGATCCTGACCGCGCTGGCCGACGCCGGGGTCACCGTGCACGGCGACGCCCGGGTGGCCGCGTACGACGACAGCATCGTGCCGGCCACCGAGGAGGACTGGGGCACGGAATATCTGTCGGCCGACATCTCGGTCGGCGTGGTCGACTCTCTCGACGACGCGCTCGACCACATCCGCCGCTACGGCACCGGCCACACCGAGGCCATCATCAGCGAGTCGGTCACGGCCACCCGCCGCTTCGCCGCCCGCGTCGACGCCGCCGCCGTCATGATCAACGCCTCCACCCGCTTCACCGACGGCGCCGAATTCGGCTTCGGCGCCGAAATCGGCATCAGCACCCAGAAGCTGCACGCTCGGGGCCCGATGGGCCTGCCCGAGCTGACCTCGACCAAGTACGTGGTCACGGGCAACGGCCACACCCGCGGCTAGGACGGCGACGCGGTCGGCTCGACCGGTTCGGTGGGCTGCGCGGACCGGGCCGGCGCGGTCTGCGGCGTCGGCTCGGCTGCGGGAGTCGGCTCGGCTGCGGGAGTCGGCTCGGCTGCGGGAGTCGGCTCGGCTGCAGGAGTCGGCTCGGCTGCACGAGTCGGCTCGGCTGCAGGAGTCGGCTCGGCTGCGGGAGTCGGCTCGACCGTGGGTGCGGTCGACGGTTCTGGAGATGCCGGTTTGTCCCCTGTGTCCGTCTCGGCGCCGACCCGCACTGATGATCCGACGCCGGGCGGGGAGATCCAGTTCATCCCGGCGACGGCGATGACCTTGTACGTCCAGGAGCCGGCCGGGACGTGACGGTCTGTGCAGGAACTGGTGGTCACCAGGGCCCGACAGGTGCCGACGGCGTTGAATGTGCGTCCGGTTGACCGATCGGTCCGGGTCACCCGATAGCCGCGGATCGGTACCCCGGTCGTGTCGGGCCAGTTGAGTCTGACCCGGTTGCCGCGCACGACTGTGGTCGGTGATCCGGCCGCCGGCAGCGAGGCGGCCTGGGCGACGGCGGCTCCGGCGGCCGAGGCGTCCCAGGCAGCCAGGGCGGCGAGCGGGTTCGCGACGACGGTGGCCGCGATCAGGGCGGCGGTGCTCACGGCGTACAGGTGGCGGGGAATTGTCATCGAGCTCTCCGGGGCCGAGCGAGCCGGCGGCGAGAGGGACCTCGCCGCCGGCGGCGGATCACTTGGCGGCGCTGGCGCCGGAGATGGCGACCTTGATGCTGAAGGTGGCGCCCTGGCAGCCGTCCTCCGAGTTGTTGATCATGTGGACGGCGTTGGGGAGCTCGAACGAGGCGGTGTCCTTGGCATCCACGGTGAGGTGCAGGCCGCTGAGCAGGCCGTTGGTGCCGACCGGGCCGTTCGAGAAGTCGCCGAAGTAGACGCCGGTGTTGCCGCAGGTCTTGCCCTTGAGCGGGGTGGCCTGGACGCCGTCGTTGGGGTTCCACTTGAGCGTGGTGACCTCGACCGGGAACTTGTTCGGGTTCTCGATCTTGATGATGGCCTTGCCGGTGGCGCCCGGGTAGAGAGTGGCGTCGGTGGTGGTCTCGACGGTCTTGAGGTTCAGCGCGGACTCGGCCACCGCCTGGGCGGTGCCGGTGCCGGTCACGTTCCAGGCGGCCCAGGCGGCGGTGGCGGCGCCGCCGACGGCGACCACGGCCACACCGGCGATGACAGCGTTCTTCACAGACTTGCGCATGATGGCTTTCCTCCACGATGAGAGGCGCCGGTTTCGCTACTGGCTCCCCGCCGGACTGGAGCGACCAACCTTCATCGCCCAGCGGATCTTCGCCTCGCCCTGGCCCCCGTCGGGCCTGCCACCACTATGCCCGGCTTGCCCGGGACAGCCCATTGGCCGTTATTACGGAGGGTAATGGCGGACGGGTAGCTGAACGGTAGCCGAGCAGGCACATTCAGGTGCAGCTTGGTTGCAGCCATTGACGCGCTGTGAGGAACCTGGGAGAAGTCAGCGGCAGGCGCGGAGCACGGTGAGGGTCGTGTTCACGTCGAAGATCGGGCCTTCGGCGCTGTCCCAGCCGCCGTCGGTGCGCTGGGTGTCGCCGAGCCGCTTGCGGGCGCTTTGCAGCAGCCAGTCGTCGCCCAGGTTGACCCGGCGCAGGGCGGCCGCCATGGAGGCGATGTCCGCCGCCGACATCTCGGGCAGCCGGTCGCCCAGGACCAGCTGGAGCCGGGCCGACTCGTAGAAGTACTGCTGGCCGTGCAGCAGTCCGGCGGCGTGCCAGCCGGCGGCGAGGAAGGACGGCCACGTGCCGTCCGGCCGTAACTGGGCAACCACCCATCCGGCCGCGGCGGCCAGGGCCGAGCCGTAGCGGGCGGGGACGTCGAGATGGGGGTGGGCCTCGAACTCGGCCACGGTCATCCAGAAGCCGGCGAGGGCGGTCAGGTAGAGCGTGGCCTCGGGATCGCCCGGCATCGCCCAGGCCGGCGCCTCCTCGGCCAGCGCCTCATCCTCCTGCCAGGTGCCGTCCTGGCGTTGCACGGTGGCCAGCCAGGCCAGCGCCCGGTCGACCGGCTGGCCGTGCAGGCCGCCCAGATCGTCGAGCTCGTTCAGGCGGAACGCGGTGGCGTCCACGGACGGGACGGAGGCGTCGGACGCGGCGGGCCAGCCGCCGCTGTCGGTCTGCCCGGCGACGATGCGCTCGATCACCTGCGGATCGGGTGGCTGCCCGGTCCGCAGGTACGACAGCCGCGCCCGCTCCACCGGGTCGCCGTGCGCCACGACGTACCCGATGGCGGCGTCGATATCTACCACTCGGGTGACGCTACAACCACTGGATGCATTTCGCTGTGCCGTCTCGTCAGGTAATCACGCTGAGGAATCGATGGAGTGACTCCCCAGCGTGATGCCCGATAAACGGATCAGTACGACGGTTGCGACGGGTCGACCGTGTTGACCCACGAGACGATGCCGCCCTGGACGTGCACGGCGTCCTTGAAGCCGGCCGCCTTGATGGCCGCCAGCGCCTCGGCCGAGCGCACGCCCGACTTGCAGTGCAGCACGATCTGCCGGTCCTGCGGGAAGCGGGACAGCGCCTCGCCCGAGAGGATCTCGCCCTTGGGGATCAGCACCGAGCCCGGGATCCGATTGATCTCGTACTCGGCCGGCTCGCGCACGTCGACCAGGAACACGTCCTTGCCGGCGTCCTGCCAGTCCTTCAGCTCGCGCGCGGTGATCGTGGCGTCGAGCGTGGCCTCCTCGGCCTCGGCCGAGACCGCGCCGCAGAAGTCGTCGTAGTCCTCGAGCAGGTCGGTGACGGTCGGGTTGTCACCGCAGAGCGCGCAGTTCGGGTCCTTGCGGACCTTGATCTTGCGGTACTCCATCTCGAGGGCGTCGTAGACCATCAGCTTGCCGACCAGCGGCTCACCGATGCCGGTGATCAGCTTGATGGCCTCGTTGACCTGGATCGAGCCGATCGACGCGCACAGCACGCCCAGCACGCCACCCTCGGCGCAGCTGGGGACCATGCCGGGCGGCGGCGGCTCCGGGTAGAGGCAGCGGTAGCAGGGACCGTGCTCCTCCCAGAAGACCGAGGCCTGGCCGTCGAAGCGATAGATCGAGCCCCAGACGTACGGCTTGCCGAGCAGCACCGCGGCGTCGTTGACCATGTACCGCGTCGCGAAATTGTCGGTGCCGTCGACGATCAGGTCGTACTGGCTGAAGATCTCCTTGACGTTGTCGCGGTCGAGCGCGGTGTTGTGGATGACCACGTTCACCAGCGGGTTGATCTCGCGAATGCTCGCCGCGGCGGACTCGGCCTTGGGCCGGCCCACGTCGGAGACGCCGTGGATGACCTGGCGCTGCAGGTTGGACTCGTCGACCGTGTCGAAGTCGACGATGCCCAGCGTGCCCACGCCGGCGGCGGCCAGGTAGAGCAGCGCCGGCGAGCCGAGACCGCCCGCGCCGACGACCAGGACCTTGGCGTTCTTGAGCCGCTTCTGACCGTCCATCCCGACATCCGGGATGATCAGGTGCCGCGAATAACGGCGGATCTCATCGATCGACAGCTCTGCGGCCGGCTCGACGAGCGGGGGCAGTGCCACGTTAACTCCCCGGGTTGACGGTAAGGATCGGCACCCATTGTTGCTCGTGGCCCTGGGTGGGGGCCATGACAATCACCACCGGCCCGACATGCGGGATACGGGAATTTATACGGGTGGCCCGGTGAACACCTTGCCGTTGAGCGTGGGCCAGGCGTACGCGCGGCAGCCGCGCAGGGTCAGCGTCTGCTGCACCATGACCGGAGCCGGCCCACCCGCCTTGGGACAACCCTGGTGGTGATGGCCCAGCTCATGGCCGACCTCATGGTTGATCACGTACTGCCGGTAGGTCCCCAGGGGGACCTTGGCCTTCAGGTACGGCGGCGACGAGAGCCGCCAGCGATCCAAGTTGATGATCGCTCGGCCGGTGGTGCGGCAGGAGGTGTACGGAACTCCGCCGACCCGGATGTTGGTGCCGCCCTGCAGACACATCCGGCCGGCGGTGTCCCGCGTCGCCAGGAAGACCACGAAGTCGGCCTTCTCGGCGCCGGGCACCTGCTGGAGCCGCAGCCGGCCGGGGCCCGTCCAACTGCGCTTGTCACCCAGCGTGGTGGTGACCGCGGCGGTGAACTCGGTCAGGTTCTCCCCGCTGCCCCGCTCGACGGCCACCTTGAAGCGGCGGAGCGGACCTTTCGCCCCGAGCACCGGGCCGCGCGTGGCCGCGTACATGAAGACGCCGGAACCGTGCGTGGGCGGCGGAGTGGCCTTGGTCGTTGTCGCCGTCGGCGACGGTTTCGCGGTTGACTCGAGCGACGGCGGCGCGCTGGAGGGCTCAGCCATGATCACCGGCGCCGAGGACACCGAGGGCGCCGCCGAGGCGGGATTGCCCTGCTCGAGGCGCCGGCCCACCGCAAAGCCCGCCCCGACCACGATGACCAGGGCGAACAGGGCGATCCACCAGCGCCGCCACCCGTCCGAGCGGGTCGGCGCCGGGTGGTCGGTGGTGGTCGGCTCGTCGATCATCGTCCGTCAGCGTCGCACACGAGGAAGGCGCTGTCTCGCCCTATGGATCTTGTGTAGCGTTCATCCCCCGACGGGGGCCCCGACATCGTCCAGCATGCCCACGACGGCGCGGGCGACCAGGCGCGGCACCTCCATCTGGGCGACATGGCCGACGCCGGGCAGGATCAGCAGGCGGCTGTCCGGGATGGCGCGGGCCACCTGCACCGGCACCCGGGCGTCGACCAGCCGGTCGTTCAGCCCGCCGATGACCAGCGTCGGCGCCTGGATCCGGGCCGCGAGCCGCCACTGCGAGTTCTCCCCCGGCAGGTACGCCCGCAGGAAGCTGGAGACCAGGCCACGCAGGGTGCCCAGGTACGCCTTCGGGTAGTGCGCGACGGTGTAGCGGAGCTTGATCTCCTCCATCGCCTCGGCCCGGCGCTGCGGGGTGACCTTGCTGGTGTCGCCGAAGCAGGCGGCCAGCACCTGCTCGGCCATCTCCTCGGCCGTCAGCCTCGCCATCCCCCAGGCCAGCAGGCGATCGGCCCGGGGCAGGGCCAGCAAGGGCAGGACCGGGCCCTGAGCCGTACGCCTCGGGTCGAGGAACGGCATGGCGGGTGAGATCAAAGTGAGCGTACGGATGAGATCCGGCCGCAGCGCCGCCACGCGCACGGCGATCGAGCCGCCGAGCGAGTTGCCGACCATATGGACCGGACCCCGGCCGTCGTGCTCCAGATAGCCGATCAGCGTCGAGGCGAACGACGGGATCGAATACCGCTTGGTCGGGTCGCTGTAGCCGAAGCCCGGCAGGTCGACCGCCTGGGCGTCGAACCGCTCCGCGAGCAGGCCGGCGACATCGGTGAAGTTCTGCGAGGAACCACCGAGGCCGTGAACGTAGACGGCCGGTTCCGCCGCGGGGCTCGTGCCCGGGGTGTCCCGGACGTGGAGCATCGCCCCGTTGATCGTGACCCGGCGGGCGGGCCAGGGTGCCGGTGCTTCGCCCTCGGGCAGCAAGGAGCTGTCGGGGGCCAGGATCGCGCCTCTCATCGAGTCAAGAGTGCCTCAAGACGTCGATTGACCGCGGCCAGAGTGGCCCGGACCATCGCATGCCGGTCGTCGCTGGTGACCACGGCCGAGCCGGCCAGCTGCTCAACCCAGCCGCCGCACGAGAGCAGCAGCACGACGACCGCGACCTGCGAGGCGCCGAACGGGACGGCGGCGGCGTGCTCGACGAAGCAGCGGGCCGGGCCCTCGGGGTGATCCGAGGCGGACAGCAGCTCGTCGACCGCGCCGGCGGTCGCCATCGCACAGAGGCGCAGCAGGTAGCCGTCGACGGCCGGGCCGGTGGCCACCCCCGACGCGGTGCGCGAGCCGACGGCGAGCTTGACCTCGACCGTGGCGTCGGCGCCGAACGTGTTGACCTGGACGTTCTCGATGACGATGCGGGGGCCGGGGTGCTCGCCGGGGTAGAGCGGGCGCGGCGGGCCGCAGTCGAGACCGGACGGGACGACCTCGGCCGCTTCCGGCTTCTCGACCGGCTCGGGCCGCGAGTGCTGGGCCGGAACCTCGGGGCGGCGGGTCTCCGGCTCGACGGGGCGCGGGGGCGCCGTCGCGACCTCCGAGCGAGCCGGCGGCGCCTCCGACCGAACCGGCGCCGGCTCCGGGCGGGCCGGCTCCGGCTTGGCTTCCGGCCGGGGCGAGGCCGGCGGCGCGGAGACGGGCTTCCGCTCGGCCGGGCGGGTGGCGGGGGCCGGCGGGGCCGGCGGGGCGGCGGCCGGGACCTCCGGCCGGGCGCGGGGCACGAGCGCGGAAGGCGAGACCGGCACCGGGGCCGGCTGCTCCTTCTTGGGCGGCGCCGGGGCTTCGCCCTGCATAGCGGCGTCCAGGCCCATCCTGTCCTGCAGGAGACGGGCGACCTGGCGGCTCACCTCGGCCGGGTCGGCCCCCTCGGCGAGATCCAGGCGCAGGCTGTGGGCGCCGGCCGGGGTGGAGCGCAGCGAGGCGTCCCGCACCCCCTCGACCTCACGGACCGCGGCCAGGATCGCTCGCACGTCGAAACCTTCCTGACGTTCCTCGACCGGCAGCACGTCGCCGCGGCGCAGATGCGTCGCGATCCGCGCCAGCGCGGGCGTCTCGGCGGTGGGCTCCACCAATGGCGGCTCCGGGACCTGGGGCACGTCCGGCTGGGCCGGGACGCGCTGAGGCAGCCCACGCGAGTCGAGATCGCTGGACCGGCTCTGGAAACCCGAGTACGGCTCGTACGCGGGGGGCTCGTAGGGCGCCGGCGCGGGCGAGTCGTAGGACAGCCGGCGCGGGTAGCTCGACGGGTCGTAGGCGGGGCGGGTCGGCTCCGGCTCCTCGGCCGCGGCCTCGGGGCGAGGAGTGACCCGCTCGATCCGGGGAACCCCCTGGGCCGGCGTGTTCAGGGCGTGCCGGGCCGGCTCGGAGGCGGACTCGCCACCCCACTCCGGGCGGCGCGCGGCGGGCGCGGCCGGGCGGACCATCGGGACCGCGCTGCGCTGCCGGGTGACCGGGGGCGAGGCGGACTCGTCGAGATCTCCCTCGTACGGGTAGGGGGGCGCGCTGGTGGGCGTCGGCACGTCGAAACGGCGCAGCGAGGCGAGCGGGTCGCCGGTACGCAGGCCGGGCTCGCGCACCTCGCCCGTACGCAGGCCGGGCTCGCGCACCTCGCCCGTACGCAGGCCGGGCTCGCGCACCTCGCCCGTACGCAGGCCGGGCTCGCGGGTCAGGCCCTCGCGGAGGTCGCCGGTGGTCATGCCGGGCTGGGCCGGGGCGCTCGTCGGCGCGCTGGGCGGCGACGACGTGGGCGGCGGCGACGTGGACAGGCTCTGCGGGCGCGTCTCGGGCGCCGGCGGCGGGTCGGACTGCGGCCCCAGGTGGGAGAGCAGGTCGGAGTAGCGCGGGCGGTTGTCCCACCTCGGCGCGGGCGACTGCGGCTCCACGGACGGGGGAATTTCGCCGCTCCGGCCGGCGTCGACGAAGCCGGGCGGGGCCGGCGCGGGCGCGGGGACGCTCGAGGCGGGCCGCGGCGTCGACGGCTGGGCCGAGACGGGCACGGACGACGAGGGAAATGCCGGATTACGCGGAAACGCCCGGCTCTCGCCACCGGGACGGCGCCACGCCGGGACCTCGGCCTCGGAATCCGCCGCGGGGCCTTGATAGGACCAGGGGCTGTCGGCGGTCGCCCAGCCGTTCACCCGGGCGCGCTCACGCGCATCGGCACCGTTGCCGCTCTCCGCGGCTCCGGTGTCTCCGGAATGCCCTGATTCATCCACCGCGCGCTCCTCGCTCCGCCCCCGCTGAGGCTACCGTGTGGTGGCAGTGGCGATAAGTTGCAGCGGCGCGACAATTGCCCGACGACAGCATCACACGCCGATCCGGGCAATCCGAGCAGGCTCCCCCTGGAGGTTCGACAGATATGACCGCTGCGTCCGGCGGAGCCCAGACGGCCCGGCCGACCCGTCTGCCGCGCTCCGCGCGCCGTAAGCAGCTGCTGGCCGCGGCCCAGCAGGTGTTCGTGGCGCACGGCTACCACGCGGCCGCGATGGACGACATCGCGGAGAAGGCGGGCGTCTCCAAGCCGGTGCTCTACCAGCACTTCCCCGGCAAGCTCGAGCTCTACCTGGCCCTGCTGGACACGCACTGCGACGCGATAATCGCCAAGGTTCGCGATGCGATGCTGGCCACCTCGGACAACAAGGAGCGCGTCAACGGCGCCGTCCGGGCCTATTTCGACTTCATGGACCACGAGAGCGAGGCGTTCCGTCTCGTCTTCGAGTCCGACCTGCGCAACGACGCCCAGGTGCGCCAGCGGGTCGAGCGCGTCGAGCAGGGCTGCATCGCCGCCGTCACCGACACGATCATCTCCGACACCAACCTCAGCAACGACCGGGCCGAGCTGCTCGCGTCGGGCCTGGTCGGTGCGGCCGGACAGTCCGCCCAGTTCTGGCTGGCGAACGGCCGGCGTACGCCTAAAGCTGAAGCGGAAGCGCTCGTAGCTGCGCTGATCTGGCGTGGGATAGCCAGCTTCCCGCTTCAGGGCGGCGCATCGGCGGGCACGGCGGCGGAAATCGGATAGCCTTGCCAGCGGTAAGACCGCGAGAAGGAGGGCCCCGTGGAGGTCAAGATCGGCGTGCAGCACACGCCGCGTGAGCTGGTGCTCGAGAGCGCTCAGACCCCGGCGGAGGTCGAGCAGGCCGTGACCGAGGCGATGGCCAAGGACAGCGTCCTGTCGCTCACCGATGAAAAGGGCCGCAAGGTGATCATTCCGATCGCCAAGGTGGCCTACGTGGAGATCGCCGAGTCGAGCACGCGTCCGTTCGGCTTCACCACGCGCTGAGTCAGTTCGACAAACGCACGAGGGCGCCCCTCCCGTCGGGGGCGCCCTCGGCGTATATCCGCTCTGAGGTGCACGATCGTGCGGTCAGGTAGAATGGTGTAGTTGCCGTCGACGTCGATCTCCTCCGATCGCCGCGGCCAACGCGCGCGCGGCCCGCTTTTCCAGCGTGTGGCCCGCGCCCTACCCATACCGCGCCCCAGACTTTCCACGGGCGCACCACGAGAGGCACCCGTAAAACTTCATGACCGACATCGAGACCAACGAACCCGCACTCGTACCAGTCACCGATCGCGCCCCGGTCCGCGTCGACAGCCCCACCTTCGCGGAGCTGGGCGTCCGCGCCGAGACCGTCGAGGCGCTGGCCGCGGCCGGGATCACCCGGGCGTTCGCCATCCAGGAGTACGCGCTGCCCATCGCGCTGCGCGGCACCGACCTGATCGGCCAGGCGCCGACCGGCACCGGCAAGACCCTCGGCTTCGGCCTGCCCATCCTCGAGCGCGTCACCGCGCCGAGCGAGGGCGCCGACGGCAAGCCGCAGGCGCTCATCGTCGTGCCCACCCGTGAGCTCGGCCTGCAGGTCGCCCGCGACCTCGCCGCCGCGGGCAGCACCCGGGGCGTCCGCGTGCTCCCGATCTACGGCGGCGTCGCGTACGAGCCGCAGGTCGAGGCCCTCAAGAAGGGCGTCGAGATCCTGGTCGGCACCCCCGGCCGCCTGCTCGACCTGGCCAAGCAGAAACAGCTCAAGCTCGCCTCGGTCAAGGCGCTCGTGCTCGACGAGGCCGACCGCATGCTCGACCTGGGCTTCCTCGAGGACGTCGAGAAGATCCTGGCCATGCTCCCGGAGCAGCGCCAGACCATGCTCTTCTCGGCCACCATGCCCGACCCGATCGTCGCGCTGTCGCGGCGCTTCCTGCACCACCCGGTGACCATCCACGCCGGCCACACGGCCGACAGCGGCGCGTCACCGCTGACCAAGCAGGTCGTCTACCGCACCCACCCGCTCAACAAGCTCGAGATGGTGGCGCGGATCCTGCAGGCCAACGGCCGCGGCCTCACCATGATCTTCACGCGGACCAAGCGGGCCGCCGACCGGGTCGCCGAAGACCTCGACTTCCGCGGTTTCGCGGTGGCCGCGGTGCACGGCGACCTGAACCAGGGAGCTCGCGAGCGCGCCCTGCGGGCGTTCCGCACCGGCAAGATCGACGTGCTCGTGGCCACCGACGTCGCGGCCCGCGGGCTCGACGTCTCCGGCGTCACCCACGTGATCAACTATGACTGCCCGGAAGACCCGGAGACGTACACGCACCGCATCGGCCGCACCGGCCGGGCCGGCGCGACCGGCGTCGCCGTGACCTTCGTCGACTGGGAGGACATGCCCCGCTGGGTCCTCATCGACAAGTCGCTGGGCCTGAACATGCCGCAGCCGCCGGAGACGTACCACACGAGCGCGGCGCTCTTCAGCGACCTGGACATCCCGGCCGACGTGTCGGGCACGCTGCCGACCGCCGACCGCAGCCGGGTCGGCCTGTCGGCCGAGGTCGAGGAGGACCTCGGCGGCGGTGGCCGGCGAGGCCGCCGGGACAGCCGGGACAGTCGCGGCGGCGGGCGTGACCGCGAGCGCGGCGGCCGGTCGCGGGGCGGATCCGCCCCGTCCAGCTCCGGCTCGTCGGGCCCGGCACCCTCGGGCGCCGTCGAGGATGAGGCCGAGCGGCCGAAGCGGCAGCGCCGCCGGCGCAAGGTCACCGAGCCGGGCTCGGAGCAGGCCGTGACCGCCGAGGTGGTCACTGAAGGCTCCGGCGAAAACGTCACTGCCGGCGCCGGCGAGGAGCCCGCCGAGGCCAAGCCCCGCACGCGGACCCGGCGCCGGGTCCCCACGGTCGAGGCGCCACTCTTCTCCGGCGGAGACGCCGAGGCGCCGCAGGCCGCCGACGTCACCGACAGCGACACCGCCGACAGCGATGACGAGGGTCAGCCCCGTCGCCGTCGTCGCCGCGGTGGGCGGGGCAGCCGGGGGTCCGGTTCCAGCACCGCCGCGTCGGACGCATCCGACGCTCCCGCCGCCGAGATGACCGGCGGCTCGGAGGCCGGGGTCGGCACCACCGCCTGATTTCTCGGTGAGCCCCGCTGCTTCAGTGGCGGGGCTCCTCCCCGAGGGCGGCGCAGGCGTCCCGGTACATGCGTACGGCCTCGGCCCGCACTTGACGGCGCTCGGTGAGCCGCTCCGAGAACGGGATGCGCACCGGCACCTCGATCCCGTCGACCACCGCGGCGAACTCCATGGCGTCGGCGTCCAAGCCGGACATCCGCGCCGCGGTGGCGGTCGGTATGCCACCGAGCGCCCGCACGATCAACACGTTGTCGTCGGCGTGGTCGCCGTTCATGTGGTGGGCGATCTGCTCGACCACGTCGGGCGGGAACGGCTCCGTCACGTCAGCTCCATTTGTCGCGCAGCTCGGAAAGCATGTCGATGTTCAGGCGGTACGCCTCGCCGACCTCGGCGATGAACTCGTTCTGCTGGTGGTGCGACCACGGCGTGGCGTCGAGCAGGCCGCGGTAGTGCGCCTTGAACGACGCCGGGTCGACGCCCGCGAACAGGAAGAACCGGTGCCCGTCGGGGCTCGGCAGCCCGTACGCCCGGGCGATGGCGGGGCCGAGGTACTGCCCGCCGGAAAGATCACCGATGTAGCGCGTGTACTGGTGCGCGACGAAGCCGGTGGCGGCCCGGAAGGCCACATCACGCAGCCGGGTGCAGTAGACCGTGGTGGCGGGCAAGGCGGTCGTCTCGTTCAGCCAGTCCGCCCCGTACAGGAAGCGCAGGTCGGCCTCGAGCGAGGGCAGCCGCCTCAGCTGGGGAAAAAGGAAGGTGGCGACCACCGGGTCGTCGGCCATGGTCGTCGCGGCCGACTCCAGCGCCTCGTAGACGAACCAGTGCTGGGCGGTCAGGTCCGCGTACGCCTCCCAGGGCAGCCGGCCGGCCGACAGGGCGTCGAGGAATCCGCTGCGCTGGGCGGCGTCATGCCAGCCGCTGGTCCCGCGGCGCACGCGGACGGAGAGCCGGTCGGCCCCGGGCGGGTCGGCCATCAACGACATCGACGTGGCACCTCGCTTCTCGCGCCGACAGCCTAGTCTTTTGCGCCGGCAACCATTCTCGAGGGTGCCCGGCCCTCCGAGGCATTATTGAGGGATGCCGCAATCGCTCGACGACGCCCTGGCCGAGGTCCGGGCCATGATCCTCGCTCCCGGCCTCACCCGCGCGGTGGCGGCGGGCAAGCGCCGGGGTCAGACCCCCTCCGTTGTCCGCGCCGAGGTGCGGCCGGTCACGCTCAAGGCCGGGCCGAAACTGCAGATCGTGACGAACGACGGTTCGCGGCCGTTCACCCGTAACGTCGATCCTTCGCCGGCGGCGCTCGACGACCTGCTCGCGGAGCCGTTCGGCAACTGGCACGTCGAGTCGGCCGGCGGGACGCTGCAACTGCGTGTCACCAAGAAGGGTGACGCTCAGCTGCACCGTTCGGCCGCGGTGGCCGCGCCGGCGCCGGCCTCGGGTGGGCACGACCGGGTCAAGCAGTGGCTGCTCGACCCGGGCGACCCGCTCTTCGAGATCATCGGGGGCAACGCGGCCAAGCGGCGCCAGGTCGACGCGTTCCTGCGATCCCTGGCCGCCGCGCTGCCGGCGTCGCTGCCATCGGAGCTGCGAGTGGTCGATCTGGGGTGCGGCAACGCCTATCTGACCTTCGCGGCCTACCGATATCTGGCCGGGCGGGGTGCGGCGGTCAAGGTCGTGGGGGTCGATGTCCGCGAGGACCAGCGGGTACGCAACACCGAGGTGGCCGCCAAGTTGGGGTGCGCCGAGGACGTGACGTTCGTGGCGGGCACGATCGAGGACGCGCAGGTGCCGTTCGAGCCCGACCTGGTGCTCGCGTTGCACGCCTGCGACACGGCCACCGATCAGGCGCTGGCCCGGGCCGTGAGCTGGAACGCGGAGTGGGTGCTGGCCGCGCCGTGCTGCCACCACGACATCGCGGCCCAGCTCAAGGGCCGCCCCGCCCCGGCCCCCTTCGGCGAGCTGACCCGCCACGCGATCATGCGGGAGCGTTTCGCCGACGTGCTGACCGACTCGCTGCGGGCCGGCCTGCTGCGACTACGGGGCTACAAGGTCGAGGTGGTCGAGTTCATCGACTCGGCCCACACCCCGCGCAACCTGCTGCTGCGGGCCCGCAGGACCACGACTCCGCCCACCGAGGAGCAGCAGGCGGAGTACGAGGCGTTGACGTCCCAGTGGGGCGTGACGCCGGCCCTCGAGAAGATGCTGGCCTAGTCGAGCTTCACGGTCCACGCCGCGGTGTGGACCGTGCCGGCGACCTGGAAGTCGAGGAACATGCGGTAGTTGCCGGCGCTCGGCAGGGCCAACCAGAACTTCACCTTGCCGTCGACCAGCTGCGTCTCCGGGTGCACGTGGACATACGCCAGGTCGCCCTCCCGCATCACCACGAGGTGCCCGAAGGCGCCCAGGTAGGGGTCGAGTTTCGCCGGCCGGCCGTCGGCGCCGGTCACGGTCATCAGGATCGGCTGGGTCGACTTGGTGTCCGGCTTCCCCTCGTACGCGACCCGGAAGCCCCCGGTCTCCGCGGTCAGCCCCGGTGCGGGCAGCGCCGTGGGCGTGTAGTCCCCGGCCACGGTGAGGTCAGCGCCGAGCGTGGCGGCGATCTGCCGGCCGCCGGTCACCGCGGTGAAGTCGGCGATCATCCGGTAGATGCCCGGCTGGGCCAGCGTCAGGTCGATGCTCCAGGTGCCGTCCGACGCCATGGTCGGGTGCAGATGCTGGAAGCCGCTCAGATCCCGCCGCAGCACGATCAGGTGCAACGGCTTGTCGTGCACGATCTCGTACGTGGTGACGGCGGCGCCGCCGGCCCCGGTGATCTGAAAACTGAGCCGCTGCGGCTTACCCGCCTCGAACGTGGCCCGCTTCGGCACCAGGGTGAGCCCGGCCGAGCTGAGCGACAGCCCGCCGACCGCCGCCCCCATCGGCGACGCCGTGGAAGTGGCGCCGCCCTGCGTAACTGTGCCGTCGGTGTTGTGCACGTGCGGCTGATTCTCGTTGACGCCCATACCCGGCATGCCCTGCATACCGCCGTCCGCGCCCGAGGTGCCGGCGCCCGCCGTCGGAGGCGCCGAAGCGGAGGCGGTCGAGTTGTTCAACCGTCCCAGCCCGTAGCCGGCGAACAGCACCACGATCAGTACCGCTCCGAAGGCGGCGAGCCGGAAGCCCGCCTTGTCCCCCACCGGCGTCTCGACCGTCTCGGTCTCGCCACTCATCGACCCCGCAGCTGCGGGGCTGCCACCCGCCGGCTTCTCGGCCGTCTGCGCCTTTGCCCGCCGGGCGCCGACGATGCCCAGCACGACAGGCTCGTCGGCCGGCTGCTTGGCGGGTGGGTCGTCAGGCATGCGCGAGCTCGTAGCCGGCCTCGTCCACGGCCGCGCGCACCTCGTCCTCGGTGAGCGGGGTCTCGCTCGTCACCGTCACCGCGCCCGAGGCGAGGTCGACCTGCACGTCACCCACGCCCGGCAGGGCGGAGAGCTCGCCGGTCACCGCCTGGACGCAGTGGCCGCAGGTCATGCCGGTAACGGTGTAGGTGCTGGTCACAGCCATGGCAAAGCCCTCTCAGAACAACAGTCAGGAACGGACGAGCCGCGCGATCGCATCGGACGCCTCTTTAACCTTGGCGGTCGGATCCCCCGCCCGCGCCGCGTCGACGACGCAGTGCGCCAGATGATCCTCGAGAAGCCCGACCGCCACCGCCTGCAATGCACTCTTGGCGGCGGAGATCTGCGTCAGCACGTCGATGCAGTACGTGTCCTCATCGACCATCCGCTGAATCCCACGGATCTGCCCCTCGATACGCCTAAGACGCCCGAGCAGGGCGGCCTTGTCGCCCGAATACCCATGCGGACCATGCTGCACCGTCGACTCGTCGGACATGCCCCCAGCATACCCCCTCCCCGTATAGCCCTGGCCACGGCGGCTCCTCCCGGCGGTCCGCTCTCAGCCGGCCACGGCAAGGGCCAGGGGAAGCACGCCGGGGGCGCCGGACTGGCGTAGAGCCCGGCCGGCCAGGGACATCGTCCAGCCCGAGTCGACCAGATCGTCGACCAGCAGGACGGGGCCGGTCAGGGTGGCCAGCTCGGCGGCGACCTCGGCGGGAACCATGAAAGCGTCGTGAAGGGACCGCACCCGCTGGGCGCTGTTGCCGCGGTGACCGGACTCCGCGAAATGAGTCGAGGCAACGGCGCCCAGCATCGGCAGGCGGCCGACCCGGGCGATGTGATCGGCCAGCGAACGGATCAGCTCGGGATGCCGCTGCGACGGGATCGAGACCACGGCGGCCGGGCGCTCACGCCATGCATCGTTGCCATGGGCCCAGTTCTTCAGGATCTCGACCACGGCCGCGGCCAGGTCATCCGGGATCGGGCCGTCGGCCGCCTCCGGCGCGACGAGGCTCCGCAGCCGATTGCCCCAGCCCAGGTCGGAGAGCCGCCCGACCGCCCGGCCCGGCTCTATCTGCTCGCCCGCCGGAATCTTCCCCTTGAGGGCGACCCCGACCGCCGCCAATCCCGTCGGCCATAGCTTCTTCGGCGCGATCTCAACGCCAGGCCGGCCCAGAAAGGCATCCGCCGCGGCCAGCGACGCACCTGCGACCTCCGCGTCGAAGAGCGGCCCGGCACAGTTGTCGCAGCGCCCACAGGGCGCGGCCTCCGGATCGTCCAGGCAGCGCCGGAGGAACTCCATGCGGCAGGTCGTCGTCGACGCGTACTCGATCATGGTCTGCTGCTCGGCCTTACGGGCCTCGGCGACGCGGCGCAGTCGCTCGGTGTCGTAGGTCCACGGCTCACCCGTGGAGAGCCAACCACCGCGAGCGCGGCGGACCGCACCATCCACATCGAGCACTTTGAGCATCATCTCGAGCCGGTTGCGCCGCAGGTCGACAAGCGGCTCGAGCGCCTGGGTCGACATGGGCTTGTCCGGCCACAGGTTCGCCAGCACCGCCCGGACCTGATCCTCCGGCGGGAAGGCCAGCGACGCGAAGTATCGCCAGATCGCCGCGTCCTCGGCGCCGGGCAGCAACACGACTTCGGCATGCTCGACTGCGCGGCCGGCCCGGCCGACCTGCTGGTAGTAAGCGATCGGCGAGGCCGGCGCGCCCAGATGCACGACGAAGCCGAGGTCGGGCTTGTCGAAGCCCATGCCGAGCGCGGAGGTCGCCACCAGCGCCTTGATCTTGTTGTCGAGCAGGTCCTGCTCCGCGGCCCGGCGCTCGGCGTCCTCGACTTGACCCGTGTAGGAGGCCACGGGGAAGCCGCGCGACCGCAGGAACTCGGTCGTCTCGGTGGCACCGGCGACGGTCAGCGTGTAGATGATGCCGGAGCCGGGCAGCAGCTCCAGGTGATCGGCCAGCCAGGCCAGGCGATGGGCCGGGTTGGGCAGGTCGAGCACGGCCAGGCGCAGCGAGTCACGGTCGAGCGCGCCCCGGAGCACCAGGGCGTCACCGAGTTGGTCGGCGACGTCGGCGGTGACGCGGGCGTTGGCCGTCGCGGTGGTGGCCAGCACCGGCGTCCGCGAGGGAAGCCCGGCCAGGAAGGTGCGCAGGCGCCGGTAGTCGGGGCGGAAGTCGTGGCCCCAGTCGGAGACGCAGTGGGCCTCGTCGACGACCAGCAGACCGGTGCTGGCGGCGAGACCGGGCAGCACGTTGTCACGGAAGTCGGGATTGTTCAGCCGCTCGGGGCTGATGAGCAGGACGTCGACCTCGCCGGCGCGGACCTCCGCCTCGATCAGCGACCACTCGTCGAGGTTGGCCGAATTGATCGTCCGCGCCCGGATGCCGGCCCGGGCGGCCGCGTCGACCTGGTTGCGCATCAGGGCGAGCAGCGGTGAGACGATGACCGTCGGGCCCGCCGCGGGCCCCTCGCCCGAGTCGGTGACGCCGGCCCGCAGCAGGGCGGTCGCGACGAAGTAGACAGCGGACTTGCCCCACCCGGTGCGCTGCACGCAGAGCACCCGGCGGCGGTCGACGGTGAGCGCTTCGATGGCCCGCCACTGATCCTCACGCAACTTCGCCTGATCACCGGCGAGCCTGCGCAGGATCGCCTCGGCCCGCTCGCGCACCGCGGCCCGGTCGGCCGCCTCGGTCTGCGTCATTTCGGTCGTTGCTCGCGTCGTCTCGGTCACCCGGCATGTCTATCAGCCCGGTCCGACAGAACCGGAGTTATCCACAGTCGCCGAGTTATCCACAGGCGCCCAAGATTTTTCTGCGGCGACCGGCCCGGCAGGCAAAGAATCGGCCTCGCCCACGCACCCGCCGCGAAGGAGCCGACCGTGACCTTTCCCCTCAGCCCCCAGCCCCCCGCCCCTTCTCGTCGTGCCGTGCCGATGAAGCCATGGGCTCGAGGGGATCGGGAGCAAATCGTCGGGCTCCTCAGAAGGCAGGCACTCAGTCGCGAACGGGTGGATGTCGAGCCCGAGTTCCTGGCCGCCATCCGAGACATCCTCAACGCAGACGTCGTGCCCATCAGCCGGCTGCGTCCTCCGCCTGTGAGGGGCCCTCGGCCTCGGGAGAGCGTCCTCGGAAACCTTCGACGCCGTTGCGGGTCACCGTGGAGGGCGTTACGGGTAATCGGCGAATCCTTGACAACTTTTTTTGTCGGTGCCAGGCTCGAAAGTATGTCGAAGACGATTGCCGAGAAGCTTCTGATCAAGCCGAACACCACGGTCTGGTTGTCCGACTCCGCGCATCTGCCCCTGCTCACGCCAATGCCCGACGGCGTGCGCGAGGCCGACATGCTGGCCACGGCGAGTACGGCCGTGCTCTTCGCCGAGGACGCGGCGGGCGCCCGCAAGCTGCTCGAGGAGCACTCGGCCGATCTGGCCAAACCGGCCGCCTTCTGGGTGGCCTACCCCAAGGGCAACAAGGCCGACATCAACCGGGACACGCTGTGGCCGATCGTCGCCGACTTCGACATGCGCCCCTGCGGTCAGGTAGCCATCGACGAACGCTGGTCCGGCCTTCGCTTCCGCCCCAACAAGGAGGGCGAGGGCCGCTTCACCGGCGGCGCCAAGTAGCGCCCGCGCCGGCGGGGGACCGGTAAGCCGCCGGGGTAGCCCGTGGGCGGGCGGTCCGGCGGCCAGGGCAGCCGCGGACGGCATTGTTCCGCGCGGTTAGCTGCCGGTGAAGCGGCAGTGTCCGGCGGGGCGTCAGGCGGCCGGGACGGCGGCGCGGGCGGGCGGTCAGCGGCCGAGGACGGAGCCGCCGTTGACGTTGATGATCTGGCCGGTTACGTAGCGGCCGCCGGGGCCGGCCAGCCAGCGGACGGCTTCGGCGATGTCTTGGGGCTCGCCGGCGCGCTTGAGCAGGGTGGCGTCGACCCGCTTGGCGTGGCCTTCGGAGGTCATGCGGCCGTCGAAGAACTCGCTGTCGGTGACGTAGCCCGGGGAGATGACGTTGGCGGTGATGCCGGCCTCGCCCAGCTCGGCGGCGAGGTCGAGGACGTAGCCGTGCAGGGCGGCCTTGGCGGCGGAGTAGGGGCCACCGCCGCCGCGCTGGGCGGCGATCGAACTGGTCAGAATGATGTGGCCGCCGGGGCGGCGGAGGGAGGGCAGCAGCGCCGTGGTCAGCACGACGGCGGTGATGACATTGGAGTCGAAATTGGCGCGCCAGTGTGCGGCCACCTCGTCGAGCTTGGTGCCGCCGCCGGGGACGTAGGCGCCGGCGTTGTTGACCAGGACGTCCAGCGGGCGGTCGCCGACGGCGTCGACCACCGTGGAGACCTGGGCCGGGTCGGACACGTCGGCGGTCACCGCCGACGCCTGCGGGCCGATCCAGTCGACCGCCTCGGCGAGCACGTCCGGTCGCCGCCCGACGATGATCACGTCGTATCCCTCGCCGGCGAGCATGCCGGCCGTCGCCCGCCCGATGCCCGTACCGCCACCGCTGACCACCGCAAGCCTCGACATGGTCCGACCCTATCCGCGAACTCCGACACCCGGCAGCCGGGTTACCCGCACCCCTCCGGCCGCCCGGCGGGCTGAACGCCGGGCGGCCCGGTGAGCTGTGGTGAAGGCCAAGTGGAGGGCTCGCGGGCTGGGGTGGGGCTGGGCCAGGTGGTGGGCTCGCGGGTTGGGGTGGACAGGGCTAGGTGGTGGGCTCGCGGGTTGAGGTGCTGGTGGCGATGGGGCGCCAGGCGGCGGCTGCTACGGCGGTCATGGCGGCTGCGGCGGTCCAGTAGGTGGCCGGCAGGCCGTAGGCGGTGGCTATCGCGCCGCCCAGCAAGGAGCCGAGGGCGGCGCCGCCCAGCTCCAGGAAGGCGTAGACGCTGGTTATACGGGCGAACATCGCGGTGGGGACGTCTCGCTGGCGGATGGTGGTCACCACGACGCCCCAGACGGTGGTGTGGATGCCGAAGACGACGATCATCGCGGCGGCGATCCAGGGTTGCCTGGTCAGGGCCAGGGTGGCGTGCAGGGCCACCTCGATGAGCAGGCCGGTTCGGAGCAGCAGCGTGGCACCCAGGTGGCGGATCAAGGCCGGAGCGCAAAGGGTGCCCAGGAAACCGCCGACGGCGAAGGCGAGCAGCAGGATGCCATAGCCGACGTTGGTCAGCCCCAGGCGTTGCGAGGCGTAAAGGACGAAGACGGCGAAGGCGGCGCAGAAGACGAGGTTGCCCACCGCCATGGTGAGGGCCAGCGTGCGCAGCAGCCGGTGGGCGGCCAGCCAGCGCACGCCCTCGGCGATGTCGGTGCGCAGGCGGGAGGGTGGGCGCTTGGCCGGCGGCGGGACCGAGCGGATCGCCGCCACCAGTGTTGCCGAGAGGGCGAACGTCACCGCGTTGACGCCGAAGGGCACGGCCGCGGCCAGCACGAACAGCCACGCGCCGAGAGGCTTGGCGGCGAACTGGTTGAGGACGTTGAAGTTGGCGTACAGCAGGGAGTTGGCCGTGGGACGGCGGTCGGGCGGGACCAGGGCGGGCACGAAGGCCGAGGAGGCGGTGTCGGCCAGGGTCTCCCCGGTGCCGAGCAGGAAGAAAACCGCGTAGATCAGCGGTACGGAGGCGACGCCGCCGGCCACTGTGACGGCGAGGACGCCCAAGGCGGCCGCTCGCATGACGTTGACCGCCACGACGAGCCGGCGCCGGTCCAGGCGGTCGGCCCAGGCACCGCTGGCCAGGGCGAAAAGCAGCCACGGCAGCTGCTGGGCGAAGACGGCGCCGGCCACGGCGGCCGGATTCTCTGTGATCGAGGCGACGAGCAGGGGGCCCGCCACCATGGTGATGCCGTCACCCAGGTTCGTGACGGCGGACGACGTCCAGAGCTTCCAGAAGTCCGCGCCGAACGGCGCGGCGAAAAGGGCACGCAAAATTGCTCCTCGAGCGAAGGGAAACGGTCACAAGGACCGCCCCAAACGAGGAGAAGCGGGCTGAAAAAGCTAGCGCGCTGGTCCTCGCGTCGGGGCGGGGACCGTCACCTTGATGAGTTGCATGCGTGCCCTCCGGGAAAGCCGGGACATCGGACGCCTCACCGTAGCAGCGCCGGAATCCGGCATTCTGGGACGAGGGACGCGGGTTTCGGCGGACGGGCATCGGGCGGGCCGTCCCGCAGGTCACAATCGGCACATGGGGCGGACGGAGCGAAACGGACAAGACGATTCGCTTCGCATCGCCGAGCGGTACCGGCTGGTCGAGAAGCTCGGCAGCGGCGGCATGTCCGAGGTGTGGCGCGGCTTCGACGAGACGCTCGGGCGGTCGGTCGCGGTCAAGGTGCTGTCGCCCCGGCTCGCCGAGGACCAGTCGTTCCGCGACCGGCTCCGGCAGGAGGCGCTCGCGGCGGCCCGGCTCAGCCACCCGCACATCACCGGCATCTTCGACTTCGGCGAGTCGGCGCTGAACGACCAGGTGACCGTGCCGTTCGTCGTGATGGAGCTCAACGACGGCGAGTCCGTCTCGGCCCGGATCGCCCGGCAGGGGCCGCTGAGCTGGCGGGAGGCGGTCGGCGTGGCCGTCGAGGTGGCGTCGGCGCTGGCCACCGCCCACGCCCGCGGGGTCGTGCACCGCGACGTCACCCCGGCCAACGTCATGCTCACCGGCGCCGGCGTCAAGGTGGTCGACTTCGGCATCTCGGCGATCGTCGGGCAGCGCGACGCGGCGCCCGACGGCAGCCTGCTCGGCACCCCCGCCTACCTCGCGCCGGAACGGCTCGGCGGCTCCCAGGTATCGACCGCGGCCGACGTCTATGCCCTGGGGCTGCTGCTCTACCGCTCGCTCACCGGCCGCCTGCCCTGGCCGGCCGAGACGACCGCCGACGCCCTTCGGGCCCATCTGTACGCCGACCCGGAGCCGTTGCCCGCTCTGCCGGGTATGCCGCCGGCGGTGGCCGGTCTGTGCATGCGCTGCCTGACCAAGGACCCGGAGGATCGCCCCGGCGCCGCGGAGGTGGCCCACGCCCTGGCCGCCATCGTGGGTGTTCCAGCGATCATCCCGGCGGTGTCCCAGCGGGCCCCCGATGCTCCGGAGACAGTGCGAGGTTCGGCCGTACGCACGGAAAGCCCCGCCGCCTCGGTGGGGAAGCCGGTGGAGACGAACGGGCTGGGGCCGACCGGTCCGATCAAGCCGACCCCGGAGTCGCTCAGCCGGCCCGCCCCGGCACCGGAGCGGGCCGGCCTGGGCCGCTTGTTGCTCGCGTACCTCGGGTTGCCCGGCGGCGCCCCGGGGCCGCGCCCGCCGGTGAAAGTGCTGCGCCTGCGCGCGACGTTGAAGATCGGCGCCGCCCTGCACCGGCGCCCGCGCCCCCTGGGTGACGGCCTCTTCGAGGGTGGCGGACCCCGGCGACGGCAACTGCCGGGCGCCGGGCACCGGATCCAGGCCGGGGCGCTCACGCTCGCGGTGCTCGCGGTGGCCGGCATCAGCTGGGCGACCACCCGCGAGACCCCGGCCGTCCAGGAGGCTCAGGCGGCCGGGGCCGGAGTGGTCGCGGCCGGCCCGCCGGAGATCCACTGCTCGGTCCGCTATCAGCTGCGGAGCGACTCGGGCCGGTCGTACGTGGCCCGGCTGACGGTCGAGGCCGGCGAGGCGCTGTCGGATGCCGAGTGGCGGCTCCAGTTCTCGTATCCGGGCACGCAGCGTCTCACCAGCATGCCCAAGTCGGTCACGCAGAAGGGCCAGCGCGTGACGGCGAAGGGTAGCGGGAAGACCAAGAGCTTCACACTGCGTGGCGAGTACCGCGACTCCAACCCGTTACCCCTGTCGTTCAGCCTGGACGGCGAGAGGTGCGGCGCCGAAGTCCTGGGCAGCACGCCCGCCAGCCGCCGCGACCGCGTCCGCGACGAGGACCGCCGCGAAGACGATCAGGCCGAGGCCATCGCCGCCGAGAAGTCCCCGGGCCAGGGCGGCGGTTCCGGCAAGCGCAACCGCCCCCCACGCAAGCAGGCCGCGCCGCAGAAGAAAGCCGGCGCTCCGGAAGCCAGCCCGGCCCCGAAACAGCCGAAGCCCACACCCACAACCCCACCCCCGATCGCCCGCAAGGCCACCGGCACGGGCTACTCCCTGGCCCTGTAGCCGGCGAGAGCGCCAGCCGAGGAGCGCCCGGCGGGGTGGGGCGCGGAGGACCGGCGGGGCGAGGCGGGCGGCGAGGCGGGCGGCGAGGCGGGCAGCCAACGAGCAGGCGGCGAGGCGGGCAGCCAACGAGCAGGCGGCGAGGCGGGCAGCCAACGAGCAGGCGGCGAGGCGGGCAGCCCAGGAGGGGCGGCGAGGTCGGTAGCGATGGAGCCGACCGGCGGAAGCTAGCCGGCTAGGAGTTGGTCGACGGGGGCGTAGTCGTCGGTCAGGACGCGGGCGTTGTCGGTGAAGGTGTCGAGCTCGGGACCGGAGAGGATGACCACTGGCTCCTTGGCCTGGGTGGTCAGGCGGGTGCGGACCGCGTCCAGCGGGAGCGGGCTCCGGGAGGCCATGATGACGAAGTTCGAGCCGACCTTGCCGTCCAGGGCGTCCTGCGGCGCGATCAGCGCCACGTGCGGGAAGGCCGCCGCCACCGTGGCGATCTCGGCGCGGATGAAGCGGTTCGGCGGGTAGTCGATCACGTTCTGCACGTAGATGCCGGACGGCCGGGTCACCCGCGCGACGTCCACCGCCATCTCGCGGGTCGCCAGGTGCCACGGCACCACCAGGTAGCCGAACGCGTCCCCCACCACGAAGTCGTAGGCCGACGATTTCTGCGCCGCCACCGCCACCCGCGCGTCACCCACCCGGACCCGCAGGTCGGGCCCGGTCGCCAGGCCGAGTTTCTCCTGGTCGAGGTCGACCAGCCCACCGTCCAGCTCGGCCACCAGCTGATCGCTGCCGGGCCGGGTCGCCCGCAGGTAGTTCGGCATCGTGAACCCGCCCCCGCCGATGTGCAGGGCGTCCACCGGCCCGGCCGGCAGCACGTCGGCCACCGAGGCGATCCACTGGATGTACGCGAACTCGAGGTGGCGCGGGTTGTTCAGGTCGACGTACGAGTGCCGGGCCGAGTTGAGGATCAGCGTCCGCCCGCCGGCCACCGCCGGATCCGGCTCGACCCGGGCGCAGTGATAGGCAGTCTCCACATCGCACGGATCGGGCGACGCCACCCCGAGCCCCGCCCCGACCAGCCCGACGGTCACCAGCACGGCCCGGGCCCGCGGCTTGCCCGGCAGCGCGGCCCGCAGCCACCACCACAGCACCCCGCCGGCCACCGCGAGCAGCGCGGCCAGGGTCAGCACGATCCACGACGACGGCATCGCCGCCACGAAGATGAAGCCGGTGGCCAGGGTCGCCGTGATCGCGCCCAGCGTGCCGATGCTGGAGAGCCGCCCGACCACCGACCCGGTCCGGTCGAGGTCGCTGAGCTGCAGCTTGATCACCAGGGGGCTGACCGCCGACAGGATGAACGCGGGCAGGAACACGGCCAGCGTGGCCAGCAGGAGCACCGCCGGGGCGGCCCCGCCCCGCAGCGCCTCGCCGCCAAAGCGGACCAGCGGCAACGTCACCGCCGTACCGACCGCACCCAGCAGCAGGGCCGGCGCGAGCAGCGACCGTGGGTCGTACCGGTCGGCCAGGCGGCCGCCGAGCCACGTGCCGTACGCGATGGCCGCCAGCGAGACCCCGATGACCGAGCTGCTGACCTGCAGCGTCACCCCGACGTAGGGCCCGACGAGCCGCAGCGCGACGATCTCGAGGACGAGCACGGCCCCGCTGGCGCCGAAGACCAGGGCGGTGGCGAGACCGGACGGCAGGGCGCGCGGTGGGTTTCCCATCCGCCGGATGTTATCCGGCGGCGATCACAGCATGCTGAGATGCACGTGGTTGGTGTGCACGACGGACGGCCCGCCGCTGGCGCTGTAGCTCTTCCAGCCGGTGCCGGGCATCCAGATCTGCCTGTACCAGATCACGTACATCACGCCGAGCTTGTCGGCGTTCTTGATGAAGTACGCCGCGAGCCGGTCGCCGTACGCCTTGTCGCTGCCGGTGGCGGCGCTGTTCTTGAAGGTGGACGCGTTCGCCGAGAAGTCGCAGGCGCGGCCCTTGGGGTGCTCGCCCGAGGAGCGCTGGCTCCAGCACACCGTGTAGTGGGTGAAGCCGTCGGCGCGGGCCTGCTGGTACGCGTGAAGCGTGCGCGGCGTGAGACAGCCCGAGCTCGACGGGTCCTTGACCGAGCAGGACTCGTCGGGCCAGGAGCCGTCGGAGTTCTTCGGGGCCGGCTGGGCGCTGGCCCCGCCGGCCGAGACGAACCCGCCCGTGCTGGCCCCACCGCCGACGCTGGCCAGGGCGAGCTGGGCCTCTTTCTTCTTCTTGGTCAGCGCCGCGACCTGCTTGGTCTGCTCGGCGACCTCTTTGTCGATGGCCGCCTTGGCCGCCCGGGCCCTGGTCAGCGAGTCGCGGTACTGGGTCAGGATCTGGCTGTCGAGCTGGGCCATCATGTCGAGGCGCTCGATGCGCTCGAGGAAGACGTCGGGCGAGCTGCTGTCGAGCAGCATCGACATCGTGTTGGGGCGGCCGAGCCGGTAGGACCGGCTGGCGATCTCGGCGACCTGGCCCTCCATCGCCTTGGCGTCGGCCTCCGACCGCTTGACCGTGGCCTGCAGCTGGGTCTGGCGTTTCTTGGAGGCGTTCAGTTTCTGGATCGCGGTGGCCTGGCCCTTGGCGGCGGACTCGAGCGCACTGCGCAGGGTCTTGCTGTCACCCTCGTCGGGATCGGCTTGCGCCGCGCTCGGCACGGTCAGCACCAGGAAGCAGGCCGCCATGAGCAGCACCAGCCCAGCGCTGATCCGGCGCAGGAAAACCGCCGCCACGGATACCTCCCCTATCGTCAGCGCGGGGAACTTTACCGTGCGGCGCAAGGGATCGGCAGATCGATCAAGTGGCCGAGTAACCACCGTCGACGAAGAGTGTCTGGCCGGTTACGGCGACGGCAGCATCGCTGGCCAGAAAGACGGCACATGCCCCGAAATCGTCGGGTACGCCGTTTCTACCGATCATGGTGCGGGCCGCGTGCTTGGCCACGGTGGCCGGGTCCGAGAAGACCGGTTCGGTCAGTGGGGTGTGGACGACGCCGGGGGCGATCGCGTTGACACAGACGCCGCGCGGCGACCACGCCTCGGCCTGCGACCGGGTCAGCCCGACCAGGCCGGCCTTGGCCGCACCGTAGGCGCCGCTGTTGCCGTACGCCCGGAAGGCCTGCTGGGAGACGACGTTGATGATCCGCCCCCAGCCGCGCGACGCCATCCGCGGGCCGAAGGCCTGCCCGAGCAGGAAGGGCGCCGTCAGGTTGGCGGCCAGCGTCAGATCCCAGTCGCTCTCGGTGAGCTCGTCCATGGGCGGGCGCCGATTCACCGCGGCCGAGTTGACCAGCACGTCGGGCGACCCGTACGTCTCGACGATCTCCGAAGCGACGGCCGTGACCGCCGCCCGCTCCCCCAGATCGGCCGAGATCGCGTGTCCCTCGGCCCCGAAGGAGCCCAGCTCGTCCACGACCTCCCGCATCGGCCCGACCCGACGGGCCACCACGATCACGCGCGCGCCGGCCCGCCCCAGCGCGACCGCCATGGCCCGGCCGATGCCCGAGCTGCCCCCGGTCACCACCGCGGTGCGGCCGTCCAGACCGAAAAGGCTTTGGAGGTACGCGGTCACGGGCGGCCCTTCAGAGGATGCGTGGATCGGGGAAGAGCGTGTCCCGGACGGTGTGCCAGACGTCGTCGTTCGGCGCCACGAGCAGGCCGCGCTCGCTGTCGGTCGGCTTGTAGGGCGTCCCGTCCAGGTGCAGCACCGTGCCGCCGGCCTCCTTGACGATCAGCGACCCGGGCACGTGGTCCCACGGCAGGATCCGCCAGAAGAGCACGAACTGCTGCTCGTCGAGGGCGAGCGCCGGATATTCGTAGCCGGCACAGTGATGACCGTTGGTGACCTGGCCGAACGCGGGCGTGGTGGCGTCGGCCACCTCGCACAGGTGTTGCGGCAGGTAGTGGCGCGCGACCACGCCGTGCAGGGCCCGGGTGCCGGGGTCGTCGGTGCGGGTCTTCACGCGTACGCCGTCGCGGTAGGCGCCCGCGCCGGCCTCGGCCACCGTCAGGTGGTCGCCGACCACGTCGAGGATCCACGAAGCCGTCGGCTCACCGCCGCGGACCAGCGCCACCATCACGCAGAACGGCGTCTTGCCGGCGGCGAAGTTGTTCGTCCCGTCGACCGGGTCCACGATCCACACGTCACCGCCGTCGCCGAGCCGGTCGAGCACGCGCGGGTCGGCCGCGACCGCTTCCTCGCCGACCACGAGCGAGCCCGGCAGCAGGGCGGTCAGGCCACGGGTCAGCGCTTTCTCGGACTCCTGATCGGCCACGGTGACCAGGTCACCCGGGGCCTTCTGCTTGATCTCGTCACCGGCCAGGTGACGGAAGCGCGGCAGCACCTCGGTGGCCGCGACTTCCCGGATGAGATCGGCGACCTGATCAAGCACGCGGCGGCAACTTCACGACGCTGACGAAGAACTCGTCGATCTGCCGGATCACCGCGATGAACCGCTCGAAGTCGACCGGCTTGGTGACGTACGCGTTCGCGTGCAGCTGGTAACTGCGCAGGATGTCCTCGTCGGCGGCGGACGTGGTGAGCACGACGACCGGGATGCGGCCCAGGTCCTCGTCCTTCTTGATCTCCTCGAGGACCTCGCGGCCGTCCCGCTTGGGCAGGTTGAGGTCGAGCAGGATCAGGTCGGGGCGCACGGAGTCGGCGTAGTCGCCCTCACGGCGCAGGTAGGCCAGGGCCTGGGCGCCGTCCGAGACGACGTTGAGCCGGTTGCGGACCTTGTGCTCCTCGAACGCCTCCTGCGTCATCAGCACGTCGCCCGGGTCGTCCTCGACCAGGAGCACCTCGATGGGCGTGCCGTCCGCCCGAACAGCGCCAGTCATGCCGTGACCTCTTTCCGCGTCTCCTGCGCCGGGACCTCGGGCGCGTCGTCGTCCTCGTCGGTTCCCGGCAGCACCGGAAGGGTGAAGTAGATCGACGTGCCTTCCTCGACCTCGAGGTCCAGCCAGATCCGCCCGCCATGATATTCGACGATCTTCTTGACGATGGCCAGACCGATGCCGGTGCCCTCGTAGGCGTCGCGGGCGTGCAGCCGCTGGAAGATCACGAAGACCTTGTCGGCGAACTCGGCCTCGATGCCGATGCCGTTGTCCCGGACGTTGATCCGCCATTCCTTGCCGTCCCGCTCGGCGCTCACCTTGATCACCGGCGGCACGTCGGGACGGCGGAACTTCAGCGAGTTGCCGATCAGGTTGACGAAGAGCGTGGTGAGCAGCGGCTCCTCGCCCTCGACGGTCGGCAGGTCGGTCCAGGTGATCTCGCCGTCCTCGCCGGCCCGGGCCTCGAGCTGCGATTTCACCTCGGGCAGGACCCGGTCCAGGTCGACCTCGGTGAAGCCGCCGGTGAGCCGGCCGATGCGGGAGAAGGCGAGCAGGTCGTTGATCAGGCGCTGCATGCGCTGGGCGCCGTCGACCGCGAAGGCGATGTACTGGTCGGCACGCTCGTCGAGCTGGCCCGAGTAGCGGCGCTGCAGGAGCTGGCAGAAGCTGGCCACCTTGCGCAGCGGCTCCTGCAGGTCGTGCGAGGCCACGTAGGCGAACTGCTCGAGGTCGCGGTTGGACCGGGTCAGCTCCTCGGCCTGGATCTTCAGTTGATCGTTGATCCACTCGATCTGGGTCCGGGCCTCACGCACCTCGGTCAGCTCGGCCGCGATCTTCTGCCGCATGCCGTCGACGTCGTCGGCCAGGCTGGCCAGCTCGGGCGAGCCGGTGCTCTCGATGTGCCTCTCGTAGTCGCCGTCGGCCACCTCGCGGACCTGCCCGGCGAGCTCGACCACGGGCCGGGTGACCAGCCGGTCGAGCAGCAGCAGAAGGAGCGCCCCGGCCAGGATGATGATCGCGGCGGCGGCGATCTGGATCGCCACCATGGTCCGGCTGCTCTCCTTGGCCGCGTCGGCCGACCTCATCCGCAGCACCTGGATGTCGTCCTGCATCAGCTGGATGGCGGCGCGCAAGTCGTCGAACTGCGCGGACGAGGCGGCGTTGATCCGTTGCTGGCCGGCCAGCGGGCCGTCGGCCCGAATCGTCGCGATCACCGGGTCGGCCAGCTCGCGGTGCCAGACATCGGCCCGCTGCTTCACCACGTCCAGCGCCTGCCGGATCTCGGTGTCCTCCGGATGCAGATAACCCTCGATCTGGGTGATCCGCCGCTGCTCCTCGGCCCGGCCCTCGGTGAACGGCTTGAGGTTGCTCTCCTTGCCGCTGATCGCGAAGCCGCGGATGCCGGTCTCCTGGTCGACATACGCCGTGTTGAGCGACTCGCCGGCCGCCCGCATCGGGCTGGCCCGGTTGAGCACGTCGTCGAGCTGGCGGTTGTTCGAGGCGGCGGTGATGGCGGCGTACACCCCGAGCCCGGAGAGCAGGAGGCCGACCGCGATGCACAGGGCCACGACCCGGCGCCGCAGCGTCCACGTCCGCACGCTGAAGGCCGTCACCGCCCGCTCCCCTGGGAGATCAGCAGCATGGCCACGTCGTCGGCCAGCGGGCCGCCGTTGGCCTGCTCGGCCCGGCCCACCAGCCACGCCGGCAGCGCGGGCAGCGGCACGGCCCGGGCCGCGTCCTCGCCGAGCAGGCCGCACAGACCCTCCACGTCGAGCCGCTCGGCCCCGTTGCCGGTATGACCCTCGATCAGGCCGTCGGTGTACATCAGCAAGGACCAGTCATCTCCGGAGAACTCGATCTCGGTGGCGGGCGTGGGCCGCGGGCTCACCCCGAGGACGATGCCCGTCCGGGCGTCGACCGGGACGGCCCGGCCACCCGAGAGCAGCACCGGCGGCGGATGGCCGGCCAGCTGCACGACCGCCTTGTTGCGTTTCAGGTCCAGGGTCACCGCGGCGCAGGTGGCGAACACCTCCCGGGCCCGCCGCTCGCTCATCAGCACCTGCTCGAGCGAGGCCAGGATCCGGTCGTCGGGCACCCCGGCCAGCACCAGGGCCCGCCAGGCGACCCGGAGCTCGACCCCGAGCGCGGCCTCGTCGACGCCGTGCCCGCAGACGTCGCCCACGATCACCTGAAGCTTGTCGTCGCCGACCTGCACGACGTCGAAGAAGTCGCCGCCGAGCAGGCCCATGGCCCGCCCGGAGCGGTAGAAGGTGTGCACCGAGACCTGATCGGTGGACATCAACGGCTGGGGCAGCAGACCGCGCTCGAGGCGGGCCGACTCGGCCTGGCGCAGCTCCACCTCGCGCAGCCGCTGGGTGTTCTCGTCGGCGCGCTTGCGCTCGACCGCGTACCGCAGCGAGCGGGTCAGCAGGACGCCGTCGACCTGACCCTTGACCAGGTAGTCCTGGGCGCCCTCGGCCACCGCGGCCACACCCAGGTGCTCGTCCGAGCGGCCGGTGAGCACGCAGACGGCGGCGCTGCCGGCCACGGCCAGCAGCTTGCGCAGGCCGTCGATGCCCTCGGCGTCGGGCAGGCCCAGGTCGAGCAGCACGCACTGGACACCGCGGAGCATGCCGCGGGCCTCGCGCAGGCTGGTCGCCACCCGCAGGTCGAACGGGGCCTCGGCCTCGTCCAGCAGCTCACGCACCAGGAAGGCGTCGCCCTCGTCGTCCTCGACCAGCAGGATGCGCAGGCGCTCCTGGTAAGCGGGACCGGCCGTGCGGGCGCGCGGAGCGACGGACCGCTCAGTCATGCCTCACTCCGATCGCTCCCACCCCGCGCTGACGTGCTGATCGTGTACCACCGGCGGCCCGGGCACAACTGCTCACGTGGCCTCCTCGGCGGCCACCCGGCGGGCGTGGAGGGCGATGACCTCACCAAGGATGCCATGCAGCCGGCCGCACTCCCGGCAGTGCAGATTGTCGTCCAGGCGACGGCTGCCACAGTCGACGCAGGTGCCCCGGTCGTCGGGATCGCGGTAGGCCTCCAGGGCCCGGCACATGGCGCGGATCACGTGGTCGCCGACCGCGAAGGTCGCCTCGCCGAGCGCGGTGCGCACGCCGATCACCGCCACCGGCGCGGCCTCCGGCTGGGCGTCGTAGGGGGCGACCCGGTCGATGAACTCCGCGACGACGGCGGCGGGGTCGAACGGCGTGCTCACCCCGACAACGCTAGGCCACGCCCCAAACGATCTTCCGACTACCCAGCTGTCATACCTGGGCGCTTAGATGTCACCCATGCGTGCACCCGCCCTTGCTGATCCCGCTCGCCGGGCATCGGCCGCCGTGATCGCGGTCGTCGTGTTCGTGCTAGCCGGTTTCGCGGCGGCCCGGGCCGTGCGGCCGCCCGAGGCGCGGGCGGCGTCGGCCCCGGCCGCGGAGTTCAGCGCGGGCCGGGCGTTCCAGCAGGTCGAGGCGATCGCCACCCGGCCCCACCCGGTCGGCAGCGCCGCCCAGGACACGGTTCGTGAGCAGCTGATCACGACGTTGCGCGGGCTTGGGCTCTCGCCCGAGGTGCAGGACACGGTGTCGATCCAGGGGGCCGGGCTGTCGTCCAGCGCCGGGGGCACGAGCTTCGCCCACGTGCGCAACGTGGTCACGGTGGTTCCCGGCACCGCCTCGACCGGCCGGATCTTCCTGGTCGCCCACTACGACTCGGTGCAGACCGGGCCCGGCGGCAACGACGACGCGGCCGGCACCTCGGCCATCCTGGAGACGGCCCGTGCCCTGCTGGCCGGGCCGCGACCGCGCAACGACGTCGTGCTGGTGCTCACCGACGGCGAGGAGGCCTGCCTGTGCGGGGCCAAGGCCTTCGTCGATCAGCACCCGCTCGCCCGCGACGGCGGCATCGTGCTCAACCTGGAGGCGCGGGGCAGCTCGGGCCCGGCCATCATGTTCGAGACCACCGAGAAGAACAGCCGCCTGGTCGACGTCTACGGCTCGGCGCCGCACCCGGTCGGCACGTCGTTCGCGGTCGAGATCTACCGGCTGATGCCGAACGACACCGACTTCACCGCGTTCAAGGACGCCGGCTTCGAGGGGCTGAACGCGGCCTACATCGACGGCGCCGCGATCTACCACGCCCCGGGCGACGTGCCCGGCGTGATGGACCGGGACAGCCTTCAGCATCACGGCGATAACGTGCTGTCCCTGACCCGCACCCTGGGTGACCGCGATCTGAGCAAGCTGGGCAGCGGGCAGGACGCCACCTACTTCCCGGCGCCGGGCCTGCTCGTGCGCTACCCGGGCGCGCTGGTCCTGCCGCTGGCCGTGCTGGCCCTGCTCGCGGTGGCGGCCCTGGCCTGGCTCGCCCGCCGCCGCGGGCTGATCACCGGGCGCCGGCTGGCCGCCGCGGCCGGGCTCACGCTGATCCCGCTGCTGCTCGCGCCGGCCCTGGCCCAGCTCCTGTGGCTGCTCCTGACGTTGATCCGGCCCGGCTACGCCGAGCTGCCCATCGATCCGTACCGTCCGGGCTGGTACCGGCTGGCCGTCGTGGCCCTCACCGCGGCCGTGCTCTTCGCCTGGTTCGCGCTGTTCCGCCGGAAGGTCGGCCCGGCGGCGTTGTCCATCGCCGGGCTCGCCTGGCTCGCCGTGCTCGGTGTGGTGCTCGCCGTGCTCACGCCCGGCGGCTCCTACCTGGCCACCCTGCCCGCGCTCGCCGGGGCGATCGCGGGTTCGGTCGCGGTCGTCGCCCGGCCCTGGCTGCAGGTGACGGCGGTGACGGCGGGCGGTGTGGTCGCGCTGGTGATCCTGGTGCCCACGGTGGTCATGCTCTTTCCCGCCCTCGGCCTCCAGCTGGGCGCGGCCGGCGCGTTCCTGACCGTGCTGCTCGGTCTGGCCCTGCTCCCGGCGGTCGATCTGATCCATCCGGTGCCCGGCGGCCGCCGCGGGGTGGAGGCGGCGCGCGACCGGCGGCTGGGCGCGCTGCCCACCGGGGCGGCCGTGCTGGCCACGGTCGTCTTGGCGGTCATCGGTCTGTCGGCCGACCGGTTCGACGCCGAGCATCCGGCCCCGACCCAGCTGATGTACGCCCTGGATGCCGACACGAACACCGCGCGGTGGATCAGCGACGAGCCGAGGACACAGGAGTGGACGGGTCAGTACGTGTCCGGCGATCTCCATCGGGTCGACGACACGCTGCCGTCCTTCGGTCCGGAGAAGGTGCGTACCGGCCCGGCCCCGGCCGCCTCCCTGCCCGCGCCGAAAGTCACCCTCACCGGTGACACCCGATCGGGCGGCACGCGGACGATGACGCTCCGCCTCGAGCCGGGGCGCCAGTCGCGGCTGGTCACCCTGCACGTCGGGGCGGAGACCCCGGTCGTCTCGGCCGCCGTCGAAGGGCAGGCGGTGCCGGTCGCCAAGCCGGCCACCGGCGGTCCATGGGCCTTCGGCTTCGTCTTCCACGCCCCGCCTACCGGCGGGGTCGAGGTCACGCTGACCGTACGGGCCGATGGGCCGGTCAAACTGCGCGCGATGAGCGGCAGCGACGGGCTGACCGGTCTACCCGGTTTCCGGGCTCGCCCGGCGGACGTCAGTGCGGTCGGCTCGCACACCAGCGAGCTGCTCGCAGTGGCGAAGACCTATACGTTGTGACCATGGAGATCGCGCCGGCCGGCCCGGAGAACGCTGCTGACCTGCACGAGGTCTATGCGGAGGCGTTCGGAGCGCCGCCGCTCAACGAGCCGCCCGAGGCCGCGGCGCGGTTCCGGGACGACGTCTTACCCACCCATGCGGGCCGAGCGGGCTTCACATGCCTGGCCGCGTGGGACCGCGGCCGGATCGTGGGCTTCGCCTACGGCTACACGGGTGACTTCGGCCAGTGGTGGACCGACCAGATCGCCGCCGTCGTCCCGCCCGAGGTCTCGGCCGAGTGGCTGGGCGGGCACTTCGAGGTCGTCGAGCTGGCCGTACGCCCGTCGCAGGAGCGGCGCGACATCGGCTCGGCGCTGCACGACGCGCTGCTGGCCGGCCTGCTGCACCGCGTCGCCCTGCTCACCGCCACCGACGACGAGAACGCGCCGGCCCGGCGGCTCTATCACCGCAAGGGCTGGCGCGTCCTGGCCGAGGAGGTCTTCGACGGGGCGGTGCTGATGGGGCGCCCGCTCCGCTAGCGGCCCCGGCCGCGACGGCCCGTGGGGGCGTCGTGGCGGAAGTGCACGAACAGCCGGCCCCAGTTGTCGCCGTCCTTCTCGACCCGGTGGTAGAGCTGCTTGATCTCTTTCTGGTCGAGAAAGCGGAGCACCTTCTTCTTCAGGGCGCCGCTCCCCTTGCCCGGGATGATCTCGACCATGGCGGCCTTCTTCTGGATGGCCTCGTCGATGACGCCGCGCAGCGCGCGGTCGATCTCGGTGCCCTTGTTGAAGATGTCGTGCAGGTCGAGCTTGAGCTTCACGGGAACGATCCTAAGGTTTGTCGGCCGGGTCGGACTTGCCGAGCCACTGCTCCACCCGGTGCAGGGCCTCGCTGTAGTCGCTCTGCTGCTTCATGGCGGCGGCCAGGCGCAGATGCGGCAGGGCCTCACGGAAACGGCCGCCCCGCTCCAGGGTCCGGCCGAGCACGTGGTGCGCGTAGTGATCGGACGGATCCTGCTCGACGAGCTCGCGGAGCTGCTTCTCGGCCCCGCCGAGCTGGGCGGAGTTGAAGTAGGCCCGGGCCAGCAGCAGACGGACGGCCGAGTTGCTGGGCTCGGCCTCGACTATCGGCTCGAGCAGGCGCGATGCCCCGAGCGGGTCGCCGGACTCGAAGTAGAAGGTCGCCTTGCGGTAGTCCTCCAGAAGATCCACGTCCCACGCTCCTCTGTCGCCGCGCCTACACCAACGCTGTCACAACAAAGTCGGAACAGCGAGTGTTCCGATGATCCAAGCTTCCCGACAAATCGCCGCATAGGGCAACTCTGTCGTCAGACAATGCCTGCGTGGGGGACTTTGCGAGTCAGATCGTGTCCGCGCCGGCCCGTCCGTTGTCGGGGCGGCTGAAGGCGACCGTGGTGGGGGTCTTCGCGATCTCCCTGTGCCTGCTGCTGGCGGGCGGGACGTCGACGCCGGCGGTCAACTCGCCCGCGTTCCTGATCGCCGGGATGCGGGAGATCCCCTCCCCGCCGCTGGGCACCTCGTGGGCGCCGGCCCCGCGCGAGGCGGGCGGGCTGCGGATGGTGGCCAGCTCCGACGGGCAGGCGTTCCAGCTGCACACCGCGGGCGGCGACCGCACCTTCCTGCCGGGGGTCGACCTGAGCGACACCACGCCCGGCCACCTGCCCGACGAGTCGGCCATCTCGGCCGCGCAGTACCGCAGCTGGTTCGCGGCGATGGGCTGGCTCGGGATCCGGGTGGTCCGCATCTACAAGATCCACCCGCCGGCCTTCTACGAGCAGCTGGCCGCCTACAACCAGGACAATCCGGCGAAGCCGCTCTACCTCGTGCAGGGCGTCTCGATGCCCGACGAGTCGTACATCGGGAAGAAGAACCTGTTCGACCAGCTGGTGACCACGACCTTCCGGCAGGAGCTGGAGGCGGCCGCCCGGGCCGTCGCGGGCGACTTCAGCCGGTCGACCCGCCCCGGCCGGGCCGGCGGCGTGTGGAACACCGACGTCACGCCCTGGCTGGCCGGCTGGATCATCGGCGCCGAGCTCGACCCGGCCGCGACCGGCGCCTCCGACAAGCGCAACGCCTCGGTGAAGGGGTACGCCGGCAAGTACTTCCGGAACACGCCGAAGTCCACGCCGACCGAGCGCTGGTTCGCGGCCCGGATGGACGAGCTGGCCGGCTTCATGGCCAAGCGGGGCGTCAGCCAGCCCATCGCCTTCGTCAACTGGGCCACCACCGACCCGCTCCGGCACCCCGCGGAGCCGCTCGCCCAGGAGGACCTGCTCCAGCTCGACGCCAACCACGTGCTGCCGACCGCGGACTGGCCAGCCGGCACGTTCGCCAGCTACCACGCGTACCCGTACTACCCGGACTTCCTGCGGTACGAGCCAGGGCTGGTCACCTTCGAGTACGACGGGCAGCCCGACCCGTACGCCGGATATGTGACCGCGCTGCGCAAGCACCACTCCACGATGCCGACGATGATCACCGAGTTCGGCGTGCCGTCGTCGATCGGATCCGCCCACAACGGGCCGCTGGGCCGCTCGCAGGGCGACCACAGCGAGCAGGAGGCGATGCGGCTCAACGCGAGCATGCTGCGGATGATGAAGGACCAGGGGCTGGCGGGCGGGTTCCTGTTCGGGTGGATGGACGAGTGGTACCGCTACACGTGGAACACCGTCGGGCACCAGGACGGCGCGCGCCGCATGCTGTGGCACGACGCGCTCACCAACGAGCAGCACTTCGGGGTGCTCGCGATGGATCAGGCGGGCCCACAGGACGCGGCGGAGCAGAAGCTGTTCGACAGCGGTGACGCGTGGCCGGCGCGCAAGGTCACGGCACAGGCCGACGAGGCGTACGTCTCCCTGGAAGTGGAACTGGCGAAATCGCCGCCGGGCTCGATGATCGTCGGGTTCGACGTGCTGGACGACATCACCGGGGCGCCGATGGCCGGCAGCACCGACCGGCGGCCGGACGCGGTGTTCGCGCTCAATCTGGTCGGGCACACCGGTCAGGCGTACCTGCGGGACCAGCTGGACCCGCTGAAGCTCGACTTCGCCGTGCCGGACTCCGTGCGCGGGCCGGCGCCGGCCGGCTGGAAGCCGTTCGAGCTGATCACCAACCGGGAGCACACCGTGCCCACGACCAGGGCCAAGCAGCCTATCGAGCTGCAGAACGCAGGCCTGCTCGTGCACGGCAGCTGGGACCCGTCGGACGACGGCGCGGACAGCCGGGCGCTGTGGCATCTCGACGACGACCGGCTCACCGTGCGGGTGCCGTGGGCGATGCTCGGTTTCGCCGACCCCTCCACGCGCCGGGTCGCCGTGCCCAAGGACGGCAAGTTGACCTTGCAGACCAGTCCCGGCGTGACCGTGTCGCTGACCGCGTCCGGCACCGAGCAGGCGATCGGGCAGGTCAAGTGGCCGAACTGGAACCGGCCGAACTACACGGAGCGGCTGAAGCAGGGCGCGACCCAGTTGAGGGACGCGGCGCTGACGGTGACGACCGGCTGACCAGGATCATCTTGGAGCCGCCGGCGATCAGCAGGGCCCCGATGCCCACGAGCAGCAGCGTGTTGCGCCCGGCCGACTGGGGCGGCGGATAGCAGGCGCCCCAGCAGTAGACCGCCAAGATCACAAATATCCGTCGCATGCAACCATTATGGGCGTTTTATACGCTTTCGGGGGTCTTCGACACGCCCCGGCCCAGGGCGGCCACCTCGGCCAGCACCGGCGTGGAGGTGATCGTGTCGGCCGCCGTCACCGTGGCGTAGCCGGCCACCTCGCTCGCGGCGTACCGTGTGGTCCCGAGCATGCTCGGCCCGAACGCCGCGGTCAGGGCGAGCGCGGCCCCCAGCGCCATGAACCCGGTGCGCCGGCGCCATCCGAAGTGCTTCGTCGTCTGCGTCATGACGACCACGATCGGGCCGTACGGTGTCGGCCCGCTGTGCGAAGTTCATGCGTTACCTGTGCGCCTCATCCACAGGTGGTACACAGGATTCGGAAAGCCGGCACAAAGCGTGGCCCGCGAAAGTAGGGGCATGACGATGGCGAACGCAGACTCCAGCACCGAGCTCCGGCGGCCCGACGGCACCCCCGTCCGGGTTCTCGTGGTCGACGACGAGCCGACCCTGGCCGAGTTGCTCTCGATGGCGCTGCGCTACGAGGGCTGGGACGTCAAGAGCGCCGGCGACGGGCACTCGGCCGTCCGCACCGCTCGTGACTTCCGCCCCGACGCCGTCGTGCTCGACATGATGCTGCCCGACATCGACGGGCTCGAGGTGCTGCGCCGGCTGCGCGGCGAGTCGCCCGAGGTGCCGGTGCTGTTCCTGACCGCCAAGGACGCGGTGGAGGACCGGATCACCGGGCTCACGGCCGGCGGCGACGACTACGTCACCAAGCCGTTCAGCCTGGAAGAAGTGGTGGCCCGGCTGCGGGGGCTGATGCGGCGGATGGGTCACTCCCCGATGCGGACGGACTCGCAGCTGATCGTGGGTGACCTCGCGCTCGACGAGGACAGCCACGAGGTGCGCCGGGGCGGCGACCTGATCACGCTGACCGCGACCGAGTTCGAGCTGCTGCGCTATCTCATGCGCAACCCGCGGCGGGTGCTGAGCAAGAGCCAGATCCTCGACCGGGTCTGGAACTACGACTTCGGTGGGCAGGCCAACGTCGTCGAGCTCTACATCTCGTACCTCCGGAAGAAGATCGACGCGGGCCGCTCGCCGATGATCCACACGATGCGCGGAGCCGGCTATGTCCTCAAGCCCGCGGACTGAGCACCCGGCCCGCTGGCGCAGCCCGCGGGGCTGGCCGCTGCGCACCCGGATCGTCGCCATCATCATCACGCTGCTGACGATCCTCGGTCTGGCGGTCGGCACCACGGCCTACGTCTTCCTGCACGACCAGCTCTACAGCCAGGTCGACGAGAAACTGGACGGGGTGAGCAACCCGTTCCGCGGCGGCGGCGGCAATCGGCCCGACATCGATCCGTCGAAGTTCTACAGCAAGCCGTTCGGTGGCCAGGAGCCCGGCTCCATCACCATCTACTACGACGCGGACGGCTACATCGACGGCGGCGAGGTCGTCACGGTGCCGACCACCAGCGGCGGCCTCGAGACCGTCTACAGCGCGCTCGGCAACGAAGCGAACACCGAGCTCATGACCGTCGCGCTCGGCGCGAAGGTGAACGTCGACGTCGACGGTCAGGGATCGTTCCGCGCGACCGCCACGCAGGAGCCGAACGGCGTTACCCGGGTCACCGCGCTGTCGCTCGGCACCGTCAACGACACGCTGCTGCGGATCGCCCTCGTCACCGCAGGCGCCATCCTCATCGCCATCGGCGTGGCCGGGTGGGCGGGTGCGTTCATCGTCCGGCGCACCCTCGCCCCCCTCGACCGCGTCGCCGCCACCGCGACCCGAGTCTCCGAGCTCAAGCTCGACCGCGGCGAGGTCGAGCTGGCCCAGCGCGTCCCCGAGGGGGACACCGACCCCCGCACCGAGGTGGGGCAGGTCGGCGCCGCCCTCAACCAGATGCTCGACCACGTGGGCAACGCCCTCGAGGCCCGGCACGCGAGCGAGATGCAGGTACGCCAGTTCGTCGCCGACGCCAGCCACGAGCTGCGCACGCCGCTGGCCGCCATCCGCGGATACGCCGAGCTCAGCCGTCGCAGCCGCGCCCCGATCTCCGAGGAGATCGCGCACGTGCTCAACCGGGTCGAGTCCGAGGCCAAGCGGATGACCCTGCTCGTCGAGGATCTGCTGCTGCTGGCCCGCCTCGACGCCGGCCGGCCGCTCGCCCACGACCCGGTCGACCTCACCATGCTCGTCGTCGACACGGTCAGCGATGCCCACGCCGCCGGCCCCCGGCACAACTGGCAGCTCGACCTGCCCGAGGAGCCGGTCATCGTCCACGGCGACGGCGCCCGGCTGCACCAGGTGCTGGCCAACCTGCTGGCCAACGCGCGCACCCACACGCCCGAGGGCACCGCCGTCACCGTGGCCGTCACCACGATGCCGAACGCGGCGGTGATCCACGTGATCGACAGCGGGCCGGGCATCCCGGCCGAGCTGCAGCCGCACATCTTCGAGCGGTTCGCCCGCGGTGACAGCTCGCGCTCGCGGGCCGCCGGCAGCACCGGCCTCGGCCTGTCGATCGTGCATGCGGTCGTCACCGCGCATCGCGGCCAGGTCTCCGTGCAGAGCGAGCCGGGCCGTACGGTGTTCAGCGTCATGCTGCCGTACGACGCGCCCACGCCCGCCGTCCCACCAACTGAGCAGCGACACGCGCAACCGGCGGAGATCGCGAGCTGACGCGCTATGCTGTCCGACGTGTCTCGCTGGTATTCGTGGTTTAGTGGGCCGGCTCCCGCCGGTGCCTCAGCCATGACTGCTTTCCAGTAGGACTGAGACACCCGCCAGAGCCGGCCCGGGCAGCGACTTGATGTCGCTGCCTTTTTGTTTGCCGCCGGCTCGGTTTCCTGGGCCGGCCTCGCTTCCGCCGTTGTCGTCGTCTAGGAGTTTTGAATGACTGCCCCCGAGGTCCAGCGCGTCCGTGACCAGCGCATCGCGAAGGTCGTGCCGCTGATGAGCCCGGCCCTGCTGCACCACGAGCTGCCGCTGACGTCCGAGCTGCACGACACCGTGCTGGCCGGCCGCAAGCAGGTCGAGGACGTGCTCAATCACCGAGATCCGCGCCTGCTGGTCGTCGTCGGCCCGTGCTCGGTGCACGACCCGGCCGCCGCCGGCGAATACGCCTCGCTGCTGGAGAAGCAGGCCGAGCGGCTGAGCGACGACCTGCTGATCGTGATGCGGGTGTACTTCGAGAAGCCGCGCTCCACCGTCGGCTGGAAGGGCCTGATCAACGACCCGGCCCTGGACGGCACCGGTGACGTCGGCGCCGGCCTGCGGATCGCCCGGCGGCTGCTGCTGGAGATCGTGGGCCGGGGACTGCCGACCGCGGTCGAGTTCCTCGACCCGATCACCCCGCAGTACATCGCCGACACCGTGGCCTGGGGCGCGATCGGGGCCCGTACGGTCGAATCGCAGGTGCACCGGCAGCTCGCCTCGGGTCTGTCGATGCCGATCGGCATGAAGAACCGCCCCGACGGCAGCATCGCCACCGCGATCGAGGCCATCCAGGCGGCAGAGGTGCCGCACGTCTTCCCCGGCATCGACTACTCGGGCACCCCGGCGATCCTGCACACCACCGGCAACCCGGACACCCACCTGGTGCTGCGCGGGGGTGGCGGCCAGCCCAACTACAGCGCGGCCGATGTGGCTTCCGCGCTGGAGCTGCTGCGCAACGCCGACCTGCCGGAGCGCCTGGTGATCGACTGCTCGCACGGCAACAGCGGCAAGGACCACCTCCGCCAGCCGATCGTGGCCGAGGACGTGGCCGGGCAGATGGAGGCCGGTCAGCGCGGGATCAGCGGTGTGATGCTGGAGAGCTTCCTCGTCCCGGGCCGGCAGAACCTCGGCGCCTCCCCCTTGACGTACGGCCAGTCCGTGACCGACGCCTGCATGGGCTGGGAGCCGACCGTTTCGGTGCTCGAGCGGCTCGCCGTCGCCTCGGCCAAGCGCCGGACCGCGTGATTCTCAGCTGGCATACAGGAACGACATAAGGGCGCGACAGGGGCAGCGTCGACAGTTACGAGGTATTGATCCTCCTTCCGTGGAGAACCTCGATGACTTCGACGTTGCCCGTCCCGCCGACGGTGGCGCCTTCGGTTGATCCGCCGCCGCTCGTCTCGCGGTCCCGCTTCCAGCGGTTCTATCTGGGCCCGGCCGGCGACCCGATCTGGGCCCGGCCCTCCCTGCTCGGCCTGCTGCTGGTCACCGGCGTCCTCTACATCTGGGGGCTCGGCAAGAACGGCTGGGCCAACGCCTTCTACTCGGCCGCCGTGCAGGCCGGCACGAAGAGCTGGGAGGCGTTCTTCTTCGGCTCCTCCGACGCGGCCAACTCGATCACGGTCGACAAGACGCCCGGATCGCTGTGGTTCATGGAGATCTCGGCCCGGATCTTCGGCGTCAACGCGTGGAGCATCCTGGTCCCGCAAGCGCTGATGGGCGTGGCCAGCGTCGCGCTGGTCTACGCGACGGTCAAGCGCTGGTACGGACCGGCAGCCGGCCTGATCGGTGGCGCGGTGCTCGCGTTGACGCCGATCGCGACGCTGATGTTCCGGTTCAACAACCCGGACGCGATGCTGGTCCTCTGCATGGTGGCCGGCGCCTACGCGACCGTCCGGGCGATCGAGAACGGCTCCACGAAGTGGCTGATGCTCGCGGGCGTCTTCGTCGGCTTCGGCTTCCTGGCCAAGATGCTGCAGGCGCTGCTGGTCGTGCCCGCGTACGGCCTGGCCTATCTGATCGCCGGACCACCCAAGCTCGGCAAGCGCCTCTGGCAGCTGCTACTGGCCGTGGGCGCGCTGATCGTCTCGGCCGGCTGGTACATCGCGATCGTCGAGCTGGTGCCGGCCTCCCACCGGCCCTTCATCGGCGGCTCGCAGAACAACAGCATCCTCGAGCTGGCCCTCGGCTACAACGGGCTCGGCCGGCTCAACGGCGACGAGACCGGCAGCGTCGGCGGTGGTGGCGGCGGCTTCGGCGGCAACGGCGGCGGGATGTGGGGCTCGACCGGCATCACCCGCATGTTCGACAGCGAACAAGGCAGCCAGATCTCGTGGCTGCTACCGGCGGCGCTGATCCTGCTGGTGGCCGGCCTGGTCGTCACGGGCCGGCGGGCGCGCACCGACCGGCAGCGGGCCGGCCTGATCGTGTGGGGCACCTGGCTGCTGGTCACCGGGCTGGTGTTCAGCTTCATGCAGGGCATCTTCCACGCCTACTACACGGTGGCGCTGGCTCCGGCGATCGGCGCGGTGGTCGGTATGGGGGCGGCGCTGCTCTGGAAGCACCGGGCCAACCCGCTGGCGACGATCACGCTGGCGGTGACGGTCGCGGTGAGCGCCTGGTGGTCCTTCCACTTGCTGTCGCAGGCCACCGACTTCCTGCCCTGGCTCAAGTGGGTGGTCCTGATCGGCGGACTGCTCGGCGCGGTGGCGCTGCTCGCGACCCTGCGGCTGCCGGCCCGGATCGCCGCGCTGGCGGCGGGGGTCTCTCTAGCCGCGGTGCTGGCGGGCCCGGCGGCGTACGCGGTTCAGACGGCGTCGACCGCACACACCGGCTCCATCCCGTCGGCCGGTCCGTCCACCGGTTTCGGCGGTCCCGGTGGCGGCGGCCGCGGTGGTCGCGGTGGGCGCGGTGGTTTCCCTGGCGGGGGCCAGGGTGGCTTCCCCGGCGGCGGCTTCCCGGGTGGCGGTCAAAACGGCAACGGCGGCGGTACGGCCAATGGCGGCGCCGGCAATCAGGGCGGCTTCCCCGGTTTCCCGGGTGGCGGCTTCGGCGGCCAGAACGGCAACGGCGGCACAACCGGAAATGGCGGCACCGGCAACAGCGGCACCGGCAACAGCGGCACCAGCAACAGCGGCACCGGCAACGGCGGCACCGGCAACGGCGGCACCACAGGCGGCGCCCAAGGCGGCTTCCCCGGCGGCGGCAACGGTGGCGGGATGCGCGGCGGCGGCATGGGCGGTCTGCTCGACGCGGCGACGGTCAGCGACGAGATGAAGGCGCTGCTCGAGGCCGACGCCGACAAGTACACCTGGGTGGCGGCCGCGGTCGGCTCCCAGAGCGCGTCCGGTTACCAGCTCGCCACCGGCGACCCGGTGATGGCGGTCGGCGGCTTCAACGGCACCGACCCCTCCCCCACCTTGGCCCAGTTCCAGCAGTACGTCGCCGAAGGAAAGATCCACTACTTTATCGGCGGCGGTGGCTTCGGTGGCCGCGGCGGCAACTCCAGCGGCAGCAACGACTCCTCGCAGATCGCCGAGTGGGTCGCCGCCAACTACACCGCCAAGACCGTAGGCAGCACCACCGTCTACGACCTGACCCAGCCCACCACCGGCACCACAGCCTGACTCACCCCCGGTAAGAACGGGCGGCTCCCCCACGGGAGCCGCCCGTTCCTTTGAGGACTGACGGCGGCCGGCCGGCACGCCCCGCCTTGACGCGTCACCGTCCCACTACGCACTGCGCCGGATTGCACTCACAGGGGTGCCACAGGAACGGCATACAAGCCCCTCAGCAGGGGAGATCAAGGTTGTCGGCATGAGCCTTTCGACGCAGCCCTCGCCCGACGCTGCCACCACGACCGTCGATGCTCCGGTGCTCGACGTGGTTGTTCCGGTCTACAACGAAGAGATCGACCTCGGGCCGTGCGTGCAGCGCCTGCACACCTACCTGCGCGCCTACTTCCCGTACCGCTTCCGGATCACGATCGCCGACAACGCGAGCACCGACTCGACGGCGACCGTGGCCGAGTGGCTGTCGTCCGAGCTGCCCGAGGTGCGCTGGGTGCACCTGGCCGAGAAGGGCCGGGGCCGCGCGCTGAAATACGTTTGGACCCATTCCGACGCGGCCGTGCTCGCCTACATGGACGTCGACCTGTCGACCGACCTGGGCGCGCTGCTCCCGCTGGTCGCCCCGCTGATCAGCGGGCACTCCGACCTGGCCATCGGCTCCCGCCTGGCCCGCGGCTCCCGGGTCGTCCGCGGGGCGAAGCGCGAGTTCATCTCCCGCAGCTACAACCTGATCCTGCGGGGCGCGTTGTCGGCCCGCTTCTCCGACGCCCAGTGCGGGTTCAAGGCGATCCGCGGCGACGTGGCCGAGCGGCTGCTGCCGATGGTCGAGGACACCGGCTGGTTCTTCGACACCGAGATGCTGGTGCTGGCCGAGCGGGCCGGGCTGCGCATCCACGAGGTGCCGGTGGACTGGGTGGACGATCCGGACAGCCGGGTCGACATCGTCTCCACGGCGGTGGCCGACCTGAAGGGCATCGTGCGGCTGCTGCGCGCGTTCGGCTCGGGGAAGCTGCCGCTGGCCACCCTGCGCGAGCAGCTCGGCCGCAACCCGCTCCCGGTCGCGGGCGTGCCGACCGGCCTGACCGGCCAGCTGATCCGCTTCGCGGCCGTCGGCGTGGCCAGCACCCTGGCCTACCTGGCCCTCTACGCCCTCCTGCGCACGATGGCCGGCCCCCAGTGGGCCAACTTCATCGCCCTGCTGGTCACGGCCATCGCCAACACGGCCGTGAACCGTCGCCTGACCTTCGGCGTCCGCGGCCACGACGGCGCCTGGCGCCATCAAGCCCAGGGCCTGATCGTCTTCGGTCTCGGCCTGCTGCTGACCAGCGGCTCCCTCGCTTTGCTGGACGCCGCCTCGACCACCCCGTCCAAACCGGTCGAGCTCTTCGTCCTGATCGTGGCCAACCTGCTGGCCACCGCGGTCCGCTTCCTGATGCTCCGCATCTGGGTCTTCCGCACCCGAGCCCGCGCCTGACCCGCACGCCCGCGCCTGACCCGCCCGCACGCCCGCGCCTGACCCGCCCGCACGCCCGCGCCTGACCCGCCCGCACGCCCGCGCCAGATCCGCCCGCACGCCCGCGCCAGATCCGCCCGCACGCCCGCGCCAGATCCGCCCGCAAGCCCGCGGCCGGATCGTGCGGAGGCGGCCGCGCCGCAC
>NZ_JBFAOX010000008.1:346626-390938 GCF_040675435.1 Actinoplanes sp. NPDC049598 | reverse complement strand
GCGTGAACGAGACGAAGACGCCGACGATGTAGAGCTGGATGAGCCGGGTCACCTCGGCCTGGAACGCCACCACCAGCACCATGGCGGCGATGGCGCGCTGATCCGGTGCCGGCGCCGCAGGGCGTTCGAGGTCGCGTCGCGAAGTCAGCGCGCTGGGGACCGCACAGCGGTGGCGAGCAGCAACCCACCGGCGATGGCGGCGATGCAGCCCGCGACCAGCGGGGCGGTCGCCCCGATGTGGTCCACCAACAGGCCACCCCCGATCGCGGCCAGGGCGATCGCGATCTGGAACACCGTCACGGTCACCCCGCCCAACTGCTCGAGATGCTCCGGATCCGTCCGGCCGGCCCAGGTCTGGGCCGTGGTCGGGACGCCGCCGAAGCCGAACCCCCACAGGGCGGCGGCGATGAACAGCCCGGCTCGCGTGCCGCCGGTGAGGACCATGGCCAGCATGCCCAGGCCGACCAAAGCGGGGAAGAGCAGCGCGGCGACCCGGAGAACGCGGTCGGCCAGCACCCCGCTGACCGCCGTCCCGGCCACGTTCGCGATCCCGTAGACGAACAGCAGCAACGCCAGCCCGGCCGCGTCGATCCCCGACACGCTCTCCGCGGCCGGGCGGATGTAGGTGAAGCCGGTGAAGTGTCCGGCCACGACCACGAGGATCGCCCCGAGTCCGAACAGGACCCCGCGCGAGCGCAACGTCTCGCCGAGGACCCGGAGGCTGCCGGCCGCCTCCGGGATGAAGCGCGGCAGGGTCACTGCCTGCACGAGCAGTGCCACCACCGCGACCCCGGCCGCGAGCAGGAACACCTGGCGCCAGCCCCACTGAGCGCTGAGCCACGTGCCGAGCGGGACGGCGGCGATGGTGGCGACCGAGACGCCGGCGTTGATCACGGTGACGGCACGGCCGAGGTATTCGCTGGGCACGAGGCGGGCCGACATGGCGATCGCGACGGCCCAGAAGCCGCCGAGGCTCACGCCCATCAGCAGACGCGCGGCCAGCAGGACGATCAGATTGGGAGCGAAGGCCACCAGCACGTCGGAGACGATGGCCGCCGCCGTGAGCCCGATCAGCACCAGGCGCCGGTCGGTGCGGGGCAGCAGGGCCGGCAGGAACAGGCCCGCCAGCCCCGCCCCGATGGCCGTCATGGTGACCGCCTGACCGGCCGTGCCCTCGCTCACGCCCAGATCGGCGGCGATGGCCGGGAGCAGACTGGCCGGCAGGAACTCGGCCATCACCAGGGCGAAGACGCCAAGGCCGAGCGAAACGACGCCGGCCCAGGACGCTGTACGATTGCCGGCCTGCTTCACGTCAGGCGTCGATACGTTGGTCATGTCAAGACCCCTGTCGCTTTCTACTGGTCGTTACTCGGGTCGACGGCGACCCGTCTTCGCAGTTCAGTGACGGTGAGCCGCATCACGACAGGCTGGCTGAACGACCGGGTGGTCACTCAGATCGAGGCGGACCTGCCTTCCAGGGCTCCGGCCAGAACAGGAACCAGCAGACGTTCGATCCGCTCGGGGGACTCGGAGGCCAGCTCGGCGCCGATCGGGGCCAGGGCGAGCCAGTTCAACATGCCGGCGATGCACCGCGTACGGAAGATCAATTCTTGTTCGCCCACGTCAGGAAGCCGAGCGGTCAGCACGCGGAGCGCGTCCGACCGGGTCTGCACGAACTTGTCGGTCAGCCGGCCCCACCCGTCGGGCGGGTCGATGCCGACCCGGGCCACGGTGCGCATGATGGCGAGCTCGGCGCCACCGGCGGCCAGAGCGTGCATCATCGGCCGGGCGAAGCCCATGGCAAGATCGTTCAGCGTCGAATCGGGAGTCAGCCGGGCGAGCGCCTCGAGCTGGGCGTCGAGATAGCGCTCCATCGCGCTTTCGACGGCCGCGTCGCGCAACGCCTTGAGCGAGCCGAAGTGGTAACTGACCGCCGCCACGTTGGCATTGGCCTTCTCCGTGACCTCGCGGAGAGAAAGCCCCTCCGGCCCTTTGAGTGCCAGCAAATCCAACGCCGCCGAAAGAAGCCCTTCGCGCGTACGCTGGCCGGCTTCCCGCCGCATATCTGCTCGTCCCACCATGAAGCTATTAAATCAAACGATTGATTTCCCGTCAATCGCCGCGGGACGCGGCGTCAGATCTGCTCGGCTCCGCCGTCCACCCAGACCTCGGAGCCGGTCATGTAACTGGCCTGGTCCGAGACCAGGAAGAGCGCCACGTTGGCGATCTCCTCGGGCTGGCCGATCCGCTGCATCGGAATGCGCCCGGCCAGCTGCTGGAACAGCCCCTGCGGGTTCTCCGGCACCAGACCACCCAGACCGGGCGTCTCGGTGGGACCCGGAACGATCGTGTTGACCCGGACACCACGACCGACCAGCTCACCGGCCCAGGTGCGCCCGAGCGAACGGATCGCGGCCTTGCTGGAGGCGTAGAGACCGAAGGCCGGCTGCCCGTTGCCGGACGAGCTCGAACCGGTCAGCACGATGGCCGCACCCGGATTGAGCAGCGGCAGCACCTTCTGCACGGTGAAGATCACACCACCCACGTTGGTGTTGAACGTGTTCTGGTAGTCCTGCCAGCTCACCTCGTCGAGGGTCGCGAACTCACCGACGCCCGCGTTGACGAACACCGCGTCGAGCCCTTTCCCACGCTCCCCGATCGCCGCGGCCAGCCGGTCCAGGTCCTCCAGGTTGCTGACATCACTCGTGACGCCCGTCGCGTTCCCCACCTCCTTGACCGCGTTGTCAAGGCGTTGCTGATCGCGCCCCGTGATGAAGACGTGCGCACCCTCGGCCTCGAACCGATGAGCGGTGGCCAGCCCGATTCCGCTCGTACCGCCGGTGACCAGCGCCGTCTTGCCGTCCAGCTGTCCCATGACGTTCCCCTCTCGACGGGGTGCCGCACCCGAGCGCCGCACCGCGTTACAAATCAAACGCTTGATTGAAGTTAGAACCGCACCACGAGCAAGTCAAGCGATTGTTTGACTAACCCTCCGCCGGCACCAACGCCCGTTCACATGCTTTGAGCTGCGAAGATGGCTCGGCTCCACCTCGTCAGACCCCGACCGCTGTAGCGCGGATCACGAAATCCAAAGCAGCTACCGGCCGCGCCGCCCCTAAGACGCGGCCGGGCGGGGGCATTCGTCGGGTGGTCGACCGCGAGTCTTCCGACGGCCCCCGCGCAGGCGGCCAGTGCGCCGCCGGGGCGAAACGTGCGGCGGTCACGGTGAACCGCACCGACGCGGGTGCGTCGTGCTTCGCGAACGGACCGGGACGACGGCCGCCGCGGCTCGCCCACCCCCTGAAGATCATGAGAGGTCACCGTCGATGACCAGCACCGCCCAGATCCTGCTGATCCTCACCTACACCGTCGGGGAAGAGGACCGGGAGACGTTCGAGCGTCTCGCGGGCGCCCACGCGGCGGCCGCCGACACCTACCCCGGCTGCCTCCGCTTCGACCTCGGACACGACGTCCTGCACCCCGACCGGTACCAGATCGTGGAGCAGTGGCAGAACGTCGCCGCCCTACAGGCCCACGGCGACTCCGAGGCGTTTCACCGGTTGATGGCCGCACTGAAGCAGTTCACCACCATCCGGGTCCACCGCGATCAGTACGAGATCGCCTGACCTGCGACGGGAACCGCCCCAGCCCTCGGCGTGACCGACCGCTCAGGTCAGCCGGCCGAGGGCGGGGACAGTCTCAGGACCGGACCCAGCGCTGGTTGCTGCCCCCGTTGCAGGTCCACAGGGTGACGGCCGTGCCGTTGGCCGTGCCCTGGCCGGTGACGTCCAGGCACAGACCCGACTGAACGCCGGTGATCGTGCCGTCGGCGTTGGTCCGCCATTGCTGGTTGGCGCCCCCGTTGCAGGCGTAGATCTGGACCCGGGTGCCCTCGGCCGTGCCCGGAGCGTCGAGGCACTTGTTTCCGTACACGGTCAGCTGGTTGCTCGAGGTCGCCGTCCATCGCTGGTTGGCGCCGCCGTTGCAGTCCCAGATCTGCACGACCGCCCCGTCGGCCTGGCTCTGCCCGTTGACGTCGAGGCAGCGGTTCGAGCCGGCGCCGCGGATCTCGCCGGTGGGGCCGGGCCCGGCGAGCGGGGTGACGGACAGGTTGTCGAACTGCGCCGTCACGCCCTGCCCGGTGGCGTAACCGACCTGCCCGGCGACCCACCCGGAGTCGGAGGCGCTGCCGAGGGTGACACCGTCGACGGCCGCGCTCAGGGTGCTGCCGTTCAGGGTGAGCGACAGCTTGTGCCAGCGCCCGGTGCCCAGGGCGGTGGTGGTGCCCGAGGCCAGGGTCCGCTGGCTTCCGCTGGTGTTGTTGCTGCGCAGGGACCAGGCCCCGTTGTCGGCCACCCGCAGGTAGTAGGCGTTGAGGTTCTGCGGGCCGTCGTGGTTGTAGTTGCCGGCCCGCCCGACGAGCTGGACGTAGCCGCTCTTCTCCAGCAGGACGTCGGACGAGACGGTGTAGTTGCGCCAGTTGACGTCGCCGAGCAGGGTGAACGGCTCGGCGTGGCCGGTGGTCCAGAAGATCGGGGCCTGTTCCGACATCTGCCGTACGCATTGACCGCTGCGGCCGCCCACGCACGGGGTCACCTCGAACGAGCCTTGGTGGTCCGACAGGTACTTGGCCTCCCGGCCGGTCTGATAGGCGTCGAAGTCGTCGGCGTAGGGCAACGCGAGACCGCCCTGGGCCGGGCTGGTCGCGGCGCCCTTGCCCTGTCCGGTGGTGGTGGTGAGGCTGTAGACGTAGCCGGGCTGCACGGTCAGCGCGAAGCTCCCGTTGGACGGGTTGATGTCGGCACGGCGGACGAAGTGCTCGGCCGGGTTGCTCGACCGGACGTTGGTGGACCACACGTGCACGGTCCCGGCCGACAGTCCCCCGGCGACGGTGAACTGCAGGTCCTGGGCCGAGCCGGCGTCTATCGTCTCGATGATCGTGCTGTAGTCGCTGTTGTTCGGCGATTTCAGCGAGACGTAGCTGCCGTTGGCGCGGTTGCCGCCGAGATAGCCGCTGGAGCCGTCCAGGTAACGCCAGCCGGGGGCGGTGAACTGGGTCGTCTGGGCCATGACCCAGGCGCTCCGGCCGATCGAGTAGTAGCCGGACCAGGGTTGCGGCGCCACCGCGACGCCGGTGGTCGACCACGGGACGTTCGGGGTGACCGCGGCGATGACGGGCCAGTTCAGGTACGCGGTCATCTTGCCGTCGATGTAGTCCCGGTTGATGCCGCGAGCCAGCGCCGGGGCACCACCGTTGTAGTCGTCCGAGCCGTTCTCGCTGGCCCACAACGTCTTGCCCGAGTTCACCGCGGTGGTCGTGCTCGGGCAGCTGGTCTGCGCGCTGCGGTAACCGCAGACGTAGTGGCTGCCGTAGACCGAGACGGCGGCCGCGAAAGCGGGGTCCCGCACGCCGTCGTCGGCGGAGCCCCAGCCGAAGTCGTCCGAGGCGACGATCCGTACGCCGGAGTAGCCGCGGGAGTTGAGCGCCGCGCGCAAGTTCTTGTACCAGCTGAGGTCGCGGCCGCGTTCGTTCCAGCCGCCCAGGTAGTCGATCGTCAGGCCGTGCGAGGTGGCGCAGCCGAGCCAGGAGATGAGGTAGTCGATGGAGTCGGCCGACCAGAAGTTGCCGTTGCCGATCCAGCCGGGCGCGCCCCAGGACAACGCCACCAGCTTGATGTTCGGGTTACGGGCCTTGGCCTGGGCCATCATCCACCACTCGTACCCGCGGTCGCAGTTCACCGCGCCCCGGGTGTGCTGGTGGCTGGGCTCCGCGCCGGAGGTCGAGTTGGTGTCCCCGCCGATCTCCACCTTCATCATCTGCATCGCCGCGCCGTAGCCCGGCTTGAACAGATAGTCGAGGATCTCGCCGCGCTGGGGCTCCGGATAGTCGATGAGCAGACGGCTGTTGCCGCCGCCGCCGCTGATCGCCCCGACGCCGTCGAACACCCGCCCGCCGGAGGCGCCGTTGACGGTGATGGCGGTCGCGGCCTGAGCCGGCGAGGCGCTGACCACGAGCGCGCCGGTGACGGCCAGCAGCAGCGCCGCCGCCGCGTTCGCCCAGCGAGATCGTCGCACTGTCATGAGGTGGGTTCCCTTCGCTGAAAACTCTCACCCAATGACGTACGTCAATATCCTGCTGACCGCAACGACGACTTCCACGACGATTTCGTATAACAGTTTTCCGCCGGCGTCAGGGCCGTCCGGCGAAGGCCCACACGGTCTTGATCAGCGCGTCCGGGGCTTCGATCTGGGGCAGGTGGCCGGCCTCGGGCAGCAGCACGAACTCGGCGCCGGGGATGGCGGCGGCGAAGGCGCGGCCGAAGTCGGGGTCGCCGATCCGGTCGGCCTCGCCCCAGACGATCAGGGTGGGGGTACGGACCGCGCTCAGCCGGGCGGCCAGGGTGGAATCGGTCATGGCCCGTCCGGCGTACGCCTCCAGCGCCACACGGTTGCCGGCCATCGCCTCCCGCACCTCCGGGGGCAGCTGAGCCGGGTTGATTCCGTACCTCTCGGGGTCGTAGTAGCTGTGCCGCGCGAGCTCGGCCGGGGTGAGCGAGAAGAAATCGGCGACGGAGTGGCCGGGCACCTCGATGCCCACCGCGTCGACCAGCACGTAGCCGCCGGCCCGGGGCGAGCCCAGCAGGGCCATCTCGGCGGCGATCCAGCCGCCGATCGAGTTGCCGACGACCGTGACATTCTCAAGATCAAGGGCTTCGAGCAGGGCGACGTACGCCTTCGCGAGCGCGCCGATCGAGTCGAGCGCGGCCGGGCGCGGAGTGCCGTTGAAGCCGGGGTGGACCGGGGTGAGCACCCGGGCCGGCTCGGCCTGAGCCAGCCGGTCGGCCCAGGGGTTCACGGTGAGCGGCCCGCCGCCACCGTGCAGGAGCAGGACGGGGTGGCCCTGGCCCCGCTCGGTGACCGTGATCTCGACCCGGCCGAGGGCGTCGACGGGGAACGCATGAGCAGTCATATAAGGAACCTTATAACAGGTTCCTTATATACACAACCTTGGGATAACCTGCTCCCATGAGCGCCTCTCTGCAGCAGGTCGGCCTGGCCGTCAAGCGCCTCCAGTGGCGGCACCACCGCGCGGCGAACAAGAGCCTGGCCTCGCTGGGCCTGTCCCTGGTGCAGTGGGACACCCTGCGCCACCTGCACGCCAACCCCGGCGCCTCGCTGCACCGGCTGGCCGAGCTGACGTTCCAGACCGACCAGTCGATGGGCGAGCTGGCCAAGCGGATGGCCGACCGCGGCCTCATCGAGCGCGTCGAGGGCCCGGGCCGCAAGGTGCAGCACCAGCTGACCCCGACCGGCGACGAGTTGCGCCAGGCCGGCGGCGAGGCGGTCGACGGCGTCCTCACCGACTCCCTCGGCCGCCTCACCGCCGACGAGCGGGAAACCCTCCACAAGCTGCTGCTCAAAGCGGCCGAGCCGCTCTGACCCCCGGCGGGTCAGCCGCGCATCTTCTCGATCTGCTCGAGGACCAGCTGCGGCTTGTCCTGCGGGATCTCGTGCGAGCTGCCCACCGCGGTGACCAGCGTCCGATCCGGGCCGGCCTTCACGAACGCGGCCGCCGCGGCCTTCCAGCGCTGAACGTCGACCGGTGAGCCGTCGAACGGCGTCTTCTCCGACACGATCACCGTCGCGGGCACGCTGTCCGGCCAGGTGACCTTGTGGTACGCCATGTGCATCGGGCCGTAGTTCGCGGCCGTGGCGATCAGCTGGCGCGTCTGCTTCGTCGACGGCTGCTTCTTCAGCGCCTCGATCTGTGGGGTGTTCGCGGCCACGATCCGCGCGATCTCCTCGTCGGTGGAGAACTGCGGCAGGCTCGCGTCCACCAGCACCGCCCCCGACACCAGCTTCGGGTTCGCCCGCACGAAATAGGTGGCCACCTCCCCCGCCTGCGAGTGCGACACCAGGATCACGTCCTTGGACACGCCCACCTGACGGAGGCCTGCTTCCAGGTCCGACACCGCGGCATGGACGTCCCACGCGCCCTTCACTTCGTCGCTGTTGCCCAGACCGGCCCGGTCGTAGGTGATGATCTCCGCCCCGGTCGCCTTCGACAGCTGCGGAACGATGTCCTTCCATTGCGTGTGATCCTCGCCGCCACCGGCGTCCAGCACGATCGCCGGCCCGCGCCCGGGCGTGACGTAGAAGGCGAGCTTGTGCCCGTCGCGGGTGACCATCCGGGTCTGCGTCGCCGGCACAGCAACGGAGGCTGCCGCCGGGGACGGCGCCGGGCTGGAAGCCGAAGCAGACGCCGGCGCCGAGGCTGGAGCCGCGGCCGGGGCGGGGGCCTCCGACGGGGAGTCGCCGCACGCGGCCAGCGCTCCCACCGTCACGGCGGGGAGGGCCATGGCCATAGCGAACCGACGGAACCGGGCGGATGTGTTCTTGTGCATGGTTTTCCTTGAGGGTGAAGGCCTGGAGGGCCGAACGGAACAAGATCAATCCTTCGCGCCCGCGGCCCCGCCGCCGATCCCGCTGCCCGCCCGATCGTGGATGCAGTCAGCCCCACCCCCGGTACGGGTCCTGCCCCTACCCCAGCGGCCCCAACGCGTACCGGCCGGGCAACAAGCGGCAACCGCTTGGCCCGCCGCCGGCCACTCCAGAGACTGACCATCATGAATATTTGGAGCAGTCGTCCCGAGGTGCCGGTCACGCGCCGTACGGTTCTCCGAAGCGCCGGCGCCGCGTTGTCGCTCCTCCCCCTGCCGGCCGCGGCCCAGAACCGCCGCCCGCCCCAGGCCGTCCGGCAACGGGAACGGACGCTGCTCGACGACGGCTGGGTGCACCAGCTGGGCGACCCCGCCCAGGCCCAGCAGCCCTCCCTCGACACGCGGAACTGGCGCCGGGTGTCGATCCCGCACACCTGGAACGCCGCGGACGCCCTCGACGACGAACCGGGCTTCTACCGCGGACCCGGCTGGTACCGGCGCCGGATCCAAGTCACCGGGGCGCTCCGCGCCAAGCGGGTCTTCCTCTATTTCGAGGGCGCGTTCCAGGTCGCCGACGTCTACGCCGACGGTGACCGGGTCGGCGGGCACGTCGGCGGCTACACCGCGTTCAGCGTGGAGATCACCGACCAGGTACGCCGGGCCCGGGCGGGCAGCACCGTCGTCGCGGTGCGCGTCGACAACAGCCACGACGACGACATCCCGCCGTATTCCGGTGACTGGACCTTCTACGGTGGCCTCTACCGCAACGTCTGGCTCGTCACCACCGACGATCTGCACTTCGACGTCCTCGACCACGCCTCCCCCGGCGTCCGCGTCGACACGCCGCACGCCAGTGCCGAGCGGGCGGTCGTCCGCGTCCGTGGCCGTGCCGTCAACGACTCCGCCCGCCCGGCCACGGCCGTGGTCCGCAGCACCGTCGTCGACGCCCGCGGGCGGGAGCTGACCTCGCGGCAGACCCAACTCCGGATCGCCCCCGGCGCCACGGCCGAGTTCGAGCTGCTCCTGCCCGCCATCGAGCATCCGCGGCTGTGGTCACCCGAGTCTCCGTACCTCCATCAGGTCCGCACTGTCATCGAGTCGGGCCGCACGCCGGTCGACCGGGTGGACGCGCCGCTGGGCATCCGCTGGTTCTCGGCCGACCCGGCGACCGGTTTCTCGCTCAACGGCCGGCCGTACCAGCTGCGTGGCACCAACCGGCACCAGGACATCGTGGGCCGCGGCAACGCCCTCTCCGACGCCGACCACATCCGCGATCTGAGGCTCATCAAGGCGATGGGCGCGAACGTGGTCCGCCTGGCCCATTACCCGCAGGCTCCCGCGGTGCTCGAGGCCGCCGACGAGCTCGGCCTGGCCCTGTGGGAGGAGGTGCCCATGGTGAACCGGGCGACGATGACCCGCGCCTTCACCGAGCATCACCTGAACAACATCCGCGACATGGCGCGCCAGCACTACAACCACCCGTCGATCCTCGTCTTCGGCACCATGAACGAGATCCTGCTGCGCCGCCCGGACCCGCAGCCGACCGGTTACGAGGCCTGGATCCGTGACATGCTCGCGGAGGGCGAAGCGCTGCTGCGCGCCGAGGATCCCACCCGGCTGACCGCGATGGTCGGCCACCAGGCGGCGGCCTACAACACCTCAGGGATCGCGGATCTCCCCATGATCTGGGGCTGGAACCTCTACCAGGGCTGGTACGGCGGAACCGCCGACCAGTTCGGCCCCTACCTGGACGGGGAGCGGGCCGCCCATCCCGGCCGCGTGCTCTGGGTGTCCGAGTTCGGGGCCGACTCCGACGCGCGGCTGCACCGGGTCGTGCCCGGAAACCTTCCGGTGCTGGCCGGCCAGAACCCGTACCAGGACCAGAGTCTCGAGTACCAGCAGTTCTACCTGGAGTCGTACCTGCGCCAGATCGACCAGCGGCCCTGGCTGGCCGGGACGACCTACTGGTCGCAGTTCGACTTCGGCTCGGAGTCGCGTACGGGCTCGGTGCCGCACGTGAACACCAAGGGGCTGATGCTGTCGGATCGCCGGCCGAAGCCCGTCTACTACCTGATGCAGGCCTGGCGCGGGGTCGATGTGCTGCACATCGCCGCCGATCTGTGGAACCGCCGGGCCGGCGTCGGGAGCCGCGAGCAGACCGTGACCGTGTATTCCAACGCCGCCTCGGTCGAGCTCTTCCACAACGGCAAGTCACTCGGCGAGAAGCCGACCGACTCCATCGGACACGTGTCGTGGATGGTGTCGTTCACCGACGGCCGCAACCGCCTCCACGCCCGCGGCGGCCGGCTGACCGACGACGCGACCGTCCACTTCACGTACCACGCTCCCCAGCCGACCCCGGCCTTCCACCGGCTGAGCGTCTCGGCCGGGGCCATCGTGCAGTACGTCGACCCGGACGGCACGGTGTGGCTCGAGGACCGCGAATACACCCCCGGCGGCTGGGGCGCGGTCACCGGCGACTTCACCGGCGGGTACGGCTGGATGAAGAACAACTGGGTCGACGGCACCGACGAGGACCCGCTCTACCAGACCTACCGCAAGGGCATGACCGCGTACCGCTTCGACGTCCCCGACGGCCGCTACCGGGTGACCCTGCGCTTCGCCGAGATCACCTCGGCCGGTGACACCGGCGGCGACGGCACCGCGGTGCCCGCGCCCGGCGGCACGGTCCAGGTCCCGGTGGGCTGGCGCGTCTTCGACGTCGCGGTCAACGACCGCCCGCTGGCGCCCCGCCTCGACCTGGTCGCCCGAGTCGGCCAGCACCGGCCCTTCGACCTCACGGCGGACGTACGCACCTCCGGCGGCCGCGGCCTCGACATCGGCTTCACCGCCATCACAAACGTCCCGGTCATCAGCGCGATCGACGTCCTGCGCCGCTGACTCACCAACCGGCCGTGCCCGGACCACCCTTGAACGGCCCCACGATGCCGGAGGTGATCCACCCACCGTAGAAGTCACCCTCCTGCGGCCGGACCACCTCCCCGCCCACCCGGCACTCGTCGACCCGGCTCGGGTAGAAGGCGACAGCTCCCGCCAACTCCTCGTAGCCGGGCGTCGGCCGCTCGTACGACCACCCGGCCCGGGACACCCGGACGTCGCCGACCACGAGATCCCAGTAGCTCGCCGTGCCCTTGAACTCGCAGTACGACCGCCCCGTCGCCGGTTCGAGCACCCCGGCCGCGATCTCGTCACGCGGCACGTAGTAGACCGGCGGGTGTGAGGTCTCCAAAACGCGCCAGCAGCGGTCGCTGTCGACGATCGCCCGCCCCGCGTGCACGACCGTCACCCGCCCGGCGGCCCGCTCCAGCCGCGGCGGGCGTGGGTAGTCCCAAACCGATTCCATGACGCCAGTCTCTCTCGCGCCGCGCCGGATGCTTTAATCCTCGTTCGAGATCGTCGATGGCACGGGGGAAAGACCGCATGACTGCTCGCCGGACACTGCCGTTCGCCGCTGCCCTGGCCCTGCTGGCCGGGTGCGGCGGGACCAGCCCACCGGCCGCGGCGCCGAGCGCGACAGCGGTCGTCTCGGTCAGTGCCAGTCCGTCGGTGAAGCCGGTGACGCCCCGCGAGGAACTGAAGGCCGCCGTCGGCCGGCTGCTCAAGACTCCGTACGGCTTCAGCCTGATCGGCGATTACCCACAGCGGCAGAAGGTCCGGGCCTTCGGGGCGCAGGACGCCGCGGCCGGCAAGCTCACCCGGACCGTCGTCGTGACCGGCGGCCCGGATCGGAAGTTCCGCAAACTGATCGTGATCGGCACCGACAGCTACCGCGGTGAGGACAACTCCGGATACTGGGTGCACGCCGATCTCAGCCGCTTGAAGCCCGGCAACGAATACTACGGCGCCGATCCCAAGGACCCCAGCGGTCTGATCCGCTTCGAGCAGGCCGTCACCGTCACCCGGCGCACCGGCCCGCGCACCTTCCAGGGCGAGGCGTGGATCATGCCCGGCATCACCCTCCTGCCCCTGGGCGCGCCGAATCTGAGCTTCCGCGAAGGCGTCTCGGTCGACTACACCGCGACGACCGACGCCCAGAACCGCCTGACCTCGATCAGCATCGACATCGCCAAGGGCGCGATGAAACAGACCATGACCATCACCTACGACAAGCCGGTCACCATCGCCAAACCGGCCAAGGCCGACGAGCTCCGCAAATCCCTCTACGACAAGCCCTGAGAAACAGCCGACGGCAGGTCGCGGCGCCGCCGGATCGGGCCGATGAGCAGCAGCGCCGCGCACGGCAGAAACAGCGCGGTCGTGACCCACATGGCCGGGCGCAGACCGAGCACCTCGCCCAGGAGACCGCCCAGCAGCGCCCCCACGGGAATGGTGCTGTGCAGCACGACCATCGAGGTGGCCACGGCCCGGCCGAGCATCCGCGGCGGGCAGTACGCCTGCCGGAAGCCACTCATCACGATGTTGCACGCGACCACGCCGCCGATGACAGATAAACGACCTGGACCGCCTGCCACCCGTTGAGCGCGAGGTTCAGCGCCGCTCCCCACAGCAGGATCGTGCGCAGATAAGGGTCACGGACCACGAACCGGAATCCCTCGACGATCTGCCTCCGCAACGGCTCCTGACGATCCGGCCGGCGTGGGGCCGGCTCGGGCGTCCGGATCAGCAGCAGGCAGACAGCCGACACCAGAAAGCTGACCGCGTCGACGAGCACCCCGGCCACTGGGCCCACCCATTGAGTCAGCAAACCGCCGGCGCCCGGACCGATGACCCGGGTCGCGGCCTCGCTGCCCTGCACCTTGGCGTTGCCCTCGATCAGGTCGGCCGGGCCCACCAAGGTGGGCAGATAGACCTGGTACGCCGTCGCGAAGAAGACGGTCGTGGTGCCGGTGACGACGGCCGTGACCAGCAGCTGGCCAAAACCCAGGACACCGGCCCGATAGGCGGCCGGGACGCTGAGCAGCATCCCGGCCGACACCAGATTGCAGGCGATCATGAGCGGCCGCCGGCGGACCCGGTCCACCCACGCCCCCACCGGCAACCCGGCCACCAGCCACGGCGTCCACAGCGCGGCGGCCAACAGCCCCGTCTCGAGCGGGCCGGCCCCGAGCGCGAGCACGGCGATCAGCGGGAACGCGGTGGCAGTCAGCGCATTACCCAGATGGCTGACGGTCTCCCCGACCCACAGCAGGCGGAAGTCGTGGTCGGCGAGCAGGCTCGTTCGAGTCAGCGGTCACCGGGCCGGTATCGCCGTTCGATGTGCCCCTCCAGGTCGCGGGGATAGAAGTAGACCGGGCGCAGGTCGCCGTTGGCGTAGCGTACGGCCTGGTCGTTGAAGTGGGGTGAGTCCGGGTGGCCGCTGGCCCCGCCCGCGGTGATCGCCCAGGCCCGCAGCTTCGGCCCGAACTCGACGACGGCCACGAAGCTGTTGCCGCTCGTGCCGTAGTAGCGCTTGGTGCCGGGGTAGCGCCGCGCCCCGAACGAGGCCAGCGAGCCCCACTGGCCCGAGGTGAACGGGACCGGGATGCTCGGCTTGCGGTCGTCGAAGGTCTGCGTGATGGCGCCGTCGTTGCGCTGGAACCGGTTGATCTCGCCCCAGGGCACCCGCCAGCCGCCGAAGTCCTGGGTGAGCCGGTTCACCGCCTCGTCGAGCGCGGTCAGCCGCTGGGCGTCGGTCGCGCGCAGGGCCAGGTAGTCCCACATGGACAGACCGGCGTCGCGGGCGGCCTGGGCCAGCGGCGCCCACAGCGCCTCACCCCAGAACACGGCCAGTGAGGTCGCCGTCGACTGGTAACCCCAGCGGTAGTCCCATCGGCGCAGCAGGTCGATCGGCCCGGCCAGCCGCGCTCGTTGCTCGCTGCCTGACGGCAGCTTGTCCCAGGCGGCGACCACTTGCGGCACCAGACGGGCAAAGGCGGTGAGGTACGGATCGAAAGCAGCGTCCCGGAGCGTCCGCGGGGTGAACTTGGCCCGGGCCGAGAGCACCCGGATCGCCTGCGGGCCGCGCGGATTCTCCCCGGCCTGGTCGAAGTAGCGCGGATAGTCCTCGGCGTCGGGACTGTCCGGCCCGGCCGCCGTCCACGGCCAGTTGTTGGTGTTGAAGGCCCAGCCGATCCGCGGGTTCACCGCCTGCGGCAGGCTCGCGAGGCTGTGCAGGCCGCGCCAGTCGGTGGCCGGATTGCTGCCGTCGACCGGCTGCCGGAAGTCGAAGCGGTCGTCGCGGATCGGCATGAACTGCGGCACCAGGAAGGCGGTGTTGCCGCTGCTGTCGGCGAACAGGGTGTTGTTCGAGCTGTTCGCTTTGAGCCCGGCGACCCGGATGAACTCCTGGTAGTTGCGCGTCTTGGTGCGCAGGAAGCTCTGCTGCAGCGCCGGGACCGGCCGGTTCATCAGCGCGAAGGCGATCCACTGGCCGCCGGCCTCGCGCACGATCGGCCCGTGGTGGGTGGCGTACGTGGTGAAGGTGCGCTTGGCCCGTCCGCCGTCGGCCGTCCGGTAGGCCAGCGTGACGTTCTTCGTGGTGATCCGGCGCCACTGGTTTCCGTACCGGTAGCGCAGTTTCCCGGTGTCGACCGTCTCGGCGAACTCGTCGACGTTGTCCACGCCGCTGGAGGTGTGCATCCAGCCCGCGTCGGCGTTGAAGCCCTGATAGATGAAGAACTGCCCCCACGTCGCGGCGCCGTACACGTTGAGGCCCTCGCCGCTGGTCACATGCTGCTCGGACCGGAAGAAGAAGCTGGTGTGCGGATTGATGAGCAGCAGCGCGTGCCCGTCGCGGGTCCGGTGCGGCGCGATCGCGAAGCCGTTGGAGCCGCGCGGCTCGCGGTCCTCCTCCTCGATCGCCTCGACCGAGCGGCCGGTGTAGAAGGCCTCGAGTTGGCTGAGCGCCACCCGCTCGATGTCACCGCCGATGCTGCCCTCGGAGAAGCTCAGCGGCATCCACGGCTCGAAGCGCGTGAGCACGCGCGGGCGTACCTCCGGGTGGGTGGCGAGGTAGAAGTTGAGCCCGTCGGCCCAGGCCTGCATGAGCCGGCGCAGCCAGGCCGGGCTGCGGGCGTAGTCGCGTTTCAGCTCCCCCGGCTCGAGCCACAGCCGCTGGCGCAGATCCTGCCAGATCGCGGTCTCACCCTCGGCCTCGGCCAGCCGGCCCAGGCTGACCAGATAGTTGCGTTCGACGCGCGGGAAGTCGTCCTCGGCCTGCGCGTAGATCATCCCGAACACCGCGTCGGCGTCGGTCCGGCCGAGCACGTGGGGAATACCCCAGTCGTCCCGGGTGATCGTCACCCGCGCGGCCTGCTTGCGCCAGCGGGCGACCTCGGATGTGTCCTTTCCGGCGGCGGTCGCGGCCCCCGGCGGCAGCCCCACCACGGCCACGGCCGCGGCACCCACTGCTCCACCCAGAACCCGGCGACGGCTCAAACCCTCCTGGTCCATCATCCCGGCACCATATCGTCACTCATCGATCAATTACAGGCCGCCGCGGCGTCCGGCCGTTTACCCCATCGGTGAACGGGCAGTCGGCCGGTCCGACCGGGCGGACCTGTTCAGCAGGTGTTCGGCGTTCTTCGGCTGGCTGACCGCTACCGGCACCTCCGCTCCGTCATCCTGACCGGCCTGCTACTGGCCGTGGGCACAGCGGTCGGTCTCGCCGCCGCCGATGACATCAGCCAGGCCCAGAGTGAAGCCGGCGAGAACACGGGCGAACTCGGGGTCGGTGGCGCCATCGCCCTGCTGGTCGTGCTGCTGATCGCCTATTACCGCGGCGGCTCCGTGGCCGGCCGAATGGCCCGCTTCAACGGCCTCCGCCAGGCAGTGGCGGTCTGGATCTGGGCCGTGGTCATCACCGTCGCCACCGCCGGGGCCATCGTCGCCCTGGTCCTCGCCCTGATCGCCGCGCTGGTCGGAGCCATCCTCGGCGGCCTGGCCGGCATGCGGTTCCACCGCCGGGTCGACCGAACCGGTCTCGACCACTGATCAGGCCAGGCCCTTGCCCGGCCCTGGCCGTAGGAACTCGACCCGAGTGCCGGTCAGCAACGGATCCTTCAGCTCATGGAACCGCCGGACATGCTCGGCCTCCTCATGCCGCTGAAAGGCGTCGCGGTCCTGGTAGACCTCGTAGAACACCCGCGCCAGCGGGTCCCCCTCCACGGTTGAGGTGGCATAGACCAGCGTGCCGGGTTCACCTTCGGTGATCTGCTGTACGACCGTGGCCGTCAACTCATCGAACCGCGCCGCCGCGGCCTCATCACGGCAGTCGAAACGCACGACGAGAGCGAACACTGGCCCACCTTCTTCCCCGAAGCCGGCCACCATCGGCCGGACCGGACGCACGATCGTCCGCCCGCCATTCTGCCGCCGATCGGGCGACCGCACGCCCGCTACCTCGATGTCGCCGAGCCTGACATCGGTCCCTCCGGCCGGCGGTTACCGGCTGGTCGCACCCAGCGAGGCGCCACCGGCGCTGAGGTCGAAGGGCTCTGCCGCGCGGCAGAGCCACTCCCTCGACGCCGGCCTCGACCTCCTTCGCGTGATCGGCCAGGAGTCGCTCACCTGACGTCAGGTGACCCGAACAGGAGTTACCCGGCTCCACGTGGGTAGCGTGACGACGTGACGGACGATCTCTTCGCCGGCGGTGGTGCCACGGGACTGCTGATGAGCCGGCTCGACTGGTCCGCTACGGATATCGGCCCCGTGCGGACCTGGTCGCAGAGCATGCGGGCGGCCGTCCGGATCGTGCTGTCGTCCCGCTACCCGATGCTGCTGCTGTGGGGGCCCACCTACACCCAGCTCTACAACGACGCCTACTCCGCGTTGATCGGCGACAAACATCCGGCGGCCCTCGGCGGCGATGTCCGGGTCACCCTGGCCGAGGGCTGGGACGTCCTGGAGCCGTTGATCGCCGACGCCCGGACCACCGGCGTGGCCAGCTGGGTGCCGGCGTTGCAGCTGGCCCTGGACCGGTCGGGCTACCGCGAGGAGGCGTACTTCAGCGTCTCGCACGCGCCCGCCCGCGACGACGACGGGAACACCGCGGGCATCCTCACCGTGTGCAGCGAGGTCACCGAACAGGTGGTCGGGGAGCGACGACTGCGCCTGCTGCGTGACCTCGCGGTGCCCGCCGGCGGCCGGGCGGCCGACGTCGAGCAGGTCTGCGCCCAGCTCTGCGCGGTGATCGGCGAACACCGGATCGACGTCCCGTTCGCCGCGATCTACCTCCGCGACGGCGCCGTGCTCCGCCGGGCCGCCGCCGTCGGGGCGGAGGGCGCCGGCGCGGCGCTGCCGGACACCGTCGACCCGGCTGAGGACGGCTGGAATCTGTACGCCGCGGCCGGCGGGCAGCCCGTCGACATCGAGGACGCCGCCGGCCGGCTGGCCGTCACCGGTGGCGCCTGGGACGATCCGGTGCGTACCGCGGTGGCGCTCCCACTGCCCTCGGCCGAGCGGTCCCAGCCCCTGGGTGTGCTGCTGGCCGGGGTCAGCCCCAGCCGCGGCCTGGACGAGACCTACCGGTCGTTCTTCGAGCTGCTCGCCCAGCAGGTGGCGGTGGCCGTCCGCAACGCCCAGGCGTACCAGGAGGAGCGCGACCGCGCCGCCGCGCTGGCCGAGCTGGACCGGGTCAAGACCGACTTCTTCACGAACGTGAGCCACGAGTTCCGTACCCCGCTGACGTTGATGATGGGTCCGCTGGCCGACGCCCTGGCCGACGCCGGCGAACCGCTCGGGCCGGCCCAGCGCGACCGGCTGGAGATCGCCCAGCGCAGCGCCCACCGGCTGCTCTCGCTGGTCAACAACCTGCTGACGTTCTCCAGCGTGGAGGCCGGGCGGGCCGAGCAGCGGCCGCGGCCGATCGACCTCGCCCGCTACACCGCCGAGCTCGCCGGCGTCTTCCGGGCGGCGGTCGAGCGGGCCGACCTGCGCCTGGTGGTGGACTGCCCGCCGCTGCCGCACGCGGTGGAGGTCGATCCCGCGACCTGGGAGAAGATCGTCACCAACCTGCTGTCGAACGCGCTGAAGTTCACCTTCGTGGGTGAGATCCGGGTCCGGCTGGCCGCCGACGGCGCCACCGCCCGGTTGACCGTCTCGGACACCGGCATCGGCATCGCCCCGGAGGACCTGCCCCGGCTGTTCGACCGCTTCCACCGCGTCCGCGGGGTGCGGGCCCGCAGTCACGAGGGCAGCGGGATCGGCCTGGCCCTGGTCCGCGAGCTGGCCCGGCTGCAGGGCGGCGACGCCACCGTCGAGAGCACCCCCGGCGCCGGCACCACGTTCACGGTGACCGTGCCGCTGGCCGGGGCCGCGACGGCGCAACCGCTGCCGGACATGTCAGCCGCGCGGGCGGCGGCCGAGGAAGCGGCCGGCTGGCTCGACGTCCCCCGCCCCACCCCGGAGGTGCCGGCCCAGGGCGACGGCGCCCGGATTCTCGTCGCGGACGACAACAGCGACATGCGCGCCTACCTGAAGCGGCTGCTCAGCGGCGAGCGCTGGCAGGTCGAGCTGGCGCCGGACGGGCGGGCGGCGCTCGAGGCGATCCGCCGGTTCCCGCCCGACCTGCTGCTGACCGACGTGATGATGCCCCGAATGGACGGCTTCGCCCTGGTCCGGGCGGTACGCGGGGACGAGGCGACCCGGGCGCTCCCGGTGATCATGCTGTCGGCGCGGGCGGGCGACGGGTCCGGCGTGGAGGGGCTCGAGGCCGGCGCCGACGACTACGTGGTCAAGCCGTTCACGGCGGCGGAACTGGTGGCGCGCGTCCGCAGCGCGCTGCGGCTGTCCCGGATCCGCGCCGCCCACACGAGGCAGCTCTCCGCGCTCGCCGGCACCGCCGAGGTGATCGCGTCCGGTCGCGCGCTCGAGGAGGTCTTCCAGACCATCACCGAGCAGGCCCGGGCGCTGCTCGAGGGCACCGCGGCCGAGGTCGTGGTGACCGGCGGCGACCAGCGTCCCGCGCTGCGGTTCACCTCCGGCCCGGCCGGCCCGCCGGCCGAGGGGCCCGGCGTCGTGCGCGCGGCCATCCGCGGCCGGGACGGCCGCCCGATCGGCGCCCTCACCGTGCTGCTCGACGCGGCCCGGCGGCCCGGCGAGGCGGAACGGAGCGTGCTCGAGCCGATGGCCAACCTGCTCGCCACGCTGGCGCAGACCGGCTGGCAGCTGGAACACGACCGTCAGCTGGCGCTGACCCTGCAGCAGAGCACCCGGCCGGACGACCTGCCCGGTCTGGACGGCTGGGAGCTGCAAGCGGCCTACCGGCCGGCCCCCGGGCGCGTCGGCGGCGACTGGTACGACGTCGTGGTCCTGCCGGACGGCGACGCCGTGCTCAGCATCGGTGACGTGGCCGGGCACGGCCTGGGCGCCGCGGTGACGAGCAGTCAGGTGCGCAACGCGGTCCGGGCCTACGCGGTGGAGGACGCCGCGCCGGCGACCGTCGTCACGCGGGTGGCCGAACTGCTCAACCGCCTCGGCACACCGTTGCCGGCCACCCTGTTCGTGCTCCGGTTGCGCCCGGCCACCGGCGACTTCGCCTGGTGCAGCGCCGGGCATCCGCTCCCGATGCTCTCCGGCCCCGAGGGGAGCACCGACCTGCTGCCCGGAACCGTCGGGCCGCCGCTCGGCCTCCGCCCGGCCTCGTACCGGCAGAACGAGGGCAGTCTGCCGCCCGGCGGCCAGTTGCTGCTCTACACCGACGGTCTGGTCGAGAGCTCCCCATCCTCGATCGACGGGCTCGATGCCGCCGGCGCGCCCGCGACCGCCGTCCTGGACGCCGTCCTGGCCGGTGTGCCGCAGCCGCAGCGCGACGACATCGCGGCGGTCCTGCTCCGCCGGCGCCGGGCGCCCGGCGGGCCACCGGCCGCGGACGGGCCGGACCTGCAGGCCACCTGGTCGTACCCGCTGGAGCCCTCGGCCGCCGGCCGGATGCGCGGTGACCTGCGGGCCGCCCTGAGCGACCACGAGATCGACCCCGATCTCATGCACGACCTGCAGGTGGCCGCCACCGAGGCGGTCAACAACGCGGTGGAACACGCCCAGCAGCCGAGCCGGCCCGAAGTGGAGGTCCAGTTACGCGTCCTCGACGGCACGGTCCGCATCGTGGTCCGCGACTTCGGCGGGTGGCGGGCCCGGCCGGCGGTCCGCGACCGGGGCCGCGGGGGCATGCTGATGAGCGCCTACGGCGACGTCCGGGTCGTGCCGACGGCCACGGGAACCACCGTCACGATCGAACGCCGCTGGCAGAACCCGACGACAGGAAAGCAGTGAGCCGGTCGGCCTCCCCGGCCACCTCGGCCCGTTCGGCCCGTTCGGCCCGGGTCAGGTCCCGCAGCGGCGTGACAACGACCCGTCCCCCGTCGCTGGTCCAGGTGGCGGCGACGCGGCCGTCGACCAGGACGAAGCGGGCGCCGCCGACGGACAGGCCGCGGTGCTGGTCGTCGATGACCCGGCTGCGGTCGTGGTAGCCGAGCACGACATCGTCGAAGGCGGGCAGGAAGCGCACCGGGGCGGGCGGGCGCCGGCCGCCACGAGATCCGGCAGCCGGCAACGGGAACGGCCATTCGCTCCTCCCGCCTCCCGCGGCGCGCCTACGGTGGGTGAAGCGGCGTCTGGCGTAGGAGAAGCTGATGGCGATGATTGTGGTGGCCGAGGACGAACCGGACGTCGCGGCGCTTTTCACCTCTGTGCTCACCACCGCGGGACACACGGTGCACACGGCGGTGGACGGCCCCACCGCGCTGGCGCAGATCACCGGCCTGCGGCCCGATCTGAGCGTTCTCGATCACTACATGCCCGGGAAGACCGGGCTGGAGGTCGCCCAGCAGCTCCGCGCCGACCCGGCGACAGCGGCGCTGCCGTTGCTCATGGTCAGCGCGAACGCGCCGCCCACCGCGCTGCTCCACTGCAACGTCGTTCTGGCCAAACCCGCGGCTCTGAGCCAGTTCCGCGCGGTCGTCCGCGACCTGTTGTGTCCCGCGCCGAGGGAGGGGCTGCGTGACCTGGACCGGGTACGGGCCGTCGGGCGCGTGCTGGACTCGTACTCCGACCGCATGGCCGCGCGCTTCAACCGATTCGCCGGCGAGGTGGCCGCCGAGGCCGGCGCGGACATGGCCGCGGTCAGCATGGTCCTGATCGACGCGGTCGCGGTCTGCGGCACGTACGGCCTGGGAGGCTGGCTCGAGGAAGCCGGCGGCATGCCGGCGGAATGGGCGCCGTGCACCCGCGTGGTCAGCGACGGCACGGAGGCGGTGATCGACGACCTGCGCGAGGATCCTGCTTTCGCCGGCACGCCACTGACCACCGTCACCCGGGCGCGCTCGTACGCCGGGGTCCCGCTGACCGACGCGGGCGGCCACGTCGTCGGAACCATCAGCGTCATGCATCGCACCCCCGCCGCCTTCACCGCCGGCACGCTCCAGCAGCTCCGAGCACGGATCGAGGCAGCCCAGGCGATCATCCAGCCCTAGCCCCACCCGACGTCGCGACAGTCATCGGACACCTACCTCGCAGCCGGAGACAACGAAGTCATGACTGTTCCCGCCATCCCACCGGTCGGCACACCACCTGACTCGAAGGAGACAGGCCCCTACCGGATGACCCGCCCGACGTTGCCTGAGGCGCACTGCGCGTTGCACGGAATGTACGGGCCGCACACCGAGGACATCTGGCGCACTCTGCTGTTCACCGCCGGCCTGCGCGGCGACGAGAGCTCGCCCGCCGCGCTCGACCGGCTCCTCGCCGTGATGGCGACCGCGGAGCCGCTGATCCGGCTGTGCGCACGAGGCCTGCAGGTTCGCATCGCGACGTACCAGCATCTGGCCCAAGCCCATTCCGCACAGTGACACCATCGAGACCCCGGGAGCACCGCGTGCAACCCACTCCCTCGCTCGCCGACCGACATCGCCTCGAGGTCCTGGCCAGCATCGACTTCGACGACCCGCGGCTGCGACAGGAACTCGACCGGCTCACCGAGCGCACCGCACACCGGCTCGGCGCCCCGGTCAGCCTGGTCACGCTGCTGTCGCACATCAGCCAGTTCTTCGCCGGCTCCTCGGGGCTGCCGGCGTGGATCAGCGAGGTCCAGGGCACCCCGGCCGAGTGGTCGTTCTGCACCGACGTGGTCACCACGGGCGAGGCGCACACCTACCAGGACCTCGCCGCGCACCCCGTCCACGAAACGAACCCTCTGGTCGTGGTCGACGGAGCCCGCAGCTACGCGGGGGTGCCGCTGGTGGTCGACGGTGAGGTGGTCGGGGCCCACTGCGTCGTCGGCCTCGCCGAGCGCGCGTACACCGAGGAGGAGATCGAGCAACTGCGCAGCGGCGCGCAGGACGTCGTGGCGATCCTGCAGCGATACCGCCGGCGCGAGACCGGGTGATCGTGGAACACCGGGGCGGCACCATCGCGGTCAGCGGAACCGGCGAGGCCACGCGGAGCCGGAGCTACTGAGAGCGGCCCAGCGCTATCGCGGCGGCATGGGCACGGTCATGGGCGCCGATCTTGGCGAAGATCGAGTTGATGTAGCTCTTCACGGTGGCGACGCTGAGGTACAGGTCGGCGGCGATGCGGGCGTTGTTGTGCCCCAGTGTGATCGCCTCCAGCACGTCGGCCTCGCGGGCGGTCAGGGCCGGGAACCGTTCGCGCAGACCCGGCCGGGGCGCGCCCGCGGTGAAGCCGCGCACGAGCCGGTCCGCGATCTCGGCCGCGAAGGTCGCCTGACCGGAGGCGACCGACCGCAGCGCCGCGGCCAGCTCGGCCCGCCCGGCGTCCTTGGTCAGATAGCCGCGGGCGCCGGCCCTCAGCGCCCCGGCCAGCGACTCGTCGTCGGCGTAGGTGGTCAGGACCAGGACGGCCGTCGACGGCGCGGCGGCCATGATCTGCGCGGTGGCGCCGGGGCCGTCGAGGTTCGGCATGCGCAGATCCATCAGCACGACGTCCGGCCGCAGGTCGAGGGCGAGCCGTACGGCCTCGAGCCCGTCCGTCGCGGCCCCGACGACCTCGACCCCCTCGGCCAGCTCGAGCAGGGTCACCAGGCCGTCCCGTACGGTCGCCTGGTCGTCGGCCACGAGCACCCGGATCATCCCGGCATCCTCCCCGGCAGGGTCAGCACCACGCGGAACGGCGGCCCCGCGTCGACGGTCATCGTCCCGCCCGCCTCGGTGACACGCTCACGCATGCCGCGCAGGCCGTGCCCGCCTCCGGGTGCGGTCGCGGCGGCCGGCCCGGGCGTGGTGGCCGTGACCGTGAGCGCGCCGTCCGCCCAGTCCAGGTCGAGCGTCGTCGTCCCGCCGGGCGCGTGCCGCCGGGCGTTGGTCAGCAACTCCCGGACGGCCCAGGCGACGGCCGCGCCCGCGGTGTCACCGAGTGTCCCCCGGCTCGCGTCACCGCGTACCGCCACTTGCCCGCCCAGGGCCCGATGGGCCTCCACCAGCTCAGCCACCGCCGTGGCGAGCGGAATCTCCGGCTCGTGCAGCGCGCTCACGGCCCGCCGGGCCTCGTCGAGCCCGGAGACGGCGAGCTGCCGGGCCGCCTGGACCTTGTCGCGGGCCTGACCGCCGCGACCGGCCTCGAGCAGCGCATCGACCGCGTCGAGCTGAATGACCAGCCCGCCGAGCGAATGAGCGAGCACGTCGTGCAGGTCGCGGGCGATCCGGGACCGTTCGGTCAGGGCGGCCACCCGGGCCCGTTCCTGCTCGACGGCCAGCCGCTGTTCGAGCAACGCCCGGGACTGCACCTCGGAGTTCCGCTGCTGCCGGCGGCCGAGCCCGGCCAGGCTCACCACCAGCAGCGTGGCCACCGAACTGATGACCTCCTCCCGGCTGCCCGGCACGATCAACGCTCCGGCCCCGATGAGAGCGAGCCCTCCGGCCGCGGCCGCGACGACCAGGCGCAGCGGCACCGCGGGCGTTCCGGCCAGGACCAGCATGCCGATGATCCCGGGGACCAGACCGGTCACATAGGTGGGCGCCGCCACCAGGGCGCCGCCGGCCACCATGAGCAGCGCGAGCGCGACGCGTTCCCGGGTCCGGTGCTCGGGCAGCGCCACCTCGACCGCCCACAGCAGCCAGGCCGCCCAGGCCACCACCACCAGCGCCGGCGGCACATCGGTCAGCGCGTCCCGCGCGAAGGCGAGACCGACCAGGACCAGGCCGACCAGGTTGAGCACGACCGGGGTGGTCCGGCGCCGGGCCGCGGGAGTCGCCACGACTGCTATCTTCCCGCCATCGCCGGCGACCGGTGGGACAACCGGGCCGAGATCACCAGCGCGCCGGCGATCCGGTTGAGCGCCAGGACGAGCAGGATCGCGCCGGTGGCGACGGCCATCTCTGACCCGAGCCGGGCGCCGATCACATCGATGACCACCCGCGCGGCGATCAGCCCGAGCCAGATGCCGACCCCCGCCCCGCCCGTACGGGTCTCGACCGCGCCCGGGACGAGCGGGGACGGCCGGAAGCGCGCGATCCGGCCCATCACCGTGCCCGAGGCCAGGGCCAGCACGGCCGAGACGCCCAGGACGGCCACGTCGATCGGCTTGATCGTGGTGCTCTGCTGCGCCATCGACACGACGCCGACGACGCCGAGGACGATCGGCAGCTTGAACATCCTCCCGGGGTCGACGGCCCGCCAGCGGAGCTGCCGGGAGCAGATCCAGGCCACCAGGGCCAGGCCGATGAGCGCGTTGGTCAGGGTGCTCGAAGTCATAACCCGAGCATCGGCTTCCGGCGGCGGCGCCAGTACCACCCACGGGTGGTAATGCGCGCTCACCCGTGGGTGGTGTCGTTCCCGAGCGCTCGAGCCGAGCATCGACGGCGACAACCTCCACCGGGAAAGGACCATGGGAATGGCCGCGACATTGGCTCGGATCGGCGCCTTCTGCGCCCGCCGGCGCCGGCTTGTGATCGGCGCCTGGCTGGCGGTTCTGCTCGTCACGGCGGGCCTGGCCGTCCGTCTGGCCCAGCCGCTGACCGACGAGCTGACCCTGCCCGGCCTGCAGTCGACCCGGACGCTGGATCGGGTCGACCGCGAGTTCGGCGGGGGCGGCGACGACGGCAAGGTCGTGGTCGCGGCGCCACCCGGCCGGACCCTCACCGCGTACCAGCCGGCGGTGACCGACCTGGCCCGCGCGCTCGGCGCGAAGCCGGTGCTGTCCCCGGACGGCCGCATCGCCTCCCTCACCACCGGCCACGCCCCGGACCCGGCCCTGGCGGCCGCGCGGGCCGCCGGGCTCCAGGTCGAGGAGTCGTCCGAGCTGGCCGCGCCGGCGCACGGCGGCAGCTCCCCCGGCATCGGTCTGCTCATCGCGCTGCTCGTCCTGCTGGTCACGTTCGGCTCGCTGACCGCGGCCGGGATGCCATTGCTGACCGCCGTCCTCGGCCTGGCGGTCTCCCTGACCGGCCTGTACGCCGCCACGGCGCTGGCCCCGGTCAACTCGGTGGCGCCGACCCTGGCCATCCTGCTCGGGCTGGCCGTCGGCATCGACTACGCGCTGTTCCTCCTCGACCGGCATCGCCGGCAGCTGCGGGAGGGGGCGACGGACGTACGGGCCTCGATCGCCCACGCCGTCGGCACGGCCGGCTCGGCGGTCTTCTTCGCCGCCCTCACCGTCATCATCGCCCTGGCCGGGCTGGCCGTGGCCGGCGTCGGCTTCCTCACCCAGATGGGCCTGGCCGCCGCCGGGGCCGTGCTGGTGGCCATGCTGATGGCCCTGACCTTGACACCGGCCCTGCTCAGCCTGGCCGGCCACCGGGTCACGGGGCGGAAGATCTTTCCGGCCGTACGGATCGCGCCCCGCTGGGCGGCGTCGCTGGTCCGCCACCGGGTGCCCGCCGTCGTCGCCGCGGTGGTGGTCCTCGGCGTGCTCGCGATCCCGGCGCTGAGCATGCGCCTGGGCCTGCCCAACGACGGCGACGACCCCGCGTCGGCCAGCGACCGCCGCGCCTACGACCTGATCGCCGAGGGATTCGGCCCCGGCGCCAACGGGCCGCTGCTGGTGCTCGCCCCCTCGGCGGCGGTGCAGACCCGGATCGCCGAGGTTCCGGGGGTCGCCCGGGTGCTGCCGACCGGCGAGCACGGCCGCGACGTGTTGTTCACCGTCATCCCCGGCAGCGGCCCGTCCGACGCCGCGACCGCCGATCTGGTGACCCGCCTGCGGTCGGTCGACCTCGGCGGGCCGCTGCTGGTGACCGGGCAGACCGCGGTCGCCATCGACATCTCCGAGCATCTGGCGCACGCGCTGCCGCTCTACCTCGCCCTGGTCGCCGGGTTCGCCTTCCTGCTGCTCATGGTGGTGTTCCGCTCATTGCTGATCCCGGCCAAGGCCGTGCTCAGCTTTCTGCTCAGCCTGGGGGCGGCGCTCGGGGCGACGGTCGCGGTCTTCCAGTGGGGGTGGCTGGGTGGCGTCTTCGGGGTCGGCCCGGCCGGTCCGCTGCTCAGCTTCCTGCCCACGATCGTGATCGGTGTCCTGTTCGGACTGTCCATGGACTACGAGATGTTCCTCGTCTCCGGCATGCACGAGGAACACCGCCGCGGCGCCCGGCCGGACGCGACCGTGATCGGCGGGTTCGGCCGTGGCGCCAAGGTCGTCACCGCCGCCGCCCTCATCATGGTCGGCGTCTTCGGCGGCGGCGTGGCCGGTGGTGACTCGGTCACCGGCCGATCGCCTTCGCGCTGGCCGTGGGGGTCCTGGTCGACGCCTTCGTCGTCCGGCTGGTGCTGGTGCCGGCGGCCATCTCCCTGTTCGGCCGGGCCGCCTGGTGGCTCCCGAAATGGCTGGACCGGCTGCTCCCCCGGATTGACGTCGAGGGCGCGGCGCTCGAGACTTGGCCGCCCCCCGACCGTTCATCGCGGCCGACGCGAATCCCCGGCCGGGTCGCGCGATCCGGCTCCGGCCGGGCATAGTGGCGCTGTTTCGAGGAAAGGTGAGGAAAGTGACGACGCGCATAGGTGCCTTGTTCGCATTGGCCGTGGCGGCGCTCATGGTGACGGCGACACCCGCGGTGGCCGCGCCCGCGCCGATCCGGATCCTGAGCGTGTCGGCCGAGAACGTGTCACCGGGCGACACGGTGCGCGTGAAATTCCGCGTCACCAACACCGGATCCCGGGCCGAGACGGCCATCGTGGTGGTCGGCGGCGGCCTGCAGTGCACCACCGGCTGCCGGGCCGAGCCGAACCTCGCCCCCGGTAAGAGCAAGGACTTCGAGGCCAGGCTCGTCGCGCCCGCCGCGGCCCCGGGCGAGATCAGCGGTCTCAACATCTCGGTGGCCGTACGCCTCGGCGGGCAGAACAGCTACGACTTCAAGATGGTGTACGTCCACGGTTCCGGCGCCTCGTCACCCACCACGAGCAAGCCGCCGTCCGGCGTGAGCCGGGTCTCCGGCCGCGTCCGTGACACCGGTGGCAAGGCGCTCGGCGGGGCGGCCGTGACGATCCGGGACAGCGCCGGGCACGAATACCGTGTGACCAGTGACCGCAGCGGCCGGTTCGCGATGAAGTCGAACGCCACCAAGCCGATCGCCGCCGGGCGGATCACGGTCGTCGCGACCCTGGACGGTTACCGCACCAACCGCGAGACCGTCCAGGGCCGGGCCGGTGACACCGCGACGGTGGCCGTGTCCCTGGCCGCCGTGCCCGTGCCCGTGCCCACCACACGAACGCCATCCCCCGATGCGGCGACGGACGAGCCAGCCACCACGCATACGAGTGCAGCCGACGCAGCGCCCCTCGACCTCAAAACTGTCAGCGACGAGGGTGGCAGCTCGCCGCTGTTCTTCACGCTGGGCGGTCTGCTGGTCGCCGCCGGCGTGGGCGCGCTCGCGCTGGTGCTGATCCGCCGCCGGAACAAGCCCGCGGCGACCGGAGCCGGCTCAGGCGACGCCCCGACCGAGGTGCTGCGCCTAGGACCGCACTAAAGGCGCACTGTTGCACAACAAGATCTTCTTAGCGTGAGGCGAAGGAGGACGAACCTCCACTCGCGACAAGGAGACAACCCATGCACGATCCGACGACAGCGCCGGGTGAGACCTTCTGGTTCCTGGGCGGCAAGGCCCGCATCCTGATCCCCGGGTCGGCCACCCAGGGCACGCTCACGGTCATGCAGTTCGACGACACGGTCGGGCATGCACCGCCACTGCATGTACACGGCGGCGAGGACGAGGTCTGGGTCCTGCTCGACGGCGAGGTGTCGTTCTTCGTGGGCGATCAGCGGCACGACCTCACGGCCGGGCAGGTCGCCCTCGGGCCGCGCGGGGTGCCGCATTCGTACCTCGTGCGGTCACCGGGCTCGAAGCTGGCCGTCATGTTCGCCCCGGCCGGCATCGAGAACTTCTTCACCAAGGCGGGCACCGCGGTCCTGAACGCCGACGAGGCGCCCGCCCCCTTCGACCTCGGCACGGTCCTGGCCGCGGCGGCGGCCGTCGACCTCACCGTCGCCGGCCCGCCACCCACCCTCGATGCTCTCCGCTAACCCGCGTTCGCCTCGATCTTGGCGCGCAGCTCGTCGGCCATCGGCAGGTCGTTGTGGTCGACGAGCTCCAGCGCCCGTCGCCAGGCGATGAGTGCGGCCGCGTGGTCGCCCAGTGCCGCCTGCGTATCACCGAGATGAGCGTAGGTCGCAGCCTCGCCGGACGCCATGACGCTTTCCGGCATCGCGTCGAGCGATTCCTCGAAGTGGGCCAACGCCACCTCATACTCGCCCATCCGGTGATGCGCCCACCCAATGGTGTCAAGCGTGCTGGCTCTGATCGCCGGGTCGTCGGTCTCACGAAGGTTCCGCACCAGCTCGTTACCCCGGTCAACAGCGTCCCGGTATTCACCGAGCCGGACTTGTGCCCAGCACAGGGCGGACAGGACAGCGAGTTCGCCGTCGCGATCACCGATTTGCCGGTAGAGATCCAGCGCGAGATTGGCGTGACCGACGAAATCCGCGTAACGACCGAGACGTTCGTACACAGCCACGATGTTGAAATGCACGATGGCCTGGCCGGCCAGATCACCGAGTTCGACGTTCAGTTCCAGCGCACGCTCGAAATGTCGTACGGCGCTGTCAATGTCGTCGGCGCGCACGTAGAGCGTGGCCAGTCCCAGTGCGAACCGGGCCATCATCAGCCGGTCGCCGAGCCGCTCCGCGGCCGCCGAGCCGACCTGCACCAGACGCAGCTCGGTCTCGACTCGCTCCGTCGCCGCGTGCAGCGACCACGTCAGCTGGACGGCCCGTTGGTCGAAACCGTGCAGGACAGCGTCGTCAACCATCAACAGCAGGGCCTGTTCCTCGCAGGCCAGCCAGGCGAGGGCATCCGAAGCGGTGTCCATCGCGGGCACGGTCACCCCGGGCGCGACGGCGTCGAGCGGAATCGGCCGCCGATACGGGCGCAGCAGACGGTTGGCAGCGTAGGCCGTGTGCACGTAGTAGTCGAGGAGGCGTTCGCGGGCGGCCGGTCGCTCGTCCTGCTCGTCGTCGAGTTCGGCGGCGTAGGCCCGCAGCAGGTCGTGACTGCGATAGCGGGACGGGGCGCCCTCGCCGATCAGGCTGGCGTCGAGCAACTCGGCCAGGGCCTCGGCCGCCGCCTCCATGGAAATGCCGGCCAGGCCGGCCATCGTCGGCATCCCGGCGTCCGGTCCGGGATGGACGGGCAGCAGCCGGAACATGCGGGCCGCCCGATCACTGAGCCGCTCGTAGGACCACGAGAAGACCGCCCGCACGTTGATCGACGAAGCCGGGCCGGTGAAGGCGTCCAGGCGACCGCGCGACCGCTGCAGCTCGGCGGCGAGCGTGGCCAGCGGAATGCGCGGCCCGCGCAGCGCCGCCCGCGCCGCCACGATGGCCAGCGCCAGGGGCAGGCCGCCGCAGAGCTCGACGATTGCCTCCACCGCCGAACTCTCCCGGGCGATCCGCTCAGCACCGAGCCGCCGTCCGAGAAAGTCACGGGCATCCGCGGCATCCAGCGGACCCAACGTGATGGGAACGGCCCCCTCGACGGCGACCAGCCCCGACAGGTGACGCCGGCTTGTCACGATCACCAGGCAGCCGGGTGAGCCGGGAAGCAACGACCGGATCTGTTCCTCGTCGCGGGCGTTGTCCAGCAGCAGCAACATGCGGCGTCCCCACACCAAACTGCGGAACGCCGCGGTCTGGTTGGCCAGACCGGTGGGTATCTTCGCCGGATCCATGCCCAGCGACGTGAGCAGATAAGCCAGCGCGTCACCCGGCTCCATGATCTGATCCGACGGCCCGAAACCCCGAAGATCGATGTAGAGCTGCCCGTCCGGGTAGCGGTCGGCGACCTGATGCGCCCAGTGCACGGCAAGGGTCGTCTTGCCGATGCCCGCCATGCCACCCACGGCACTGATGGTCATGACCGGAGCCGCCCCCGCCGGCGCCGCCGCCAGCACCGACGCGTCGGACAGCTCGGCCCGCCGCCCAACGAACGCCGCCAGATCGGGCGGCAACTGCCGCGGCGGCGCCACCGCCGGAGCGGACGCGGCCGGAGCAGAAGTCGCCGGGACGGGCGCGGCCGGCCGCCGGGACGGAACGGCCTGGCGCAGGACCTGGGTCTGGGCCGCTCGCAGCTCCTCGCCCGGGTCGACGCCCAGCTCCTCGGCGAGCCGGCGGGTGACCTCCCGGTACACCTCCAGCGCCTCGGACTGGCGGCCCGCGCTGCCGAGCAGCAGCACCACCCGGGCCTGCAGCGCCTCGTCCAGCGGATGCAGATCCGCAGCCTGCCGCACCGTGGCCATGGCCCGCTCGGCGGCGCCGCTGATCAGCGCGATGTCCGCCGCCTCGGTGGCCGCGGCCTGGTATTCCCGGTCAATGGCGATGGCCGCGGGGCGTTCCCGTACCTCGGGCCCGGAGCCGGCGCCCGGCGAGCCCTGCCACAGGGCCAGCGCCTCGACGAACGGGTCCACCGAGCGGGCCGCGCGGCCCTGCTCGATCAGCTCGCGGAAACGCAGCAGGTCGAGCGAGTCCGCGTCGACGGCCAGCCGGTAGCCGCTGCCCCCGCGGACCAGCCAGCGGCCGGTCTCGCGGGCGGCCAGCGCCGGCTCGAGCACGCGCCGCAGCATGCCGATGTTGCGGTGGATGCCGTTGACCGCGGTCCCGGGCGGGTTGTCGCCCCAGGTCACGTCGATCAGCTCGGCCATGCCGACCGGGCGGCCGGCGGCGATCAGCAGCACGGTGAGCAGGGCCCGGTGCTGCGGCGTGCTGATCTCGACCTCGTCACCGTCCCGCCACACGCGGGCCGGCCCCAGGATGGAGAACCACATCTTTTCCGCGGCCACCGATCCTCCTCATGATCTGCGCGTCACCGTACCGCGCGCGGGCCTCACGCAGGGCCACCGTCGATGCGGACGACGGTTTCGGTGATGAAGGACGCTTCCGGCGCGGCGAGACGAACGACAGCGGCCGCCGTTCCGTCCAGCCAATCGTGCCGATTTACCGGGCCAAAGCCGGTTATCTGTGGGTTGTCCCGGGCCCAGGCGAGGGATACGCCGGCCGGCGGGGCGGGCCGGACGGACGCGGGCACGAAACCGAGGACGCGGATGCCGTCGCCGGCGTACTCGAGAGCGGCGGACCGGGTCAGGCCGACCACCGCGTGTCTGGTCGCGGCGTAGCCGGCCGAGAACGGGACGCCCTCGAGCCCGGCCGACGACGCCAGATTGAGGATCACCCCACCGGCCGGATCCTGGGCGAGCATCTGCCGCATCTGATACTTCATGCCCCAGAAGACACTCAGGACGTTGAGCCGGAACATCCGCTCGACGGCGTCGGTGCGTACGTCCAAAAGCCGCCCCTCGTCCAGAGCGGCACCGCCGTTGTTGACAGCCACGTCCAGCCGGCCGTAGCGGGCGGCGACCACGGCGAAGAAAGCGGCGGCGGCCTCCTCGCTGTCCGGGTCCGTGGGGTGGAATGCCGCTCGGCCACCCCGGTCACGGATCGAGCGCATCACCGCCTCACCAGCCCGGTTACTGCGCCCGGAGCCCATCACCGCGTACCCCGCCCGGCCGAAGGCCAGACTGATCGCCCGGCCGAGGGCGGTCGTCGCCTCGGTGACCACCGCGACCCGTTCCCTGCTCATGCCGAGAACGTAGGACGCTCGTGTGGGCGATCTGTGCGGCCGGGCGCAACAACACCGGATGACCACTGCTTGTCAACAAGATCTTCCTACCGTGAGGCCACCGCCGAACGGAAGGAAGAACCATGGCAGTACCAGTCCTTTTCATCCACGGTCTGTGGTTGCACGCCACGTCCTGGCAACCCTGGATCGAGTTGTTCGCCGCGGCCGGGTACGAGCCGGTCGCGCCGGGCTGGCCCGGCGACCAGCCGACCGTCGAGGCGACCCGGGCCGAACCCGACCTGCTCGCCGGGCACGGCATCGACGACGTCGTCGAGCACTACGCCGGCATCATCGCGGGCTTGGACAGCAAGCCGATCCTCGTCGGCCACTCGTTCGGCGGCATGATCGCGCAGAAGCTGCTCGGCCAGGACCGGGCGGTGGCCGCGGTCGCGATCGACGCGGCGCAGATCAAGGGCGTGCTGCCGCTGCCGTTGTCCACGTTGCGGTCGGGCTTCCCGGTGCTGCGCAATCCCACCAACAAGCACAAGGCGGTGTCGCTGACCGCCGAACAGTTCCGCTACGCCTTCGGCAACGCCCTCGAGGAGGCGGAGTCCCAGGCGCTGTACGACCGTTGGTCCATCCCGGCGCCCGGCCGGCCCCTGTTCGAGGCTGCGGCCGCCAACTTCAACCCGCACTCGCCGGCCAAGGTGGACACCGGCAACGAGTCCCGCGGCCCGCTGCTGCTGATGGCCGGCGGCAAGGACCACACCGTGCCCGAGACCGTCGTGCGGGCCACGCTGCAGCAGTACCGCCACTCGCACTCGATCACCGACATCGTCGACTTCCCCGCCAAGGGGCACTCACTGACCATCGACAGCGGCTGGCGCGAGGTCGCCGACACGTCGCTGACCTGGCTGAAGGAGCAGGGACTGTGAAGTTTCGGGCAATGCTGGCCGCGGTGGCGGTCGCCGGCACGTTGATCTTCCCGGCCGCCTCGGCGCACGCCGGAGTCGAACCCCGCGTCCCGGCCGGTTTCACCGAAAGCAAGGTCCGCGTCGGCGACGTGGGCATCAACTACGCGCGCGGTGGCCACGGCCCGGTCCTCGTGCTGGTGCACGGCTATCCCCAGACCTGGTACGAGTGGCGCGACCTGCTGCCCGAGCTGGCCAAGCACTACACGGTCATCGCACCCGACCTGCGCGGCGCCGGCAAGAGCGACGCCCCGGCCGGCGGCTACGACAAGAAGACCATGGCGGCCGATCTGCACGGCCTGCTCGTCAAACTGGGGCTCAACAAGGGCATCCGGCTCGTCGGGCACGACATCGGCACGATGGTGTCCTACGCCTATGCGGCCGCCTACCCGGCCGAGGTCCGCAAGCTGGTCCTCAGCGAGGCGCCGATCCCGGACGACAGCATCTACAAGGCCCCGGCGCTGAACGCGACCGGCGCCAGCGTCTGGAACTTCGGCTTCTTCAGCCTGACCAACGGCCTGCCCGAGCAGATCGTCGACGGACGCGAAGAACTCTGGGTCGACCGCTTCATCGACCAGCTGGAGATCCGTAAGGGCGCGGTCGACCCCCGCAGCGTCAAGGAATTCGCCTCTTACCTACGCGACGACGCCCACCTCAGGGCGAGCTTCGAGTGGTTCCGGGCCTTCCCGAAGGACGTCAAGGACACCGAAGCGAGCAAGAAGACCAAGCTGACCATGCCGGTGCTCGCCGTCGGCGCGAGCGGCAGCCTCGGCGGCACGCTCGAGACCCAGGTGGACCAGTACGCCACCCACGTCACCGGCAAGGTGATCGCCAACTCGGGCCACTGGATCTACGAGGAACACCCCCGGCAGATGACCCAGATCCTGCTGACCTTCCTGCGCTGACTACGGGGTACCTCGCCCTACAACTGGGCGCGGTACCCCACTAGGACCGCTCGACGTCGCGGGCGAAGGCCCGCAACGTCTGGGCGAAGCCGAGCTTGCCGGCGATCGAGAGCAGCGGGCCCAAAGCCGCCGTGATCCGGCGGGGCGAGACGGTCACCTCCTCGAACCAGACCACGCGCGAGCGGGATCCCGGCAGTGGGGTGACGGTGAACCAGGCCCGGCCGTGCACGACCCGGCCCGATTTGGCGACCTCGCAGCGCCCGAGCCGGTCGCCGGGCGCATTGCCGGCCGGGGGCTGCCACGCGACCACGGTCATGGGGTCGTCGAAGGCCAGCGGGCCCACCCCCGTGCGGGCCACGAAGGTGGCGCCGACCCCGTCCGGGCGGTCGGTGAGGACCCGGACGGCGGTCAGCGGCGCCCACTGCCCGTGCCGCGGCCAGTCGACCAGGGCGGCCCAGGTGTCCGTGGCCGGCGCCTGGACTTCCTGCACGACGGTGAAACGAGTCATCGCCCCACGCTACGGCAGCGGTGATCAGTGGAACGGGGTGATCCGCAGGGTGACGATTTCGAAGGGGCGCAGCTCGAGCTCGATGCTCTCCGGCGAGTACCAGGTACGGCCGGACGCGCGCTCGAGCAGATCGGTCGTTCGGGCCGTGGTGAAGGCGACACCCGGCTGCACCGTCGTTCGGGTGCGGGCGCCGGCCGCCTCGTACAGGCGGACGATGAGGTCGCCGCTGCGATCCTCGGCCAGTTTGACCGCTTCCACGAGGACCGACGGGGCCGAGACGGTCACGACCGGCTCGACGCCGTGCGCGGCGTTCTCCAGCGTGCGGGCGGGCAGGTTCATCCGGTAACCGGCCGCGGCCGCGTCGACGACCTCGGTGGCGAAGCCGAGGGCGGTCCGCAGGACGTGCAGGCCCTGATCGGCTTGCGGGTCCGGGTACTTGGGGCCTCGCAGCAGCGATTCGCGCACCACGGTCGTCGTCCCGCCGTCGAAGCGTACGGTCCGGGTGATGTCGTGGCCGTAGGTCGACGCGTTGGCCACCACCGCGCCGAAGCCGGGCTCGGCCACGTGGACCCACCGGTGGGCGACCGTCTCGAACCGGGCGTGGTCCCACGAGGTGTTGACGTAGGTCGGGCGCAGCACGTGCCCGAACTGGATCTCCGAGGCGGCCTGGTCGGCCCGCAGGTCGAGCGGGAAGGCCAGCTTGAGCAGCTTCTCCTGCTCGTGCCAGTCGACGGTGGTCTCGATCTGCAGCTCGGCGCCGTCCTCGGCCAGCCAGTAGCGCTGGACGATCGACGACTTGCCGTAGGTGTGCGTGACCACCAGCGACCGGTCGGCGATCTCGACCGCGTCGGGGGTACGCAGCTCGGTGACCGACCGCTGGTAGGACCGGTCGATGTCCCAGGCCTCGAACATGTTCGGGATGTCGCGGAAGATCTGCAGGACCGCCGCCCCCGCCATCAGCTCGCGCCCCGAAAGATCAACAAACGAGACCAGCAGGCCGTACGGGTCGAAGCGGGCGGCGATGCGGCTGTTGCTCAGGACGTAGCCGGAGTCGGACCGGCCCGGCCGGACGGCCGCGCCCGCCGCATGCGGATCGGCGCCCAACGCGGCGACGGAACCGGCCGGCACCGGGGCCGCGTTGAAGACGATGCTCTCCGTGCCGCTGCCGGCCAGGGCCCGCTGCGCGGCGCCGATGAGCTTCTCGAGGCGTACGGCGATCTGCCGGTAATGCTCCTCGGCCTCGTCGTGCACCCAGGCGATGGCCGAGCCGGGCAGGATGTCGTGGAACTGCTGCAGCAGGACCGTCTCCCAGATCGACTCCAGCTCCTCGTACGGGTAGTCGGCCAGCCCGCGTACGGCCGCGGTCGCACTCCAGAGCTCGGCCTCGCGCAGGAGGTGCTCGCTGCGCCGGTTGCCCTGCTTGGTGCGGGCCTGGCTGGTGTACGTGCCGCGGTGGCCCTCGAGGTACATCTCGCCGTACCAGACGGCCGGGTCGGGCAGCGTCCGCTTGGCCTCGTCGAAGAACTGGGCCGGGGAGCCGAGGGTGACCCGCGGGGCGCCTTCGAGGTCTCGGTTGCGGTGGGCCGCGGCCAGCATCTCCGGGGTGGGGCCGCCCCCGCCGTCGGACCAGCCGAACAGGGTCAGCGACACGTTCGAGGCGCCCCTCTCGGCGTACTGCCGCTGGGCCTTGGCCAGATCGCCGGCGCCGAGGTCCGAGCCGTAGGTGTCGTTGGGTGGGAAGTGGGTGAAGATCCGGCTGCCGTCGAGGCCCTCCCAGAGGAAGGTGTGGTGCGGCATGCGGTTGGTGTCGTTCCAGGAGAGCTTCTGGGTCAGGAAGCTGTCGGTGCCCGCGCCGAGCGCGATCTGCGGCAGCGCGGGGGTGAAGCCGAACGAGTCGGGCAGCCAGGTCTCGCGCGACAGCACGCCGAACTCGCGGAGGAAGAATTTCTGGCCGAGCAGGAACTGCCGGACCAGCGCTTCGCCGCCGGGCATGTTGGTGTCGCTCTCGACCCACATCCCGCCGACCGGGATGAAACGTCCTTCGTGGACCCGGACCCGGATCCGCTCGAAAAGCTCCGGGTAGAACTGCTTGACCCAGGCGAACTGCTGCGCGCTGGAGGCGGCGAAGACGAAATCAGGGTCGGCGTCCATCAGGGTCAGCACGTTCGAGAACGTCCGGGCCGCCTTGCGGACCGTCTCGCGGGTCGGCCACAGCCAGGCCGAGTCGAGGTGGGCGTGCCCGACCGCGACGATCGAGTGGGCGCTGGGGTGGGCGGGCGAGGCCAGGACCGTCCGGAGCTCGCCGGCGGCGGCCGTGACCGTGTTCTCGATGTCGTCGGGGTCGAGGACGTCGCACATCCGCTCGAGCGCGTGCCGGATGGCGGCCCGGCGCGGGGAGTCGGCGTCGAGTTGCTGGATGAGGCCCATGAGGGCGGCGGCGTCCTGCAGCAGCGCGTCCACAGCGAGGTCGCGCTCGACGAGGGCGATCTGGCGGAGCGTGTAGACAGGGTCGGTGCCGGCGGTCGCTTTGTCGCCCAGGTGGGTCACGTCGGTACGGCGGGGTGAGGCGAACCCGGACGGCAGCGGCGCTCCCCCGGCCGCCGAGGCCAGCGTCGTCGCGAAGAAGTGCTCGAGCATGTTCGGGTTGGAGGCGGCCTCGACGTAGAAGTCGATCCGGGCGCCGCCGGCCGGGTCGAGGTCGACCACGTGGTTGAACGGCTCGATGCCTTTGACGATCGTGCCGTCGGGCCGGTAGACGAGTGCCTCGGCCTGGAAGGCGGGCAGCAGCCCGCTGAAGCCGATGTCGACCAGCATCTGGACGGCCGTGCCGGTGCCGCCCCAGTCCGGTGGCACCTCGCCGGTGACGTGGAACCAGGTCGTGCCCCACGGTTTGCTCCACCGCTGCCCGGCCGCGAACGGCTCGTAGGGCTGGGTGACCGCCTCGGCGAAGGGGACCGGCTCGCCGGGCGCTTCCCACGCGGTCACGGTCAGCGGCCAGACCCGGCGGTAGAGGCGCGGTCCCAGGCGGGTGCTCAGAACATTGCCGATGCGCAGCTGCGCTTGGCCGTCGTTGTCATGCATGCCGGAACCGTAGCACCAAAAAGTTCCACTCGGAACTTTTCGCGTTCTCTAAGGTGGGGGCATGGTTTCCTCGGTGTCGGGCACGGGCTCGCGGGGCCGCTACCCCAAGGGCATCCTTCGCCGGCAGCAGATCCTCGACCGCGCCGTCGAGGTCTACGCCGACCTCGGGTTCGAGGGCACCTCGCTGCGCGCGATGGGCGAGGCCATCGGGGTCAGCCACGCCGCGCTGCGGCGCTACTTCGACACCCGCGAGGAGCTCTTCCTCGAAGTGCTGCGGGAGAAGGACCGCCAGGCCCTGGCCGAGGCGCAGGAGAGCGGCCACGACCGGGAGCCCGGTTTCGCCGCCATGGCCGCGAGCTACGCCCAGCAGGCACCCGGGCTGATGGCGCTTCGGCACAGCATGGTCGCCCGCGCGCTCGAGCCCGGCAACGAGCACTCGGCCGAGTTCTTCCGCGAGCGCTACCGGACGCTGCGCCGGCAAGCCCTGAGCCTGCTGGAGTTCCTCCGCGAGCAGGGCCGGGTCCGCACCGACATCCCGCTCGACACCTCGGCCGCGCTGCTGATCGCGGCCCTGGACGGCCTGTCCACGCAATGGCTGATCGACCCCGGAGCCGACATGCAGGCGGGCATGGCCCTGCTCGAGAGCCTGTTCGCGCCGGCCGGGTAAAGAAAAAGTTCCACGCGGAACAATTCGGTGTTACGGTTCGCTCACGCGGCCCGTCATCGCCGCATTCCCTCAGCTCAGAGGATTCCGCCGTGTCCATTTTGTCGCGCCCAGACGCGCCCCCGCGATCCCGGTACGCCGTCGCGGCCATCCCCCTCGCCCTGCTCGGCTGGTCGATCGCCCTGGTGCCCCCGCTGGCCGTCACGATCGCCCTGCGCCTGCGTGAGCTCGACGTCGACGGCGCGGCGGCCAACCTCGGTCTCGTGCTCGGCGTCGGCGCGTTCTTCTCGTTCGTCACCAACCCCCTCGCGGGGCGGCTCTCCGACCGGACCATGAGCCGCTTCGGCATGCGCAAACCGTGGATCTTCAGCGGGGCCGCCATCGGCTACGCCGGCATCGCGGTCATCGCGTTCGCGCCGACCGTGCCGGTGGTCCTGCTCGGCTGGAGCGTGGCCCAGATCGGCCTCAACCTGTCCCTGGCCGCCCTCATCGCGCTGCTGCCCGATCAGGTCGAGCCGCATCGGCGCGGACGCGTCGCCTCGTTCATCAGCCTGGCCCAGAACGTCGGCGGCGTGGGGGCCACCTTCCTCGTGCAGCTCTTCCCGATCGGCCCGCTGCAGAGCCTGATCCCGAGCCTGTTCGGCGTCGTGCTGATGCTCGCCGTGGTGGCGCCGATCCGCGACAAGGTCCGCACCGAGCGGCCGGTCGACAAGTTCGACGCCAAGGCCCTGTTCGGATCGTTCGTCTTCAACCCCCGCCGCCACCCCGATCTCGGCTGGGCCTGGCTGACCCGGTTCTTCCTGAACACCACGCAGTTCACCGCGACCAGCTACCTGACGTACTTCCTGATCGCGGAGTTCAACGTCAGCGACGACGAGGCACCGACCATGGTCTTCCAGGCCGTGCTGGTCAACGCGGTCGGCCTGCTGCTGGTCACCCCGGTGCTGGGCTGGCTCTCCGACAAGCTGGGCCGGCGCAAGCCGTTCGTCATCCTGTCCTCGCTGATCGCCACCGTCGGCCTCACCGTCATCGCCGTCTCCGCCACGATCCCGGTCCTGCTGCTCGGCCAGTTCATCCTCGGCGCGGGCGTGGGGGCCTTCTTCGCCGTCGAGCTCGCCCTCATCGCCGACGTGCTGCCAAGCGAACAGGACGCGGGCAAGGACCTCGGCGTGGCCAACCTCGCCCAGTCGCTGCCGCAGTCGCTCATCCCCATCGCCGCCCCCGGCGTCATCGCCGCCTTCGGCTATCCCGGCCTGTTCATCGGCGGGGCCGTCTTCGGCATCCTCGGCGCCCTCGGGGTCACCCGGGTCCGAAAAGTTCGGTGAACTAAACCGAACGTTCTCCCTGCTATGATGGACCCATGGCTCGTACCGCAACCGAGACCCGGCCCTCCGAAGCCCGTCAGAGGCTCCTCACCACGGCGACCCAGATCTTCTACGCCGACGGCATCCACTCGGTCGGCGTCGACCGCATCATCGCCGAGGCCAAGGTCACCCGGGCCACCTTCTACCGCCACTTCCCCAGCAAGGACGACCTCGTCGTCACCTACCTGCAGGAAGTGCACCAGATGGACCGCGCCGCGATCACCGCGGCCATCGCCGCCCACACCACCGCGGCCGACTCGCTGCTGGCCATCGCCGACAGCATCGCCGCCGGCATCAAGCGACCGGGATTCCGCGGCTGCGCCTTCCTCAACGCCGCCGCGGAGTTCCCCGACGTCAACCACCCCGTGCACCAGCAGATCATCGCCCACCGGCAGTGGTTCCTGGACACCCTGACGACGCTGATGGCCCAGGTCGCCGAGGACTCCTCCGACGCCGCCGCCCGCCACTTCGTCATGCTCCGCGACGGCGCCATGGCCGCCGGCTGCCTCTTCGACCCCGACCTGGTCGTCGACACCTTCCTGCGCGGCATCGAGGGCCTGGTCCGCATCCACGGCCAGCGCCAGGCGGCCAGTTAGGCCGCCGGCCGGCCGGCGGCCACGAACGCGCTGACGCTGCGGGTGGCCCATCCACGGCCGGGCGCGAGCCCGCCGCCGGTCAGGCCGCCAGCCGGTCGGCGGCCAGGAACGCGTTGACGTGCGGGTGGCGGCTCGCCACCGCGACGTCGCGCCAGAAGCGCTGCAGCGCATTGGTTTCCGCGAAGCCACTCGCGCCGTGCAGATCGAGCAGCAGCTCCATCGCCGAGCGGCAGTCGCGCGCCGCCCCGGACATGGCCAGCCCGTGATCACCGGGACCGGCCGCGGCCAGTTCGAGCGCCGCCCGCTCGGCCCGCCGGGCCAGCCGGGTCGCCTCGGCCCGCCAGAGGCGCGCGGACGGGGAGTCCGCCATCCGGGCATGGGCCGACATGTACGGCTTGCGGTCGGAGGCGAACATCGCGGCTATGACGTCCAGAGCGCCGAGCGTCGCGCCGACGACCGGGGCGAGCGCGGTGAGACCGAAGAGCACCATGTCGCCGGCCAGGGCGGAGAAGTCGAGCGGGGCCACCCGCTCCGGCGGCACCAGAGCGTCCTCGGCCACGACCGTGTGACTGCCGGTGCCCCGCATGCCGGCCGCCACCCAAGTGTGCTCGACCCGCAGATCCCGCAGGGGCATGAGCACCCAGGACGGCGTCCCGTCGACCACGATGGCGAGCCCGGCCCACTCCGCGTCCTCACAGCCCGAGACGTTGGCCCAGCGACCGGTGACCCGCACGCCGCCGGAGACCCGCTCGCCCCGCCCGCCCGGGGTGCCCGATCCGCAGGCCAGCACGTCCGCGTCGACGACCTCGCCCAGCACTCTCCGGATGAAGATCTTGCTGGTGAGGCAGGTCCCGGCGACCCAGCTGGTCGACGGGCAGCCGCGGCCCATCTCGATGAGCAGCTCGACGGCCTCGGTGGCGCTGCGATCGTGCAAGGCGAAGGCGCCGGCCTCGCGCGCGGCGATCAGGCTCTTGGCGGCGGGACGGCGCTGCTGTTCGGTTTCCGCGGCGTACGCGGACAGAGTCTCGACGAGTGGTGATGTCACGCCCCCACGGAACCAGCGCGGCGCCGCCCCGGCCATGCGTGCCCGGCCCGATGCCATACGCCGCCGTACCATGGCCGGCGTGGACATGATCACGGAGGTGATCGCCAGTGCCCGTTCCCTGCGGGCCGACGGACGGCGCATCACCGAGTCGGGCGCCTGGGGTCTGCGCTTCCCCGTCCTGGCCGTCCTGGGTTTCCACGTGATCCTGCGCGGCCAGGGCTGGCTCGTACGGGAGGGTGCCGACCCCGTCTCCGTACGGTCGGGCGATGTCATCTTCACCGCCGCGGGTGTCGTGCACGGCCTCTCCCACCGGCCCTGTGATCTCCGGGACCTGCCCGACTTCACGGTCGAGCCGCCCGCCCCGCACGGGGAAGCCGACTTCGAGTTCCTCTGCGGCGCCTACCGGCTGGACAACGGGCGGGTCCCGCCGCTGCTGCGGCAGTTGCCGGGGCTGGTGAGCTTCACCCCCGACTACGACCGGCATCCGGAGCTCAGTGCGCTGATCGCGATGCTGCAAGCGGACTTCGACCGTCCGGAACCGGGCACAAAAGCCGCCCGGGCGGCCCTGATCGACCTGATCGTCGTGCAGATGCTGCGTCACTTGCCCGACCGGCCGCAGGTCACCGATCCGGGGATCGCCGGCGCCCTGCACGCCATGCACCGTCAGCCCGGGCACCCGTGGACCGTCGACCAGCTCAGCTCCGTCGCCGACATGTCCCGCACGACCTTCCAGCGCCGCTTCACCGCCGCGATCGGCACTCCCCCGATGACCTATCTGACCGACCGGCGAATGAGCCTCGGCGCCCAGCTGCTGCGGGACAGCCCGGCCCCCCTCGCGGCCATCGCCCGGCAGGTCGGCTACTCGACGGAATTCGCCTTCTCGGCCGCTTTCCGCCGCGCTTACGGCGTGGCGCCCGGCCGGTTCCGCTCCGCCTAGAGAAGGAACGCGGTCAACGGGATCTCGGCGGCATGACGGCGAGGCCCCTCGGGAGGAAAGCCGGGACGACGGCGGCCCGCTCCGGGGGGAACCGAGCGGGCCGCCGCCTCTTCCGCGCTCAGGACGTGGGGCTCACGCACGTCCGAGCGCGAGCTTTCATCGCGCGGCCTGCTCGATGATCTTCGTGACGGCGTCGGGGCGGCTGAGCATGACCGCGTGGGAGGCGTTGACCTCGGTGACCTTGGCGCGGGCGCGGGTGTCCATCTTGCGCTGCAGGGCCGGGTTGATGGCCTTGTCCTGGCGGGTCAGCAGCGCGTAGGACGGGATCGTGCGGAAGCCCTCGGTCGCGCTGGCGTCGGTGACCGCCCTGGTGTTGGCCGGGCGCTGGGCCGTGGCCAGGTTGGCCGCCTCGTCCTGGCTCAGGTCGCCGGCGAAGGCCTCGCGGAACTTCGCCGGGTCGATGATGACCTCGGCCCCCGCGGGCACCGGGGTGGTGATCAGTGGCAGGGCCGGGGTGGACTGCGCGGCGAGCTCGCCGATGGTCTCACCCTTGAGCGGGATGAAACCGGCGATGTAGACCAGCGACTTCACGTCGGGCACGGCGGTGGCGGCGTTGGTGATGACCGCGCCTCCGTACGAGTGGCCGACCAGGACCTTCGGGCCCTTGATGGTGGCCAGGTAGCTCGTCACGTAGGCGGTGTCGCTGGTCAGGCCCTGCAGCGGGTTGGCGATCGCCTGGACCGGATAGCCGTCGTGGCGCAGCCGCTGGATGACGGGGTTCCAGCTGGACGAGTCGGCCCACGCGCCGTGCACGAGCACGACGGTCGGTTTCGGCGTCTTGGACTTGCCGGCCGTCATGGCCGCGGCCGGGACGGCGGCCGCGCCGAGCAGGGCGAGGCTGGTGGCGCCGACGACGGCGGCCCGGCGGGTGAGACGGATACGCATGACAGATCGAACCTTTCGATAGTTGGCAGCCAGGGCTCCCTGGCGTGTCAGATTTCCTTGGCGGTACGGCCGAGGCGGACGGCGGCGATGAGGAAGAAGATGGCGCCCGGGACGGCGTAACCGACCGCGTTGGTCAGGGCGGGGTCGGTGGCCGAGGCGGCCGCGACGAACGACGAGCCGGCGACGACGGAGAGGCCACCGCTGATGATCATCGGCCACTGGCCGCCCATCCGGCGGCGGGTCACACCCACGAACAGCTGCACCAGACCGGCCACGACCGCCCAGGCGCCCCACACGCGCAGCGCGGCCGGGATGCCGGACGAACCGGCGAGGGCCAGGCCGGCCGCGGCGAGCAGGCTGACCGCGACGTTGACGTACAGCAGAACCGGCGATCCGGTGGAGCGCGACGCGCGGGCGTCGATGATCGCGGCGGCCACGTCGACCAGCGGGTAGATCACCAGGAGCGTGGTGGCGAGCGGGGTGAGCTCGTCGGCCACCGCGAACGTCACGCCGGCCCAGACCAGGGCGAAGGCGGCGCGGGCGAAGTACAGCCGGCGCAGGGCGGCGGCCGTGGTGGAGATGGCAGGAGCGGCAATGGCGGTCATGGTCATCCTCTCGGTGCTGCGGGAAACGAACGGCCCTCCCGCGAGCACCTCGCAAGAACGAACGTTCTGTCGCCACCAACGATGACCGGCCGCGGTCGAGATGTCAAGACCGAACGTTCTCTCTGACGCGGTGATCAAGCGGCGAGAGAGGGGGTCGGCGCGATCTCGAGCGGCGGAGAGGAAGAGCGCGCGCTTGGAGCGGTGGAGAGGAAGAGCGCGGGTGGACCGGCGCAGAGCGG
>NZ_JBFAOX010000008.1:0-346527 GCF_040675435.1 Actinoplanes sp. NPDC049598 | reverse complement strand
GCCAGCGCGCGCTTGGAGCGGTGGAGAGGAAGAGCGCGGGTGGACCGGCGCAGAGCGGCCAGCGCGCGATTGGAGCGGTGGAGAGGAAGAGCGCGGGTGGACCGGCGCAGAGCGGCCAGCGCGCGATTGGAGCGGTGGAGAGGAAGAGCGCGGTTCGGGCGGCGCAGAGCAGCCAGCGCGCGGTTCGAGCGGCGCAGAGCAGCCAGCGCGCGGTTCGAGCGGCGCAGAGCGGTCAGCGCGGCGCGAGCGGCAGTCGAGCGGGCCTCAGCGTTCGCGGACGCGCTCGGCGATGGCGTGGCCCAGCTCGGCTGTCGTTCCCGTGCCGTGCAGGTCGGGGGTGAGCGGGGCGTCGCCGGGGCCGTGGGCGAGCACCTCTTCGACGGCGGCCAGCAGATGGGCGGCGGCCTCGGGGTGGCCCAGGTGGTCGAGCATCATCGAGCCGCACCAGATCTGGCCGACCGGGTTGGCGATGCCGCGGCCCGCGATGTCGGGGGCGGAGCCGTGCACCGGCTCGAACAGGCTCGGATGCTCGCGTGAGGGGTTGATGTTCGCGCTGGGCGCGATGCCGAGGGTGCCGGTGCAGGCCGGGCCGAGGTCGGACAGGATGTCGCCGAACAGGTTGCTGGCCACGACCACGTCGAACCATTCGGGGTGCAGCACGAATTGTGCCGCCAGCGCGTCGATGTGGAACTTGTCGACCCGTACGGCGGGGAAGTGCTCCTGCATCTGGGCCACGCGCTCGTCCCAGTAGGGCATGGTGATCGCGATGCCGTTGCTCTTGGTGGCCGACGTGAGGTGCTGCTTCGGCCGGCGCGCAGCCTGTTCGAAGGCGAAGCGCAGCACCCGGTCGACGCCGACGCGGGTCATCACCGTCTCCTGGAGCACGGTCTCGCGTTCGGTGCCCTCGAAGATGCGGCCGCCGACGCTGGAGTACTCGCCCTCGGTGTTCTCGCGGACCACGAGGAAGTCGATGTCGCCGGGTTCGCGGCCGGCCAGCGGGCTGCGGACGCCGGGCATGAGCCGGACGGGGCGCAGGTTCACGTACTGGTCGAAGACCCGCCGGAACTGCAGCAGGCTGCCCCAGAGCGAGACGTGGTCGGGCACCACCGCGGGCCAGCCGACCGCTCCGAAGTAGAGGGCGTCGTAGGCGCGCAGCGTCTCCTCCCAGTCGGGCGGGAGCATCGTGCCGTGTCGTTGCCAGTAGTCGGCGCTGGCGAAGTCGAAGCTGTCGAAGGTGAGGCTGAGGCCGAACCGGTCGGCGGTGGCCTGTAAGGCTTCGAGCCCGGCCGGGACGACCTCGCGCCCGATGCCGTCGCCGGGGATGACGGCGATGCGGTGGGTGGTCATGGCGTCCTCCTCAGTGCGGCCAGGCCGCCTTGGGCGTCTTGCAGCGCGAGGTGCTCGGCGGCGGCCGAGTCACCGGCGCGCAGGGCCCGCACGAGGGCGCGGTGGCTGGTGTAGCGCTCGAGGCCGAAGGTCTCGTCCTCGGCCACCCGGCGCAGCAACAGCTCCCGGCGGCGGGCGCGGGTGAACACGCGGCTCTGCTCCAGCATCCGGACCAGGACCGGGTTGTGGGCGCACGCGTTCACGGTGTCGTTGAACTCCTGCATGGTGTCGAGCAGCTCGGCCAGGTGCCGCTCGACCGGCTGGTCCTGCCGGCGCCGCTCTTTGAGCAGGATCAGCAGGTCGTCGGCGCGGTCGAGGATCACGTCGAGGGCGTCGAGCTGGCCGGGGGTGGCGTGCCGGGCGGCGAACCGGGCGACGAGCCCGCGCAGGCCGACCTCGACCTCGGCCAGGTCGTCGATGGCGGCGTCGCGGATGGCGGCGACCAGGACCGTACGCGGGCCGATCCGCTCGATGAGCCCGTCGAGCTCGAGCCGGCGCAGCGCCTCGCGGACGGGGGTGGGGCTGATCGCCAGTCGTTCGGCCACGCCGCGCTCGGTCACCTTCTCCCCCGGGGCGAGCTCGCCGGCCGCGATGGCCGCGCTCACGTGCCGGTACGCCCGGTCGGCCAGTGTCTCGGTGCCACTCATGACCGCACTCTAACTCATGACGTAGCAACTTCGTTTGCAACTGTTGACGATTTTGCTACAGCAAATTAACGTGACGCCGGACACAGGGAGGCCACTGATGGTGTCTCACCGGAGAATCACGTTCTTCATCGCTCTCGTGCTCTTCGCGCAGGAGTCGGCCTGGAACTTCTACGACAACCAGGTGCCGGCGCTGCTGCGCGACCACGTCTCGAGCGCGGCCGTCGTCGGGCTGCTGATGGGCATGGACAACCTGCTCGGCATCTTCGTCCAGCCCTGGATGGGCAACCGCTCCGACAACACCCGTACGCGGTGGGGACGCCGCGTGCCCTACCTGGCCGTCGGCATGCCGGTGGCCGCGCTGCTCTTCGTGCTCCTGCCCTGGGCCACCTCGCTGGCCGCGCTGGTCGCCGTCATGGTCCTGTACGCGTTGACGGCCAACACCATCCGGCCGCTGTCGGAGGCGATGGTGCCCGACTTCATCGCCCCCGAGCGACGGAGCCGGACCAACGCCGTCGTCAAGATCGCCACGTCGCTCACCATCATCGTGGCCTCGCTGATCAGCCTGTTCGTGGTCGACGAGCACCCGCGCGGCGCGTTCGCGATCCCCTCGATCATCCTGCTGATCGTCACGGTCGTGCTGATCCTCAAGGTGCGCGACAGCCGCTCGCCCGCCTACCAGCAGGCGCTGACCGAGGACAGCGAGGCGGGTCCCGGTGAGCGGCGGGTCATCGCCGACATCATCACCGACCCCGACCGGCGGCGGCTCCTGCTGCTGGTGACCGTGCTGCTGTTCGGCGGCGCCTGGTTCGCGTCGCGGTCGCTCATCACCCCGTACGGCATGGAGGTCCTGAATCTCAGCCGCGGCGACGCGGGCGGTCTCACCCTGCCCAGCGGTGTCGCGTATCTGCTGGCCGCCTATCCGGCCGCGCTGTGCGCCGAACGGTTCGGCCGGCTCCGCACGATCGGCGCCGGCATGACCCTGTTCGCCGTCGCCATGGTGGCCGGTTCGATGGTGCGCTCCCCCGGCGGCACGGTCGTCGTGTTCTGTGTGGCCGCCGTCGGCGCGGCCGCCTTCACCATCAACGCGGCGGTCGTGCTGTGGAACCTCGCGCCGTCGAGCCGGGTGCTGGGCACCTACACCGGCCTCTACACGGTCGCCTGGTACCTGGGCGGCTTCGGCGGCCCGGCCCTGATCGGCGCCGCCGTCGACCTCACCGGCTGGACCGGGATGCTGCTCGACATCGCGGTGCTGGCCTCGCTGGCCGTCCTCGTCCTCGCCTACCTGGGCCGCCTGCAGCGGCGTCAGGCCACGCCGATCCTGTCATGACCCCGAGGAGCTTCATGCCGACCGTTCTCATCACCACCGACTACCTGGCCCCCGGGGACGAGGTGGACGCCTACCTGACCGGGCTCGGCTGGACCATCCGGCACGACCCGATGCGCGGCCCGCGCTCGCCTGAGCAATTGGTGGCCGCGCTGGACGGCGTCGAGGGCGCGCTGGTGGCCAACGAGCCGATGTCCGAGGAGGTGCTGCGCCGGGCACCGGCCCTGCGCGCCGTCGTGCGCACCGGCACCGGGTACGACTCCATCGATGTGGCCGCCGCGGCCCGGCTCGGCATCAGCGTGAGCAACCTGCCCGGCATCAACGCGAACGCGGTGGCCGAATACACGATCGGGCTGCTGCTGGCCCAGGCCCGCCGGCTGGTGCCGATGGCGGCCGGGGTCGCGGCCGGCGGCTGGCCCCGGCAGGACGGCTTCGAACTGCGGGGCAAGACGCTCGGGCTGATCGGCCGAGGCGCGGTGGCCCAACGGGTGGCGCCGCTCGCCGCGGCCTTCGGCATGACCGTGCTGAGCACCGGCCAGGTTCCGCTCGATCGGCTGTTGCGCGACTCCGACTTCGTCTCGGTGCACACCGCACTGACCCCGGAAACCCGCCACCTCATCGACGCCGCGGCGCTGGCCACGATGAAGCCGTCGGCCCACCTGATCAACACCGCGCGGGGGCCGATCGTCGACGAGACCGCGCTGGCCGAGGCCGTACGGGCCGGCCGCCTGGCCGGGGCCGCCCTCGACGTGCTGGAGACCGAGCCGCTGCCCGCCGACAGCATCCTGCGCGGGATCGAGGGCATCACCGTCTACTCGCACATGGCCGGGCAGACCGCCGAGGCCCGGCGCGCGGCCGGCCTCGAAGGCGCCAAGGAACTGGTCGCCGCCCTGGACGGCCGGCCCGCCTATGCCGTCACCAAGCCGGGAGAGCGGGCATGACCGACGCCGACGTGCTGGTGATCGGGGCCGGGCTGGCCGGGCTGGTCGCCACGGCCGAGCTGGTGGCGGCCGGGCGCAGCGTGGTCCTGCTCGACCAGGAACCCGAGCAGAGCCTGGGCGGCCAGGCCTTCTGGTCGTTCGGCGGACTGTTTCTCATCGACTCGCCCGAGCAGCGCCGGATGGGCATCCGTGACTCGCGCGAGCTGGCCTGGCAGGACTGGCTGGACAGCGCGGACTTCGACCGGGCCGAGGACGCCTGGCCGCGGCGCTGGGCCGAGGCGTACGTGGACTTCGCCGCCGGCGAGAAGCGGGCCTGGCTGCGCGAGCGGGGCGTCAAACTGTTCCCGATCGTCGGATGGGCCGAGCGCGCCCTCAACTCGGTCCCCCGCTTCCACGTCACCTGGGGCACCGGACCGGGCGTGCTCGAGCCGTTCATCGCGACCGTGAGGCAGGCGGCCGAGCAGGGCCGGGTCCGGCTGGCCGCAAGGCACCGCGTCGACCGCCTCACCGTCCAGGGTGGAATCGTCACCGGCGCGACGGGCACGATTCTCGAGCCGAGCGACGCGCCCCGGGGCACGCCGAGCTCCCGGCAGCCGGTCGGCGAGTTCTCGTACACGGCCCAGGCCGTCGTGGTCACCTCGGGCGGCATCGGGGCCGACCACAACCTTGTACGCCGCAACTGGCCGGAGCGGCTCGGCGAGCCCCCGGCACACCTGATCACCGGCGTCCCGGCACACGTGGACGGCCGGATGCTCGAAATCGCCACCGGCGCCGGCGGCACAATCATCAACCCGGACCGGATGTGGCACTACGTCGAGGGCATCCAGAACTTCGATCCGATCTGGGAGTCGCACGGCATCCGGATCCTGCCCGGCCCGTCCTCGCTCTGGCTCGACGCCCGCGGCCGCCGCCTGCCGGCCCCGCTGCACCCCGGCTCCGACACCCTGAGCACCCTCGCCCACCTGCGCTCGACCGGTTACGACCACAGCTGGTTCGTGCTCACCCAGAAGATCATCGAGAAGGAGTTCGCGCTCTCCGGCTCCGAGCAGAACCCCGACCTCACCGGCCGCGACCTGCGCCAGGTCCTGGGCCGGGTCCGCGGCGGGGCGCCGGCGCCGGTCGAGGCGTTCAAGCGCCGCGGGGCCGACTTCGTCGTCGCCGGCGATCTGGACGAGCTGGTGAAGGGCATGAACGCGCTGACCGGCGAGCCGCTGCTCGACCCGGCCGATCTGCGGCGCACGGTCGAGGCCCGTGACCGGCAACTGGCCAACGGTTTCACCAAGGACCACCAGCTCGCGGCGATCCGCAACTACCGGCGACACCGCGGCGACCGGCTGATGCGCACGGCGTCCCCGCACCGGCTGCTCGACCCGGCCGCCGGGCCGCTGATCGCCGTCCGCCTGCACGTGCTCACCCGCAAGACGCTGGGGGGTCTGCACACCGACCTCGACGGCCGGGTGCTCGACGCCGCCGGGCACCCGGTTCCCGGCCTCTACGCCGCGGGCGAGGTCAGCGGATTCGGCGGCGGCGGCATGCACGGCTACCGCGCCCTCGAAGGCACGTTCCTGGGCGGTTGCCTGTTCTCCGGTCGCCAGGCCGGCCGCGCCCTGGCCACCGCCCTCGCCTGACCGTCGAAAGGAAAAGTCAATGGCCACAACCCCCGAGGCCGTACGCGTCCTCGCGCCGACCGGCATGCTCGGCGCCGGCTTCCCACCCGAGACCCTGACCCGCGGCCTCGAGCTCGGCGCCGACGTCATCGCCGTGGACGGCGGGTCGACCGACTCCGGCCCCTACTACCTCGGCTCCGGCACCGCCAAGACGGCCGCCGCGGCCGTGGCCCGCGATCTGCGCCTGCTGCTGCGGGCGGCCGCCACCGCCGGCATCCCGCTGATCGTCGGTTCCTGCGGCACCAGCGGCACCGACTCGGGGGTCGACTGGGTCGCCGGCCTCACCCGCGACATCCTGGCCGAGGAGGGGCTCAATCTCCGGGTCGCCACCATCTACAGCGAGCAGCGGGCGGCCGACCTCAAGGAGCACCTCGGCGCCGGCCGGGTGCATCCGCTGCCACCGGCCGGCGAGCTGGACGCGGCGACCCTGGAAAGCTGCTCGCACATCGTCGCCATGATGGGGCACGAGCCGATCGCCGAGGCGCTGGCCGCCGGGGCCGACGTGGTCCTGGCCGGGCGGGCCACCGACACCGCGCTCGCCGCCGCGTACCCCCTGATGGCCGGCATGCCGGCCGGGCCGACCTGGCACGCCGCCAAAATCGTCGAATGCGGCGGGCAGTGCACCACCAACCCGCGCGCCGGCGGGGTGCTGGCCACCATCGACGCCACCGGCTTCACCATCGAGCCGCTCGACCCGGCCGTCGCCTGCACGCCCACGTCCGTGGCGGCCCACATGCTGTACGAGACGGTCGACCCGTTCTCCATGCGCGAGCCGGCCGGCACCATCGAGGTCGGCGATGCCACCTACCGCGCCCTCGACGAGCGGCGCGTCCGGGTCGAGGGCTCCCGGTTCGAGCCGGCCGCCCAGCACACCCTCAAGCTCGAGGGGGCCCGCGTCTCCGGCTACGAGACCATGTCGTTCACCGCCATCCGCGACCCGCACATCCTCGGGCAGATCACCACCTGGGCCGCGCTGCTGCGCCGGATGATCGGCGAGTGGGTGACCGGCACGCTCGGCCTCGATCCGGGCGAGTACGTCGTCGACATCCGCCTGTACGGATACGACGCCGTGCTCGAGGCCATCGACCCGGCCACCGGCCCGCCCCGCGAGGTGGGGGTGATGCTGCTGGTCAACGCGGCCGACCAGGCCACCGCCACGGCCATCGCGAAACTGGCCAACCCGCTCATGCTGCACCTGCCCACCCCGGACATGAACTACCTGCCCAGCCTGGCCTTCGCCACGTCACCGGCCGAGACCGAACGCGGGCCGGCCTACGAGTTCGTGCTCAACCACGTCGTCGACGTCGAGTCGCCCACCGCCCTGTTCCGTATCGACCTGCCGGAGGGCCCCCATGCCTGAACCCGCTACCGTCGCCGACCTCGCCCTGGAGGTCCGGTCCAAGAACGCCGGCCCGTTCTGGGTGACCATGGAGATCTTCCTGCGCGACGCCGCCGGTTTCGCCGCCGTCGCCTTCGTGGACGAAAAGATCATCGGGCGCCTGTACGCGGTCAGCGCCGCGACCGTGCGGATCTACCGGATCCCCTCGCTCAACGTCGTCAAGATCTCGTTTCCCCGGCCGGTGCCGCAGGGCAGCCCGCGAGATCGCGACATTCACGCCGGCCAGCATCACGTCCCGCTCGCCTCGCTGGCCCTGGAGTAACGAACGTTCTGTCCTGTACAGTTCGCGGATGCACCCCACACCAGACGGCCGGCCGTCGGAGGCACGCTCCCGGCTGCTCGAGACGGCCGCCCGGGTCTTCTACACCGACGGCATCCACCGGGTCGGTGTCGACCGCATCGTCACCGAGGCCCAGGTGACCCGGGCCACCCTCTACCGGCACTTCCCCGGCAAGGAGGATCTGGTCCTGGCCTACCTGCAAGAGGCCGACCGGGCCGTACGCAACCAGGCCGAGCAGGCCGTCGCGGCCGGCCTCCCGCCCACCGAGACGGTCCGCGCCCTCGGCCGGTCGATCGCGGCCGGCATCCGGTCCCCCGGGTTCCGCGGCTGCGCGTTCCTCAACGCCGTGGCCGAATACCCCGATCCCACCTCCCCGGTGCACCAGGCCGTCCTGTCCCACCGCCAATGGTTCCTGGACACCGTCACGGGCCTGCTGACCCAGGTCCGGCCGTCGTCGGCCGAGCCGGCCGCCCGCCACTTCGTGATGATCCGCGACGGGGCCATGGCCGCCGGCTGCCTGTTCGACCCCGACCTGATCAGCGAGACCTTCCTGCGCGGGGTGGAGCGGCTGCTCGAGGTCTCGGCCGGCCCCGCGCTTTAATCAATGGGTGGTGGGAACGGACAGCGAACTGGTCGAAGCGGCGCGCACGGGTGACATGGCGGCGTTCGCCGTCCTGACCGAGCGGCACCGGGCCGGGATGCGGGCCACCGCGATCGCGCTGCTCGGCTACACCGACGAGGCCGAGGACGCCGTGCAGGACGCCATGCTCACGGCGCTGGGGCAGCTGCCGCGGCTGCGCGATCCCGAGGCGGCGGGGGCCTGGCTGCGCCAGATCGTCCGCAACAACTGCCGCATGCGGCTCCGGCGGCGCGGCCCTCTGCCGGTGGCCGAGATCGAGCCGCTGATGCCGCCGGCCGGTGAGCCGCGGCCGGACGAGGCGCTCGACCGGTCGTACGCTCGGGACTGGGTCCGGAACGCGGTCGGGCGACTGTCGCTGCCGCTGCGTGAGGTCGTCCTGTTGCGCTACTTCAGCGGCTTCACCGCGTACCGCCAGATCTCCGAACTGTGCGGAGTGCCGGAGGACACCGTCGCGAGCCGGCTCCGCGACGCCCGGCGGGTCCTCGGGCGGACTCTGCGGGAGACCGCGGGCGACGCGCATCACGGGCCCGACAGCGAGGCCCACCGCCGGCAGGCCCGGCAGCACCTGACGGCGATGCAGAGCGACGGGTACGCCGGGGTGATCGAGGACTGGTACCAGCCCGACCTGTCGATCCACGCGCTGGGCGGGCTCGTCGGTGACCGGTCGGCCCTGCACATGATGATGGACTACACGTTCGGCGCGGGGGTCGGCGTCCGGCTGCGCGACGCCACGGCCAGCGGCGACGTCCTCGTGTGGGAGACCGACTACGTCAACCCGGCCTCGGATCCCGAGCACTGTCCCCCGGGCTCGGCGTGGCTGTTCCGCCTGCGCGAGGGCCGGGTGGCGCGGCTGGGCGTCGCGTACGCCACCGAGGTGAGACCGGCGTCATAGCGACCGGGGCGCAGTTTTGCCCGCCGCGGCGCATCTGGGTCGCCGGACGGGCCCGGCTCACGGGCCCCTGCGGAAGGATCGGACATGCCGATCGACGAACTGCCCGAGCTGCTGCGCCCGGCGATCGAGAAGTACCGCGACGAGGCCGAGGAGCGGGGGCGCGTGGCCGGCGAGCTGGTGGACGAGCTGCGCGAGCGCGGCGCGTTCGGCCTGCTCACCCCGCCCGAGCGGGGCGGGTTCGGGGCGCCGGTGGCCGAGGCGCTGGACTTCTACGCGCGGGTGGCCCGGATCGACGGCCCGACCGCCTGGCTGCTGTGGAACTTCAACCTCGGCTTCGTGGCCGGCTGGCTGCCGGACGAGGCGATCGAGCGGATCTGGGCCGGCGGCCGGGCGCCGCTGACGGCCAACTCCGGCTCACCCGGTCGGCTCACCGCGGTCGACGGCGGCTACCGCCTGACCGGCACGTGGAAAATCGTCAGCGGCGCCCACGCGGCCGAGTGGTACCTGCTGGCCGGGGCCGAGGGCGGCTTCGAGAGTCTCCGCCTCTGCGCCGTCCCCCGGGCGGAGGTCTCCATTCAGGACACCTGGGACGTGGTGGGCATGCGGGCCTCCGACAGCAACTGCGTCACGGCCGAGGACGTCTTCGTGCCGGCCTTCATGACCCAGAGCCTGTACGCACCCCACCGCACGGCCGGCCTGCCGGTGATCAACCTGCTCTTCCCGGGCTGCGCGGCCGTGCTGATCGGCATGGCCGAGGCGGCGATCGACGAGATGATCGCCCTGGCCGCCGTGAAGCGGGGCTTCGACGGGATCCTGCTGGCCGAGAAGGACCACGTGTCGATCGCCGTCGGCCGGTCGCTGTCGCAGGTGGCGGCGGCCCGGGGCCTGCTGCTGGCCCAGGCCGCCAACCTCTCCACCACGCAGTGGACGATCCCGGGCCGGTTGGCGCTCGGGCAGCCGGCGGGCTGGCCGTTCGTCTGACGCGACGGGAAGAGCCTCCGCCGGATCCGGGCGGAGGCTCTCGACCGGCCGCAGTCAGTTGGCCTTGGCGGCGCGACCGAGGCGGATCGCCGCGATGAGGAAGAAGACGGCGCCCGGGATGGCGTAGGCGGCGGCCTGGTTGAGCACCGGGTCGTCGGCCGAGGCGCTGAGAATGAAGTTGGCGCCGGCCAGCACCGAGATACCACCGCTGATGATCATCGGCCACTGACCGCCCATGGCCCGGCGGCGCAGGCCCACGGCCAGCTGCACGGCGCCGGCCACGACCGCCCACGCGCCCCAGACCCGCAGCATGGCCGGGATGCCCGAGGCGGCCGCGGCGCCCAGCCCGATGGCGGCGAGCAGGCTGACGGCCATGTTCACGTACAGCAGCACCGGCGATCCGGTCGCCCGCGACGCCCGCATGTCGTAGATCGCGGCCCCCACGTCGAACAGCGGATAGAGCACGAACAGCGTCACCGTCAGAGCGTTGATCTCCTTGGCGGTGGCGATGGTGACGCCGGCCCACACGATGGCGAACGCGAACCGGATGAAGTAGAGCCGCCGCAACGCGGACGCGGTCTGCGAGATGCCGGGCGAAACAGCAACGGTGCTCACAAGAAACCCTTTCAGGGGTATGGATAGATCGAACGTCGACGGTCAGCGGCCGTAGGTCTCCAGGAGGCGCAGCCAGACCTCGCTGACCGTCGGGAAGGCGGGCACGGCGTGCCAGAGCCGGTCGATCGGGACCTCGCCGGCGATGGCGATGGTGGCCGCGTGGATCAGCTCGGCGACGTCCGGGCCGACCAGGGTGAAACCGACGATCACCCGGCGGTCCTCGTCGACGACCATGCGGGCCTGGCCCTGGAATCCCTCGGCGTGCAGGACCGAACCCGACACCGCGCCCAGGTCGTAGTCGACGACCCGGGTGTTCAAGCCGGCCTCCTCGGCGGCGGCCGCGGTGAGACCGACCGAGGCGACCTCGGGCTCGGTGAACACGACCTGGGGGACCGCTTTGACGTCGGCGGTGACCGCGTGGCGGCCCCACGCCCCGGTGTCGACCGGTTCGCCCTCGGCCCGGGCCACGATCGCGTCGCCCAGCACCCGGGCCTGGTACTTGCCCTGGTGGGTGAGCAGCACCCGCCGGTTCACGTCGCCGGCGGCGAACAACCATTCGCCCGCCCCCTCGACGTGCAGCGCGTCGTCGACGGTCAGCCAGGAACCCGGCTTGAGGCCGATGCTGTCCAGGCCGATGTCCGACGTGTTGGGCGTACGCCCGATGGCCACCAGCAATTCGTCGGCGCTCAGCTGCTGCCCGTCGGCCAGCGTGAGGTGCACCGTCCCGGCCTCGTCCCGGGTGACCGACGCCGCCTCGGCCCCGATGCGGACGTCCACACCGGACTCCCGGAGCGCCTGAGTGACCCGCTCGCCGGCGAACGGCTCGGCCAGGTGCAGGACACCGTCGCGGGCGAGCATCGTCACCTGAGCGCCCAGGCTGGTGTACGCGGTCGCCATCTCCGAGGCCACCACCCCACCGCCGATGATCGCGAGCCGGGCCGGAACCTGTTCGGCCGCAACCGCTTCGCGGCTGGTCCACGGCTTCGCCGCCCGCAGACCCTCGACGTCGGGAACCAGCGCGCTGCTGCCGGTCGCGACGACCACGGCGTGCCGCGCGGTCAGCCTGGTCACGACACCGTCGGCGCCGGTGACCTCGACGACCTTCTCCGCGCTGATGCGGCCCTGACCGCGGAACAGCGCGATCCCGGCCGACTCCAGCCACGAGACCTGACCGTCGTCCTTCCAGTGGGAGGCGAACGCGTCGCGGCGGGCCAGGACCGCCGCCGCGTCCAGGCCGCCGGTGACCGCCTCACGGGCGCCGGGCACCTGACGGGCCGCCCGCAGAGCAGCCGCGCTGCGCAGCAGCGCCTTCGTCGGCATGCAGGCCCAGTACGAGCACTCGCCGCCGACCAGCTCCCGCTCCACGATGGCGGCGGTCAGGCCGCCCTGCACCAGGCGGTCGGCGACGTTCTCGCCCACCGGGCCGGCGCCGATCACAATGACGTCGTACGTGTTCTCGTCCATGTCAGTTCCCTTTTCGTCAAAGATGCGGGGCGGGTGTCGGCGCGTGCCTATTCGATGTCCGAGAACAGGCCGGTGATCTCGACCTGGGCGCCCTGGAGGCCGCCGAAGACGGCGCCGGCGGCCGGCGTGGCGACCGCGGCCGAGGCGTCCTCGTAGCTGGCGAAGTAGAGGTCGAGGGTGCGGTAGGCGGGGGTGGCGGTGCCGTCCTCCTTGGGCCACACCTTGGCCGACTCGAGCCGCTGCAGCTTCGGGAACGTCTCGGCGGCGGCGCGCACGTCGGCGTAGACCTTCTCGAACTCGTCGGGGTTGGCGGGGTTGCCGATGACCAGCGTGATCTTGGTGGGCATGACCTGCTCCTTGAGGTGGAACGAACGTTCTGTCATGGCAAACGCTAGCAATCGGTCGCCTCGGCCGTCAAGACCGATCGTTCTATCTTTTACGATTCCCAGCGACGGGTGGCGTCCAGCGCGCCCAGCAGGGTCAGGGCCTGCGTACTGGGGCTGCCGGGCTCGGGTTGGTAGACGACCAGGAGCTGGCCCGTGGCCCCCCGCACGTCGAACGACTGGGAGATCAGCGAGAGCGGGCCGACCGCGGGGTGCACGAGCTCCGTCGGGTCCTGGCTCTTGCCGTAGACGGCCTGGGACGACCAGAGCGCGGCGAACGCCTCACTCTCCTCGTTCAGCGCGCCCACCACTTCCCGGAGGCGGTAGTACTCGGAGTCGAGGCCGGCGGCGTGGCGCAGGCCGGCGACGATCGACTCGGCGAAGCGGTCCCAGTCGGCGAAGAACACCCGCGCCGCCGGGTCGAGGAACGTCATGCGGGCCAGGTTGTCCAGGGCCACGAAGGGCGAGAACAACGCCTCGGCCAGGGCATTGGCCGCCATGAAGTCCTTGGCCGGGTTCAGCACGAACGCCGGGACACTCGCATACCCGTCGAGGAGGTACCGCAGCGGCGCGCTGACCGTTTCCCGCGGCGCCCGCCGGGTGCCGGGCACCGACCCGGCCAGCCGGTACAGATGCTCGCGGGCGGGGTCGTCCAGATGCAGCGCGGTGCAGATCGCATCCAGGATCTGCGCGGACGGGCTACGTTCGCGGCCCTGCTCCAGGCGCGCGTAGTAGTCGCTGTTCATGCCGGCCAGGGCCGCGACCTCCTCCCGGCGCAGCCCAGCCACCCGGCGCGTGCCGTACGAGGGCAGGCCGACGTCGCCGGGCCCCAGCCGGGCCCGGCGCGCGCGGAGGAATTCGCCGAGGTTGTTACCGGTCACCGTTCCACGCTAGGCCGGGGCCCGGCCGGCTGCCTGGGTACAGCGCGTCCTGGTTACGGGCGGCGCCGGTGCCCAGGATCGGCGACATGACCTTTCTGATCACCGGAGTCAGCACCGGCCTCGGCCGCGCCTTCGCGGTCGCCGCCCTGGAAGCCGGCCACACCGTCGTCGGCACCGTCCGCCAGGATGCCGACGCGAGCGCTTTTACCGCCCTGCACCCCGAACGCGCCCACGCCCGCGTCGTCGACGTCACCGACGACGAGGCCGTGTTCGCCCTGGCGGCCGACGTCGAGCGGACCGTCGGGCCGATCGACGTGCTGATCGCCAACGCCGGGTACGGCCTGGAGGGCACCTTCGAGGAGACGCCGCTCGCCGCCCTGCGCGCCCAGTTCGACGTGAACGTCTTCGGGGCGGCCGCCACCATCCAGGCCGTCCTGCCGTACATGCGCGAACGCCGCCGCGGCCACCTCCTCGCCGTCACCTCGATGGGCGGCCTGGCCGGCTTCCCCGGCGTCTCCGCCTACTGCGGCAGCAAGTTCGCCCTCGAGGGCCTCCTCGAATCCCTGGGCAAGGAGGTCGCGGGCTTCGGCATCCACGTGACCGCGATCGAGCCCGGTTCGTTCCGCACCGACTGGGCCGGACGCTCGATGACCCGGGCCCCGCGCACCATCGCCGACTACGACGAGTTGTTCGACCCCATCCGCGCCGCCCGCCAGGAGGCCAGCGGCCGCCAGCTCGGCGACCCCGCCCGCGCGGCGGCCGCCGTCCTGCGGATCCTCGAGAGCCCGGAGCCGCCGAACCACCTCGTGCTCGGCTCGGACGCCCTCAAAGCCATCCGGGCCGCCCGCGACGCCGTGGACCGCGACATCGACGGCTGGGAGAAGCTTTCCCGCTTCACCGACACACCGCGGTGAGCCACCGGCCTCAGCGGAGGGCGAAGAACTCGTCGATCAGGTGGGCGGTCTGCACGTCCTGGTTCGTGCGGCCCATGACGGCGGGCGATTTGGCCGGGCCGGGGATGGTGTGCCCGCCGCCGTGCACGGTGTAGAGCGCCACCGGCGGGTGCCCGGGCTGCCGGTAGTCGGTGCGCTCGACCGAGGTCGCCGCGTTCGCGGCCGGAAGTCTTGTGATGGTGGGCGGTGCGGTGATGCCGTTGCGGGCAGCGAAATAGGCCGCGGTCTCCGGAGCGGACAGGCTCCGGCCGCCGACCTTGAACAGCATCCGGGCCCACCAGCTGTACCCGCCGCCCGCGTAGTCGACGATCGGGTCCTTCGTGCCGTGGATGAGCAGGACCGGCAACGGGGCGGGTGGCGTGTCGGCGAGCAGGAAGCTCTCGGGCGCCGGCATGGTCGCGGCGATCACGGCGGCGCCGGCGATCAGCTCCGGGGTCTCGTGGGCCAGGCGGATCACCATCTGGCCGCCGTTGGAGTAGCCGACGGCGTAGACCTTCGCGGGGTCGATGGCGTGGCTGCCGGTCAGCTTGCCGATCAGCGCCCGGGTGAAGCCGATGTCGTCGCTGTCGTCGGTGCGGGCCGGGAACGAGCTCTCCCGCCGGGCGTCGTTCCAGTTGCCCCTGTGCCCGTCCGCGTACACCACCACCGCGGCGCCGCTGTCGGCCAGTTCGTCGTAGGCCCCGCCGGTGAACTTGCGGTGCTTGGCGCCGCTCTGTCTGGAGCCGTGGAAGACGAGCAGGAGACTCCGCCCGGGCCGGCCGTCCGAGGGCCCGACGACCTCGTACGTCCGCCGGATGCCGTTCACCGTGATGCTCTCCCGCATGGCGCTTCTCCCGATCCCACTGAACGGATTAACTATCCGATCCAACGGTAACACGATCGGATTAGTTATCCGCTAGGGCGTGTGCCAGCCTGGAGGCATGCGAACAGCGAAGCTAGGTGATCTGGAAGTCGCCCGTATCGGGCTCGGCGCCATGGGCATGTCCCACGGCTACACCGGCGCCGGCCGCGACGACGCCGAGTCGATCCGCACGATCCACCGGGCGCTCGACCTGGGGGTCACCCTCATCGACACGGCCGAGGTCTACGGGCCGTACGTCAACGAGGAGCTGGTCGGCCAGGCCCTGCGCGGCCGGCGCGACGAGGTGGTGCTGGCCACCAAGTTCGGGCTCATCTCGCACACCGGTGGCGGGCCCGGGCATCCGGACAACATCCGTACCGCCGTCGAGGGCTCCCTCAAACGGCTCGGCACCGACCGCATCGACCTGTACTACCAGCACCGGGTCGACCCGGCGACGCCGATCGAGGACACCATCGGCGCCCTGGCCGACCTCGTGCGCGCGGGCAAGATCCGGCACATCGGCCTGTCCGAGGCCTGGGTCGGCACCATCCGGCGCGCCCACGCCGTGCACCAGATCACCGCGCTGCAGTCCGAGTACTCCCTGTGGACCCGCGACCAGGAGGAGATCCTTCCGGTGCTGCGCGAGCTCGGGATCGGCCTGGTCGCGTACAGCCCGCTCGGTCGTGGTTTTCTGACCGGCAACCTGCGCACCGAGGCCGACGTGGCGAACCTCGACGACAGTGACTTCCGCAAGGGGCATCCCCGCTTCACCGGGGAGAACTTCCAGCGCAACCTGCGCCTGGCCGACCAGGTGCAGCAGATCGCGGGTCAGGCCGGCGTCACCCCGGCCCAGGTCGCCCTCGCGTGGCTGCTGAGCAAGGGCGGCGACATCGTGCCGATCCCCGGCACCAAGCGGGTCAGCCGGCTCGAGGAGAACGTCGCCGCCGACGGTGTCGAGCTCACACCCGAGCAGATCGGCGCGCTCGACGCGATGGCCCCCGCTTCCGGCGGCCACCACACCGACGCCCAGATGAAGGCGATCGAGCGTTAATCCTGGTGGTAGGTGAGCTCGCCGGCCTCGATGACGGTGTCGATGCGGTTCTCGGCCGGGGCCAGCGGGCACTGCCAGGCGTCGTCGTAGGCGCAGGACGGGTTGTAAAGGTAGTTGAAGTCCAGCCGCACCCGCGTACCGGACAGGACCTGCAGGCCCCGGCCGAAGGTGCCCTTGACCGTGTCGGTGAGATAGCGGCCGCCGCCGTACGCGCCGCGGCCGCACAGCCCGTCGCGGACCGGAAGGAAGAGACCGCCACCGTAGGCGGCGATCCACCAGAGCGACAGCTCGCCGAACGGGGTCTCGAGGATGCCCGCCCGGCGGTAGTGCACCACGCCGTCGTCGCCGCCCGTGTCGATGTCGATCTCGCCGTCGGCCGGGCGCAGCGTGGCCTCGACGATGAAGTCGTCGTTCGGGGGCAGGTAGCGCAGGCCCTCGAACGACGCCCGCTCGGAGACCGGGATCGCCGACTGGGGATGCGTCGCGAACAGCTCGTCGCGCTGGGCGCGGAACTCCTTGAGGTCGGTGTCGGCCAGATACATCCGGGCCACGGCGGCGCGATAGTCGGTCAGCTCCAAGGCGTTCATGTCACCAACCTATGGCGGCGTGGACGCCGCCGCCCCGTGAGCCGGAACTCACTCGAAGTGGCGGATGCCATCGGTAAGAATGCGCACCCAGGACTCGGCCTTCTCGTCCGGGGCCGCCGTGACCAGGCCCAGAGCCGTCACCAGATGGCAGAGCTGCCCCTGGGCGAAGAACTTCTGCACGGTCGCGTCGGCGGCCCGGGACCGGTCGCGGACCAGCTCGACCAGCCGTTGCTGACCGCGGAGCATCTCGGCCCGTACGGCAGGGTCGTCGGCCGCCGCCAGGGCCTGGACCTGAAGCATGAGCAGCTCGCGCTCGGCGATGAGCTTGGCGTAGGCCAAAGCCATCGCGTCGAGGACGGCCCCGGACCGGCGTGACGGCGCCGCGTCCGCCCCGGCCGAGAGCGCCTCGTGGATGCGCTCGAAACAGCGGGCCAGGGCGGCCACGAAAAGTTTCTGCTTGTCGCCGAACAGCCGGAACACGTACCCCTCGGAGATCCCCGCGGCCGTCGCGACCGAGCCCACCGACGTGGCGTGATAGCCGCTCTGGGAGAAGACCCGGACGGCCGCGGTGAGCACGACTTCGCGGCGCTCCCCCGCGGTCGACCGGATGCGGGCCGAGGTGGTTGGCATGGTGTATTCCACCATGCGGGGTCTTACCTCCCGAGGCGGCGGGGCTCGGGCTCCTCCAGGATCCAGCCCATCTCCCGGCCCACCTTGAGCAGCTCGTCGACCGACGGCTCCCGGGTCTGGTGGGTGGGCATGCTCGGCACGGTCGCGGGCTCCCCGGTGTCCTCGAAGAACTTCTCGAAGCCGCCCGGGGTGATGACACAGTGCCCCTGCCCGGTCTTCGAGGTGACGTAGATCGAGTGCTTGGTGTCGGCGGGAATCCAGATGGTGCTGCCGGCCGTGGCCTCGTGCACGGTGTCGTTGACGAAGATCTCCCAGCGGCCCTCGGTGATGAAGAACAGCTCGCTCTCGTTGTGGTGCCGGTGCACCGGCGCCTGCCACCCCTGCGGCACGTCGCACCGGAAGAACGACAGCACCCCCTGGGTGTCGGCCGCCTTGGCCTTGAACGTGATCAGGGCCTTCTCGAACCAGGTGTACGAGCCGTCGTCCGGCCCGAGCATGTAGCCCTTGGGGTTGGCCCCCGGAATCGGGGTGCCACCGTGCGGCGCGACGTATCCGAAGCTCATCGGTTCTCCTCCGTTCTCCGTATGTATGTGAGTACACACTTACAAACGGAAGCCCGCAACCCCGGGGCGGCTACCAGGCGACGACGCCCTGGCGGCTGGGCTGGATGGTGCCGATCTGAAGCGACTTCATGGTGATGTCGTTCCTCTCGGGCGCGGGGAAGCCCTCGAGCTTCGCGGCCCGGCCGTCGGTCGACGCCTCGAGGTTGAACACGAGGGTGTTGCCGGCGGCGCAGGTCGCGTCGCCCTTGTCGCAGACCGTCCACTTGATGCCCTGGAAGACGCTCGAGCCGACCTTGAGCACGGACCGGACGGCTTTTCCGGGCTCGTCGACGTTCCTCGCCGGCACGTCGACGACCTCGTCGGCCGGGTTCTTCAGCGAGATGGCGGCGCGGCCCCCGATGGTGCACTCGATGTCGCCCTCGTTGGTGAGCGTGACCAGGCCGCGGCGGGTGCTGCCGCCGCCGGGCTGCAGCGTGATGGTCGCCTCGATGTCACTGGTCCGGCAGACCGGAACGGACCCGTCGGCGGCCGTCGTGGCCGGGGAAGACGGCTTGGCCGGGGACGATGACGTGGCCGGGGAAGACGGCGTGGCTGCCACTTCCGAGACGGTGGGCGCCGCGGCCGTACCGTTCGCGCAGGCCTGCTGCGTGAGCACCACCCCCGCGGTCGTCACGCCGAGCAGAGCGAGTCGGATGGTCCGGGTACGCATCGTGCACTCCTTCACCTTGTGGATCTCGGTACGACCCCGACCTTGCCCCCGCCCACCACCCGTTAACCGGCTCTTCGCCCGTGGTGGCACGAAAGCGGGAGCACCGGACAAAGCATGTAAAGCCGGGACCTCACCTCGGCGTTGTAAGGGCGGGGCGCCGGGCGTTGGTGAGCTCGACCAGGACGGCGACGGCGACGATGGCGGCGGCGATCAGGCAGATCTCGCGGGCGCCGGCGCCGCTGGTGAGGGCGAGGCCGCCGAGGATCGCGCCGAGCGCCTGGCCCAGGTAGGCGCCGCTGGAGTTGAGCGAGATGACCACGCTCGGGTTGTCCGGGGCGAGGCCGGTCAGCGCGTGGTTGATCGGGGTGATCAGCGCCCAGCTGGCCGCGCCGCCGATCAGCACGAGCGGCAGCACGAGCGCGAACTGGCCGGCGAAGGCAAGCGCGACCCGCCTTCCTGCCGGCCGACCCCGGCAGCGCCGCGAAACTCAAGGCAGCCGGACGGTGAAGGTGGTTCCCTGGCCGACGACGCTTCGCACCTCGATCTCGCCGCCGTGGGCCTCGGTGAGTTTGCGGGCGATGGCCAGGCCCAGGCCGCTGCCGCCGGTGGCGCGGCTGCGGGACTCGTCGGCCCGCCAGAAGCGGTCGAAGATCTTGGGGAGGTTCTCCGGGGCGATGCCGACGCCGGTGTCCCGGACTTCGATGACCGGGCCGTGCGCGGTGACCGTGACCGAGCCGCCGCGCGGGGTGTAGCGGATGCCGTTGGAGACCAGGTTGCCGAGCAGCTGCCGCAGCCGGACGGCGTCGGCCTGGACCACCGGATCCCCCGGCACTTCCATGGCGAGCCGGACGCCGGCCGCGTGGGCCGGGGCGAGATGGCTGTCGACCACCTGGGCCAGCACGTCGCGCAGGGCCACCGGCCGCAGGTCCAGGCGCAGCGTCCCGGCCAGGTCGCTCAGGTCGTCGATGATGTGCTGCAGCAGCAGCGCCTCCTCGTGCAGGAGGTCGACGAGCTGGGCGTCGGTCGGCGCCAGGTCGTCCTGCGCGGCCTCCAACCAGCTGCGGATGTTGGTCAGCGGGGTGCGCAGCTCGTGGGCGACGTCGCTGACCATGGCCCGGCGCTGGGCCTCGGCCCGGTCGCGGCGTTCGGTCGAGTCGTTGAGGGCGCGGGCCAGCCGGCCGATCTCGTCGCGGGTCGAGACCGGGACCGGGCCGTGGCCGGCCGCGTCGGTGAGCGCGCGCAGCGGGCGGACCAGGCGGCGCCCGACCAGCACGGTCACCACAATGGTGGCCAGCAGGACGCCGCCGGTGGTGGCGACGATCCGGATCGTGTTCTCGCGGGACAGCGTGAAGCGGGTCTGGTCGGCGCCGGCGGTCGGGTCGGTGACGAACAACAGGGCGGGCGGGGCGACGTACGCCTGCAGCATGGCCCGCCGTGACTTCTCCACGCAGCCGCGGACCCGGGCCGGCGGCACGGCCGAGGTGGTGCTGTCGGGCATCGCGACCGGTTCGGGGCGCTGGGCGATCAGGAAGTACGTCGAGAAGTCCGGCCGTACGCCGAGTTTGAGTTCCCGGGGCAGCCGGGCGCAGGTGGTGACCAGCCGCCCGAGCTCGCGCAGGGGGCCGACCTCGGCCTTGGTGGACGCCGCGGTCAGCTGGTCGTTGCAGGCCGCGGCGTTGCCGTCCAGGCCCGACCCGGTCAGCACGATGGACGGGCGGCCGTTCGGCAGCCGTACGATCTCGCCGTCCCCACCGCCCTTGCGGATGCAGATCAGCGTGTCGGCCGCGACCTTGTCGAGCCCGGCGCGCTCGGCCGGTGGCACCAGGAACGGGCCGGCCGCGCGGGTGTCGATGCGTTCCGTGCCGCCGCTGAGCGCGAGGTCGAGGTCGAGCGGGTCGACCGTGGCCGAGGCGCGGGCGCCGGCCAGCGACGGGCCGGGCCCCGAGTCGGCGATCACGACCCGGTCGGGGGTGGTCAGCGTGATGCGGCGCCCGATCTTGGCGGCCCGGTCCCGGATCAGGCCGGGCGCGCCGGACCAGTCGGGGTGGGTGGCCGCGTAGCCGACCAGCAGGTCGTAGACGCCCTTGTCCTCGGTCAGCGAGCGGCCCTGTTCCAGGCGCAGGGCCCGGGTGGCGGTGGCGGTGGCCAGCCAGGCGGTGGCGGCGATGGCCGCGACCGCGATCAGCACCGAGGTGACCAGCAGGCGGGTGAGAAGGCTGTGGCGCAGCGGGACGCGGCTCACGGCGTCTCCGCGGCCAGCTTGTAGCCGACGCCGTAGACGGTGAGCAGGTGCGCCGGCTTCTGCGGATCCGTCTCGATCTTGCGGCGCAGGTTCATCACGTGCACGTCGATGGTGCGCTCGGTGGAGCTGCGGTCGACGCCGCGGGTGTGGTGCAGCAGCTGGGCCCGGGTCCAGACGCGGCCCGGCCGCTCGGACAGGGCGGCCAGGATGGCGAACTCGCCGCGGGTGCACTCGACCGGCTCCCCGCCGGCCGTGACCAGGTGGCGTACGGGGTCGATGCCGAGCCGCCCGACCCGCCGTAGCTCATCGGTGACCGGTGGCGCGCCGCGGTTCACCCGCCGCAGCAGGGTCCGGACCCGGGCCATGAGCTCCCGCGGGCTGTACGGCTTGGTCAGGTAGTCGTCGGCGCCCAGCTCCAGGCCGAGCAGCAGGTCCTCCTCGGTGGCGCGGGCGGTCAGCATGAGCACCAGCACGTCGGACTCGGCCCGCAGCGTGCGGCACACGTGCAGCCCGTCCAGGCCGGGCATCATCACGTCGAGCACCACCAGGGCCGGCTGCCACCGGCGGGCCTCGGCCAGCGCCGTCCGCCCGTCGGGCACGACGAGGACCTCGTGCCCGTCCGCGGCCAGGTAGCGCCGGACCACCTCGGCCTGGCGGGGATCGTCCTCGGCGAGCAGGACCTGAGCACACATGGCGGCGATGATAGGTCCGCGCCGCGACCACCGGAGATCTTCGCGGAAGACCTGACAGCTTTCTAACGATCTCCCGGGACGCTCGTCGCCATGCAATCGAGGATCGTGGCCGGGCTGAGCGGGATCGTGCTGGTCGGGGCGCTGAGCGCCGGCGCCGCGGTCGCCTTCTCGCGGCACCGGGCGGCTCAGCAGCCGGCGCCGCAGCAGACCGTCGCGGCCGAGACCGCGAAGCTGGAGCGCCGCACCCTGTCCACCACGAAGAAGCTGGACGGCAGTGTCGGCTTCGGCTCGGCCCGGCCGCTGTCCGGGCACACCGCGGCCACCGTCACCTGGTTGCCGGCCGCGGGGGCGACGATCGGGCGGGGCAAGCAGCTCTTCCGGGCCGACGACAAGCCGGTGGTCCTGTTCTACGGCGGCATGCCGCTCTACCGCCCGATCGCGGGAGCCGATCTGGTCGGCCGGGACGTGCGGATCGTGGCCGACAACCTGCGGGCGCTCGGCTACCGGATCGGCCGCCGGCCCGATCCGGGTGAGAAGGCCGGGACGACCACGGTCCGGGACGGGGACGGCGTGCTCACCGCCGATCTGGTCAAGGCGATCAAGCGGTGGCAGGAGGACAACGGCCTGCCACCGACGGGCACGATCGCCGTCGGCGACGTCGAGGTGCAGTCCGGGGCCGTACGGGTCGACTCGGTGACCGTCCAACCGGGCGCCCCCGCCAACACCGAGCTCATGACGGTCACCGCCACCCGTAAGGTCATCACTGTTTCGGCCGAGCTCACCGCGGCGGCCGAGCTCAGCCGGGGTGACCGCGTCACCGTCACGCTGCCGAACGAGCGTACGGTCAAGGCCCGGATCCTCTCGGTCGGCCGCACCGTCGCGTCGCCCCCGGACGGCGTGGCCGACGGCCCGCCGAAGCTGACCGTCCTGGTCACCGTCGACAACCCGAAGGACCTGGCCCAGCTGGACTCGGCCGGGGTGCAGGTCAACGTGGCCGGGCAGATCGCCCGGAACGTCCTCGCCGTGCCCGTCGAGGCGCTGGTCGCGCTGACCGAGGGCGGCTACGCCGTGCAGGGCCCGGACGGCCTGGTCGGCGTCACGACCGGCATGTTCGCCGACGGCTGGGTGGAAGTACGCGGGGACGGCCTGACCGAGGGCATGGCCGTGGTGGTCGCCTCGTGACCCTCGTCTCGGTCGCTCACGCGAGCGTGCGCTACCCCGGCGGCGTGACCGCGCTCGACGACGTGAGCCTGGAGATCCACCGCGGCGAGCTCGCCGCCATCGTCGGCCCGTCCGGCTCCGGCAAGTCGACCCTGCTCAACATCATCGGCACCCTCGACCGGCCGACCAGCGGCACCGTCCGGATCGGCGACCGGGACGTGGCGACCCTGCGCGACCGCCGCCTGTCGGCGCTGCGGGCCCGGGAGATCGGGTTCGTCTTCCAGCAGTTCCATCTGACCGACGGGCTGAGCGCGGCCGAGAACGTCGCCACCGGGCTGCTCTACGCCGGCGTGCCCCGCCGCCACCGTCGTGACCGCGCCCTGCACGCCCTGGAGCGGGTCGGGCTCGCGCATCGCGCCCGGCACCGGCCGGGCGAGCTGTCCGGCGGCGAGAAGCAGCGGGTGGCGATCGCCCGGGCGCTGGCCAACGGGCCGTCGCTGGTGCTGGCCGACGAACCGACCGGCGCCCTGGACACCACCACCGGCCGTACGGTCCTCGGCCTGTTGCGCCGGCTCAACGAGGAGGGCACCACCATCGTGCTGATCACCCACGACCGCGACATCGCCGCCGCCCTGCCCCGGCAGGTCGAGATCCGCGACGGCCGGATCGTCTCGGACGTGCGGCGGTGAGCCCGGCCGACCTGCTCGGGCTCGGGCTGCTCGGGATGCGGACGCGCCCGGGCCGGGCCGCGCTCTCCGGGCTCGGCATCGCGATCGGCATCGCCACGATGATCGTGGTGACCGGCCTGCCCGCGTCCGGCCGGGCCGCCCTGGTCGAGCAGCTCAGCGCGCTGGGCACGAACACGCTACAGGCGATGGCCCAGCCGGACGTCCAGCCACCGGCGCCGCTGCCCGAGTCGGCGGTGGAGATGGTCCGGCGCATCGGGCCGGTCACCGGCGCGTCCGCCGTGGCCAACACCCATGCGGCCGTACGCCGTAACGAGCGTACCGACCCCAGCGGCCTCACCGCCCTGGCCGCCCGCCTCGACCTGCCCGCCGCGATCCAGGCCCGCGTCCGTTCCGGCGCCTGGCTCAACCCGGCCACCGAGAAGTTCCCGGCCGTCGTGCTCGGCTCAGTCGCCGCGGCCCGCCTGGGAATCACCGATCTGCCCCGCGGGACCGCCGCGCCGCAGGTCCTCATCGCCGGACGCCGCTTCACCGTCGTCGGCCTCCTCGAGACCACTCCCCTGACCCCCGACATCGACCGGTCGGTGCTGGTCGGCTGGCCCGCCGCCCGGTCCGAGCTCGGCTTCGACGGACACCCCACAGTGCTGTACGTCCGTAGCGAGGAGGCACAACTCGAGGCGGTACGCGGCGTGCTGGCCGCGACGATCTCCCCCGAGCGCCCGGGCGCGGTGACCGTGACCCGCCCCTCCGAGGCCCTCGCGGCCAAGCGGGCCACCGAGAGCAGCTTCTCGGTGCTGTTCCTGGCCCTGGCCGGGGTGGCCCTGGTCATCGGGGGCATCGGCGTGGCCAACACGATGGTCGTCTCGGTGCTCGAACGCCGCTCCGAGATCGGTCTGCGCCGGGCCCTGGGCGCCACCCGGGGTCAGATCCGCGGCCAGTTCCTCACCGAGTCGGTGGTGCTGGCCGGCGCGGGCGGCCTGGCCGGCGCCGCCCTGGGCCTGGCCGCCACCATCGGCTACGCCGCCTGGCAGGGCTGGCCCCTGGTGATCCCCGCCGGTCCGGCGGGGATCGGGGCCGGCGGCGCCATCGTCATCGGCGTCCTGGCCGGGGTCTACCCGTGCGTGCGGGCCGCCCGTCTCATGCCCCGAGCGGCCATCTCCTGATTACTTGTTCTGCTTGGCGATGTCGCGCTCGCAGCCGGGGATCAGGTCCAGGCCCATCGAGATCGACTTCGGGTCGTTCTGGTCACCGCCCAGCGCGATGCTGAGCCCGTCCTCGCTGACCTCGACGTACTCGACGCCCTTCTGCTTGAGGCACTTGACCGTCGCCCGGGCGAAGTCCTTGGCCTCCGGGTTGGCCGGATCCTTCTCCCACGGCGGCAGCGGGTAGTACTGCGGCTCGCAGATCTTGTTGGCCGCGTCGAACTTCGCCGTCTGCGCGCCCGAGGCCGGCCCGGCCGGTCCGGCCTGGGCTTGTTTCCGCTGTTGCTGGATCGTGCTGCCCTTGGCGATGCCCCCGTGCTCGGCCAGGCATTTGTTGTACGGCCCGAGCAGCGCCTCGAACTCCTCCGGCGTCGTGTCCAGCCGTTCCCGCGGCCGCTGAGCCGCCGGCTTCGGCGTCGCTTTCCCCGCCGCCGCCGACGGGCTCTGCAGCGTCGCCACCTTCGCCGTGTCGGTCTCCGCGGCCGAGGTGCCGCAGGCCGTCAACGCGCTCAACGCCACGGCCGCCACCAGCAGTCTCCGCATGGTCCACTCCCTGTCCCGTACCGCCGGGCCGGTCCCGGCGGGGGACCAGCCTGACGAACGGACGTCAGGAAGTGATCAGGTTCGGCTAGCGGCGCCGAGCAGGTGACGGCCGAGGAACGCGAGCTCGGCCTCGACGGTCCGCTCATGAGCGTCCAGGAACGGCGCGTAGTGGCCGCCGGGCACCCGGAGCAGTTCGCCGCGCGGCGCGGCGGCGGCCGCCCGCACGGCCGGGGCGGCCAGGGCGGACTGGTCGTCGTCGCAGGCCACGACCAGCAGGGGGCACCGCACCCGGGAGGCGAACCGGCCGGGCCGGTAGATCGAGGCGCGCAGGGCCGACCGGGCGGCGACCTCCTGCGGCCAGTCCGGCTGAAGCACCTTACGGTCGAAGCCGTCCACCGCGTCCGGCGTCGACAACACCGCGACCGTTCCGGGGCGGCCGGTGGTCGGGATCAGCCGCGGCGCCCGCCCGGCCAGGCCGCCGAGGGCGTCGGCGAGCGCCCGGCCGGTGAACCGCAGCAGGGCCGACCGGGTGGTGAAGCGCGCGGCGTTGCGGGCGGCGGCCGGTCCGTCCAGATTGGGCGACTGCGCGATCGCCGCGGCCAGGCGCGGATCGCGGGCGGCGACAGGCAGGATGTGGCCGCCGGTCAGCGAGAAGCTCCAGATCGCGACACGGTCCGGGTCCACACCGGGCAGCTGCCGGGCGGACGCGATCGCGGCCCGCCAATCCGCCAGCTGCTCCCGGATCCGGACGACCTGGCGTGGCTCGCCGCCGCTCTCACCCAGCCGGCGGTGGTCGAAGGCCAGCACGGTGTAGCCGGCATCGGCGAAGCGCCGGGCGAACCGGTCGGTGCCCGGCTCCTTGGGCATGGCGAAACCGCCGGCCATGACTACGCAGCCGCCGTTCGGGCCGGGGTAGTGCCAGGCCGCGCACTCGGCGTCGCCGCTGGCGAATCGGGTCTTCTCTCGTTCCATGACCGACCTCCGCTCCCCGCCGCTCTCCGCAAAGTGAACCACGTGGTTCACATCGGGTCTACCCCCCCGGCGGCCTCCTCGCGGTCCAAGGCACGGCTGAGCGCGTCGAACCCGGCCGCGATCCCGGCCTCGTCGCCGTTGGTCCGCGCGTCGATGAGGAAACCGCGCAGCACGCCCAGGACCATCTGCGCCACCTCGAGCTTGCGGCCCTCCGGCCACTGCGGCGGGCACAGCGAGATCAGCGACGGCAGGTACTGCTGGGTGGCGCCCCGGCCGAGCGCGGCGTAGCGGTCCGAGTCGTACATGGCGAGGCCGATCGCCTGGTCGAGGACGCGGTTCTCGGCCCCCACGAGGATCGGCCACAGGGCGCGTACCCGCCCGGCCAGGGACTCACCGCCCGGCCCGGCCGCCGCCGCCAGGCCCTTGCTGATGCGGCGCTCACGCAGCTGCAGCACGCTCTGCACCAGCAGGTCGTCCACGCCGTCGAAGTAGTACAGCAGCACCTTGTGCGTGGTCCCGGCCGCACGGGCCGCCCGGCGCAGCGAGAAGTCGACCAGCCCGTTGACCGCCAGGTCGTCGGTCACCTTGTCCAGCAGCTCCCGCCGGCGGGCCTCACCCCGGCTCGACCCCGCCGAACGGCGATAGCCGGCCCGCCCGGCCGACTCTGGCCGCGTTGTTCGCTCGTCCATGCCCGCCAGCATGTACCGCCGCCGGGCAGTGCCCGGCGGCGGTGCCCGGTCAGGACGCGGTCGTATGGGTGAGGCGGAACGCGGCGTCCGTGGAAGGGCCCTCCAGCACCACGGTGAGCGGACCGGCCGGCAGCGTGCACGTGACCGTTCGGTCCGCGAAGGCGCCCGTACGGCAGTAACGGATGCCGTCGGCGTTGTAGACCGCGAGCTGGGCGGTGCCGTCACCCGCGGTGCGCTGCCAGGCGAACGTCTCCCGCCCGGCGTGCTGATCGGCGGCGATGCTGAAACAGGCGGCGACCCGGTCGGTACCCGTGCGGGCGTCCGCGCCGCCGGCGCCGGCGGGCAGGTCCGGGCAGTCCGGCATGCCGTCGACGCGGGCGAACGCCGTGGTGAAGGCGCCCGGCGCGTCGCCCTGGTTCTGCTCGACCACGACCGTGTACGGGCCGGGCTTGTCGAGCGCGCAGCTGTACTGGGTCAGCGCCGACGAGTCGCACATGTACTCCCCGTCGGCGTCGAACAGACGGGCCTCGGGCGCCAGCCCGTCGGTCGGCTGCAGCTGAGCCAGCCGCGCACCCTGCGGCAGGTCGAGCCGGCGGCACAGCACCTGCCCGGCCGCGGTGAACTCGGCGTGCCACGGGGCGCCGGTCAGGCCGTCGGTGGGCGCGGCCGGGCAACCGGCCGGCTCGGCCGGCAGGACCGAGGTGACGTACGTGAAGTCGTTGTCGATGACCGACGAGGTGACGCCGCCGTCCAGCACGAACGTGTACCGGCCGGCCGGCAGGTCACTCGCGTTCACCTTGCGGCCGGTGCCGTCGTACAACCGCCCGTAGGTCTGCCGGTTCTCGCCGTCGAAGGCCCGGACGGTGTAGGCGCCCGGCTCGGTCACGACCAGCGCCCGGCACCGGATCGGCCCGGCCGCTCCCGCGGGCGGCGCGTTGTAGGTTCCCGGCCGCACGACCGGGCAGCCGGCGGGCTGGGAGAGCCGGCGTACCTGCAGCTTGTAGGTCTGCTCGCTGTGATCGGCGTTCCAGTTGGCGAGGTAGGAGACGACCCGGTAGGTGCCGGTGGCCGGCAGGACGCACCCGTCCTCGTCGCCGAGGCCGGGGCAGACCTCCGTACCGGTGCTGTCGACGATCGTCGCGTGGGCCTCGTTGTAGCTCGTCGCCGCGGCGTAGGCGATGACACGGTCGCCCGCGTCGGCCCGGAACGGGTGGCAGTTGGTCTGCACGGCCGAGGTCTGCGACATGACCAGCGCGTCCGCGGCCCAGCTCAGCCCGGTCGCCGCCGAACAGCCCACGGTGCGCATCAGGGCGGGCAGCGCGATCTGGAAACTGATCGGGTTCCAGTCCTGGCTTTCCGAGATGACCGTGTAGTCACCGGCCGCGGGCACGGCGCACGGCTCCTGGCCCCACTTCGAGCAGATCGACTGCCCCGCGTCGTCGTACACCGTCCAGGCGACGCCCTGGGCGTTGAAGACGCGCACGCCGAGCGTGCCCGGGGTGGCGACGTGCGTCTTGTGGCAGGTGATGTCCTCCTGCTGCGGCAGAGAGCCGGTTCCGGCGTACGCGGTCGGGTCGCCGAACGGCGCGGTCCGCAGCACCTGGCAGCCGGCCGCGTTCGAGATGCGCGACATCCGCAGCGTGTACGGGGTCTCGGCGCCGTAGTATTCGGCCAGGTTCAGCCGATAAGGACCGATGCCGGTGAGCGTGCAGTACGTGGCGTACCGGATCTGGCAGACCGGCTGCAGGTCGGCGTCGAGGATGTCGCCCTGGATGTCGCCGTTGCCCTTGGGCGACCAGAGACGCAGCACGCTGCCGGTCGGCTGGTTGAACCGGAAGCAGTCGCCGGGAGCGCCGGCCGGCAGCGAGCCGGCCTGACCGGTCGACGTGAAGGCGAAGAACGAGGCGGGCAGGGTCGTGCAGGCCGACGGTGACTTGAGCGACTGCACACCGAGCGTGTAATCACCCTCTCCGCCGAAGTAGAGCGACACGATGACCTTGTAGGTGCCGGCGCCCTTGAGCTGGCAGCGGCCGGCGTCCGACAGGGCCGTGCAGATGTCGGCGCCGTTCGGGCCGGAGATCCGGGCCTGGGGCGACTCGCCGCTCCCGCGGGTCAGCATGGTGTAGAGGACGTCGTTCGCCCGCGGAACGGTGACGAAGTAGACCTGCTCCTGGCTGCCGCTGATCGACTCACAGCGGGCGATCGCGCCGATGGCCAGGGTGCCGCCGCAGGAATCGGCCGCGGAGGCCGGCGTACTCGTCAAGGTGGTGGCGGCGAGAACCGCCGCGAAGAGGAACAGCAAGAATTTTCTCATGGGACTCCCCGTACCGGCCCGGGATTCCGGGCCGGCCGAGCATAGATCATCCATGATGGGTCGCCAGGTGGCCCGGGTGTCCCTACGCTACAGCGGTGCCCGACACCCCGGCCGTGCAGCGGCTGACCAAGCGAACACTGGTGACCATCTCGCACGCGCTCGAGCGGTCCGCCCTGGCGGCCGCCGAGGACGGGCCCATGCTGGTCTTCGCGTTGTTCCAGCGGCTGCCGTACTTCGAGCGGGAACGCAGGGTCTACACGGAGATCGCAAGCCGCGCGGCGGCCACTGTGGTGGGTCTGGTCGCCGACCAGACCCCGGAGCTGCCGGCCGGAGCCCAGGCGGTGCTGCTCGACGAGAAGGACGAGCTGGCCCGCGAGTGGACGGTCGTCGTGCTGACCCCGCGTTTCGGGGCGCTGCTGGTGGCGTACGACCTGGAGCGGTTCCAGCCCGGCGCGGCGTCGCTGGAGAGCGGGCGCCTGTTCGAGGCCCGGACCACCTTCCGCCGCGACGAGGCGCTGCACGAGGCGCTGCGCCTGCGCAACCAGCTCGGCGACCGCCTGCCGCCGGCCACCCGCTCGGCCATCGACGCGGTCCTCGAGCGCGTACGCGATCTCCCGGCCACTCCCGGCGAGAGCCGCACCGACGCCGCGCTGCGCTTGTTCACGACGCGAGCCGAGCGCGACCACGACCGCCTGCGCGCCGGCGCCGCTGAAACCCGGGACGCCGACGCCTTGGAAACCCGCGACCTCGGCGCAGCGACAACCCAGCCGGATGCGGCGGCGGCCGGCGACATCGACCTGGCCGGCCGGCCCGGCCTGCACCGCTGGACCGGGGCGACCGGCGTCACCGCCTCGGGCGTTCTCCCGGTCGCGGTGGTGGCGGTCCGCATCACTCACGCGGCCGGGCCTGAAGGGTCGATCGGCCGTACGGCCACCCGGCAGCACCAGGCCGCCGTCGAGCTGCTCGTCAGCCGGCTGCGCCCGGGTGACCGGGCGGTGAAGGCGGGCCCCGACGACTTCATGCTGCTGCTGCCGGCCCTGGACCAGGACGACGCCGTACGCTTCGCCTACGACCTGGTCGCCTCGTTCTCCGCCGCCGAGGCCCGCAGCGCCTTCCTGTCAGTCACGGTGACGGTGGCGCTGACCATCACCCGCCGCCGGCCCCTCCCCCAGGACGAGCTGCGCCAGGCCCTGGACTGGGCGGTCACCCAGAACGCCCCGGTCGTCACGATCGCCGGCTGACCCGGAGACCGCCCTCGGGCTTGTCATCGAGGGCGCCGCCCGCCGGCCTGCCGTAAGGAAGTCGTAAGGCCAGGCCATCTGGCTGTGCACCGCCACCGGCGCGTTGACTGAGGCGGTGAACCGCAGACTGCTTCCCCTAGCCGTCGCTGTGCTCGGCCTCGTCGCCGCCGGCGGCCTCTACTGGTTCCAGCCGTGGCGGCTGTTCACCGATACGACGGTGACCGACACCCTGACCGTCACGCCCTCCGCGGCACCACAACCGTCAACCGCTTCCGCCTCGGCCTCGAACCCACCCGTCGCCGTGGTGATCGCCCGGGGCTCCTTCGTCACGCACGAACATGACACCACCGGTCAGGCTCGGCTGGTCCGCAACCCCGACGGCAGCCATCAGCTCGAACTGGCCGGCCTGAACACCAGTGACGGCCCCGACCTGCGGGTCTGGCTGACCGACCAGCCGGTGAAGACCGGCCGCGACGGCTGGCACGTCTTCGACGACGGCAAATACACCGAGCTCGGCCGGCTGAAAGGCAATCGCGGCGACCAGATTTACGCCCTCCGGGCCGACATCGACCCGAGCGACTTCCGCAGCGTCAGCATCTGGTGCAAGCGCTTCTCCGTCTCCTTCGGGGCGGCCGCCCTCGCCTGACTCCCGGTGACCGGTGTCAATCGCTGCGCATTGACATCGGTCGACGCGTTGCGAAGAATGCTCTTCGTCAACGGGGGTTGGACAATGTGTTACTGCGCTGTGCCTGATCGGCCCCCGTTCGTCTGAGCAACTCGCTGTCGGGGGACGGGAGGCTGGGCGGTGCTCTCAGTTCTACGCGCCATTCCGGCGGCAGATTGCAGACGGCCGGCGGAGATCCCGCCGGTCGACGCGGGGCCCGGGCGTCTCCGGGTCTCGATCCGCCGATCCGGAGGAACCCGTTGAAACGTCGAACCATGCTTCGATCCGGCGCCGCCATCGGTATCGCCGCGGTGGCCACCGGCGGCACCGTGGCCGCCACGGCCGGTCCGGCCGCGGCGATACCCGCCGGCACCGACCACGTCATCTTGTGGAACGAGGCCCTGCGGTACGCCTTCACCCGGGTCGACCAGGCGCCGGGCCCGCTGACCCGGCGTGCGGCCATCCTCAACGCGGCCCTCTACGACACGATCGTCTCGTTGCAGGGCAGCGGCACGCCGTACCTCGGACGGGTGGCGCGGGAGCCGAACTACACCTACGACATCATCTCCAACGTCGACGCGGCCGCCCGTACCGTCCTGCCGCAGATCTTCCCCACCGTGGACTTCTCGTCCTATTACGCCGAGGCGGCGAAGTACAAGCCGGTCGGCAACCCGGGCCCGGAGGGTTTCAGCACGTCCGTCGGCGTCACCGTCGCCCAGCGGATCCTGGCCGCCCGGGCCAACGACAATTCCAACAACACCACGCCGTACGTGGAAAGCACCGTGCCCGGACAGTGGCGCCAGACCGGCTCGGGCCCGGCGGCCACCCCGAACTGGGGCGGGGTCACCCCGTTCACCCTCACCTCGGGCACTCAGTTCCGGCCACCGCTGCCCGGCGGCTTCTCAACGGTGTCGGCCCTGCTGGCCAGCCCCGAGTACGCCGCGCAGGTCAACGAGGTCAAGGCGCTGGGCGGGGTCAACTCGACGACGCGGACGGCCGAGCAGACCCGGATCGCGTTCTTCTGGGCCAATGACGTGCCCGGCACGTACAAGCCGCCGGGCCAGTTGCTGCGCCACACCTCGATCCTGGCCCTGGACCGCAACCTCGAGCTGTTCCAGGCCGCCCGCCTGTACACGATGGTCAGCCTGGCCATGGCCGACTCCGCGATCGTCTCCTGGGACGCGAAGTATCGCACCGCCATCGACCTGTGGCGCCCGGAGTCGGCGATCCGGCTCGCCGACACCGACGGCAACGCGGCCACCGTGGCCGACCCGACTTGGCAGCCGCTGTCGGTGGACCGCAATGGTGTGCGCTTCTCGCCGCCGTTCCCGGCCTACATCTCTGGGCACGCCACCTTCGCCGGCGCTTGGGCCGGCGTCATGAAGCGCTACTTCGGCACCGACACCGTCACCTTCCGCGTCGACAGCCTCGACCCCAGCGAGCAGAACTACCGCACCTACACCAGTTTCAGCGCGGCGGCCGTCGAGAACGCCCGCAGCCGCGTCTACCTCGGCGTGCACTACCAGTGGGACGCCGACTTCGGCCTGTCCGCCGGCGACGCGGTCGCCGGCCAGGTCGTCAGCCGGCTGAGCTGACACCCTCGGGTGGGCCTGGTCACGGCCGGGCCCACCCGGGCCGCCACGGTCACTGCTGGGCTTCGCGTGCCTTCGCTGGACCGCAGCGGTCACGCCTGGGCTTCGCGTGCCTTTGCTGGACCGCAGCGGTCACGCCTGGGCTTCGCGTGCCTTTGCTGGACCGCAGCGGTCACGCCTGGCTTCGCGTGCCTTTGCTGGACCGCAGCGGTCACGGCCGGCGGTTCCAGCGCAGCGGTCCCGGGTGGACGGCCCACCACAGGCGCCGCCACCACGAGCGGCGGGAGCGCAGCGCGTCCGCGTAGGCGACCACCTGCCCACCGGCCCGCGCGGCCTGGGCGTCGTCGGCCGAGCCAGGCGCGAACCCGACCGTGTTGATGCCGGCCACGAGCTCATCGAGCGGAGGCAGCGACTCCTGCGCGCCCGGCGGCGGCGTGGCGTTTCTCAACTTCCCCCGCGGCGGCGTGGCGTTTCCCGGGCCCCCCGGTGGTGGCTCGGGCTTCATCGCGTACGCCGCCGCCTCGGTGGCCGCGAAGTGCTTGGGGACCGGGCGGCCGGCTAGGCGCAGTGCGTCGGTGAACTCCCGCCAGGCGCCCGTGATCCGGTCGTCCGGCGTACCGGTGGCCAGCCGCCGGCGGCGCAGAGACTGCCGCATCACGACGACCGCTCCCGCCGCGAGCACCAGCAGAAGCACCACCGATCCGGACGTTGCCCCGGCCACCACCCCCGCCGACGGCCCGTCGCCGGGAGCAGCCGCGAGCACGGTCGGCGCCCCGGAGCTCGGCGGCGTCTCGGATGGCGCCGGTGGTTGCGACGGCGGTGAGGTCGGCGGCGTCGGTTTCGGGGTGAAGTCCTCCTCGACCGGCGTCGGGTCCTTGCTCTTGGGCATCGGGTCGAACGCCACCCAGCCCAGCCCGTCGAAGAGCACCTCCGGCCAGGCGATGGCGTCGGCCGCGGTGACCGCGCCGCCCTTCGCCGGCGCGTCGAAGCCGACCACGACCCGGCTCGGCAGCCCGGTGATCCGGGCGAGCAGCGCGAACGAGGCCGCGAACTGCTCGGACGTCCCGACCTGGCCGCCCTGCCCGCGCGGCCCGAACAGGAAGTACCGCAGGTTGGGGTAGGCGTGGCCGCTCGGCGCGTCGGCCACCCGCCGGTAGTGCTCGGCCAGGAACTCCTGGATCGCCATGGCCCGGTCGTAAGCGGCGCCGTTGTCCTCGGCCAGCTGATCGGCCAGCCGCTGGATGTCGTCGGGCACGTCCGCCCCGATGGTCAGGTAGCGCGCGACCGCGTTCCCGGACGGCGTCTCGGCCGTGGGCAGCAGGTTGAGATCCGGCGTCTGCAGCTCGGAGGTGACCGAATATGTCAATCCGCTCACGAGCGCCTCGGGCCGGATCAGGGTGCCGGTGGCCGCGTCGAAGGCGACCCGCGCCCCGGACACCTCGGTCGGCGCCGGCACGACGGGCAGCAGCCGCCCGGTGAGACCGCTGATCGTGACGTCCTGGCGTACCTCCGAAGTGTCGGTGTCCGGGAGCTGCGGCAGAGGCGGAAGCACGCGCCCGGCGTTGCGGTAGGTGGCCCCGACGCGCCAGGTCACACCGTCGTAGTCGGGCAGCACGGCCAGCCGCAGCCGCACAGTCCTGCCTTTGACGCCACTCGCCGGCGAGACCCGCAACAGCGGATCCTTCGGCCGCAGGGCCCACCCGGAGATCCGGTTGAGCGGGCTCTCGTCGAGGCTGTCCACCTGCGGCGGCTCCACATAGCGGCGCGGATCGACCGGAGTCGCGCCGACCCGCCCACTGATCCACGGCCCCACCGCGACGACCAGTCCGATAACGATTACCAGCCCGACGGCCGGCCCCCGGACCGCGACCCGGGTCCGCCCCTCCGCACGCGGCTCCTCGGCGTGGCGCGCACTGGCCGCCAGGGCAACCACGGCGAGCCCCGCGAAGACCAGCGTCGTCCAGCGCGCAGTGTCAGCGTTCGGCCCGACAACATAGAGCGCCCCCGCATACAGCGCGGTCGCCGGAAGCAGCCCGAGCAGCACCCGCCCGGCCCGCACCGCGATCTCGGCTCCCGCCAGCCCGGCCAGCCAGGCCGCGATCACCGGCACGACAACGGTGTCGGGCGTCGGCTCGACCGGAATCAGCGCCGTCAGTAGCCGCGGAATCCCGTTGACCAGCGCATCCCGCACGATCTCGGGCAGCGGCCCGGCGATCTCGGCCCGCTGCGCGGCAACCTTCAAGGCCAAGACGCCGTACGCCCCGAGCAGCACCGCCGACAGCGGCGCCACCGCCCAGTTGGGCAGCCGCCGCGCAGCCGTGCTGACACCCACCGCCCCAACCGCCGCACCGGCGACCAGCTGGACCAGCAGCGCCCCGGCAAAGATCTGGCCGAGCACCACCCCGGACAGCGCAATCATCCCAGCGAGCGCGACCGCCACCACTCCGGCCCGCACCCACCTGCTCATGCCCTCACCCCGCCGGCGGTTCGGCGCCGCCGTCTGACCATCCACGCACCCCGCCGAGCCTCGCTCACCATCCGCGCACCCTGCCTGGGACCGCTTACCATCCGCGGACCCCGTCCCACGCGGCGGCGAACTCGGCGCCATCGGCGGCCTCGATGACGATCGGGCCGTCGCCGGCCGAGACGGGTGCGCCGTCGCGGTCGCCGAACAGCCCGGCGATCACCACCGGGTAGGGGCCGCGCAAGGCAGTCACCGAGCCGAGGTCCCCGCGTCCGCCCGGCCCGGTCAGGAAGATCAACGTGTCGCCGAGCCGCTGCCCGCGCATCCGCCGCAGGGTGGCCGCCAGATCCCCGTCCCTCAACGTCGCCTCGGTGAGCACATCCAGATAGGGCCCGGTCGCCACCTCGGTCACCAGATGCAGGCTGACCGGCAGATCCTCACGCACCGCCGCGGCCACGATCGACGCCGCCGCCTCGCAAGCCGACTCGAACGACTCGGCCACCCCGTCCCGAACCTCCGGGTGCGCCGTGGCCCGGTCGTCGAGCAGCACCACGATCGTCGGCTCCGACGTGTCGAGCTGCTCGCGCACCATCAGCTCGCCCACCTTGGCGCTGCTGCGCCAGTGCACCCGCCGCATCTCGTCGCCGATCACGTACTCCCGCAGCGTGTCGAACGTGATCGTCCCCTGCGGCACCTTGTCGATCCGGCCGTCCAGGCTCCGCGCCATCCCGGCCGGCACCGCCCGCAGCAAATGGATTCGCGGATGCACCCAGACCCGCGCCACCCCGCCGTACGTCCGGGCCAATGTCACCAGCCCGAGCGGATCCTCCCGGGTGACCCGCAACGGCCCGATCGGCACCACCCCGCGCCGGCTGGTCGGCACCGGATAGTCCACGGTGGTGTCCCGCCCCGGCCGCAGCCGCAGCAGCGGAACCGGCACCGCTCCGCCGCCGCACCGGTCGCTGGCCACCAGATTCGCCGCCCGCAGCCGACTGGCGTTGCCCACCGTCAGCGTCATCCGCGCCGGCTCGCCCCGCGCCACCCGATCCGGATCAGCCACCCGCTCCACGGTGAGCCGCGGCCGCCAGAGCGCGAACCCCACCGCACAGACCAGTGCGACCACCGCCGCCGCCCCGAGCAGCGCCAGATCCGGATAGCCGTACCGAAACCCGACCGCGATCAGCCCGACCGCGGCCACAATCAGCCCGGCCCCCCGCCCGGTGACTCCCGTCCGCCGCCACCTTTGCAAAACAGCTGTCGCTGCCGTGTTCCCGCCGGTTGCCCTGCTCGCCCCTGGCCCGCCCGCCGCTGGGCCGCCCGCCGCTGGCCCGCCCGAATTGCCCGAGTCGGCGGGGCTGTCGTCGGGCTGGGCGGGGCCGCCGCCGGTCGGCGGAGCGCTGCCGACCGGCAGCGGCGGCTCACCGGCGGCGGGGGCGGCGCTCACGCCCCGGCCGCGACGCGGGTGCTGTCGGGCAGCGGCACCGGCACCGACCGGACCGCGTCGTCGAGCACCTCGCCCGCGGTCACCCCGCGCAGCTGGGCGTCGGCCGACAGCAGCACGCGATGCGCGAAGACCGGCCCGATCAGCGTCTTGAGGTCCTCCGGCAGCACGTACCCCCGGCCGTGGATCAGCGCGTAGGCGCACGCCGCCCGGGTCAGCGCGATCACCCCACGCGGGCTCACCCCCACCCGAACCTGGGGATGGTTCCGTGTCGCCGCCGCCAACCTCACCGCGTACGTGTAGAGCGGGTCAGCGATGTGCACATGCGTGGCCATCCGCACCATCTCGCCGATCGTCGCCGTGTCGGTCACCGGCTCCAGCGCGTCCGGCGAGCGCAGCGCCGCCCCGCGCAGCACCTCGACCTCGACTTCTTCACTCGGATAGCCCACCGACAGCTTCACCAGGAACCGGTCGAGCTGCGCCTCCGGCAGCCGGTACGTGCCGTCCATCTCGACCGGGTTCTGCGTGGCCACCACCAGGAACGGCTGCGGCACCGGATGCGGCACCCCGTCCACGGTGACCCGCCGCTCCTCCATCACCTCGAGCAGCGACGACTGGGTTTTGGGCGAGGCCCGGTTGATCTCGTCGGCGATCACGATGTTCGCGAACACCGGCCCCGGGTGGAACTCGAACCCGCGGCTGGCCTGATTGAAGATCGTCACTCCGGACACGTCGGACGGCAGCAGGTCGGGCGTGAACTGGATTCGCCGCCACTGCCCCTGCACCGACGCGGCCAGCGCCCGGGCCAGGGTCGTCTTGCCCACCCCGGGCACGTCCTCGAGCAGGACGTGCCCCTGCGCGAAGAGCGCGGTCAAGGCCAGCTCGACCACGTCCGGTTTGCCCAGCACGACCGCGCCGATCCGTTCGGCGAGCGCGGCCGCGACCTGGGCGAAGCCCTGGACGTGCTGCGGTGGGAGGGGTTCGGTGACCACGGCGCTCTTACCTCAGCAGTTCGGCAGGTTGTTCAGGTCGTCCCCACCGTCGAGGTTGAGCCACGCCCACGGGATGTAGTTCTTGCCCTTGTAGTTGACCTGGATCCACCAGGTGCTCTTCTTCTGCTTGTTGTAGATGTACGAGTCGACGTCCTCGCCGGCCTTCTTGCAGTACGCCTGCAGCCGCGTGCCCGGCTTGGCCCACCCGACCTGCTTGTCGTTGTCCTGCTTGGTGACACTGAAGATCTCGTTGCCGTTGCGCCCGGCCCGGTCCTCATTGCAGTAGGTCGCGGTCTCGCCGTTCTCGCCGTTGTTGCAGGTCGCCGTCCCGAGCAGGTTGGCCGTGGTTTTGGTCGACTTGGCCGACACCGTGCCCGCCGCGTTCGTCGCGGTCACCGTGAACGTGTACGACGTGCTCGGCTTGAGCCCGGTGACCTTGAGGCTGGAGCAGCTGCCCTTGGCCGTGGCCCCGCCCGACGCCGCCACCGAGCAACTCGCGTTGCCCCCGCCCGCGTCCACGCTGAACGCGACCGTCGCCGTGTTGAACGTCGAGGTCACCCCGGTCACGGTCACCTTCGGCGAGGCCACCGTACGCGCCGTGGCCGTGCCCGGCTCGCTCTCCCCGGCCTCGTTGACCGCCCGTACCTCGACCGCGACGTTGACCCCCGACTCGAACCCGGTCAGCGTCGTCGCCGTGCCGGCCGTGACGTCGGTGCTCTTGCCGCCCGCCGCCACCACGTACTTGGTGACCGGCCGCCCGTTGTCCACCGACGGCTGCCACGCCACCGAGATCGACCCGGCCTGGTCGCCCACGGTGGCCGCGTCCACGCCTTCCGGCTTGGCCGGGGCCGCGTACGGCACCACGCTGCCGCTGACCGGCGACGCCTTCGACCCGGCCCCGCGCTCGTTGACGGAGACGACCGTGAATGCGTACTGCTTGCCGAACTCCAGCTGTCCGGTCTTGATCGTCAGCGTCGGCTCGGTGGTGTCGCCGATCGGCGCGCTGCCGCCCTCGGCGATCGCCGTGACCGTGTACCGCCGGATCTGCAGGCCCTGCCCGTTGGCCGGCGGCCAGCTCACCACGACCGAGCCGTCCGGCTTGGCCTCGGCGGTGACCGCGGTCGGCGGGTCCGGCACCTCGGAGGTCGGTTTCACCGCGTTGCTCGTACGCGCCGGGCCCGCACCCTTCTTGTTCACCGCGCTTACGGTGAAGGTGTACGTCTGCCCGTTGACCAGCCCCGGGATCGTCAGCGCGCGCTGATCGGCGCCGACCTGGAAGGTTCGCCCGGAGCCCACCACCACGTACTTGAAGACCGCGGCCCCGTTGTCGGCCGCCGCCTGCCAGCTCACCCGGGCCTCGGCGTTGCCCGCCGCCGCCCGCACGTTCTTGGGCGCACCCGGCTTGCTGACCACCGGCTTCTTCGGCTTCGGCGGCGGGGGCGGGGCCTGCGGCGGCGTCTGCGGCGGATCGCCACCGACCACGTCGTCGGCGTACTTGTCGACCGTGCGCACCGTGTGCTGGTTGTCGACGACCCGGGCCACCGACGACCCGGGCGCGTTGATGAACAGGTAGCCCTCGCGGACCTCGAGCTCCAGCGGCCCGCCGGGCTGGTTGAAGCGAATGTCCTTCTGCCGCGCTCCGGTCGAGTCGAACACGTGCACCGACCCGTCCGTGTCGGCCACGTAGAAGTAGCCTTCCCAGGCCACGGCCGGCTGCAGCTCCTCGCCGTCGCCCGGCACCGCGAAGTCGCTGCGCAGCTTGTCGTCACCCACCACGTACACATGCCGGTCGCCCGGCACGGTCACCGGGACCTGCTTGCCCTCGGTGTGCGGGGCCAGCGTGCCCGGCCCCGCCAGCGGCAGCGTCACCGGCTTGGGCAGCGGCTGCCCGTCGTGGACGGTGCTCAGCGCATTCGTCGTCCGGTTGAGCACCGCGACGCCGTCGTCGAGGGTGGACAGCACAAGATCATGGCTGGGGCCAGCGACCGATTCCGTACGCTCCTTCTGCGGCCCGGCCGCGGCGGCCGGCCCTTCCGAGGCGACCGGGGCCGGCGCGATCGCCGTGACCGTGCCCTCGCTCGGCGAGGCGATCCACAGCTTGCCCTTGCCGTCGAACACGCCACCCGCGATGCCCGGCGGGAACTGCAGCGGCGGCCCCACCGGCGCCAGCGTCTTCGGCTCGAGCTGCTGCACCCGCCCCTGCACGGTGTCGATCACGAAGACCGAATTCTCGTGCAACGCGATCCGCACCCCGATGCCCGAGCTGGTGGAGTCGTCCCAGAAGTCCTTCAAGGTCGTCAGATCCATCGACCCGATCGCGCCGGTGTTGACGTCGCGCATGATCACGAAGCGGTCGTTCTGCACGATCTGCACCTGATGACCACGCGCCTTGGGCACGTCGACCCGCGTGTCCACCTTGGCCGTGACGCCGTTGACCCGCGCGACCTCGCCCTTGGCCCGGCTCCACACCCACGACGCCGCGTCGAAGCTGGCCACGGCCTGATCGGCCGACCCGAGCCCGAGGACAGTGAGCCCGAGTCCACCCGCGAGGCTCAGGACAGTGCCGATCGTGACCAGGTAGCCACGGCGGCGCCACCGTCGCTTGGGTCGCTCTTCGCTGGTCACTGCCCGAACCTCCCCGTCGGCCGGCACATTCACGTCGGTCAAGAACGCTGGCCATCATAGGGGGCTTCGCGAAGGGCTCGTAACCCGTTGTGGACAACTCCCGATGCGCTCAGTGATCAAGCTCTCGGAGAGTGGTGATGATCTATCGCGGAGTAGCCGTCGCCCGCGAGGTGCACGCCTGCGGCGACGTCGCGAACTGGTTGTTCCGATAGACCGCCACCACTGCGAAGCAGTAGTTCAACGTCCCGTTCAACCCCGACATCTCAAACGACGTCTGCCCAGGTCCGAGCGTCGAAACCGGCTTCAGCTCCTGCCCCGGACGCCCCATGGTGACCATGAAGGACACCGACCCGCTCGACGGATCCGTCCAAGTGACCGTGATCGCCGTCCCGCCGTCCTTGAGCCGCACATCACTCGGCGCCGGCCCACCCAGAGTTGGCACATCCGGATCCCGACCAGCGTCACCCGTCCGGTTGGCAAGCACGAACACCAATGCCGCCACCGCGATCACCGCCGCCAGCACCGCCGCGATCGCGGCGAAAAGCCCAAGACCCTTCCGGCTGTACGCAGGTGAAGCACTATCCGCCCCGCCACCCGGCGTCACCGCACCCGGATAGGACAGCGCCTGTGGATAACTCGCCGCCTCTCCCGGCCCGTCGAAGCCCGGCGCCGCCGGCGGCCCGGAATACGCCTGCGGGTGCCCTCCGGACACGCTCGCCGACGGGTAAGCAGGCGGGTTGATGATGGGCTGCGCAATGGTCGGCTCATCGAGCGGCCCGCGCCCTTGGCTGGGGATCCGCGGCCGCTGCCCGACGGCCCCGGCTCGCGCCTGTTCATCCTCCGGCCCCACCCAGACCCGCTGATTGGCCGGCGAGGGCGGCTGCACGACCGCCGACCGCTCACGCTCCTCGACAACCGGCGGAAGCACCGTCGTCGGCTCCTCCTGCGGCCCCGGCGGCGGCGTCACTTCAGTGCGTACAAAATCCGCCCCGGCGTCCCCGCGTACCGCCGCCCCTGGCCCTAGATAACCCCGAGCCCGAGCTACCGCCGGATGCCCGTCCCCGAGCACCCCCGGCCCCAGCTCAGCCACCCGCGTGAAGGCCTTGCGAGCCTCATGCCGATTGCCCAGCTCCTCAGCCACGACCCCGATGTCATGCGAGATCCGCAACATCAGCGGATCCGAATCCCCCAACCGCCACAGCCCCGACGCGTACGCATCCTCCAGCACCCGCCGCGCCGCCATCGGATCATCCGCCCGCTGAAGAATCGTCCCCAATTCAGCGGCCGTGAGCAGAACATCCGGGTCGTCCTCGGCCAGGTTGACCTTCCCCAGCTCCACCGCCTTCTCGAGCACAGCCCGAGCCCCCACCAGATCCCCCGCCCCCGCGAGGTCCAGAGCACGCTGCCGAGCAGGAAGAAGCGGAGAGGCCTGAGACACGCAGCCATGCTGCCCGCAAACCCCCTCCCCCACCAGACCACCCCCGAAGAACCGGTCATATGCCCCGCAATGTCCACCCTCCTACCCCTCCCACACCCCTCCCAACGGACCGTGTACAGTTCTCTCCTGTGCGGCTCGCCGGGCCGCCGATACCCACTGCAAAGATGGGCAAGGCCACCGGTAAGCTGAACAAGCCAAGCAGGTCCGGGTGGCGGAATGGCAGACGCGCTAGCTTGAGGTGCTAGTGCCCTTTATCGGGCGTGGGGGTTCAAGTCCCCCTCCGGACACACTTAAACCGTTTCAACGTGTCTTTTCGACGGCATGAACCCTCAACCGGGCGCTCCGGCGTCCGATTGGAGCCACCATGCCGCGTTTCTCTCCTGCCGGGCAGCAGCCCGTAACGAAGCCGATCGATCACGCTCCGTTGCAAAAACCCCCTGCAACCGAATCGCACCCTTTGCCCGCCATCCGCGGCCTTTCCCTGCAGCGCACCATCATCGATGGCGGGCTGCTCAACGACGTGCTGCCCTGGCCGGCCGGAACGATCGTGACCATCACGACCGCAGGGAACGCCGATGCCTAAGCGCCGCGTACCCACCGTTCGTGAGGTCATCCCCATGGCGCTGCTCGGCCTCGCCGAGCGGACCGTCGAGTTGTACACGCACTACCTGGAACTGTTCGCCAGCAAGCACGGCGATGACGCACTCGACAAGATCACCTACACCCACATCGTCGAGTTCAGCCTGTGGGCGCAGAGTCTGGCGGTGACCCGGAGCACCAGCGTGAACGGTGCGTCGGCTGCGGAACATGCGATCAGCGCGGCCCGGCGACTGCTGGACACCGGGGTACGCAACGGGTTCATCGGGATGAACGTGGCCAAGTCAGTGAACAAGCCTGCCCGACAGGAAAGTCGCCGGCGTCCGCTCGACGAGGCGCACATCGCCCAGATGTACATGGTCGTCACCGACGAGGAAACGGGAATCCTGCGGTTCCTGCAGGAGACGGCATGCCGCCGCGAAGGCATGCTGAACCTGACTCCGCAGCGAGTCAACCGGAAGAACCAGACCGTGCTGCTGCACGAAAAGGGGAGCAAGGTTCGCGAGCAACCCGTCAGCAGCATGATGATCGACTGGTTGACCGAGCCTGGCTGCCCTATCTATAAGTGGACCCCTCGCAAGAACGACGGCCTCTGGTCGCGTATCCAGCGCGACCTGGATTGGGCTGCCGAGATGGGCGTCACCACGCACTGGATGCGGCACACGACGCTGTCAAAGGTTGAGCGGGTAACGCGGTCGATGGGGCTGACCGCTGCTTTTGCTGGGCACAAACTCTCAGGAATCGGCGCGACTCCGACGTACGCCGGTCGGTACGGCGTCAAGGAAGTCTGCTGGGCCTTCTCCGTGACGTTCGGGGTTCCGCACCCACTCGTTCCCGACGGCTATGTACCCATCGGCATCGACTACTGGGAACCGCAGAGCACCAACGCCGCCTAGTAATCTAGTAATACGGCAACGACAGCTCAGGCCGGCATCTCCTCCCCTGGGATGCCGGCCTCGCTGTTTCCCGGTTTCTGTCATAGGGCCGTGCGAGCATCCAGGCAGACGTCTGTGATCTTGAAGGAGTTCCCTTGTCAGGCCGCACAACGCTCTTGATCGACCTGCCTGAAGACGTGTGGGAGACCGTGAAACGGGCCGCCGCCCGCCGCGACGTATCACCGGAAACCTTGGCCGGTTACTGGCTCGAACAGCACGTCTGTCGCAGCGGGCCGGAACCGAAGGACCCCACCGGGCCACATGGGGGCCTCGGTCATGGGCCTGAATGTTGGTGCCCCGCGTGTGCCCCTCCGCCGGCCGGGATGCCGGCCGACCCGGTCGAAGTGGCACGCTGGGCCCAGCGGCTGACGGTGACCGCGTCGCAGATGCTCGCCCGTGCGAACGCTCTAATCAGTGAGGCCGAAAAACGAACGGGAGCACCGGCAGCACCTGATGAGGCTGAGGCCAGCGAGGGGTCACCGGCCTCTGACGAGGGTGACACCGACCGCACCGAATAGTCGAACTCTTGTACGAGCGCCTCCTCCTGTGATTCCGTCCATGGATCTTGGGAGGAGGCGTTCTGCATGGTGAGGTGGATCGGCTACCAGCCGCCGGCAACATGGGCCGAGCCAGTGGAGGACCTGGATTTGTGCCGGGGCCCGTCGAGCGGGACCAGGACTCTCCCGTCGCATCTCGCCGGCGCGGCGACTTGGAGGCGGTTCGACCTGGGCAGCAGGCAGGATCGCTGCGACTGGGTGGTCACAGTGCTCCGATACGCCACGAGTCACCTCGACATATACGAACACATCTCGGCGGAGGTGATCCGGGCGGTGTTCCCTCACTGTTCGCTGCCGCCGGGGATAAGGGAGCGTTGGGTGGAAGTCCACCCCGAACTTGCGTGACTCGGTTGGACGGTTCAGTCGTCTGCCCCGCTGTACCTGACGATGTTGTGCGATGCCGCGGATTCTGCGGGTTTCCCGTCGTGAGGGTGGCGTCGACACGCCCACCTCGAACCGGAGACAAGGTCCTTACCTTTCCCACGTGCTTCCATGATCGGCATGGGGAAGAAGGGGCCGCCGATCGGTCAGCCGCATGCGGGCAAGCCGTCGAGTTATCAGATGGGTTCGGGCCAGAACTGGCGGCCCAACCCCAGTTTCGCCTGGCCCGCCGCAGAGCGGCTCTACCTCGCAGTGGCCGTCACGGGCACCACCCCGTCGGGTCTGCTCAACCCCCTCATCGAGTGGGCATTCGATTCCGACGGCGTGCCACGGCCGGAGTTTCAGAGAGTCCTCAACGCTCCTTGCGTGCCTCGTGAAGCCGTAATTCCGGAGCAGCGGTAGGTCAGGGCCAGCCGTGCTCCTCCCGGTCGCGGCGCAGCATCGCAGCCCGCCACGCAGCGAGGTCTTCGAGCGTCTGAATGTCGGCGTCGCTGAGCCCTTCACGAGAGCCGTCGAGCAGTGGCAGCAGGGCCTCCATGCCGAGGCTCAGGATCGCGAACGACGCCCAGCCGGCCGTGCCGTCGAGGCTCGCGCCCTGGCGGGCTCCGACTGCTGCCACGCGAGCGGCAAGGTCGCTGACCGGCACACCGGACGACGGGGCGAGCCCGACAGCGATCACGTCGAGGGCACGCTGGTAGTCCGGGTGGGCCGCGTACTGTGCAGCGTCATTCCAGAACGGCGTCCTCCGCTCACCCGTGCTGTTGGTGTCGACGCTGGTGATGTCGGCCGAGCCGTCGAACAGCGCTAGAGCCTCCCGATCGGCTCCCGTCAGGCTCTGCCTCCACTGCTCCGCCGCCGCGACGTTCGCGGCGATGGAGGATTCATTAGCGGGGTTGGTGCGAGCGGCGGCATGGAACGCGTCGAGCGCATCCCGTTCGGCTGGCGTGAGGCTGGCGAGCCATGCCATGTAATCGCCGGCCGGGTCCGGTTGATCGGTCATGCAGTCGAGCGTAGGCGGATGCATTCGTTCCCGCGGTTGGACGGTTCGCGTACATCCTGACCGATCCCAAGTCGGGCGAGACCTGGTGGCCGGCTCCGTACCGAGGCGCTGACGAGTTGAGATCGAGGCGCGAACCCGGCACTAGTCTCGGGGAAAGTTAGATCAAATCTTACTTCGCTCGGATCTTACTTACGCTTCTGTGATCGCACTCTGACTACCGGTAGTGGACTGCTGCCGATGCGGGTGTTCGAGTTCCTTGGTGCTGAACACGCCGCCCATCGGAGCGTTCCGGAGCCGGCGTCGGCTGCGACGTGTTCGGCAAGTCGCTCGGCAACCACTGTTCGGCGAGGGCATTGCGGCGACGACTTCTTGGACGGAGACAGGCCGATCGAGCGCCCGATCCAAGGCGGGTACCGTGAGTGCGTCGCCCGCTGGCCGCCTCAAGGGCCCGCGCGCCGATGACGCCGCAGTGCAGCGCGGGAACTAAACTGCCGCGCATGTGTTCGCCCTAGAAGACGTGCGTTGCGTGTCCGCGTTGGCACGGCCTGATTAGGGCGATCAGCAGAAACGCTGCGGCCCTCGGGTCTCTACCCTCCGATGAGCAAGGAAATCTTGACTTATGGCAGTGACCCAGCAGGAGATCGAGAGTCGACTGTGGGACGCCGCAGACGAACTGCGCGTGGCGATGCCTGAAGCGCAGTACTCGACGGTGGTCTTTCCGTTGATGTTTTGGAAGTACCTGTCGGACACCTGGGACCACCAGCATCAGCAGTTCCTGGCCGACAACGAGGACCTGCTGGACGGACTCTCAGTCGAGGAAGCCCACGAGATCGAGTACCGCGACTACCAGAGTTTCGAGATTCCAGTCATCTACCGAGGTACCGTCCAGGAGCGGCGAGCCTCCTGGTCGTCCATCCTCGCCACGATCACCCAGCCGGGCCTCGGCAAGCGAGTTCGCGCCTCGTTGCAGGCCATCGAGACTGCCAACCCGGCCAAGTTCTCTCGCCTCTTCGGGTCCATGGCCTGGACCGCCGAAGAGGTGCTCTCGGGGGAAGTGCTCGCTTCGGTCATGCAGGCGATGGACCGCGTCCCGCAGATGCATGAGGGCAATATGTCCCACGACGTGCTCGGCGGGGCGTACGAGTACCTGCTGAAGCGCTTTTCCGACGGGTCGGGCACTCGCGCCGGGCAGTTCTTCACCCCGCGTGAGGTCGTCGAACTGATAGTCGAAGTGCTGGACCCAAACAACTTCGAGTCGGTCTATGACCCTGCTTGCGGGTCGGGCGGCATGCTCATAGCGTCCGCGAACCTGCTGAAGGTGCGCGGCAAGCGTGGCTACACACTGAAATTGTATGGGCAGGAAGCCGTGGCAGACACCGCGGGCGTAGCCCGCATGAACCTGTTTATGCACAACCTCACCCAGTTCCAGGTCGAGGTCGGCGACACCCTGAAAGACCCGCGCTTCAAGAAGCCGGACGGGTCCATCGCGCAGTTCGACGTGATCGTCGCCAACCCGCCGTACAGCCTGAAGTGGAAACCGTGGACCAAGGACCCACGCGCTATCGGTGCGATCGCCCCGCAGTCATCGGCCGACTGGGCGTTCGTGCAGCACATGCTCGCCTCGATGGACCCGAGCAAGGGGCGCGCCGGCGTCGTCCTTCCCCATGGCGTCCTTTTCCGCGGAGGGCAAGAAGCGCTCATCCGGCAGCGAGTCCTAGACGACGACCTGCTCGAAGCCGTCATTGGGCTGCCCGCCAACCTGTTCTACAACACGACCATCCCGACGGCGATCCTGGTGTTCCGGGCGGCCGGTACCAAAACACCTGAGCGGCAGCGCGGCGTGCTGTTCATCGACGCCTCCAAGCGGTTTGCCAAGGCCAAGAATCGCAACGTTCTCACCGATGCGGACATCGCCGACACGGTGACGACCTACCACTCGAAATTTGACGCCGACGGCAACCCGGTTGACCCCGACGGTAACGGCGGCATAGCCGCACGTTTCGCAGCTACCGCGGAAATCGTGGCGAACGGGTACGACCTCAACATCGGTCGCTACATCAAGCAGGCCGCCGCCGAGCAGGAAGAACTCGGAACCCTCATCGACGCCTACAACATCGCCCGAGCGGAGCGCCAAAAGGTCGAGCAGCGCATGCTTTCCATCCTTGCGAAGGCCGGGATCGAGGGCTTCGATGAGTGATCCGGAGAGCACCGTATCGGCCGTAGGCTCACAGAAGGAATGGGTTCGCGCGCCTCTTCGGCATTTCCTTACGCCGAACGTCGATGTAGTCAACGTGGACCCGACCCAGACGTATCCGACTGTGGGCGTCCTGAACAGAGGAAGAGGGCTCCTCTATCGCGATCCCATCGAAGGAAGAGCGACGGCTTACAAGACTCTTAATCGAATCGGCCCTGGCGTACTGGTTTACAGCCGGCTCAAGGCATTCGAAGGCGCTATCACGGTAACTCCCAACAAGCTGACGGAGTCCTTTGCGTCTCAAGAGTTCCCTACGTTCACATTCAAGCCTGAGGCGAATCCCGAATTCTTCCGAATCCTCACTACGACACAGAAGATGTGGTCAGCGCTTCAGAGCGTTTCAAAGGGCATGGGTGGCCGACGTGAGCGGGTTAAGCCCGCAGACTTTCTCAACATCGCGATGGAGATCCCGCCATTGCCCGCGCAGGAGCGGATAGTCCAGGTCATCAGCGCGGTTGACGAACAGATCGTGGCCCTTAAAGCCGAGGCAGAATGTCTCCTCCGGGTTCGTAACGCCGCTCTGGGCGATGCTTTCGCGCACGCGTGCGAAGAGTGGTCATCTGCCACATTGTCGGAAGTTGGGACGCTCAGCCGCGGCCGCCGGTTCGTGAAGAGCGACTACGTGCCATCCGGCCTAGGGTGCATCCACTATGGCCAGATTTACACCGACTTCGGGGCGTCAACCACCCGTACGGTGACGTATCTGCCAGAGAGTTTCCGCGGCTCGATGCGCTTAGCCAAGCCCGGCGACGTGGTGATCGCGGGTACTAGCGAAAACGTTGAGGACGTAGGCAAGGCCGTTGCTTGGTTGGGTGATGAGGCAGTGGCTGTACATGACGACTGCTTCATCTTCCGCCACGACCTCGACCCAAAGTTCGTATCGTACTTCTTCGCCTCGCCCCTGTTTCAGAGCAGCAAGCGGCGGTTCACAAGCGAAACGAAGGTGGTTCGGCTCTCCTCCGTAAACCTGAACCAAATCACTATGCCCGTGCCGCCTCGCGAAGAGCAGGAGCGCATCTCGGGGACGGCTGACGCGATCGATGCACAGATCGCGGCGCTTAGCGCTGAGGCAGAGCGTCTTCGTCGAACGCGGGTTGCGCTGCTCTCCGGCCTACTGGACCGGGCCATTGAGATTGAGTCTGCCGAGTAGGGTCTGTGCCGTGGTGAAAGGCATCCAGGAGCGTGAGTTCCAGAACCTGATGATCCAGTGGTCTCTGCCGATGGGCTGGATCTTCACGGCGGGCAGGTCTCTGCCGCGTGAGACGACCCAGACGGTGCTCACTGGCGAGTTGCGAGACGCGATCATCCGGCTCAACCCGGGTGTGATCAACGCGTTTGACGTGGACGCGGTGGTCGGAGAGATCGTCGCGACGGTCAACGCGGTCGAGGGCGGGCTGGTGCGCGCCAACGAGCAGGTCATGCACCTGCTACGCGGCCTTCAGGAGTTCCGGGACGCCGACGGGGCGTGGCAGGCTCTGAAGGTCATAGACTTCGACAGTCCGAACGACAACACGCTGGTCGTGTCGGACGAGGTGACCATCACGGTCCCGGGCAAGACGCCTCGCCGGTTTGACCTTGTGTACTGGGTCAACGGATTGCCGCTGGTCGTCGTGGAGGTGAAGTCGCCAACATCGAAGTCCGGGTGGGCGCAGGCCGCCCGTGAAATCAACAACGTGTACGCCACCGAATATCCGTGGTTCTTCACCCCGAACGTCTTCGCCATCGCGACGGACGGGCTGAAACTACGGTTTGGTGCGGCCGGTGCGCCCATAAACGAGTGGCAGCCGTTCCGGTCGACCGCCGACGACGAGTCCCTGTCGGGTCAGGCTGACGTCCAGCGCTCGGTTGAGTTGCTGCTGCGACCGGCGACGATCCTGGACATGCTGGTGAACTTCGCGCTGTTCGACACGTCGGGTGGTGGGGTGGACAAGAAATACCTGCCTCGCTACCCCCAGATGGAGGCTGCGCACCTGATCCATCAGCGGGTCCTGGACGATGGGTCGAAGGGCCTGATCTGGCATCACCAAGGCTCCGGGAAGACCCTTTTGATGGTGTTCGCCGCGTCGCTGTTGCTGGCCGACACCCGCACCGACTCACCCACGATCATTCTGCTGTCGGACCGGACGCAACTTGTCCGGCAAACGTCCGGGGTGTTCACGTCCGCGATGGGGCACGCCTACTTCCATCAGCCTGCCACCAGCCAGGAGTTGCGTTCACTGCTGGCCGACGACGTACGTGGCGTGATCTCGACGACGGTCCACAAATTTGCCGATGCCGGTAAGAATCTGTCGACGCGTCGGAACATCATCGTGATGGTCGATGAGTCGCACCGGACGCAGTCCGCCGTCCGTGAGGGTGGAAGGGTCATTGTCAAGGCGGACTCGCTGGCCGGGCAAATGCGCGCAGCGCTGCCCAACGCGAAGTTCTTCGGTATGACGGGCACGCCGGTCCGGAATCTTTCGACCGACACGTTCGCTCTCTTCGGCGACGAGCGCGATTCGGGCCGAGTGTTGCACCGGTATTCGGTGTCCCGATCGCTGCAAGACGAGGCGACCGTCCCGGTCATGCTGGACCCACATCCGGTCTCGTTCGAGATCGACGATGAGGAGTTGCAGGCCGAGTTTGATCAGTTCGGTGACGACTTCGACCTCGATGACCCGGACCGTGAGGCGCTGTCGCGTAAGTTCGGCCGGCTCACCTCGGTGTTCTCCAACCCCGATCGCATCGAGGCGGTGTGCCAGGACGTCGTCGATCATTACCTGGCTGGCGCGTACCGCAATGGTCTCAAGGCGCAGGTCGTCACCTACAACCGCGAATTGGCGGTTGCGTACACGGTCAAGATCAACGAGTTGTTGGCGGGGTTCGAAGCGTCGCAGGTGCTCGCCGAGGTCGGCAAGCACGAGCGCATCACAGCCGAGGTCAATATTTCGGTCTCGGACGCCAAGGATGAGGACCCGGCTATGCGGCCCTACCGGCTCTCGGAGGCCGACGAGGAGGAGCAGAAGCGACGGTTCCTCTCCCCGGATGATCCGCTGTGCTTCGTGGTGGTGACGGCGAAACTGATGACCGGGTTCGACGCCCCGAACGAGGGTGTGCTGTATCTGGACAAGCCAATGAAGGCACATTCCCTGTTCCAGGCGATCACCCGGCCGAACCGCACCTGGGTGTCCCCGGCCGGGTTCGTGAAGACGTGCGGCGTGGTGGTCGACTACATCGGTTTGGCCGAGGAGGTCCAGCGGGCCATCGTCGACCCCACCGCGGAAGACGCCGGCGAGGGCGGGGGGTTCGTCACCGACGTGACCGAGTTGGTCGCGGAGTTCCGCTCCACCTTCGCCCGCATCGAGGACCAACTCGCGGACGTAGATAACCTCGACCTCACCGTCCACGGATACGAGTCCGTACGAGCGATCAACACGTTCCTGGACGCCAACCCCGGTGCCGCCGAGGTGTTCTCCCGGGACTACCGGCTCCTGGCCCGGCTATACCCCCTGATCAGCACCGACAAGCGGATCACCAAGTACCAGGACGGCTTCGCGCTGTTCGGTTCCGTGTACACCACCTTGTTCAAGAAGTCTTCCGACGAGGAACGCAAGGAACGGCTGAGTGTGCTGGGACCGATGGTCCTGGAGATCATCAACGCGCACGTGCACTCCTTCTCCGTAGTCGCTACGCAGGAGGAAGCCCTCGTCCTGGATGCTCAGGGCATCGCTGTACTCAAGGAGTTGATGGCGCTCGTCCGCCCCCAGCCCGGCAGAGGTGGTGGCGAAGACAAGACGCCGCCGTCGCCGCGGGAGATTCTTGACCAGATCAAGGCCGCTCTCGACAAGGACGTCGAGCCGGGTTCCGCGAAGTACACAGCCCTCGCGGAACGCATCCGGCTGCTCCGAGACCGGATCATTCAGAACGCCCAGGACGCCCTGGAGTTCCTGGCGGAAGCACTCCGGATCGCGAAGGCGATCGTGAATGCCGGAAAGAACCCCGATGAAGCCGTCGTCGTGCTGGACGACGACCACGTGGGCGTCCTGTCGCGGATCATCCGTGACCACGCGCCGCCTGGCCTGACTATCACGGAGCGGAATCTGGCGGAGGAGATCGACCAGGTGGTCACCCGGACCCTGGCCCAGTCGTGGGACAACGCGGACGCCCGCAATCGAGGGGTTCGCCGTGCCACCGCCGCGGTCTTCCGCAAGTACCTGTTGAAGCCGGTCGGGGAGCCGTACAGCTCCACCGTCGCCTACATCGAGGCCCACTACCTCGTTGACTGACGAATCCAAGAGCCGGTGCGCTGCACCGCCAGCCGCTGTTCTGAACACGGCCATTAGAGCGGCCGGCTGAGTTCGCGCGATCCCCGAACTTGTGTCGGGCATGCCAAGCCGGCTGACGGCTTGCTACACCGTCACGCAACTAGACAGGCAGACAACCCGGTCGACTGATCGGTTGGACGGTCCATCGCTAACGAGGCAACAATCGACTGGTGGACCCGCAGCCTGATGCCGTTGCCATCCGCCCCGTCGCTGTGCTCATCAACACCGAAGCCGGTTCGTTCGCCAGCCACTACGGGTGGACGGTCAAGCACAAAATCCTGTCCGCGATCTTAACCGTCGATGATTCCCGGACCTGCCGCTTCGCGACTTGGTGGGGCACGCTGGACTTGCCTGCGCGACGCCCGACCTCGGGCGACGCCACCAGTCTCACGCTCAGCGTCGATTCGTCGCTACTCTGGTCCAGCGCAGTCCGACTGGTCGCTGACGCCGAAGCCAGTTGGGCTCTGCCCGTCGAAGGGGTGTCGTGGTTGCTCGGCCGCAACTATGGCGCGATCTATGTCGGCGTTTTCTCGGGGCTGCCCGATACATCCGGTGAGCATCTGCACAAGGCTCTAATCCCACAACCGTGGTACCTGGGTTCGATCACCATCAACCCGACCGACGCACTGCACAACTGGGCCTTCGGCTTTTTGAACCGCGGGTGGTGGTATGCGGACGGCTGGGTTTACGACCCAAACCCAGAAGACCACATCGATCCAGAGGAGATGCTCACCGACTTGCCGGTCGAGGGATTCGGCCGCGGCCCGCACCCGTTGACCACCACTGAGGCCAGCATCGAGTGGGCACCAAACCTTGACCATCCGGCCGAGTCGCCAGGCTCCTACCAGGAGACGTTGATCGACCTGGTACGTCAGTACGAAGACGCCAGACGGCCGCTGACGTTCGCAGTGGGCCGACGCCATCCAACTGTTACCGACCTAGAGTCGAAATTGCGCCGCTATGCCCTAGACCCTACCTCCAAGAAGGGTGCTCCCAAGGCCCGCTTCTTCGCCACGGTGCTCGGCAGCGGCCAGGACGACTGGCGGCTGCTGGCCATCCAACTGATCTTCGCGCTGCACACCGGCATCCCCGCCAAGTTCCGCGACGAATCCAACTTCGGTAAGCAGCAGCACCTACGGTTCGAGACGACAGGGCCGGTCATTGGGCTCAACGGCCGCATCGCCATGGTCACTGCCGCGTGGAAAGTTGAGGACGACGGTCCCGTCCAACTCGTGACCGTCACGCCAGGCAAGAAACGTCCGCCCAAGCCCTGCGCAGCCAGCGAGCCAAAGTCAGCGGACAGCGAGCACATCACCTCGGCCACCGGCGACCTTGCCGGCATCTACGCCATCGCCTGTGTTGTAGCCGAGCAGGCTCGCCGCGACTGCCGGCCCACTCCGGTGGTCATCACTGGGGAGCAGGCTCCCAACGTGATCATGGCAGAAGGTGCTGCTGGGCGCGCGTGGGTGAACGTGCCCGCGAGGTCCGCCTTAGCGGACTGGTTGGTCGCGCAAGGTCACGCCCATCGCGGCGACGGCAGCATCACGCAGGTCACCGCTCCCGGCACCTTCTACGAGCCAGCCCTGGCCTGGGCCAACGGGTTCGCGACGGTGATGCAGGCCGCCGGCCACGATTGCGCAGTCACCTACGCCTTCGACTGATAACGCTGGGCTGGATGCTGCAGGTCCAGCGTGGCGGCGCACCGTCGTGCGCAACGAATCGGCGACGATCAACGTCAGGTGTTTGTCGCCTAGGCGACAGTTGGCTGATCGACACGCTGTGATCGGGCAAACTCTGCCGGGCAATCATCAAACGGTGAGTGCGTCGACAACTACTCCATGCTGTGCAGGTGGCCATTGCGCGCTGGTGACGGTGAGCCTACGGCGGCTGACCTTGTCCTCACGGAGAAGCCACCGGATGACGCCGGTGCGCGAACCGCCGATCAGTACGAATGGCAGGCGGTCATGGCTACCGCCGACGGTCTCCGCCTGTACCTCGACGCACTCGACCCAGCCGGCGGCAACCTCACCTCCTCCGAGAACACTCGGGTCGTTTGCGAGCACCACGAGGACTGGGTCGCCCTGCGCGATGACGACGCGGAACTCGTGTCCGCCAAGCATCCCGGTCTGCCGTTTGGTGCGTATCGCACCGTGAACTCCCTCGCGGATGACGGCGGTGTGGCGCACCTGTTCAACCGGTGGCTCACGATGGGCGAGAAGCCGACCTGCCGGCTGGTCACCACCGCCGGAGCCTCAGGACCCGCCCAAAAACTGGTCGAGATCGCCACGTCCGCACGGCAGTGCCGTCTCGACGGTGAACCGTTCGTGCCCGACGCCGAGCAGGAGGATCTCCTTACAGGCTTCGGCAAGGTGCTGTTGAAGCACTGCGACGGCCTCCCGCAGCGGTGGGCACCACCTAACGGCGGCCCGCCGGAGTCGATTCCGATGGCCGCTCATCGGCAGCAGATCGTCCGCTTCCTGTCGATCTTCACTTTCCAGGACAGCGTGCCCCGAAAGTATGTGCCGTATGCCGCGCCGTCGATGTTCGTGCAGCCGGTTCTCGACCGGCTCGGCAGCACCGCGCCCGCTGGTTCGGTGTGGGAGGCCGTTCTCGCGGTGTTCCGGGCTCGCATGCGCGCCGCGGGACCAACCCCGATCGGCGGCCTTCCGCCAGTCCTCTCCGTGCCTATAGGTGCTACTGCACCGACACCGGCCGGGTTCGAAGCAAGCCTGGCAGACCGCATCGTCACGCTCGCCGACATCGACCTGGCCATCCGGACCGCGATCGCCAACCCGACCGGCTTCGCACCGCTCCCGCGCCTGGTGCGCACCAGTCGGCTAGCGATCAAGATGGAGGTCGGAGGCTGCACTGACAACACGGTGGAACGCGCTGAGCAGTTGCGCGCCGACTACACGGATTTCTGGCGTGACCCGTTGGGGGCCGACCCGAGCGCGCGTACCCGGCAACAGCGGCTGCACCGCTTTCTGCTGCGAATCAGCGACGCCGCGACCGAACGGGTGAAGAAGCCGGACGGCCGGTGGGGCGCTGATCTATGGAGGCAACTGGAAGCCGACCTCGACCAACACCAGGACACGCTCCCGGTCGACATGGACGCCGACCTGGCCCTCGGCGGGCTCTGCGAACTGTCCAATCGTTGCCAGATGTGGTTCAGCGACAGTTTCGACATCGCCGCCGAGCAGGCGCGCCGACGGCCAGTAGAAGGAGCGGGCTCATGATCACAGAAGATCCGGACGCCCTCGAACTGGCTCTGCTGCGCGAGGACCTTGCCTACCACCAGGCCCGTGTCCTGTTGCTGGTCACCGCGGTGGCGGCCGAGCAAGGACACAAGCGCAAACTCGACGGCCTGACCAAACTGGCAAAGTTGGACTTCCTGCTGCGCTACCCAGCCCTAGCGAGCGCTGTTCTTGATCCGCTCGACCCACGCGACCGGCGGCTGCACCTCGCCGACGAGGACATCCACGACCCGACCGCGGTAGAAGCACCGATGACCCGGTACAAGTACGGCCCCTGGGACGACCGGTACTACGCGATCATCGGCGCGCTCGTCGGCCGCGGCCTGCTCCGCTACACCCGCGGGGTCAGAAGCAGCGTCGCGCTCGTCCCCACCCCCGCCGGCAAGACACTCGCCGCCGAGATGGCCGCCAGTGACCAGTGGGGGGACGTCGCCGACCGCAGCCAGGCCATCGCCGAAGCGTCGAGCGGCCTGACCGGTAACACGTTGAAGGATCTGATCTATCAGAGGCTCGCTGACCTCATGGACCGACCGCATCGACAGGTGATCCGGTGACCACGACGTTTCGGCTCAACTCCGTCACCCTCGACACCCTCGACGGACCAGTCCGGTACGCCTTCCCCGCGGACCTGACCCTCCTGGCCGGCCCCACCGGCGTCGGGAAGACAAGCCTGTTGGAGGCAGTCAAGTACGGCTTCGGCTGCGACGGGATGCTTGCCCCCGTATTCACCGAATCCGTGCACGACGTCAGCATCGACGTCACGATCGGCGACGCTCGCTACTTGCTCGTCCGCAGCATCGATTCGGGCAAACGCCGCAACGTCCGAGTCACCGACCTCAAGACTCAGGAACGGCTACCGGACCACAGCACCGACCTCAACCAGAGCCCTCACCTGTCCGCGCTGCTCATGCAAGCGCTCGGCTTCGCCGACGACATGCGCGCCGCCGCCAGAGCCACCAGCAGCACCAAACCCGGCTCACGGATCACCTTCGCCGACATCTTCACCTACCTCTACGTCCCGCAGTCGGAGATGAACCGGGAGATCGCCAGAAGCCAGGACCCGTACCTCGCGCCCAAACGGAAGGCCGTCTTCGAGTTGCTGTTCGGCCTGACCGACGAGGCCCTGCAAGCCTTGCGCTCGGAAGCCACTATCCTCAACGGCAAGGTCGACGGGGCGAAACGAGCGACCGCGACGATCCGCGACTTCCTCGCGACCACCAACACCACCAGCAAAGGGGAAGCGCTCAACGCGGTCGGCGACGCCGCCAACGAGCAGATCGCAGCCGAGGCCGCGGTACGGGCGCTCCGCGACGAGATCAACCCGGTCGCCGACCGCGAGACCCAGGTGATGCGTGACCTGCTCAACGACGCCGAGGACAGGCTCGCGGAAGCCAAAGCAGCCGTCACTTCCCTGATCCGACAAAGCAAAGAACTGACCGCCGAGAGACGCCGCGTGGAAGGCGACCTCGCCCGGCTCAACCGCATGCGCGACGCCGGCGACCGCATCGCCAACATCGAGTTCGTCACCTGCCCCCGATGCCTGCAGTCGCTGACCGGACGGCCGGTACCCGACGACGCTTGCCGCGTATGCCTGCAACACGACCCCGTCAACGCCGACTCCGCCGAGGACCTCTACGAACAGCGGCAACTCACCGACCAACTCCGCGAGATGGACGACCAACTTCGGGCCATCACCGAACAACTCAGCGCCGTCAACGACGCCGTCGCCGAACGCGAAACCTTGGTCAAGACCCTCACCCTCGACATCGAGCGGCGCACCTCCGCCCGGGTGACCCCTAGGCTCCAGGCATTCACCGATGCCTACACCAGCCTCGCCAACGCGCGGGCACGCCAGCGGGAACTGGAACAGGTTCTCCGGCAATGGGACCGCGTCGACGACATCACCACCGCCGAAGAGCGGCTGACGGCCGACCGGGACAGAGTCCGCGCCGAAATCGCACGTCACGAGGAAACCCTCGAACAGCGACGACGCGGGATCATCGACGACCTCAACATCGAGTTCAACAGGGCGTTGAGCACTATCGGCGTCCCCGCCATCAAGACCGCGCACATCCACCCGACAAACTACCTGCCGATCCTCAACGGCGAGCCGTACACCAAGATCAGTCGGGGCGGCGGCATCATCACCGCCGTCCAGATCGCGTACTGGACGTCCATCCTCTACGTCGTAGTCAGCCGCGGCGACACCTACTACCCGTCATTCCTGCTCGTCGACAGTCCGCGCATGGCGCTCAACAGCAACCCGGGGATCGCCCTCGCCCTCTACCGGCGGCTGCACGACCTGGCGACGGCCCTACCCGGGAAGTTGCAACTGATCGTCGCCGACAACGAGTTGCCCGTCGAAGTCGAGCGTGACTTCGCCGAGTTGGACTTCGACTACGAACATCCGACCGTTCCGACCGTCAGCCATCCAGGGCCCAACGCGGTGCAGACCCTTGGGCAAAACACCGCGGAGTAACAGGCGCGGTCGGCCGCTTCTTCGAGGAACACGATCCTGCGCTGAGCGGAAGGTTCCATCGCGCCATCGTTGGCTTAGGCGTTCGAGTCGATTGCCGCCCCGTGAATGGCGCGAGCCTAGGCGCTGCACCGGGTCGATTTCAGATCATGAGCGACCGTTAGTCAAAGCAGGCAGGGAGATAGTTCAATCCGCAGACCGGCAAGCGGTTTCGGTACGGTCCCATCTCATCCGCCACCTTCCAGATGCCGTCCGCGGCGGCTTCGTCGTTGATCTCGGCGCGAGTCCCGAACTTGACGGACTCCTGGTCGGCAGTAAGAATTCCGCCGCAAATGTATCCGTTGCGTACAAGAGCGCCGAACCCGTTCTGCGAATCGACAGTTCCAAAAACCATGAACTCATCGGGCTTGGTGTCACCAAACATCAGCGTCTCGTCGGAGTACTGCGCCGTCGCGGGGGCCTTGAGCGAGTAGCCGAGGGTGCGGTGACAGGCGGCGAGAGCGGCAGCCTGCGCACGGGCGGGGCGCGCTACGTCCTTCTCATGCTCACGGTATAAGAATTGTCCTGGAACGATGACAACGATAAGCAAGATAGCCAAGTTGACGCACCAGCGGCTCCTGCTCTTCCCGCGCCGAGCGTGGTGGATAGGTGCTGATTCTGACGGGACCGCGGACTGGTGCCGCACAGGCGTGCTCAACTGAGGGCCAGCGCCGACAGGGCTATTCGGCACCTCGAAGGCCGCGGGCTCCTTATCCTCATCGGGGGTCGCCTGAGGGGCTGATGCTGGCTGAACGAAGTCCGTCCACTGCTGTCCGTCCCACCACCGGTGCGCAGATGCGCCGCTCGGGTCGGCATACCAGCCTGCGGGGGCCTGCCTGCTAGCAGCAGGGACACCCTGCGGCTGCCCGAAGGTCGCCTCAGCGGTCGGCCTTGGTTGTTGTGCTACGAGCGCTTCAACTTCGGCGGCAGTGAGATGGAACCGGGCGGCGATTGATTCGACGGATTCGCCTGTGGCGTAGGCCGCGACCATCGCATCCTCGTGGACTGTTCGGGCGTCGAAAGCCCGCGACGAGATGTCACTCATGAGCAACCTTCGTGGCTGTCGTTGTTGCTCTCGCTATCGGGTCTCGCCCTCATGCACATAAGAGTTCGTGCGAAACGCCTCGACCTTAGAGGCACCCGGCGTGCTCTGCTGGCAATCATCGACAGAGCCAGCAGTCAGCCACTCCCTCGCGGTGGGCCTGCTGGCTGCGTCGCAGCCGCTGCAGTCAGATGCCGTTGGAGCCAGGCAGAGAGCGAGACGAGCGTCATGCAGACGATCTCGAACCCAACAACACCTGACCCGCTCGCAACGGAGTGGGTCACCGTCGCGCGAGTTTCGGCAGGCATCGTTTCCGCAGGCGGCAGTGGCCCACTTTCTTGGCCCAACAGCCTGACCCACTCGGCCGTTGCGGCGTAAGAGACTGGGACGGTAGCGTCTGGCGGTGAGAGGATCGTTGGTACATCCCTCCAGTAGGCCGGCGGCGAACGTCGAGGCTTCGGCCGTGCCGCAAAACGGACTTTCGCTCTTTTACGCCCGGATCAGCACGACGAAGCAGAGTCTGGACAGGCAGCTCGATGCTGCCGCCCGAGAGGGCATTCCGGGCGAACAGTGCTTCGTCGACCGCAAGTCGGGTCGGACGATGGATCGAGAAGGATTGACTGCCTGTCTGGCGTTCGCCCGCGCCGGAGATGTCATTGTCGTACATACGCTGGACCGTCTCGGGCGAAATTTGCGTGAGTATCTGAATTTGATTCATGACCTCCGCGAGCGGGGCATCCACATTCGCAGCCTCGCTGACCCTGTGCCGGTTGACTCCCGGGACACCTCGGCAATGGGATCGATCACCATTGCGTTGATCTCCCTCTTCGCGGAGTGGGAGCGGATCTTCCTGAACGAGCGGGCCGCCGGCGCACGCGAGGCTGCCCGCGCGCGGGGCAAGCAAGTTGGACGAAAGAGGGCCCACAGCGACGACAAGATCACCGTTGCGCAGGTTCTGCTCGCGCAGGACCCGGCGCTGAGTGTGCGGCAGGTCGCCGAGCGGGTCGGAGTCCCGAAGACCTCGCTGCAGCGGTACCTGAACCAGGCAGCCGCATCGGCCGCGGCGGACGGGATGTAAGCCGGTGGACCTGGATGCCCTTGCCGCCATGGCGGCGGCTGACGAAACGCACCGGTACGAACTGAGCGCCGACGGGGCGTTGTCGATCATGCCGGCGGGCGATCCCGAGCGCGCGCTGACGGTGAGCCGACTGGTCTGCTGGCTGATGGACCAGGGGCTGTCGCCCGAGCAGGTCGTCATTTCCTGCGCCATAAAGGTCGCCGCCGCTGTGCGGGTGCCGGACGTGACGGTGTGGGCGAAGGGTCAGCCGCCGCGGTCGGTGCAGGCCGGTTACGCGGCCACGGACGGGTTGCTGCAGATCGTGGAGGTGGTCGCTCCGGGGACCGAAGTGTTCGACCAGGTCGGCAGGATGGGCGAGTACGCCGCAGCCGGGATTTTGCGCTACTGGATCGTCGAGGAGGACGGTACCGTGCTCCGACACGCTCTTGACGTCCGTGGTCGCCAGTACGTGCCGGACCCGGCGGGGCCGCTACTGCTTGCCGATCTGCTGTCCAGCGGTCCGGACACCTTCGAAGACGTCATCGGTGTCCGAATGCCGGGGTCCGCGGCTCGCCGCAGCGAACTGTCCGGACCAGGCCAGCCGATTCGATAGGGGCCAGCCGCGCCGCTGGACGGTCCGCGCAGGTCCGCCAGGTCGGCAGGGTATGACTCTGTGGACGACCGCCTGGTGCTCGTCATCGAGGTGATGGCCGTGAATGGCCGGGCGGCCTACCGGCTGGCCGAGTATGCCGCAGCCGGCATTCCACCCACGTGAATCGTCGAGCCGGACGGCGTCGTGCGCCGAGATGTCCTGGAAGCGAGCACTGGCCGGTACATGCAGGTTCCCGGCGGGCCGTAGCCCTTCCATCTGCTCCTCGCTGGCGAACCGGAGAGCGCATGACGGATCACCAGCGAGGTTCTACGAATGGCTCAGGCCGACGCACAGGCTGCCGATACTGGAAGCGCAGGCTGCCGATACTGAAGGTGCAGCGACAGGACTCCACGAACTGCTGATGGTCGCAAGGGCGGCGGGAGTGATCCTGTTGAAAGGCTAAGAACACTAAGAGTCGGTGAGGTCATGACAGTGCTCGCGATCTCGGGCCCGGTCCGCCGGGCGTTCGGTGAGGACAACGTGAACGCCCTATCGGCGGGCGTCGGACTACCGGCCGACGCGCAGTGTTGGTCATGCGGCGCAGCGATCAACATACTCACGGCACGACCGGGATCAGTGACGCTGTCGGCACTCATGGCGGGACCAAGAACCGCCATCTCGCTGTTCGGGCACAAGGTGCATGCGCCGTCGAGACTATTCACCCGCGACGAACTTGACCGACTCGCGACGGGTAAGCCAGCACCAAATAGCCCAGAGCAAGCCGTGCTCCTAAACGGCGCGAAGATCTCCTGATCGGCCTGGCGCGGTCGGGAAGTTCGGGCCGTGAGTAGCCGATGCAGCCGCGGCGGCCGGTGTGCTCGCCGATCTCGAACGTGTCACCGGGGTTCTCGCCCGTGAAGAAGCCGGGCTTGTCGATCAACACGCGGGACGACGGGCCGCTGGTCCAGGCGATCGTGACCGTGCACTGGCCGTAGTTGCCGAAGCTATCCAGGGTGATCGGGCCGCGGCGCTCGCACTGTTGGACGGTCGCGGTGCCGGTACGGCGGGCGTCGGCGAAGTCGTGGCCGGTGAACCGGCCGATCGTCAACGCCGTGCCTGGGTGCGCTCGGTGAAGTGCACACCCAGGAGACGCGGAGCCGGCTTAACGCGAACCTTATGTTGCTCGGTCCTTGGAGTCGGACGCCGACCGTCGCTCGATGTCGCTGTGTACATGATCGGAAGAGCGGCGACGGCCTGCCGTGGTCCAAAGGTTGAGCACCGCTCCGACGAACGAAGCGGCAGCAGCGCCCGCTTGAAGGATTAAGGCCCAGCGATCCATGTTCTGCTCCCATTCGAAAGATGAACTTTGAGGTTGCTGTCCTTCAAGACTGGTGGCAGCGGGACTGGGGCGAACGAAACACGAACGCTTCCCGAACAGAAACAAGAAATTGATCAAGGTATGGATCGTGCACTGCAGGGGAGTGCGTGGTATGAAGCACCGGTAGCGATGCGAACAAGATGCGAACACGTCTCGCGTGCGCGAGGCGCTCCGTGGTTGGAGGTGATCTCATGCCTACGTTCAGCAAAGCGCGATGGCCGGCCGACGGGGCTGTACGCGCTCTGCTTGAGTACCTCGATGAGGTTCACCGAGAAGCAGGCCAACCCTCACTGCGCGACATCGGAAAGGCGGTTGGGCTTAGCGCAAGCACCCTTTCGCCATTCTTTACAGGCGTGCGACTCGTCAACAAGGGCAACCTTGAGCTATTGATTCAGCACTTGGGCGGCGACGTTGCAAAAGCCGAGAGGTTGAGAAGGCGAGCCGCGACCGAATGGAATGAAGGCGGAAGTCGCCCTGCTCCCGCCGACCCACGGGACAGGACACAAGTAGGGTCATTCTCTGCGACCGCGACTACATTCACGCCAGCCAATAATGCCCACCGAGAAGGCATCGCGGTTCCTCACGAACTGCCTGCACCGCCGCGCTGGTTCGTGGGACGCTCACAGGAGCAGAAGACGTTAACCGCGTCGTTGGCTCAACAAAGGGCTGGTGCCAAGACGGTGTCTGTGGCTGCCCTTACTGGTCTGGGCGGCATCGGGAAGACCGCTCTGGCATTGCAATGGGCTCATGGGAATGTAGAGCGGTTCCCGGACGGACAATTATACGTTAATCTCCGCGGCTTCGATCCCTCGGGGCCGCCTCTTCCCGCCTCCGCTGCCGTCCATCAATTCCTTCAAGCGCTCGGTGTGGACCCGCAAGTCATACCGACAGATCTTGGTGCGCGTGCGGGCTTGTACAGAAGCATGCTTGTCGGAAGGCGGATACTAATCGTTGCCGACAACGCGGTGGACTTCTCCCAACTAGAGCCGCTAATTCCCGGCTCTGGAACTTGCGCCATGCTAGTAACTAGCAGAAACAGGATAGGTTCACTCGCGCTGCGAGGCGCGAACTTTATTGGGCTCAACCCACTAAGCGAAGCAGAGGCAGATGAGCTACTGCGAAGTCATGTAGGGGATGAACGTTCGCGATTCAGCAACTCCCTAGCGGCACTTACCGCTCCCTGCGCCGGCCTTCCCCTGGCAATAACAATCGTGGCAGGTCGTGTCGTCGCCCATCCCGACTTCCCGCTGGAATCCCTCGCGGAAGAACTGAGTGAGTCGTCCGCTAGGATAGACTCTATTGACATTGATGCGCCATACGCCAGTTTGCGCTCAGTGTTCTCTTGGTCGTATTCAGCGTTGGCTTCAGAAGCCGCGGAAGTATTTCGACTTATCGGCCTTGTGCCCGCATTTGATATCGGAATCTCAGCGGTCGCGGCCTTAGCGGGACATACGGTCCCAGCGGCGCGCGCGTCTGTTAGAGAACTAGAGGCGGCGTCTCTCATATCTCAGCACCGCCCAACGAGGTACAACATGCACGACTTAGTCAGGATATACGCGGGAGACTGTGCCGAGCATGATGAGACTAGCGAGTATCGGGACAGCGCGTTACGCCGATTCATAGATCATTACCTATTTACTGCATATGGCAGTGATCGTCTAATAGCAGAGTATCGGCGTCCAATAGATATCGGCTCTCCTGTCGAAGGTAGCAATCCTATAGAACTTCCCGATGATCCCGCGGCAATGGGCTGGTTCTCCATCGAACACTCCAACATGCTCGCGGTCCAACGCCTTGCAGGGTCTCGCAACCTGCTAGATCGAGTTTGGCAATTCGCATGGGTATTAGATAACTTCCACTGGCGGAGAGGGCATATCTACGACGACATAGCGACCTGGAGCGCCGGTCTCGACGCTGCCCAGCGCATGGAAAAGCCCTTTGAAATCGGACTCGCGCACCGACGCCTCGGCCGCGCCTATGGGAGAGCTAAGCGATATGATCTTGCACTGGAGCATATGACCGCCGGACTAAGGATGGCGGAGGCTGCTCACGATGTGCCGGGCCAAGCCCACTCTCAGCGAATTGTTTCATGGATTTACCAGATGCTCGACGAAAACTCGGCGGCTTTAGCGCATGCTCGCGCCTCGTTGGAACTTTACCGCAGCCTTGCGAATCCGGTGTGGGAAGCCCACGCACTCAATCAATTAGGCGAATGTCACATGAGGCTGGGCGAGTATGGCACTGCTAGGGAGAACTGCGCGAAAGCATACGCCCTCCATAATGAATACCGTCATACTGCTGGCGAGGCGGAATCGCTTACAAGTCTCGGTGCCATTTCTCTACTGATGGGTCAAGACGAGGACGCCGTCCGTTACTACCGCGATGCACTGAAGGAGTACCGCAGGCTAGGGAATACCTATGACGAGGCTATCGTCCTGGAGCACCTCGGAGGCGCGCTGGTCAAACTCGATCAGCGCGCCGAAGCAGATGAGTCTTGGCGGCAGGCTCTAGAGCTATATACCATGAGCCACCGGAAGTCCGATGCAGACCGGGTGGCCGCTTTGCTAAATCAGGCAGGCCGCGTCTAGTGCTCGTTGCCAGGGAGCGCCTTAAATTGTCGCAAGTAGGGGGATGGCCAGATGAACCGTAGGAATTTCGACGCCGCGATCGCGCAGTTTAACGCGGCAAGCAAAGACGGCTTGCAGATGAAGAGCGTAATTATTTCCGATCCGCGCGGGTACCTCAAGAAAGATTTCATAGAGCACCCTACCCCGACGGATTTGCGCTCGATCAGCAAACTTGTAGTCTCGCTAGCTCTAGGCGTTGCGATCGAGTCAGGTGTCCAACTGCGAGGTGAGCCGCTTTCCCTCGACACAAGAATCGCGCCGTTCTTCGCGGACTTCGTGGTGTCAAAGGCTGGTGACGAGAAGAAATTCGCCGAAGAAATCCGACTCCGTCATTTAATTACCAACACGATTGGGCATCGAAACGGCTTCCTCTTTCGAGCAGACGTCGGAGGCAGGGACCCCAATTCGCTGTTGGACTATATTTTCGCACAACCACTGGAGTATCCTCCAGGAACTCACTTCTCATATTCGAACGTCGGATGGTATTTGCTCTCTGCAATCGTACGTGACGAGTTGGGTGTTCCGCTGTCGCAATGGGTGGAAGGGATGTTGCTTAGGCGGCTGGGAATTCTTAACTTCGATTGGGTTAAGTACGGTCTGTACGAAGCGGGGGCAACCGGGCTCTCAATGGCAAACGAAGACCTGCATAAGATAGGTCAATTGCTGCTACAAGGTGGTCGATTCGGGGAGGAGCGTATTGTTCCGGAGTCTTGGATCAAGGCCGCGTGTTCTCCTGTGATCGCTGCCTCAAGCGGCTACGATCCAAGTAGCCCGCTACAGGCATCAGGTTACGGTTATGGCATATGGGTCTGCGAAGACGGAACCCTCTACTGCGATGGCTCAGGAGGGCAGTTTTTGATCGTGATTCCAGCCAAGTCGAGGGTTATCACGGCCCTTACGGAAAGTGGCGATACGCTCAGGGTGTCTACCTGCCTCAGGCCCGTCTTGTAAGTTAATCGCCGGCTACACCGTGTAGAATCGATACAACTGATTTCATGTCATGAAAGACCGTGCTCGCCCCCGCGAGGGCCAACGGCTGCGCGCGCTCTGGTTTTGTTGCGAACCCGACGCTCGGCATGTGCGCCCTATTGGCGGCCGTAATGTCAGTTGTCGTGTCGCCAAGCATCACGCAATGCTGTGTTGGTATGTCTAACGTTTCGCTCGCCCTCAAGAGGAGGGCGGGCGATGGCTTCAGAAGGTGCGCTTCTCCTCGCTCGCGGGCCGCTATGAAGTCGATGTGAGGTGCGAGATCGTGTTTTAATAGATATCGCAGTATCACGTTCTTAGAGTTATTGCTCACGATCGCCACCCTCATGCCATGGCTTTTCGCCGCGAGTATGACGTCTCGACTGTGTGGTGTCGGTCGCGCCGTAGTGATGGCTAGATGTTCTCTAGCCTCCTGTATCGCTTCCAATTCTGGGGTCAGATCAACTGCGTGGATCGCAGCCCATTGAAGCAGAACAAGCGCACCATTCGTGTCGCTCATCTCGCGCGGAATTTCGACTCCTGCCTTTAGGAAAATTGATCGTCCGGCCGCTGCCGCGTCTCGGGGAATACCGCTCGCGAATAGGTCACAGACGGGGCCATCGAAGTCAAGCAGGAGCCCAGCCGCGTCAGGTAGGCCAACCCACTCTCCTTCACGGAGTTCAGATCGATTCGAATGCATCGGCGGCAGTGTGTCCCCCTCTCGCATAGACGAGCGTGATTCACCTCGTGGTCACCAGTGCCCACACGTTATCCCGCGCTCAGCCATACCAGAAGCAAGGCGAGGTGAGTTGTGCAGCACGTGGCGAACGCACACCTGCCGGAGCCTGTCCTAGGCGCATGACCGCCTTGCCGCCCCTGAGGTGGCGAACGCCTCGGCCGGCCGTCGATTGTTGAAGCATCGGTCGTTGGTGAACTGACCGATGGCGCGGCTTGGCTACGCGCTGCGGTTCTTGCCCTTCGCTCCCGCATCGGGTCGTGCGGCGCTGCTGGTGAGCGGCGTCATCGCCGTCGTCGGAGCAGATCCTTCAGCGACTCACGTACCCCTCACCTCCGTCAAATGCGAGCAGGCCGTCGCGGACATCGCCAAGTCGGTCGGCCGGGAGATCACCGGCTGGCGGGTCCAGCACCTCGACCCCGTCGACGGACTGGACGGCACCTACATCATCGACGTGACCGCACGATTCCTGCTTGCCGGCATGGACTTCCTCGTCCTGTTCGAGTGCAAACGCCACAAATCATCGGTGAAACGCGAACACGTACAGACACTCCACACGAAATTGCAGTCAACCGGCGCGAGAAGGGCGTGGTCGTAGCGGCGTCCGGATTCCAGAGCGGTGCCCTGCGACACGCGCAGGCCCACGGCATCGCCTGCGTACGGCTCGTTGATGCCTGGACCTATTTGTCCCGAACGACATCAGCCCTAAACCCGCCGCCAGCGCCGAAGGGAACGTACTCCGGCTACCTGATCACCGATGACGCGGACGGCTACGACTCCGACATGCTCACCGGACGGCCCGACGAGACGCTGCGGATGCTCCTGACCCCCGGGCGGTAGGGTCGCCGGCGTGCCCCAACGCGCATGCCCGGACGGTGACCTCGCCGCCGCTCTCGGTTTGCTGGTGACCGCGAACACCATGGTCTCCGCGCCGCGCCCGGCTGGTGCCGTCTTACCGCTGGTGGGGAGTTAGGGCTGGTCAGGCCACTCCGCGCCATCGAGAGCACTGGCGGCACTGATGCGGTCCAGATGGTCGAGCGAGGTCGACTCTGCCACTTCGATCTCGTTCTGATTGGCGAGCCAGCGCCCATACGCCTGCGCAGGGTGCTCGGCATCGTCGGAGGCATGCTCGCTCATACCGGCAGCCTACCGATCCAGGGCTCGGCACTTGTCTCTCGCTTTGGACGGTTGGTCCTCCGCGTCGAACGTGTTCTCGTCCAAGGCCACGTAACGCTTGGCGAGCCGGTCGATCATGCCGATCTCGGCCAGCGTCAGCTCGACCTCGATGATTTTCCGGCGTACTCCGATGTCGTCGAGCGTGGTCGCGGTGTCGAGGTCTGCAGCGGGGAGTCTGGGTGACCCACTCCAGCTCGGCGGCTGGTAGTCCACAGGCCGTCCAAACGCGGATGCAGATGCATGCCGGCATCGGGCACGATGTCGGGTGACCCGCCCCGCCCAGCGATAGAAGGCACCCGTGCCCACCGACATCGCCGCCGAGTTCCTCACCCGTGCCGGCCCGCTCTGCACCGACCAGGCCGCCGACCTCGAATTGCTGGTGGACGCGGTGCTCGCCGCGCTTGTCCCGCCACGGTCGCCGGCCGACCTCGACCATCGGGTCCTGCTCGCGTCACGGCGCAACGCCGACCGGCAGCAGTTGTGGAGCCAGATCGGTCAGGCCCAGATGCACCTAGCCGTGCACACCATCGACCACGTCCGCGCGCTGGGTGCCTCGCTCGCCGACCCGCAGACGTGGGTGCCGGTCTACGCCCACGCCGGGATGGCCCGGTCCGCGGTCGAATCAGCAGCACTGCTGCTGCACCTGCTCGCCGAAGGTCAGCCGTTCGACGTTCGGCTGGACCGCGGGGTGGCCCTGCTGATCGTGGACGCCGGCGAAGCGGTCAAGGCCGCCAACCTGGTCGAGGGCAACGCCTACATGCCGTCGCCGGGTCCGGTGGTCACCGCGGAACGCGACCGGCTCGTGGCGCTGGTCGACCACGCCTTGATCGAGCGGGTGCCCAACAAGCCGGGCACGGCAACCAAGGGCATGCGGGTCTCCCCCGACGGCCGGGAGGAGCCCGTCGCCATCCGGGTCAGCGAACTGGCGCAGGCCCACTTCGGGGACATGCGGGCGATCTACGGGCTGCTGTCCGGAGTAGTGCACGGCCTGCCGTGGCGGCTCGCCGACAGCGCCCACATCCGCGGCCGGGAGATGCTCTGGGAACCCGATCCGGTGGACATCGGCGGATCGGTACTCGCCGCCTTGGCCGCGGCATCGCGGGCGGGAGCCGGGTTCGCTGCATACCGCGGGTTCGGTGATCACCAGGTCGTTGGACGGTTGGCCGACCGGGCGCACCAGGCCGATCGGGTGCTGGCCGCGTTCAGTCGGCAGTGGGGCGTCCTCGACGGTGTCCGCCCGACTGTCGCCCGGTTCCTGCAGGCAAAGTAAGCGGTTGAGTCGGGTGGCCGGGGATAAGGTCCCCCGGGCTGATGCGCGAGTGCGGGTGACGGCAAGAACCGCCTCCGATCACCGGCGCGGACGTCGGCGAGATCATCAGGCACCTGATCAGGCTACCGTCCGTCAGAGGGATGGACGCCGCCTTGACTGCGATCACCTGGCTCTTCGTCGACCACCGGCGGGCCATCCCTCCAGCGCAAGCGCGTCGGCGGACCGCGCTGATCGGGCCTGCCTGCGCCGCCGAGGGCCGTCCTGGCACCCTGCGGCAAGAACTGCGAGGTAATACCTGAATGGCGGTCATCTTGCCGAGCAGCAATTTGCGCTGTCCATCTGTGGCTATTTTGCCGGAGTGGCACTATTAAACCTGAGCAGCGCTCACATGCATTTACTCAAAGCCACCGTCACTCTTGCCGGTAGGGCCCACGGCTTCTCCGATGAACAGCGACGCCTGCTCAGAGGTGCCCACAAGGTGCTGTGTAACGCGCTACGCGGTGAACATGAACATTTCGAACACCTCCGGGCAGCGGCCCGCGACATCAGCGGCGACGTCACCGCAGACATGACCGTAGAGCAACTCGCCGACGCCTGGATCGACGAGATCCTCATCGAGAACCGGGTCAAGCGGCAGACCGTTCACGACTACGCCAGCAACCTGCATCACCTCATCCTGCCCGCCATCGGGGACCTGATCATTCGGGAAGCCACGGTCGGCGCGCTCGACCGCTACCTCAAGACCCTCGCCAGAACCCATCCCTCCGGAGCGCAGCGCTGCAAGAGCACCCTGCTGCAAATGTTCAGCCTGGCCGTCCGCCACGGAGCACTCCCCGCCAACCCGGTCCGCGACGTGGGCCGACTGCCGAAACCACGCAAGATCGTCCAGGCCATGACCCTCGACGAGATCGAAAGAGTTCGCCACGCCCTGCACCTGTGGCGCACCACCAAAGCAGTCGGACCCAAGAAGAGCCGGGCCTGCACCGACCTGTTCGACCTGCTCCTGGCCACCGGCTGTCGTATCGGCGAAGCCTGTGCCCTGCGCTGGCAGGACATCGACCTGAACGCCGGAACCCTCACCGTCGCCGGCACCATGGTCTACCTCAGAGGAACCGGCTGGGAACGGCAGGACTTCCCCAAGACCGTCGCCGGTCAACGCACGGTCCACTTACCGCCGTTCGCCGTGACGATGCTTCGTCGCCGCCAATCCGAGGAACCCCACGACCGCGACGACCCCCTCTTCGCCAGTCGCGTCGGCACGTTCCTCCAGCCAGACAACATGCGCCGCTCACTGCGCTGCGCTTTACAACGGCAGTCCGACCTGAAATGGGTGAGTCCTCACGTGTCCCGCAAGACCGTCGCCACCGTACTGAGCGGACAGGGCCTGGTCACCGAGGCCGCCGCCCAACTCGGGCACGTCGACGAGAGCATCACCAAGAAGTTCTACGTTCAAAAGCCTTCGACTGCTCCCGATGTCAGCCACGCCCTGGAAGTCCTGATCGGCGAAGGCGACGTCCCAGGCGCAAAGGCCCAGGGACTTCACCCTTCCACCCAAGGTGACCATGAGCCAGGACTAAACCGGCAGCGACCTAAGTCCTTCCGGAACGCCCGGCGTACACCGCGGGCAGTCCGGTCTACGCTGTGGCCGTCCGCGCAAGGCTTCCGAACGTATTGATGAATGGCGACGATTTCGCGCCTTGACGAGCCGAAGCGCGTCGTTGAGGCTCAACAGTGGGCAGGAGCACCAGTCCGGGGAAGGGGCCGCTGTGACGCCGGGCAGGGCGCGCCTCGCCGGTGATCCTGGCTCTCCGTCCGGCGACAAGGTGTTCGTCGCATGTCCACGCTGCGGCTGGTACGAGGTGAGCTATCGCTTGCGGCAAGCATGTCCCCGCGACGACAAGCACCCGGCTCCGATCGCCGTGCTTGCTCTGGTGCGCTGTTCCAAGGGCTGCGGCGAAGGGTGGTATCGCAGTCCGCCTCGCTGTATCAACGACACGCCGGGTGACCCTCACCGGCTGGATGTTGTTGAGTTCAGGCGGCTTCCATGATCGACAGCATTCTTGATCGCGCGACGTCGGTCCTGGAGCGCAAGTTTCTCACGACCGCGTTCCTGCCGGTCCTGCTGCTGCCGCCGGCGGTCGCGCTCCCCAGTCTAGTGCGGGGGCGGCGGCTCGATCGGCTGCTGTCCTCGTTCGGTGACCTCCCGGTCGCCACGAAAGGGCTGATCGCGGGCGGCTATTTCACGTTCGCCTGGTTCCTGGCGGTCATCGTCGCCAGCCAGTGGCGCAACATCATCCGGCTTTTCGAGGGCTATCCCCTGGCCCGCTGGCATGTCATCGACCGGGTGGGGAAGCAATGGCATCGGGCCCGCAGCGAGGAAATCGACGACGCGGACGAGCACTGGTTCGCCGCCTACCTCGACTATCCCCCGAGTTCAGAGGTCCTGCCGACGCGGCTGGGCAACGTGATGCGCGCCGCCGAACGTTACCCGGCCCAGCGCTACGACGCTGATCTCATCCTGGTCTGGCCCCGGCTGCTGCACATCCTGCCCCGAGAGTCCGTCCAGGACGTCGAGGAAGCACGCGGCACCCTGGAGTTCGTCCTTGTTCTCTCGTTGTGGTTCGTCGGCTTCGCGACCCTGGCCCCGGCAATGCTCTTGCTGACCAAAGGGTCCGGGATCGTCGCGCTGATCTGCTTCGCCGCCGGGGCAGGCGGAGCGTACGCGGCGTACCTGTCGGGCATCTCCGCCGCCAGCGAGTACGGCGAATACCTGCGCGCCCTGTTCGACACGCATCGACTGACCCTGCTGCGGCGGCTCGACCTGCCGCTACCGGCAAACCTCGCCGCGGAGCGCGAGCAGTGGCAGCAGTTCGGCAACTTCGTCGGCCGGGGCGTTCCGCCGCAGTGGGCATATGAACACCGCGTGGCGAACCAACCCGAAACATGAGCGCCGTTCTAGGGTTCCGCGGTGCACCAGAATGACCCACACGAACAGCCGGCCCTCGACACCCCGCAGTCGGCCAGGGGTGGCCTGGTCGGCGGGAAACCCGTCAGCGACGCTGAACTCAGCGCAGCCGGCCCGGACCCGATGCCGGCACCACGCCGACCGGACGACGCCCCGGACGCGGCACCTGCAACACGCACCCATCCGCGCGGTACGCCGCTGCGGACAGCCCGGGGTGCCGGACCGCTGTCGCGCTACCTGCTGGTGCTCGCTCTGATCATCATCGCCGCGGCCATCTACGTGACGGCTGGCAGCCCCAAGCAGGTCCCGGTGTACGTCGCCGCCCGTGACATCCCGGCCTACCACCACATCACCGCCGACGATGTCACCCTGAGCACCCGGGACGCCGACGACAACGCAAAATACGTGACCTCCCCGATCGACGGCCGGCTGAGCCTCAAACCGCTGGCCAAGGACAAGCCGTTCAGCGCGAACGACATCGCACCCGACGTCGCCAAGATCCTCGGCGACGACCTCGCGGTTCACGGCTTCGACGTCGCCCCCTCAGCCGTACTCGGCGGGGTACTGCGGCCCGGAGACCGCATCACGATCCTGCTCCTGGACAAAAGCGGAAAGCGGCTCGCCCGGCTTGACGCCGTCGTCCTATCGACCGCCGGGACCGACTCGGCAGCGACGCGCACCCTTGTCGTGGCTCTCCGGGCAAAGGACGCAGCGACCAACGAGATCGCGATAGCGACGGGAACGGCGACAGTCTCCAAGGACCCGGCCGCAGAAGACGCCCCCAATTGAGCGCGAAGGGCACTCTCCGGCGCAGATCCGCGCCGAGGAAAGCGCAGACGTGCGCTTGAACCTCTTGTTTGGTATATCCGAGTTCGGACCGGGTCTCAAGGCCGCCGCTCGTCTGGACCTGCGCGTCCGCTGGTATGTCGACGGCGGCAAGAAGGAAGTGCCTGCGCCAGGGGTCTGGCCCCATCCGAACCTGGACGAAGACGACCATGGAACCGCTGTCGAGGACCGGTAGGCCGACTCGGGCTCCTCGTACAGTGAAGGGGCCGGCATCCACATCCTGCAGCGCGCCGGATCGGTCGGCGTACGAAAGCAGGCCGCCGAGCGGTTCCTGACGACATGGGCGGACGGATTCGTCCCTCCGGCGCTGGTCCGGGACGAGTGGTACGCACGCGCACAGCGACTCGCCAAGATCGGAGCCCTGCCCGCGGCCCTCTACTGACGCCGCCTGCAGTCGACCCGCGCATATGGCGAGACGACGCAACGGCCATAGGCGGTGGGGCGCAGGAGTTCCCTGGGTGCCTGTCACCCGGCCTGATGGTTCATCAGGTGGTTCAGAATTCTCCAGTTGACCTCGATCGGGTCGAGGCGTTGTTCGGGTTCGCCGAGGTAGAGGTCGTCGGTGTCGGCGGATTCGAGGAGGCAGTCGTCGAGGCCGGCTCGTGACGCGACGATGACGGCGTGCCGGTGCCGGGTCAGGCCCACCGCGAGGCGTCCGGGGTCGATGTGGAAAGGGCTCGTGTCTCGGCGACCGGACAGCGGGTGCCAGAAAAACGAGACAGCGCATTCGCGGCCCTGGATGCGGTTGGCGGTGGCGACGGTGACGCCGGCGGGAACGCCCGCGGCTGCGAGTGCTGTTCGGACACGGTCGGCCTGGCTGTTGTGGCTGACGATCACCGCGATGTCCGCGGTGCGGAGTGCTCGTGGTTGTTGCTCGTGCGGCAGCTCGGACGTGACGGCGGGCCGTCGTTGCAGGAGGCGGTGCACGAGTGCGCCGAGGAGGCGGGCGAGGCCGGGGTCGTCGGGGCGGGTGTGCCGTGCGGGTAGCTCGGCGTACGCCCAGCCCGAGGCGGCCGCGAGGTCGAGTACCGCGTCAAGGTTGAGTCCTTGGTGGCCGAGCCGTCGGGGTGGCTGGCGAAGGGTCAGGGTCCGGTCCGCGGGTTTGGTGCCCGCAATGAACGGGGTGTCTGGGTAGAGGGCATCGGAGATGATCGTCGCGGCGGATGGGGGCAGGCGGTGCGAGACCGCCATCGAATGGACGGGCAGCCTGGGGCGGGTGGCGGCGAGGGTGCACATGGCCGGCCGGACCGGCGAGTGCGGCAGGCCCACCCACCTGGTGGTGTTCAGAGTGGTGAACGGCGAGAGCTGTCCGGGATCACCCACCAGCAGCAGCCGGTCGGCCAGGTCCGCGATGCCGTACAAGGCGTCGGCCCGCATCTGGTATGCCTCGTCCACGATCGCCCACTCGACCTGTCTGCTCAGCGTGGAGTGCGCCCATTTGGCGGCCGGCGCGACGATGACTTTGGTTTTGGCGGCGAGGAGTTCGTCGACATCTGTAGACACGTGCAGACGGCTGCCGGGTACTGCGGCGAGGGCGGCGACGGCGGGGCTGAGCCGGCGGGGCGCGTGCAGCCGGCCGATGCTGAGGCGAGGGCGTTCCCGGTGCAGGTGGACGACGAGATCGTCTGCCTGATCATTCGTCTGGCTCAGGATGGGCACGACAGCGCCGGCGGGCCGGGCCAAGGATCGGGCGATCGCCCTGATCAGGCTCGATTTTCCGCCGCCAGGCGGGGCGGACACGATGACGGCCCGTTCGCCGGTCGTCGCCATGAGTACGCGCACGGCCCGGACGTCGGCGGCGAGGCGGGTGAATGCCCGACGAGATGGGGTCATGGGCTGGTCGGGGTGTCGGGGATGAAGGGCCATGGGGTGGCGATGACGGGCCGGATCGCGTTGGACGGTCGAGGGTCGAGCCGGGTGAAGGTGACGGTGGTGCCGACGGCAGGTGTGCGCCGGCCGTGGTCGTGGCCGGAGAGTAAGGCGATCAGGACGGTGTGCGGCTCGTCGTAGGGCAGGTCGGTGTCGCGGCGGGCGGCGGGTGTGACGTGCCGGGTTTCGCCGCTGACCGGTCGGCCGGACACCACCCACCACACTTGCGCGTGGTCGTGGCCGTCACCGCTGGCCGGTCGGAGGCGGCATCGGATCGTCAGCAGCGGCACCTTCGTGCGCCGGGAACCTTCCGGTTTGATCTCCATGTTCGTGGTGTCGGTGGCGAGGACCTCGCCGGTAAACGCGTCGCCGGCGGATATCGCCTCGGCGAGGATGAGGGGATCGTCGTGGACGGGTTGGGCAGTGAACCGGGCACGTGCGGTTTCCAAGGCGGCGGCGTTCGAGACGGCCTGGCTCGGCCTGTCGCGGACGGTGAACAGCGGCGGTGTCGGGGCATCGCACCGTTTGGCGTGCTGCGCCCAGGCACGCTTGTCGGCAGTCCACCGTTCGGCGGCGGTTGGTGCTTCGGGAAGGGTGCGCAGCAGGTCGAGGGCCTGGAAGCAACCACGGTAGGCGGCCAGCATCGGTGGGAGAACCTCGTCGGCGATGGCTTGCCTGGCCTCCTCCCGGTCGGCCGCGTTGTCAGCCTTGTTGTGCCGGTCGACCCGCAGCATCAGCCCATGGTCACGGGCGGGATCGCGCTGGTCGCCCCACGCTTGCTGTTCCGCTGCGGCGATGTCGGCGAGCCGGCCGTCGCGGGTCGGCTTGGTGGAGGTGAGCCACTCCAGCACGCTGGGAAGGTTGGCATCCTCCATCACGCCTTGTCCGGTCGCCCAGTGAAAGGTCAAGGCGGTGGCAGCGGGGAGGATCAGCGCCTGACCGTCGGTTTCCAGGCGCTGCCCCAGCCATGTCAGGTGCGCGTTGCACCAGTGCGACACCGGGGGGACTCCTTTCACCTTGCGCAGTCCGACTCCGGCGACCCTGATGAGGGCTTCGGCGACGCTCGCGGTGGGGACCACGATCTGCGGTGCGCCCGCCGTCACCGGGTGCTCGACCCCGGAGAGTGGGTTACGGACCATGTCGTACGCGAGGTGACCGGACAAGTAGTCGCACAACCCTTCGGCGAACGCTGCTAGCCCCCGGTAGCGCTGGGTCCGGTCGCGGGGTTCGGCGATCACTACGCTGCCGGTCGGATGGTCCGGGTCCGTCCCGAAAACCAGACACCACGGGGCGAAGGGTTCACCAGCGACGGTGCATAGGCACACCACGAGCGGCGCATCGGTCAGGTGGTAGTGGCGCAGGGAGGCTCGCGGGACGGCGCGGCCGTCGTCGAACGCGATCGCCCGGCGCAGCGCGGCGAGGGTGTTCATGCGGTGTCCTGGACGGCGGCGCGAGCCGCCTGGTCGGCGAGCGCGGCGTAGAGCACTGCCTGCTCGTCGTCGGTGAGCCCGTCCGGTGGTGCGGCTGAGGCGTTGCGGGCGAGCCTAGCCGCCGCGTGCAGGTCGGCCATCCCGGCAAGGTGGTCGCGGACCCCGGTTCCGAGAAGCGCCGGATCGCCCGTGCTGATCGCATCATGATGGCAGAATTCACTCATCTGGCAATGCGACCGGCAACCGGGTACATAATTAGCGGGAAGGCGGCGGATATGCGCCGCGACTGTCGCCGCACGAACCGGCTCGGGCGCATCCGGAGAAAGTGTTTGGACGATCGCGTCGAAATCGAGGGTGAACCCGTCCGGAAGCAGGTCCAGAATGCCGTCGATACGCGCGACCCGGGCCAACTGCCGTGCCAGTGAACCCAGCCTTTTACCGACGTCGAAGACGTGTCCGACCGCGATATTTGTCGCATTCCACGGCGTGATCAGCAACGCCCCGGTGGACACCCGGGCAGGATCGTGACCGAGGTCGGCGAGAAGATCCCGCAGCGCGTGCACGTACACCGCCACCTGCCGAGCTGCGGCACCGGCGGTCGCCGGGTCAGCCACCCCGTCTATCGTCGGGCGGCTCTTGACCTCCACGCACACGAGCCGACCGTCCTCGTCGGCGACCAGCGCCAACGCGTCCGGTTCCAGGAAGACCGGCGACCGAGATCCGGGCATCGTCATGGTCAGCACCGGATGCACCACCACCGACGACGGGACAGCAACGCGCAGCAGCGCATCCACCTCGCGCCGGGTGTCCGCGGCCCGCAGCCTCAACAACTCCAGCGGCGTACTCTCGGCCGTCGCACTGGCTACCGGTGCGCCGATATCCAGCACCCGAAGCGGGTGCGCCGAGACACCGAAATGCTCTCCAACAAGTTTTCCGAGCACGCGGGCGTCGTCGGCCAGCACCGTTCGCTCGAACTGGCGGCCTCGCACGAGGGCGAGCGGTGACATCCCATACCTCGCCGGTCTGCCCGCGGCAGCCGCCAGCTTTACCGGGTCCACCCCGCAGATGTCGATGAGGGCTCGACGCTGACACGCCGGATTGTCGGCCAGCGCAGCGATTCGACGCGCGTTCAAGCGAATTGGTACCTGCCTACCGACAATGGCCCCCAAACGCTGTTCTCGAACTTTCCGTACATTTTTCCGGCGCATGCGATCCTCCCCCTCTTGGCGCGCACGGCAATATCCTCCTCGGCGATGCAGGTGGTGATCGCGTTGGACGGTAATCCATGATCAACGGAACCTCAAGAACGCGGTTTGGACGGTTTACGCACCGGAACAAAACACCGTCATGCCACCGCGGACCTCAATGCGCCGCGCACCTGTGAGGCCATTTGGACGGTTCAACACGTCGCCCTCGACCGCTTGCCCGGCGATCACCTCACCGATAACGTCATCGCCGTGAGTTACGAACACCTGTTCGATTCAGAGGGCGACGGGCCTCGCTCCCTGGATGCGGGCGACCGATGACACAGCGACGCACGCGCGCGTACCTGGAAGTACATCGCCGAAGCGTTGCCGGGCCGGCTCGACGATCTGGCCCGTAGCATCGAAGAGCACGCCTACCTGACCGGCATTGATCATCTCGGCCAGATTGCCACGCGAACCCAGGCGATGGAGGCGCGAGAAGACCGAATCACCGCGCAACGCGCCGCCGCCGGCCCCGAGCGGACACGACAAGTTGAGCGGTAGGCACACCGGGTCTTCCGCCGCTCCCAGCAGTTCCATGTGCAACAGCCGCGGCGCGCCAGCCCAGCCGATTTCGCCCGGGCATTGTGCACGGCAGTCCGGCGTGCCGAGGATCATCAGAATGATGGCCATCTTTGGCCCTTTCGGCCTGGCGATGGATATCGCGAATCAGGGTCGCAGCCTCGATTCCATCCCGCTGCCGACGTCGGCGTACGCCCCACCGGGAGCCTGACATGAGGGATCGCAGCGAAGAGGCCATCAACCGCGACCTTGAGGCGATGGCGAGCCGTCCCGAGATCGCCAGGCAGGTCAAGGAGAGCCTTCGACGGATTAGGGCCGGCGAGGCGGGCCCCGAGATGCCCGAGATGCGAGAGATCTGCTTGAGGGACACATCCGCTTGCGTGACCTCGCCACGACCGAGGTGTACTCCAACGGCCTGCTAGAGGGCCTCAAACGACATCAGAGGTGGGAGTCGGAACTGACGCCGGAGGATCGGCAAAGGTTAGATGACCATGTCCAAGAGCTGCGTAACTACGACGATCCGAGGGCTTAGCCCAGCGCCCCGCGACGTCCAGTCGGTGCCGCTCATATCGGCCACAGCCATCTCGCTGACGGCTCAGACGACCATCACCCAACGGGCGCGGCTGTGGCGACGAAAGTCAGGCGGCCGAGTTGTCGAGATGCGGGCATGCTGCCCGCACGAGATCCGGCAAGGCGACACCAACCCCATGGCTGATCGCATGTAGGACGCCGACGGTGCAGTTGATCCGACCGGCCTCCACCTCAACGAGCATGCGCCGCGATACGCCACTTGCCTCCGCCAGGCCGTCCAGGGTCAGCCCGGCACGCTCTCTCGCCTTCGCCACCGCTCGTCCGAGCGCAGGCAAATCGGCTGGTGGAGGCGGGGTGATCACAAAAGAAACCCAAAAGGGCAGATGGCGCCTTGTCAGTGCAGGATAATGCCCTATATCCTCCCGCGGGCTGGAGTGGCAGGACACTCACGTTCGACGCGCCCAGGTTCCTCGCGGAAAAGGATGTTCAACTTGACTGGTCAGCGCCTTCTCAAAGCCGCATGGCGGGCCCTGCCGGCGGAGGAGCCTGAGGTCGACGGCCGGCTCTGGTGGACCGAGTTGTTCTACGAGGCCGACGAAGCGAGGCGCTGGTACGTAGCGCTTCAGACGCTGATCATCGCGCCGACCGGGCCTCGCTGGACCTGGCAAGGCGTTGCCGTCGACACCGAGGCCCAGGGAAACGAATTGGCGAGGCATCTAGCCTCCTGCATCGAGCCGCGCCACTCGGACTACGAGTCGCCGATCGCCAGGAGCGAGGTGCGGCCGAGCACTCCAACTGCTCCGGCTTACTGGGCTATGGACCCAACGTGGGCGATGTTCGGTCTGCCTGATCGGGCCGCACGCCGGCTCGCTCGCCGGGCCACCGACCTCCTTCGAAATCCCACAAGTCCACGGACGAAGCCGCGTCCCTAGACGCGGTGATCGCCTGGTCAGCCGTGTTCGCCGCCAGCGACGACAGCAGCGCCCCTTGGGATGAAGCGCCTCTTCCTTCACCCCAGGCAGTCAAATCCCGACTCGGGCTCACCGTCGACCTCACGCCGGTGCAAGTTGTCGCCGCGGCAAACCGGCTGGACCAGCTCGTTGCCGACGGCTGGTCCCAGCGCGCCGTTCCCGCGATTAGGGACATCGCCCAGGTAGCGACGCCTACCCGCATTCAAGCGCTGAGCCACTGGCTCGCCGCTGGGTACACCCTCGCCGCCGCGCGGCCCGGGCAGAGCCACAGCGGTGACATCCTCTGGCTGGCCTACGAAACGCCGCAGGCGCGCGTACCTGAATGGCGGGAGGTCCTCGCCGCGCTGGGCTGACCGAAACCGCTGAGCATGTCGCCGCTCTCGCGCCGCTGTGGCACCACAACATCTCCCCGCAGACAGCCCTGGTGTGGCATCGGGTTCTCGGTAACCGCTGCTCCGGCAGCGGGATCTGGCGGGAGGTCGTCGAGCCGCTGATCGGGTATGGCGTCGACCCGGTGGAACTGATCGCATGGCTGGACTACTACAAGATCGACGATGTGACGACGCATGCATCTTCTGCTCTGGAGGCCGCGCGGGAGGGATGGATGTCCGCCGCCGTCCGGGACATCCCATGGACACTGCGGCACGAGTACCGCACGACTTACCGGCAGGTCGGCGTCGATCGTCTCGACGGCGGGATGACACCCCTTGAAGCAGCGCGCTACTGGTTCCCGATCTACCAGCAGAACCCGGCGCGCCACGATCAACTCTTGGAGGCCCTCGTCTGCCGCATCGAGTACCGAGGCGAGGAAGCGGCTGCCCTGCCGCTTCCTACCGACGGCGCGGCGGTCACAGGGCCCCAGCCGGAGCGGCCCAACTTGGATGCCACGGCGGTCGGATAGCCCCAAAACGCGGCGATGCCCCCACCTCCGGAAGCGCATCCTCAACTGGACGGGACTGCCGTTCGCTGCGGTAACCACCTGGCGATCGATGCCTGGCGGATCGCTCCACCTGGATCGGTCAGCCCGGTTCGGGCTACGCCCTCCAGCGCCAGCTGAAATTGGTTGAGACGCCGAGCGACGTCGATGAGGCGTTGAGCGTCGAGCCGGCGGCCCAGCGGTCCAGTTGCTCGGCCGTTGGCCGCCCCGGCCGATTGTTGCTCGGTTTGGGCTTGTAGCGCCGCCTCACTTTCCGAGCTGCCGCGACTCCTCGGCGAACTCAGCCCACCTCTGTATGGCGCGCACGACAAGCCGCAGAGTTCCGTTCGCGCTGTAGCGTCCTGCTAGCAGCGCGAGCGGATATGGGCCGCGACGGAGCGGTTTCAGCAGTTGCCGGTCGGGGCCAGCAGTTTCTGGAGTTCGTCGGCGGGCACCGTGAACAGCGCGGGGGTCCGGCCGTCGGGGCGCTTGAACGCACCCGCGACGAGGTGGGCGTGGAGCGTGTAGCCCTCGGTGGAACGCACGACGGTCATCCCGGTGACCGGGAACTCGTCCTCGTACAGGCAACGCCCCGCGACACCCGGGTAGTGGCCGTGAGCGCCGACGCGAGTCGTGTCGCTCGGGAACAGCAGCGGAGCCTGGATGAAGTTGAGCAGGTGGGCGGCGGCATCCTCATCGAGTGAGAGGCACGCCGTGCCGTGCGGGAGGTGGAGGGAGAGCGTGACGCCGGTCTCGGGGTTCGCCGTAGCGGTGATGCACATCGTGGTGGACCTTTCGCAGTGGGACCTGTCTGAACTGCGGAAGTAATCGGCAGACCGGCGTCCAGGGCGGATCGGGCAGCACCGCGCGATCACGCGTCTTCGGTACCTTTGTTCCAGACCGCCGACCGTTGCGGGCCGGCGAGGTCGCGTTCTCCGCGGCGCTCGCACTCGCGGTAGGGGCCCTGCCTGCCGCCTTGCGCCGGAGGCGGAAGGGAAGTACCTCCCCGTTCCCTTCCTCTCCCTTCCACTTCCTTTTCCCCCGGAGAGTCCTCACGGAGGATGCAGTGAGACCTCCGGGACCGGGGATACGGATGACGTTTACGGCGTACTCATGCCTTTTCGCTCGACGGTTCGGGTTGGTTGCCGTTCGGAAGACAAGCCGCGTGGCTGTACCCCCGACCATGCGCGCCTCACCGGATACCCGGCTCGGTAGAGAGAGATCGGCCGTGCAGACCACAACCGCCGGTCAGACATCGTCCATGCCGCCGTCGCCCCGCACACGCCGGGCCGCCGCCCAGTGGAGCGCCGAGAACCTTTATGACCAGGCCGAGCGACTCGCCATGGCTGCTTCCCCAGCGCGGGACGGCCTCTGCAGAAGAACAGCCAGTCTGGCGGCTTGATATGTAGCCAGGTGGGACATGCCTTTGCATAGCGGCTTCCCCCTTTGGGGGGTGTCCCATCCGGCTACATCTGGCGCTCGCGCTTCGTGAGTCGGACAGCCTCATCCGAGGATGAACGCGGCTGGGCACCCGCGAGATCAAGGTGGCGGCGTACTCCACCGTGGGCGCATGGCCGGATAGTGCCGTGGTCTGGCGGCGGCACAGGCTCGCATGTCCCGCGTTCCACTGGCTGGGCGGCCTGCCGGCGTGGATCTGCGCCATGAGGTAGTGGCGGTCCCGCAGTGCTACCCGTTGGCCCTCGTGCTCGGTTACGAGGCCGCACAGAGGGCGGGGCCGACGGTTGCCCGGTTCGCCAGTCGTAGTGCCGATACCTGCTGCTACCAGGCAGGGCGGGACCCCACGCAGCCGCTGAACGATTCGGATAATCCTGATGTTCGCTCTGTTTCTCTGTCGCAGCGATGCGCTTCTCGCCGGCTCGCAGGCCGGCCCGCCGCCGCGCCACGTGCCGGTGGCCGGTGGTGTCTCGCATGTGACCGGAGTATTCGCGTGACCGGGCCGGTCACTGCCGCCGCGCTGGCTGCTGCCGCTGGCGCGGGCGAGGGCGCTCCGGAGGGTGAGGGAATGCTTCGGGTGGCGCTTGCCTATGCGGCGCTCGGTCTGCCAGTGCTGCCGCTGCATCACATGGTCGGTGATGGGTCGTGCTCGTGCGGTCATCCCGAACACGTGATCGGTGGCTGTGAGGAAGCCGACATCGCCAAGCACCCTCGCACGGCGAACGGGGTCCATGACGCGTCGACCGATCGGACCGTCATCGAGTCGTGGTGGTGGCGGTGGCCGTCGTCCAATCCGGGGATCGCGACCGGTCACGGCATCGATGTGATCGACGTGGACGACGTGAACGGGTGGCAGAACGTCGCGGACGTGGCCGCAGCGGGTCGGATGCCGGCGGTGATCGCGTACGCGTCCACGGGACGCGCCGGCGGGCTGCACGTCGTCGTCGCGTCGACCGGCGGCCGGAACAAGCAGAAGATGTTGCCCGGTGTCGATTACCGGGGTGTTGGCGGCTATGTGGTGGCTGCGCCGGCGGTGCATCGCAGCGGACGCACCTACGCGTGGACGCCGGTGATCCTGCCTGCCGGTGATCCTGCCCTGGGTGCGTCGCTCGGGGCCGACCTGGGCTGGTTGCTGACCTCCCCGGCGACGTCCGGTCGCGGGGCTCCGGGCGCAAGCCGCCAAAGTGCCTGGGTCTCTCACCGGCTGGAAGCCCAGTGCGCGAAGGTTCGGCATGCGTCGGCGACGGAACGCAACACCATGGTGTGGTCGGCGGGTATCGCGATGGGTGCGGTGACCGAAGCGGGATGGATTAAACCGGCCGAGGTCCGCCGAGCGCTGCTGAACGCGTACACCGCTGCTGGGGGCAACAACCCGACGAAAGCGGCCGACACGATCATCCGGGCGCTCGACTGCGGCAAGCACCATCCTCTGCCCGACCTCGGTGAACGCGGTCCGCTTGACCCGGCAGGTGTCATCGCACGAGTCCGGGCGTGGTCGTGGTCGGTGAGGAGGATGTCCGGCGGTCAGCGGGTGGTTCTGGAATGGGTCCTGCAGGAGGCGGAGAAGCGGGGTACGACCACGCTGCGGCTCGCGGTGCGTGACGTGGCGGTGAACGCCGGTGTGTCCCGCGGCTCGGCCGGCAGGGCGCTGCGATGGTTGTGTGATCGGGCCGTCCTGGCGGTGGTGAGCAACGGTTCGAAGCGTAGTGCTACGGCGGGCGTGTACCGGCTCCTCGACGCAGGGCAGGTCACCGCCATCGGGCACGAGGCGGTGCCACCGGCCGCCGGGCCAGCCCCGGCGGGTCTGACCCGGGCGGCGGCGTCAACGATCGGGCATGACCTGTGGTCGAGTCGGCGTGGACTCGGCCGCGGTTTGACGCAAGCCGACCGGCGTCTTCTCGCGGCGCTTCCCGCCGACCCAAACGCCACCCTCACCAACGTCGAATGGGCGGAGGCCGCCGGCGTGCACCGGGCGACCGCTACGAAAGCAACCCGCACCGCCTCGCCCGTCTCACTGGCAAGTCTGGGTCTGGTCAGCAAGATGCCGCCGGGTCGCATCGCCGCCACCGAGCACGGACATCATCTTGGCCAGGTGCTACGCGGCGAGATCACCGATCCAGCAGCGATCGACAGCCTTGCTGCCGACCTTGACGTCGCCGGACGTCGGGAGCAGCGAGCAGCCGCTGTCGCCGCGGAACGGCTACGCCACAGCACCGGACTCCTCCCGGCGGTCATCGCGGATGCGCTGCTCGGCCGCACTGGAAAGCCCCAGGACCTGCGCCTTCTACGAACAGCGTTGCCGCCATCGGCGATTACGGCGCTCGCCAGCCTGCTGATCTGGCTAGACCAAACCCCGCGCTCCCGGCCAGTCCGGCACTCCGTACTCGACGTCGTGAAAGCCGCCGCCATCACCCGGACGCCCATCCCACCCCACTCACACAGCGAAGTCCTCCGATGGGCGGCACCAACAACACCGATCATGGAGCAGCTCGACACGAACCTCCACGAATGGCCCGCACACATTCACGCCATCACCACGCTGATCGTCGGGGTGCGCCGCAGCATCGCCGCGACACAGCAGAACCACCGTGCCCTCCACAGCCACGACGCCGGCTCCACCTTGTCGCCTCTGGCGGACGCTATCGAGACCGTGAGCATGATGCTGATGATCGACCCCCTACCGTCTCCAACAGACATCACCGCCTGGCGGTCGCGTACAGCGCACCCGCGAAAGGCGCGGCTCCCAGGCTGCGACGCGCCCTCACCCGGCTACCGGCCGGTTGGCGAGCAGCGCATTAGGGGCCTCACCTCATCCGCGGCCCCCACCGTTCCCGACAAAGATCTTTGCCGACGCCCTCGTGCCGCCTGACGCGGAACGGGTTACGAGCAAGGGCTCCGTGCGGAACGCGCCCGCCGGCCTGGATGACGCGGACACCGACGCGAAGCGCACGAGAGTTGAGACCCGTCCCGGAGAGACGCTTCATCAGGGGGTAAGCGCTCCAGGTTCGCCAGTGCAATGCCGAGTCGTTCACCATCGGTGAACCACCCCGATGTCGAGGACCCGGTGACCGCCTGACCGGTCCGTCCGATGGCCCGACGCCCGGACCTGCGCTTCAACGGTCCGGGTCCGGGCCGCCCACGGGCGGCCCGACCCCAGCCGCGGGCCGGGCCTGCAGCAGGCGACTCGGAGAGAACCACGGCGACCATGACGCCGACACCGACCGACGGGCTGATCTGCTCGTGCTGCCGGGCCGGCTGATGGTTCCGTACCATCGTGCACTTGGTGACCTTGACGAGCCCCGTGCTGCGCCGGTCTCAGGCCATCAGCGGTTCCAGCGCGGTACCGAACCGCGAGGAGCCCTACGCCTGCCCGATGGCTTGACTGGTCCGACCCGGGCCGAGGTCTCGGCACCCGACCAGCCGCTGAACCATCAGCCAGTCGGGGACGGCGACAACGTTCGACGGGGTTCGCGCCTCGGTGGCCCGGACCAACCGGGCGGTCCCGCACCGGTACCGGCAGGAACCAGCGTGGTACCACGACTGAATGGTCCGGTACCGCCCCGTGGGCCGAGCCGTGGCCCTCGGCCTTGCTTTCCGTACCGGGCCAACCGCCGGCGTTGGACGGAACAGCCCGGCCACCAGACGGTGACCGAGGCTGTGGTGCCGGGAATGATCAAGCAGTCTTGCGGGGTTGCCCGTCGCGGCCGTTCGGGTGCTCGAACAGCGTGCTGTGCAGCGGTACGTACTTGCGGATCAGGAACCAGTCGTCGCCGAAGCGGTCGGCGGGAAACTCGGTCCGCAGGCCCTCATAGATGGCGGCCAGCCGGTCGCGCTGCGTCGTCGACGGGGTGAAATACGTCAGGCTGGCGACTCGGTCGTCGCTCATCATGCTGCGCATGATCCGCTTCAGCCGGACCGTTCCCTTCCCGTGCAACTCCGCCTCGGTGCAGTGGAAACGGTCGCGCGTACCTGCGGTCGGGTCGTCCGGGTCCAAAGGCTCCTTGGTGATCAGGACCAGGTCAGGGCTGTGGGTGCCGCCCTGATCGTCGTGATGGATCATCCATGGGCCAGGCTCAGGGTCTGTACGCCAACCACGCCGGGCGAGGTAGAGGTCACGGCTGATCTGCCTCTCAGTGACCATCTCGATGCCGGGGTTCTTGAGCCGGTAGGTAACGGCCAGGTCGGTGCAGGCCAGATCATGCTCGATGCGCGCGGATGTCGGCGTAACCGCGTGCGCGTACACGCTGCCGAGCCGCTTGTATGCGGCCTCGGTAAGCCAGTGGACACGGTGACAGCGGGTAAAGGGCACCACGTCGCTTTCGACCAGGCCGAGGGCCCGCAGCCGCTTGAACCGGTGCCATACGGCCTGCTGGGACGTTTGCCGCCAGCGGGCGATCTGCGGCGCGGTCGCAAACCGGTGCGCCTCTAAGAACCGCAGTACGGCCAGATCGTCATCGGTCAGGTAGTAGCCGGGATGCGGCTTGGGCTTCGTCACTGGAACTCCTATGGGGCGGTGAGCGGCCGATTTCCCTGATCGCATCGACTCCCCCGAACCCCACCTGTAACGCCCGGGTCATTGAGTGACCTATTGGTCAGGTCAGCCCGTCCGAGCCGGTACGGGGCTGATGTCTTCTTGTAGCAGCGCTCTATGGGCAAAACCTGCCGTCGATTACCCGTTTGCGCAGGTAGAGCGTGCAGTACCCCTCTCAGCGACGACCCCAATGACACGGATCTTAAATTCCTTAGACCTCGGGGTTCAAGGCGCATAACCCCTGGTGCCGATGCATGTAGGGCTGAACCCCGATCGCGTGCTGAGCTTGCCTGGACGGGAGGATGCAGTCCGCAGTCCCACGGCTGTCCCGAGGAGTACCTGGTGTCCCAGAGTCACAGCACCGCAACGCCGCGACGCCGGTCCCTGTCGCGAGCCGATTACCTGTTCGAGGGAATCGCCGTTGTCGGGACCCTCGCTGTTTCTGCCGCTGCTGCCGCAGCATCGTTCCATGGTCTCCGGCAGGTTGCGGAGATGACCGCCGGGCTGAGCCCGGAGTTGTCGTGGACGGTCCCCGTCACGATCGACGGATTGAGTGCGGTCGGCAGCATAGTGACGCTGGTGATGACGCGCATCGGCGGTCGGGTTGTCTACCCGTGGTCGGTAGTGATCGGCACGGCGGTCGTGTCGGCGGCTGCGAACGCTGTGAGTGCACCGGATGGGAATCTGGTTGGGATGGCCGTGTTGGCGTTCCTGCCGCTCGGGTTGGCGCTGGCGCTGCATTTGCTGCTGCTGCTGGTGTCGGCGCGGTTGAATCGTGCGGATGACCGGTTGGCCGGGGTGCCGGTCCCGGTAAGCCCTGCGCCAGTGCTGGTGCCAACCAGCGTTGAGTCTGAGTCCGCCCCGGTTGCGGCCGAGGCCCCGCCGGCTGGTCTGCCGCTCGACCGGCCAACCGCTGAGCAGATCGCCGCTGCCGCAGCCGCCGCGGACGCTGAGCCGGTCACCGAGCCGGAGTTGGAGTCCCTGCCAGACCCGGCTCTGGAGCGGCACCTAGAAGTTCCCGCCAACGCGCCGCGTACCCCGGGTGGTGACCTCGACCTGGCCGCCCTGGCACACGCCGCGATCGAGGAACTCGCCTCCACCGGTCGGATCGTCGGTGAAGAGGAGTGGGAGGTCGTCCTGGCGCACCAGCCGCTGCTGCGGCAGTATGCCCGGCCTCGGCGGCAAATCAGTGGTCGCATAACAACCTGGCGTAAGGCGCAGGGCCTGGACCGGAAGGCCGCCTGACCCCGTATGTAAAGAGTTAAGGCAGTCCCGCCGATGCATCAGGTGGGACTGCCTCTATCGTAGCGGCGGATGGTCACACCGGATTTTGCAGACGCTGCGCCGGCACCGCGAGGGCCTTGGACAAGCGCTCGCCTGAATGGGTGCCGACGGAGTTCAGGTCCCGACTCCCCAGGTCATGCCCCTATCGGGAACTGACAGAGACGCCGCCGGCCTTCATCTACGACGACCTTCCACCGGTCCTCGACGACCGAGCCGACGCGTAAGTGACCATCCGTACTCGCTGCGCAAGGGTGTCGGCAGGCTGGCTACCTCACCGCAGGGAACGCCAGCAGCGCCGCCCGGATGAACTCGGCGTCCTCGTCCGCGTCTTCGCCGATCTCCATGAGCGCCTCATGCGCGCCCAGCCGGTTGTCGTCCGCGAACGTCCAGTTATTCTCAGAGTCGCCCGCCATCCAGAACAGGACAGCCGCGTTGTACTTCACCATCGCCAATCCAGCAAACGTCAGCGGCTTGGGGTGCGGGTTGCCGTCCTGAATCATGTCGATCAGTTTCGACTCCGCCTCCCGGAGGGCCGTCAACGCCGCCTCAAGATCGCCGGTGTAGAAGTGGGCCGCCGCCAGGTTGTTCGCGGCACGCGCGATGCCGTACTGCTCCTGCCAGTCGTCCTTTTTGCGGTGGAAATTCAGCACGGTCTCCAAGGACTCAGCGTTAGGAAACGGCCCCAGCTTCGACTTGGCGTACGGCGGCTGGCCTTCGCCAGGCAGTAGGAACTCGCGGCGGCCTTTGTTGTTTTCGATGATGGGAGCAGGGCCAGTCATGGCTCAAGCCTATGGGGATGCGCGCCCTCGAAGTCACCGGCGGGCCGCAGCAGACCAGTCGAGATGCTCGCGCTCACAACCTGATCGCCTCATCGGCCGCGCTTGCACGCCTGATCAAGGTGGTCCGCGGCTACAGACTCATCGTCACGCTGATCGCCGACGTACTCGATGTCCGCCCGGCCGCGATGGTGTGGGCTCGGACTATTCACGGCAGTCACAGAGTACGGCGGGGCGTCGCCGCGACCGGTACGGCGCTGTACGGGAGCCGGCTTTCCACAGATGTGGACTGCCAAGCCGCGACTGCGCGCAGCCGCATCGCCACCCACCGCCTGCGGCCGCAGCCAGCGCGAGGTCGGTTAACACGGCGCGTTCTTAGGCTGGATTCCCAGCATTCTGACTCCCGACCTCTGTGAAGGGCCGGGCAACCAGTCCTCGCCTAGCCGAACACGTCACCCGCTTCAAACTCTCGGTGGCTGTGCCTAGACGCGCAACAGACGAGCCGAACCGTGCTCGGACCCGCGATACGGCGTTACGACGCGAACGGTGATCTGGGGTGCCCTTTCTCCGCTAGTGAATTGCCGTACGACGCGCTCCGTAACCAGTGCTGCTGTCCTCCAGCGTGCCTTGGTCCGGTTCGTCGCGCACCCTGCCGATGACTTCTGCAGTACAGACAGGTCCGATCGGCGGAAGGAACACGATGCACATCAGCATCATGACTCACGCCAACGGCGCAACGATCCACCACGACCTCGACGCCGGCACCCGCACACGTCGAACTCGACGCTACCGCGGCGCACGCACTTCGCGAGTTCATCGCCAACGCCGCCATCCTCTCCGGCGGCATCAAGATCAGCGCTCGCGGCTGGTACCCCATCACTGCGGGCTGCGGCCACCGTCAGATGAAGAAGGTCTTCAGCTTGACGATCATGCGACACCCACAGAGCTACACGTTCGCCGTCGACCTCGACAAGGACTTCTTCGCACGCCCCGGTGGTCCCCTGCTGCTAGGGACCGTCTCGGCCAAGTCCGCTGCGAAGTGGGCGAAGGCCGCGTTCAGCGAGTGAGATCACTGCGGGGCTCGGCGCTGCCGCCGAGCCCCCTGTTCGATACCCCAATTTCCCCAATAGGGCGTCGCGGGACTGTAGGCAAAACGGTGTAACTCCTGATCAAGGAGACACCCGATGACCGTAACGACAGACGCCGTTGATACTTCGACGGTGGCCAAGAAGAAGGACCCGGCGATCACGCCGGAAGGTGTGGACGCCGAGCTTGTGGGCCGGCTGGTCGAGCAGGCCCGCGCAGCGGGCCTGCAACTGACCGGCGACGGCGGTCTGCTGCAGCAGCTGACCAAACGCGAGATCGAAGCCGCCCTAGACGGGGAGATCACCGACCACCTCGGCTATGACAAACACGACCCAGCCGGCAAGGACGGCGGCAACTCGCGCAACGGCACCCGCGCCAAAACGGTGCTGACCGATGTCGGCCCGGTCGAGATCACCGTCCCGCGCGACCGTGACGGCTCGTTCGAGCCGCAGATCGTCCGTAAGCGGCAGCGGCGGCTGACCGATGTCGAGGACATGGTCCTGTCGTTTGTCGGCCAAGGGCCTAACGACTGGGGAGATCAGTGCTCACCTGGCCGAGGTGTATGGCGCCGACGATGGGACGCGATCGCGAAAGCGCTCAAGCCGATCTACACCGCACCCACGCCAGCCGCCGCCGAGCAACGCTTCCTGAATTCGGCGAGGTCTGGGGCGAGAAGTATCCGGCGATCGTCAGGCTCTGGAGCAACGCCTGGGCCGAGTTCGTGCCATTCCTGGCCTTCGACACCGAGATCCGCAAGGTCGTCTGCTCCACCAACGCCATCGAGTCGGTCAACAGCCCATCGAGGGACTGCTCACCCAGCGTCGATACCCGCGCTGCAAACAGAACATCAGCGTCTTGGGCGCTGCCTCGCACAAGCTCCACCGTGCCGTCCTGACGAACAACGGATTCAACCACGCCAGCTGCCTCGTCGTCCGCCATGCCCACAACGGCGTGAGCCTCTTGAGGTGGATGGTCAGTAGCCGACTTCAACGGGATGCGCTGCGAAGTCCTTGGACAAGCGCTCGCACGGCCGAGCCGTTTCTGACGATTGCGTTAAAGTAGTACTGATCACTTTTTCCGTGGCGGATATACATCGGCTAGTCGTAATCTTCGATTGGCTTCATACGCCTGGCGCCTATCGTTGAGAATGCTACAATTGAAATGACGCAAATGGCGACAACAAAGAGGTTCGACGCTTTTGTGGGATAACCCAGAATAAGATCCCACCATGTCTCGCCATGTGCTAGGTAGTAGCAAGCGATCGCATATAGCATTGGCATCGTTGCCACATACCTAAGAGGTAGGACAATCGCCGTGATAGAAGAAATTGAGACTGCGATCATACCGGGCCTTAGCGCTGGCCAACTGAACCACCATGAGTTAAGGATGACTGAGACTGCACTCGCACACAGGGCAGTCACAGCAATGATTGAAATCATAAGCGATGCGCGTATCATCCACAGCCGCCTTGTGGAAACGATTTCGAGAGACTCTGATCTTGGCACCACAACCAAAGCGTTGGATATGGCGCAGGCAACGCATATGGCCAGAACGGAGGGTCCGATATTGGAAACGGCAGCATATCGAGACACGCTGGGTGTTTTGCTTGCGAGCATGATTGCGAATGTAAGGCCGACTGCTAAAACCGTAGCCGCTAATCTAATTCTGTGAACCTTGACGATGAAGTGCACAGCGGGGTACCTACACCGCGTCATTGGTTGAGGCGTCTGGGCCATTCACAATAAGCAGCACAATACCGATAATCAGTAATGCGGCCGTCATGGCACCATACGAAACAGGGACTCGCCGGGGCAAACTATTTCTCAGAGTTGAAATTCCTAAAAGGACCATTGTTAGTCCGCAGAACCAAACAAATTCACCGGCCGACCAAAGTTGAGACAGATTACCGTTAAGACTATCCCCAAAACCGGTTCCCAGCCACTGGGCCCACGAGTCATCACCAAAGATCGCGAATACGCCGCTGAATGCGTAGCTGGCAACGAAGGCTAGTGGTACAGCCAGAACGGGCCGCACAAGTCCGCCAACAGTCTGCCCTAGAGCTACACTCACCGCAAGCGAAGCCACGCCGATGACGCAGACAGTGAGCCACGAAAAGAATTTTTCAGCTAGCCCGGAGTGAACAGCACTTATCACTGAGAAGAGAAGCCAGCTTAACGCAACTGGAATCAATACAGTGGCAAACTGTACACCACTCCGCTGAAGTGGAGAGCGTGAGGCAGAAATTGAATAGTCAGTACCAGACCGATGGCTATGTCGTGCAGCAATTAACGCCGCAAGGGCACTAGCCACAGCACCAGCCACGATAATTGTATCTAATTGTCGACCGGCCAACTGCAAAAGATTTTGGGGCGGGTTGGCTAGGCGCAGGAGCAAGTCGGCTAAATCGTAGCTCATAAACATTGTTAAAAGCACGACAATGGTGGCCGAGTATATGCGGTCCAGGTAAAATCGGATGCTCACCGCTGCTTTACTTCCGTAAGGAGGGAGTACCCCTCAAGAATTGTTTCCGGTCCGGAACCGTTAAGTGTTGCGTAGGAGGCAAGGTCGTTCACCGAACCGCTAAAGACGGATCTGCCGCCCAGCATCACAATTACATTGTTGCACACCGAAGCGACATCCTCCAAAAGATGAGTGCTGAGCAACACTGAGGACCGCCTCCCTAACTCCACAATAAGTTCCTGGAAATTATTTCGCTGTTCGGGGTCCAAGCCGGCCGTAGGCTCGTCCAATATTATAAAATCTGGTTCGTGTACGAGAGCCATAGCAATGTTCATACGCTTTATCATCCCGCCGGAGAGGCTTCGAGTCCGTGACTTAGCCCGGCGCTCTAGGCCCACCAGCTTGAGGGTTTCGTGGGCGCGACTCATAGCTGATGTTTTGGACAGACCCTTAAGCCACCCGGCATAAGCCACTTGTTCGACAACGCTGAGATGCCCAAGGACAAGAGAGTGCTGGGCTCCGTACCCTATCCGCCGACGAACTTCTTTGTATTGTACTTTTTGTGCTAGCTCATAACCGAAAAAATTGAGAGTCCCTGAAGTTGGGCGAAGGGCTGTAGCTAGCACTCTGGCCAATGTGGTCTTACCAGCGCCGTTCGGCCCCAGGAGAGCCGTCACTCCGTCGCTCAACTCCAAATTCATATCATGAATGACGGTGTGCTGGCGAATCTTCACTGCCAGATTAGTCCCTCGGACTACTATTCCATTCATGACTGCTCCTTCGCAGACGACGGCAGCGATCAAACTGGGAGTTGGGCAATAAGGCACATATTACATGATCTGGCGTCTTCTCGCCCAGCGGGCAGGAAGACGCCAGAATCAATCGAATTACACGTAGTTCGGCTAACAGTTCATTTCAGCTCGGCTGCTTCCTGTCGCGGCCTCGTTATTGATCTGAGCCTCGGTGTAGATGTCGTCGTCGTCCTGGCACGTTGACGTGGTCACCTCGATTTCGTAGTCACCCGTGAAAGTCACGGACTCGGTGTCATGAACGACATCTGGGAGGGCGTTTCGGTCTTCTTTGATTCGACCGTACAGCGTGGCCGCAGGAACGCTCCGGGTGCACGTTACCTGCGCCCTTCCGCGGATCGTGCTGCCCGAAAATGTGGGCGTGAGTGCTCGGCGTTCACAGTTGGCGTATGCCATCGCGGGCGCTGCGCTCGCGAATACACCACCTGCAATTGCTATTGCGGCTACGGTAGCGAGATTTAACAACTGTCGGTTCAAATTTCCTCCCGTGTAACTTTCGGATGCCGTTGCGAAGTGGCGGTCACCAATCGAAATGGTCAATACCAGTTAGTACTTGACGAGTTCGACAAGGCCGGAGTCAGATCAATCAAGGATGTGATCGTCACCTAGCAGTTCATTTCCGAACGGCTGCTCCCCGTCGCGGCCTCATTATTGATCTGAGCCTCGGTGTAGATGTCATCGTCGTCCTGACACGTCGTCGTTTGAACCGTGTGTGACTGACTTCTGTCAAAAATTATCGACTCCGTGTCGTGAACAACATCCGGCAGGGCGTTCCGGTCTTCCTTGATCCGACCGTAGAGGTAGGCATCGGGGACTGTGCCGTTGCAACTAACTCTTACTGTCCCGCTGATTTTGCTACCTTCAAATGTGGGCGCGCTTGCTGAGCGCTCGCAGTTCGGATAGGCCATCGCCGGAGCTGCACTCGCGAATACCCCACCTCCGATTGCGAGCGCTGCTACTGCGGTAAGATTTAGCACTTGGCGACTCAAAAGATCTCCCGTGGTGTCGTCGATTGGCGGAAGCTACGGCAAATCCAACAGCTCTTTTCAACGATGGCCATCGATTTAGAACACTACTCATGTCCAAAGTAGCTTGTCAATGTTGCGTCCGCTTACGCAGTGCAACCTCAGTCGTTGGGCAGTAACGAGCATTGGCTGCCAACTACAGCAAAAACCGCGCTCTCAACCGCTCATCATTGCTGCTCATCGCTACTCCGATGCGGCACTCATGACCGATGAGGTAGGCCCTGGTCGGGTTGTCTCGCCTTCGAGTGCCTGACGGCGACAGGTACTCGTTGTTATCGAATTGTCGGGAATTGGACACTGAGCCCTTTCAATTCGATCTTGCAGGTCAGTCCGGGTCGGCAGGGGTCGGCTCGATGAGAGCGAGGTTCCAGGTGGGACGGCAAATCTGGGGCCGGCGGGGGTCGAGCGCTCGGTTGCGGTCAGTTCCAGACTCGGCAGGGCCGCCCCCTCGACGTCGTGCTGCGCGCTCTTGCTGCGCTGATCAACCATCACCCCGTGGCCGCCGGCCCAGTCGGACGCGGCCAGCCGCTCTCCGGGCGGTCCGGCAGATCGCCGGCCGGTTCGCCAGGTCGGCCGGAAGCCTGGTTAGGTGCACGACCGGCGGCTGTCGGTGGGCGAAGCGGTTCAAATCGGTCACGCGGTCCAACGCTAGGATGGCGGAAGGGCTGTTCTTCCTCATGGCCTTATCCCCACGGTCCGGCTCCGCGCGAGTTGGACGGTCCGCTCAAGAACCCGGCTCTTGCGCAGCGCCGTCCGCCAGGCGCGCGTCAGCGGTAGAGCAGCGCCGGTCCGAGATGGCGGGGAATGTGCTGCACCGGCTCCACCTATCGGTGTACAGGCATCTCCGCCGAACGCCGAACCAACACCCGTGATGGCCCATGAGCTAGAGGAACATGTCTGGAAAGGAGCCCAGGGTGCCGCGCAAGAAGACCCCTATCGGGTCTATCCCCGACTCACACGAGGTCCGGAAGACCAAGGCCACCACCAACGCCTGCTGTCCCGGGCCATCAAAGTCGCTACTGGCTTTGATAACCACGGCCCTGATCACGTGGTGAGCGATCAGCGCCGCGTTCATTAGTGGCTCAGCGCTCAGCTAACTATTGCCCCAACAATCACAAGCAGGCAGATGGGACGACGTTCGTGCAGCAGATGGCCCGGCACCGGTACGCCTTGATCGCGTCGGGGCTGCGGATCGGACTGACCATGGAACGCGTCGCGGCCGAGGCTGGCATGAGCCCACCGGCGGTTACGCGGTCATGATCCGCCATCAAGAGGTGTTCGATCTAGACCCTCGGTGCCAGGAGTTCGCCAAGCAGCGCCGCGTTAATATTGCCAGCCGTGCCGCCGACCGCAAGAGGGCAGCCTAGGCGGCCGAGGTCGTCGATCCACATCCGTAGACAGAATCTGCCGGCTCGTATCTCTACGCGTCTGGATCAAGCGGTTCGTCCCGATGCGCTTCCATCCATACTTCGACGTCCCCTGTCAGCCAGACCTTGCCTTGCGCGAGGTCTGCTGCCGGTTGCGGGAAGTCCTGCCGGCTGGTGATCTGGTACGCGCGTTGGCGACTCACGCCGCCGAGGCGGACTCGGATTTCATGTGCGCCCATGAGTCGGATCGACTTCATCATGACCGTGACTATAGTGCAGCGACTAGGCCTAGTCGCGTAAACTTTCGCCGGTCGACTCGTCTCCGGTGGGCAAGTACGGTGATCGCCGTGAATGCGGCGGTCCCGGAGATGGTCATAGATCCGGCTTCGGTCGGGTTCGACGGTGAGGTCCTGGCTCCGGTGCCGATCCCGGATGCAGCTCGACGGGTCGTGGCGTTCTGCACGGAGCCACGCAGTGGATGGGTCACCTATCACCTCGCCGCCCGCGCCAGCCGCACCTCCGGGCTGTTCGACCAGGTCACCACATGGTCGTTGCTGTTCGCCAACGCGCTCAACGGCCGCGTGGAGATCCGGGACGTAGCCGGCTTCACGCGCGCCCGGCGGCGCGACTTCGCGGCCCGGGTCGCTGCCGTTCCGGAGAAAACCGACCTGCATGCAATGGATGACGAAGCCGTAGCCAAGGTGGTCAACCTGTTTCGATTTGGGTATCACGGCGTGTGGGGACCGAAGGTCACCAAGGGGGCTGCTCTGTATCGGCCGCACGCTGTCCCGGTGCTGGACGGGCATGTTGCCCAGGCGTTCGGGTTCAACCGTGAGGGCTTCTCTGCCGCGGCGCAGCAGTATGGGCTGGACCGCCGCGAGCGGATCGACAAGGTCGTACGGGCCTTGGCGATCTGGGCCCTCGTCCATCGCGCCGAGATCGCGGCTTTGCGAGACGCCGTGACGCCGACTGTTCCAGAGATCGGGGATCTTCCCGACCTGCAACTCCTCGACATCGTCTTGTGGACCTCGCAGGACGACAGGCCCGAACACCGGAGGCCCGGCCACGGAACCCGATGGATCGATCGTCCGGTCGGCCCGCACGTTCGCTTCGAGGATCTACACCCGGAGCCGATCACCGCCGAGGACTTGGTTCCGGCCGGGGAGCAGACGCAGCGCTGACCTCCGCCTCCGCAAACCGTCCAGACGAGGATGCGAACGCACCGGCAGGTCGGGCACGATGAGCCGGCTACTTCTCACGAATGAGGGACCGCCCGTGCCTGCCGACCTCGCCACCGAGTTCCTCACCCGCCTCAGCCAGTTCTGCGCCGACCAGACCGTCGATCTGGAAGCACTGATGGAAACGGTCCTCGCCGACCGCGCTCCGCAGCGGTCTCCGGCAGATCTCGATCATCGCGCGCTGCTCGCGTCGCCGCGGTCAGCAGACCGACAGCAGTTGTGGCACCAGGTCGGCCTGGCCCAAATGCATCTGGCCGTGAATACCATCGACCACGTCCGAGCGTTAAGCACGGTGCTCTCCGCCCCGCGGGCCCGGGTACCGGTCTACGCGCACGCCGGACTGGCCCGCGCCGCCATCGAATCCGCCGCCCTACTGCTGCACCTGCTCGCCGACGGTGAAACGTTCGACGCTCGCCTGGCCCGCGGGGTGGCCCTGCTGATCATGGACGCAGGAGAGGCCGCCAAGGCGGCCCGGCGGGTACCGGGCAACCCGTACATGCCTTCACCCGGCCCGAAGGCCACTGCCGACCGAGACGAGTTGCTTGCGCTGGTCGACCGGGCCCGGATCGTGCAAGTGCGAAACCGCAACAACACCGCGACCAAGAGCATCACGGTTGGAGACAGCCCCGAACAGACGGCCGCGGTCAAGGCCAGCGACCTAGCCGCGAAGCACTTCGCAGACCAGCCCGCGATCTATAACCTATTGTCCGGAATCGTGCACGGCCTGCCGTGGCGTCTCGCCGACAGCGCGACGCTCCGCGGGCGAGAGATGCTGTGGGAACCTGACCCGATGGACATCGCCGGGTCCGTACTCGCTGCGGTCGCTGCGGCAAGCCGGGTAGGGGGTGGCTTCGCTGCCTACCGTGGGTTCCCTGACGATCGGCGTGTTGTAGCGCTCGCTGGTCGGGTCAACCAGGTCGACCGGGCCATGCAGACCTTCGGCCGCAAGTGGGGTGTCCTGGACGGACGCCAGCCGACGATCGCGCGGTTCCTCCAACCCGGTCCGACCAGGCAATAGATCCGGCGACCGGTCCACGCGCACAGATCCGCTACTGACGACCAGAGCCAAACCTGCCGATGACTTCCGCAGCGTAGACACGTCCGAACTGCGGAAGGCACTCACATGCGCTCCTACATCACGACCCATGACAACGGCACGACCATCAACCAGAACCTCAAAGCCGGCACCGCGCACATCGAACTCGATACCGCGGCGACACGTACGCTCCGCAGGTTCCTGGACGACACCATCATCTCGGGGGCGGTGTCACCGTCGCTGGTCGCGGCTGGTACCCCCTCGCCGCAATCCCCGGCCACGACGCCCAAGAGGTCTTTGGTCTAGCGATCGCCCGAGACAAGGAGAGTTTCGTACTCTCCGCTGGGCTTAGCCGAGACCTCTTCGCTCGCCCCGCCGGTCCCTTGATCCTGCGGTTCTCCGCGAACACCGCGTGGAATTGGCGAAGACCCATCTTCAACGTGTAAGGCCAGGAACGCTACCCCTGACCAAAGATCAGGCGCGCTAGCCGCGCCTCATCGTCCTTGCCGGGTCACATGACGGCACGGCACTTGGGACAGTTCACGCTACTTTCGCCCGTGCTCGCACCGTCGTTACTGTTGTCAATGTCTTCTCCGCAGGCCGTCCTGTCTCGTCGCCGTCCGAGAATCAGCAGGTGAACGACCACCTGCTCGGCAAGGTCTTCTTCGTCGTATCCGTCGTTCTTGGAGAAGTGGCCGTGAGGGTCGAGTTCGTCGGCGTCGGCATCTTCGCCGCAGATGGGGCAGGATTCGCTTGCCATAGGTTTAGCCTGCTCTCGCTCGTAACGTGTTGATTCCCGGAACCCAATATGGTCCCACCCTGCTGCTAGGTCATGGATACCGGCTAGGCCGTCTTCCGCGTTGCCAGGAAGCGCCGCGTTGATGCCGCCCGGCGTGCCGCCGATTGCGGCAAAGGGAAGCCCAGGCGGTCAAGGCCATCGGTCCACACCTGTAGACGGCAATACCGTCGCCGCATCGCCTCTGGGTGGGCGGTTCGGTGATCGCCGCGAAGGTGTGACTGCCCCGAGCCGGTCATCGGCCCAATAGCGGCCGGGTTGGACGGTCATATTTTGTCCCCGGTCTCGTTGAGGAATGGGACCTGCACGGCGAGGCGGCCGAGCCGAGCCGAGTTGACGTGGACGTGCTGTGATGACTGCTGGGACGTATCGGAGCGGCTGTGCCCGCATCTGCTGCGTCAGGGCCGCCCGGCTTGGCGCGGCTACCTTCGCGGTGCGCGGCGGTGGGGTGCACTCCCCTGACGGGCCCGGCCACCTCGGTGAGGAACTGGTCAAAGACGCGACGGTGAAGGCGCAGCGGGTCGTGGCCGAGGCGATAGTGCTGACGTGGGAGTCGGCTGAACCCGCGGCCGGTTGATCCCGCGGTCAGCCTTCGAGGTAGTCGAGCAGTCGCTGCGGCACGGTTGTCCCGGCATTCCATGGATAGCGGGCCGGCGGGTAGGTGTCGGGGTCGCGAGTCACAGCAAGGTAGCGGGCCTTGCCAGCAGCATCGGCTTAAGGTGTGGTCGTCGTCCGGGGCGACGGTGAGCGCGCAGAGGACCGAGGACAGGCCGGCGTCGTCCCAGCCTTGCACGGGCGAGAAGAGGATGTCGGAGGCCCAGATCAGTTCCGGCCAGCCCTCGTTGGTGGCGACGGCTCCATCACTACCGACTGGGGCGGACACCGCGGTGGCCTGCTGGATGAGGTCGTCGGGGTGCCCGGCGTAGCGCGGCGCGTCGACGATCCCGACGGTGGCGTCCTCAGGTAGCCGGATCAAGCCGCGGTAACCGTCGAGAACGCCGCGGGCCTGGACGGTCGCGAACGGATTGCCGGAGACGTTCTCCCTGCGGGTCCACGGAATGACGTGTTCGCCGACCTCGACGGGAGCATTGCGCACAAGTTGGTCGATGGAGCCGAGTCCGGTGATACGGACGCGGGAGAAAGTCGGGGCGGTGGCCAGCAGCATGCCGGGACACTATCCGGTGTTGATCTTGGCGTGGCCCGCGGCCCACAGCGCCGAGTGTCGGGCGGGACCGGCACGACGGCCGTGTGCCACGTCGCTTAGAGTGACCCGCCTACGACCCGACGACATCGAATCTGGGGATCTTTGTGAGAGTGTTCGCGGTTGCCGCCGCCGCTGTATTCACCGCCGCCACCCTGTCAGCGTGCGGAGGCGGAGATGACTCCCCCACCGCGTCTACCACGACGGCCGCCGCGTCGTCGCCCACGCCGACCGTGGCTTCAGTGACCAGCAGTACGCCACCACCGGCTACCACGCCCGCCGCGGTCCCTACAACGACCTCGGCGACTCCGACAACCAAACCGTCACCGGTCTACACCGACGACGACTCGGGGGCCGTGATGGTGTTCAGCAAGGGCTACCCGAAGATCGTGCCAGTCAGCAAGATCTCCAGCCGAGTAGACACCGACACCTACTTCAAAGACGAGAAGAAGGCGGTCGCGCTGGCCCCCGGCGTCTGGACGAACCTTCCCGACGGCGCGGAACTGCAGGATGCGGTCGCCGGCGGAGCGCTAGTCGGGCTGTGCGCCTCGATCACGGCGTTCGAGCGCAAGAACCCGGACATCTCCCGCGGTCACACCTGCTGGTAAGGCCAGCGGCCCGGCCGGCTGTGGCTCTGGCCGATCAGGCAACGTGATCCGGCCATATGGGCGCGGTTTCGGTGACCAGCCGGCCGGCACGTGGCGTGCCGCCACTGTGAATCGGCGGCACACCGCCGATCGCCGTCACGTCGCTTCACCGATCCGCGGGGCCATCCAAGCGAGATCAGCGACTCGGCGGTCGAGAGCGGTCGCTCGACGCCAGACATCGTCCTGCCGCGTCATGACTGCCGCGTTCTCACGCAAGAACGCTTTCGAGAAGGGCCGGAGACCGTGAACGCCATCAGGCCGGGCTGGCAGCGGCGGCCTGGATCGAGCCACGCGCTAAGCGGTGACGCAGGTGCTCGTCCGCCAACTAAACTGCCAAGCGCTGTCAGGCAAGCGCCGGGCGAGGCGGAGGCGGGAAGTACGGGACGCCGACCGCACCCGGCAATTGCGGCTGCCGCTGAGCTATCGGCATCAATAAATGACGAGACCCGCTCGCCGCTTCGAACAGACAGCAGCCCAGCACCTGGCTAGTGCGACGTGCCGTTCTGGACCCGCGACGGCGAGTGCACCCGCCGCCCACCATGCCCGATCGACTTTGACACCAATCACGCTGCCGGAGTAGGCGGATCGTCCATGTAGGAGGGTAGTCGCGGGACCAAGCGTCAACGACAAGCGCCTACAGACGGGCCGCACCCGTCACCGCGGTGGACTAACACCTCAACGAGGAGTGTCCGGCCGTCCAGACCGGTGTACCCGACTCTCGGCGGCTCGCCTCCTGCTCACGCTTGTACGGGCTGATCGACATGGCATGTCTCACGGTATTATCGATTGTCGGCGCGCGGGAGCAGATCGTGCAGCCACCGCAGCCCACGCCCAATGCGATTGTTGAGGGCGGCATCGCCCGAGAACCGGAGGGGCTCGCCGTCGAGGTGACGGTGAGGCATGCGGCCGGCGATCTGTCCAGCGATGAGCACGGAAGTCGCCTTCTGGGGCCAAAATGCGGCAACCAGCACCGTGTCGGGCGTTTCCGTTGCCCGGGCTTGAGCGGTCAGGCTTCCCTCGGTCAACAGGATCGCAGCGACGGTATGGGTGCGCTGTAAGGCCGCGGACAAGGCGGTTCCAGGCTCGCCCGGCTTCGGCAGCGGCACAGCGAGAACCTCCTTGCTGGCTGCGTTACGCCGAACGGGAAAGGTCACTGCTGGTGAAGTAGACAGTCAACGCTGGAGTGCCGTCGGCCTGGAAGCACTCAGCCGTGGCAATCAGCGCGCCGGGAGTGTTTAGCCCATCACGGACTGCAGTATCGAATACGTCTTGAACAGCCGCCGCAAACGCAGACGGGGTGAAGGCGGTCATCAAGCGGCTCCTACGACTTTGCGGGCTGTCGCGTCCGAAGCCTATATGCCACCGCCGGCTGGCGTATCGCCTGGTCGTGCTCCACCTGAGAAGCGAGCCTCATACATCACCTGCTCGGCATCGGTCAACCTTTCCTGCGCCCCGCCGGAACCTGTGCGGCCCGTCCATCCCTGCCGATAGGGGTCCGGATCAAGACCGACGACGCCCCGCCCGCGCTTGGCGGAGACCTCCGCGACGGCCTGGGTGAACCGGCGTACGCAAACGTCACCGCGGAGATCACCCCTGGTCGTCCGGACCTCGCTCACCGCTGCTCCCCGTGTCCGGCGGCACAGCGCGCCTGCTACCGCTCGGACCCAGTTACTGCGGGAAGACTCATCTCCCGTATTCGACGGTACAGGTGCCGCTCGATGTTGACACGCGGCCGCGAAGGTCGCACGGCCGCCGGGAGGCGTTGCAGACGGCAGCCTCAAAGATCAGGTTCGGCCGGGTGCTCCTCTTAGGGCTCCTTCAGGGTCGATGCCGACCCGAGCACCGGAAACCGGCGGTATCACCGCCGACACCACCGACGACGAACTGGCAATCATTGCGACAGAGTGGGAAGAGGCGGCCAGCCACGAAGTCGACGGGGTCACCTACTACCTGTTCGGCGCTTGGGATTATCTGAACAACCTCCGCGACGAGGCCATCGCCGAGGCTTCGGCATAAGCGGTCGCAGCGGGTCAGCCGCCAGGCAGGACCACGGGGGCAGGGCGCGCACTCCTCGGCTCGTCAGCGCTTGGCCAACCTAGCCCACGCTTCAGCAGGGCTGGCGACGATCATGGTTTCGCTCTGCGGCGGCAGTGGGCGGTTGGTGCCAAGACCGGCGATGCCTGCCATCAGGTTGCGCCAGACCGTGGCGCGCCATCCGGCGGAGGTCGGCTCGGCCAGCAGGAGCCGTCGGCGGCGGCGGTCCCACCAGCCATGGATCTCGGTCCCGGCGTATGTGATGACATGGGTATTCGGGAAGTCGCTCAGACGATCGAGGACGCCGATTGTCATCCGCTTCCCGTCCTTGGTTGTACGGACGACTACAGCACCGTCGGCGGCGCGTTCCACGGTGCCGGGGATGTCGTGCAGGCCATCGAGGGCGTCGTCGAGTTTGTGGCGGCCAAGCAACCAGGTCATGTCGGAGCGGATGTTGGTAGCGGTGAACCGCGGTCCGAGAGTATAGCCGCTCAACTCGCGGGCGTAACTCTCGTATGCCTCCTCCGGGCCGTCGAGAAGCCATTCTCCGTATTCTCGGAACTCGGCGAGGCGTTCGTCGAAGTTCGCAGCGAGATCTGGGTCTGTTTCACCGGAGAGCACCCCGTGGCGCAGCGCGATTAATCCGACGGCGGACAGGGCGGCGTGCTCGTGGGCGAGCGTGTTCTCCTCCTCGGCGTACCAGAGGTTGGTAAGACCTTCGTAGACCAGCCATGTCCAGCCGTGGGGCTGGGTCCAGAGGCCGCCGCCCACGGCCATGAGGAGGCTGCGGAAGGACGCAAGTTGGGCAGCAAGTGGCCATTGCGCCGACTGCTCGACGAGTCGCTGAAACCATTGGCGGGCGTAGGCGCGTTGACGCTCGCTCCGGGCCCGGATCGCGGCTGCTGCGCTGAGCGGCGGACCGTCTTGCTCTCCGGACGGTTGTGGCTTGTCGCCGGTTTCTGGTGCATCGTCGCCTCGGAGTTCGCCGCCGGTGCCGCCGCCGGGTGGTGCTGGTTGGCGGTTGCGGCCCAACGCGAGGTCGAGCAGCGCTGATCCGACTGCCCGGCGAATGTCCTCCTCCAATCGGGTGCGGCGGCGTTTTCGCGCGACTGCGGACTCGTCGTCAGAACGAGGCGGCAGGACCTCCGCGAGCCTGCGCAGGGATTCGAGCAACGCCTGCATTTGTGTCTCGTCCCCCAGCAGTTCCGGGAACGAGTATTGCTCCAGCGGTGACGGATGCCGGGCGCGGGACAACGCGCTGTGCACGTCGATAACCAGTGCGGTTCCGACAGGTCCGCCGTCGGCGTTGCGCACGGTGATCGTGCGAGCCAGATCGCCGGGGTCGCGGGTGAGTCGGTAGGTATGGATCGGCCCATTCGTATCGACATGCGCGGCGTTCAATGCTCTGCCGGCTATATCGATGATCAGATGTTCGGGCACCGGGCCGGCAGCCACCAGGGCGGCTATCTCGATCCGGTCCGGGTCGGTCAGAGCGTGAGCGGCCAGCACACGGATAGACGGCAGCGCCTCCGCAGGACGGTCCGGGACCCGAAGCGGCATGGTGTTGAGGTCGGCATCGTCCACCTCAACGGCGTCCAGTAAGGATTCCGTGACCCGTTGCAGGAGCGCCAGTTCGCAGTTGCCGCGGTCGTCAGCCATCGACCGCAGTAACGCGGCTCGGGTGCAGTTCGCGCTGCCGGTGACGAGGGTTCCGGCCTGGCCGGACCACCATTCGAAGACCTTGCCGTGGTGGTAACGCGGTGTGGTCGGCTGGGTGATCCGTACGGTACCGACGCGGTCCAGAACGCTCTGGAGCCTGCTCGGATCGGCCTGCGCGTCACGGGTCAGGAGAACGTCAACCGCGTTGGGCATGATCTTGGTGAGCATCATGGCCAGGGCGTCTGCCGGCGGATCGAAAAACGGAGAGGCTATGCCCAGCCAGTCCACGGGGCCGTCCGGCCCCGGGATCTGGTCAAGGATGGGCTGCCCGTCGTTGGTCAGCAGCAGCGGTTCGGCGGATTCCGGGCGGGTGGGACGGGTGGTGAGCAGGTCGGCCACCCGATGCAGCCGTTCCCGGCCGAGCGGGGTGATCCAGAGGCGCTCGGGCAGCCGGCGCAGCCACGCGGCGAGATCATCGACAATGACGGGCACGGTCGGGCCGTCGATACGCAGGTGGGTCCAGACCTCGGCGCTGTGGTGCCATCCCTGCGCGGTCGCGTTACCCGAGCCGATCGAGATCATCGCGTCGGTCGGCGAGGCGATCACCATCAACTTAGGATGAAATGCTCCCCCGGAACGGCACACCACCGGGACCGGCACGTAGTCAGTGACCGGCCCTGCGCTGGAGGAGAAGCCGGGCTCGACGTGGTCGGCGTCGTAAACAATCGTGACCCTGGCACCGCGGGCCCGTGCCTGCCGGACAGACACGTCTTCGACGAACGGGAGATCGCTGGTGTAGGTGAGGACCAGGATTTCCTCCGGGTCCGTGATCGGCATGTCGTGCAGGACCCGCGGCGGGGGTGCACCGACCAGTTCGTCAGTCACGTGGTCACCGCGCCGTGGTGGGGACCCCGTCCCCACAGACTGCCGTCCTCGGATCGTTCCAGGACGCCCAGCTGAAGTAGGACGGTGGCGAACGTCTCTAGACGCAGCGAGGCCGGCGCGCTTCCTTCTTGCCCTTCCAGGCGCAGCCGGTCACCGATTACGCGCAACCGGGTTGGCATCCGCAGCCCGGTGCGGGTCCACTGCATTTTGTCGCGGCTGATCTTCTCCGCCCGGCTGAACAGGCCGAGAGCCAGCGATCGTGCCGCGTCCGGCAACGGCAGGTCGGCGTGCTCGTCGATCCAGCCGCGCATCCAGCCGGGTCCCATGCTCGTGGGGTCGTAGCGGACGAACGCTTCCCGGGCCGGCCCGTCATCCAGTTCACCGGCCCGCTTCGCGCCGACCGCCAGCAGACGCAGCAACTGCAGCACCGACCAGCCGCCGCTGTTCTCCTCAGCTTCGCCGGTGAGGTCGTGCTCGGCCGGTAGCAGCACGCCGCCTGCGGCAACCGTCGGCGGCAACCCGTGGCGCAACGCTTGCCGTACCGAGACCACAGGCAGACCGGCGGCGAAGCCGTCAGCCGCCTCCTCGCGCGTTCCCGGGTTCGCCAGCGGCGCGACCAGGGAAGCCCAGAGCATCCGCCATGCCCACACCGACCAGTTACGCAGCAGCGCCCCACGCCACCGCAAGGCATGCTCCGTCAGGTCATCGCCGCCGAGCGCCCCGTCCAGATCGGGCGTGTAGCAACACAACCCGTCCATCAACATGTCGATGTTGCTGTCGAACGGCTGTCCGTCGACAGCCGCGGCCACCACAGCGCCGCTCGCCCGGTGCACCGCCGCCAGCCCGGGATCAGGGCCGCCGGCATCGAAGTACACACGCCGAAGGCTACGGCCATCCGTCGTCCCACCCACCCGGCACAGACACAGATCGGCAGCGCCGGCCAGATCCGCGACGGTCAGCACGTCCGAACCCTCGGCGAGGTCGACGACCCGGTCCAACGCCCTCAACGCGTGGGCGTCGGCCGCCGGCCCGGGCTCCGGGATCAACCCAGGGGTGATCAGCCCGAGCGTGGCCTCGATCCCGCCGTAGGTGCCGTAGAAGCCATCGGCGACCGTGCTGTACTGGCGCGACACCTCATCAAGATCCACCACCCCGGACTCGTCGAGGGCCCTGCCGATCGTGTTCACGCCATGTGGCCTACGCAAGCCGGCATGGCGTTGATGCGACTGCCGGTCGTCGTCGCCATGATGAACCGAGACCGCCGCCAGAACGACCTCACAACGACGCAGAAGCCGCCGGAACTCCCACCGATCCTCGCCCGACCAGCCACGCCGTCCCGCCTCGACGGCGACCCGCGCATGAAGCGACAGATACCGCGCATGCGGCGTCGTGGTGATCACGCCAGGAACCAACTCGGACGCGTGAGCGGCCGTCACCGCCTCCACCGCCAAGGGCTGCCGCCCCACATCCGAGGGACTGTCCGCCGTGGCAGACCACGCCGCACCGGCCACCAGCATGCCCGTCATATCCTTTCCACGGCCACTTCATACCAGGCCCGTGCCCGTTGACATTGGCACCGACCGGTCCGAAAGGCGACGGGTGGCGCCGCCGTCACCTGGCTGGCTCACCAACTCGTTTACCGCCATCGCGATTGCCGGCTACAGGGCCGGCGACCGGCTCGTGATCTTTCGCTCTCCGCAGCCTCGCAGAGGATCGCGCTGCGGCCCATTCTAGATGAAATCACCCCCTCGGTCGGCCGTGCGCGTTCGCGCCGGGGGTCGGGGGCGGTCACCGCCACCGGGCACGTGGTAATTCGGGGAGGCCGCAGAGACACTGCGGGTGCGACGCCCGCACCCGCAGTGTGGGATCGTCCGCCGCTTCAACTGCTGCTCGCAGCGCTTGCAGAGCACCGTGTCGACCGGCGATCCGGGCCACCCGCGGATGCAAAATTCGATGTGCGCGCATCGCCAGGTCGACGGCGCATTCATTGGCGATCTGCTCGTCGTCGATGATCTGAGCAAGATCGTCGAGCAGCGCCGCGATCAGCACGGCGGCCTCCGCGGGGCGAACATGACGGAGGCCGTTGACCCGGCGGACGGTGCGGGAAAGGGAAACTGTCGTTGTCATGCGAGCGTCATCGGCAGTCGAACAGCGCACGTTGACCGAAGCCGTCCGATCATCTCGACGCACCTACGGGCCGTCGTAGCGCATCAAAACCAGAGACGGTCATATGACTCGGCGCTCGGCGCTCGGCGCTCGGCACCCTTCACCGGAAACCGGCTGCTGGCGGTACGCGCTCCGGCGTCAAGACCGCGATGGTCGCCGAGATGGCTATCTCGTTCCGCCGGCATCTCCCAGGCGCAGCGAAGCCGAGTCGTCCAAGTGACGGCGTTTCGAAATCCCGGCGCTTCGATTCACGGCCCGACTGCTCGTCTTGCGCCGCAGGCGCAAGGGCTCTCCTTTCCCTTCCCCGTTCCTTTCCCTTCCTTTCCTTTCCTTTCCCCCGGTGAGTCCTCACTGCGGATTCCGTGAGGACTCACCGAAAACACGTTGATCGGAAAAATCAATACGTTACGTACCCAAAGTCCGGTTTCAGCCGCGACCCATCCGGAGACAACACGGCGGCCTCCGTGAACCTTCAGGGAGCCCTCATCGCGCACGCAATGCAGGGACACGGCTCAACTTGATTCGAACACCATCGCCTCGACGTCGCGTGGCACGTCACCTTTGAGTCCGTCGTCAGCGATTCCCGCCACGACGGCAGGCCCGAGGATCATGTCGTTGCGGGCGAAACTCGGGATGAACCTGGCGACGAGTCGTGTGGCGCGGGGGTTCGGCAGTAGCCCAAGGTCACGACCCCGGTCGTTGCTGTAAACCTGCGCACGAGTGCCAGGCAAAGAGGTCAGGCCGGCGCAGCCGCCCAGAAGCAGGTCAAGAGCATGCGCAGCGGCCCGAATGACACGTGGGGCTCGGGCGCATCCGCGGGAATGAGGATCACTCGGACGGTGCGGGTGTCTTTGTCGGCCATGCGGCTCCGGTGAGACAGATCGGCATCGCCGATGGTTCCAGCGAGGTGGTGGACGGATCTCTGGCGGCTGTTGATGGCGCTTACGCCGCCGTGATCCACCAGCCTCCGTGCTCGAAGCGACACGGCAGGGTGACAACCGTGCCGTCCGTGCCTGTGATCATGACCGCAACTCCGGCGATTGCCTGGACGCGTCCACCCTGCTCGATGTGCTGCCCCGAGGCGAGCGGGATCGGCGCGAAGCGAATTGCACTGTCGGCGTTGGCGACATCAGCCATGATGAGGGCTCCCGGTTCGGCGTGAGGGCGACGAGTTCGCCCTTCGCAACAAAGGATCTACGCCACGTCCGACAGGTCACGCCCACCGTCCAGTAGCCTCAATGCCGCAGAAGTCGGCCCGTCGATCCACCGCCGATAGACGGGAGCCCGCGCATCCCGCCGGCCGGGCCTGAGCGTGGTGAAACGGGACCGGCCAAGTTCTGGACGCTTGTCGTTGATCCGGTCGGCTAATCCCGCACGGCCGCCCCTGGCCACCGTCGAGGTGCCTGATTAGTCCACCTGCTTAATCGTCGCCTCGGAGCAGGGGCTCTGACCGTTAGCCATACTCGTCTATGCTTACGGAAAGTGATCATGTCTGAACTGTGGTGTCGATACGAGAGGTTGGGACGTGCCGCTCCATCCGGACGAGATGGTCGACGCCTTCGAGGCGAGCGTCAACGAACACACCCGGCGGGCGCTGCAGGTCAGCGCCGAGTTGGAGGCCGCTGCGGCAACCGTGCGCTCGGACGGCGGCGAGGTCACGGTCCGTGTCGACTCGGCCGGCGGCTTGGCCGACCTGCGGTTTCATCCCGAGGCCGACCGGCTGTCTCGGGACGAACTGGCTCGGCTGGTGCTGACCACGTCACGGCGCGCACAGGCCCGGCTTGCCGAGCAGGTCGGTGCGATTGTGTCCGGGGTGTACGGCGAAGGCTCAGCGACGGCATCGTTCGTCGCTGACGCCTACGCCAGCCGGTACGCAGTACCGGATGACGGTGAGGAGCAGCGCTAATGGGTATCGACATCTCCTCGGACGAGGTGCGCTCCCACGCGCGTGACGTCGACGAAGTCTCCCGGATGCTCGACGAAGCGCGCGGCGCAGCCTCCTACATCCGGACATCGAGCAGCGCGTACGGCCACCTGATCGGGCCGTTGTTCACCAACCTCTACCTGAACCCGCACGGGGACGAGGCGATCGCCTCGTACACCAAGGCGGTCGACGGGATGCAAGCGCTGGCCGACCTGCTGCGGGCGATGGCCGACGACTACGACCACAGCGACGAACGCGCTGCCGACCGGTTGCGGGGGACGCGATGAGTGACGCCGCATCGATCTCCCGGCCGGGCTTGATCGCTCCGGAGGCTGACACCAAGGGTTACGAGGGCGCGGGCATCCTCGAAGCCGCGATGGGCGTCAAGGACGGCTTCGCCTCCGCCGACACCCTGAGCATCCTCGGCAACGGTGCGGTGGTGGGCCTCAGCACCCTCGGCGCGATCCTCGACCCGTTCCAGGCCATCTTCGCGGCTGGGGTCGGCTGGCTGATGGAGCATGTGTCCTTCCTCCGCGAGCCGCTAGACTGGCTGGCCGGAGATCCAAAGGAGATAGAGGGTCACGCTGCCACGTGGCGCAACCTGCAAACCCGCACCTACGAAGCGACCTCGTACTTCGCTGACCGGGTCAAGTCGACCACCTCGCACTGGGGCTCCGAGGCAGCCACGGCGTACCGGCAGAAGGCCGCGCAGATGGCCGACGGCACGCTCGCGCTGGGCGAGGTCGCCGATGCCATGGCCGAAGCCACCCTGATCGCCGGCAGCATCGTCGGGGTCGTCCGCAACACCGTGCGAGACCTGATCGCCGAGGTCGTCGGCGCGGCCGTCTCCAAAGCGCTACAAGCCCTGCTCGTCGTCACCATCCCGAAGGTCATCGCCGAGGTGGCCCTGCTGGTCGCCGAATGCACCGGGAAGATCGTCAAGGTGCTCAAGCGACTCAACGAGGCGATCCGGGCGCTGGGCGGGAGGTTCCCGGCCCTGGCGGCGGTCACCAGCCGCGTCACCAAACTCATGGACGAGACGATCTCGGAGACCACGTACGGGTCAGTCATCCTAAACAGCGCAAAGTTGCATCAAGCGGACAGTTACCTCAGCGACAGCGAAGGCGTTTCCGGAGCGTACAAGTCCGCGTACCGGGCGTTGGGTCAGGCCGACGAGGTCGTCTACGGCACCAAGGCAAAGGTGGCGGTCGATGCTTTGCGGGAAGGTATCAAAATGAACAGCCTGCAGAATGGCGGCGCAACCGGTGACGGTCTTCGTGGCGATGAGCCGCAGCCGCCAGCGATCGATCTGCCGTTGTGATCCCAGAACCCGACGCGAGGTGAGCGATGACCAGTGAAGACCGCGCGGCCTACCGCAAGCGCCGCATGGCCGAACTGCTCGCCGAGGCCGAAGCCGACGTCACTCGCACCCGTGCGGACAAGCAGCAGCCTGCCGACGAGAAGGGCCCCATCGTCGAGGTTAGGCGCAGCAAATGGCTGACCAACCTGATTGGCATCGTCATCCTGCTCGCGGTGTCGTTCGGGCTGATCGGCACGGCGTTGACGATCAGCCGGTTCACCGGCCACGACTTCGCCGACGCCCGCCGCACCGGCACGGCGACCGTCCAAGAGTGCGAGCGCCGCGGCCCGATCACCCTGGACGGTTTCGGGTACTACAACCAGTGCACGGTCACGATCGCATGGACCAGCGGCCCGTCATCGCGCGTACTAATCGACAAGCCGGGCTTCTTTAAGGGCGAGAAACCTGGCGACACGTTCCAGGTCGGCGAGCACCCCGGCAGCCGCGGCAGCATCGGCTACTCCCGCCCCGAACTGCCCGATCGCGGTTGGGTAACCGCGATCGGAATCGCGCTCTGGATCATCGGCGTCCTGCCGCTTCTCGCCGTCCTCGTCTACGTGCGCGAGACCGTCAAGGAACTTGTTCGCCGAACCCGGTAGCGAAGCCGTTCACACTCCTGAATCGACAACCGCAGGAACCGCCCTCGCCACCGCGGCGGCGCGAGCCGGTCAGCCGACCGGCGGTGAGGCGTAGGCGTCGCAGGTGACCGGCTTCGTCGCGGTAAGAATATCCAGGTCGACGACAATCTTGCCGGAGGGCGGCACGAGGTCGGGGAACGTGAATGCCCCACCGGTGATCTTCTTGGCCTTATCACGGCATACGACATCGACGCGCGGGGACTTCAGCAGGTCCACCGTCGGGTTGGTGATCTCGGTACGGGCGGACCAACCGGTTCCGTACTCGGCCTTGCTGACGGTAACTTTGCCCGCCGGGATCTCCGGGGATGCCTCGGACGATAAGGTGTTTTTGTCCTCAATGAGCAGCGTGGCTTCCACGGTCGCGGCCTCCTTGCCGGCGGGAACGGTGACCTGGGTTTGGACCGGCCGGATCTGGTTCGGGGCGCTGAACGTCTCAACCTGGGATTCGCTGGCGAGAAGCGCGCCGCCGGCATCTTTAAGGTTGAACTGGACGGTGACGGTCTGGCCGACCGTGGTGGAGTTGTTCTTCACCATCGCGACGACCGACGCGTACTCATCACGCTGCCCGAAGCCTGCCTCCAGCAGACTGCTGGCGCTTGCGGCCGTTGTGGCGGCTTCGGCCGTAGTTGATGAGTTCGTCGAAGATGCCTGCTCGACAGTGTCGGATGCGTTGCCGCAGGCGGTAAGGGCTAGCAGGCAGCACGCGGCGGTGGCGATGCGCAAGTTCACGAAGGGCCTTTCAAAGAAGATCGACTGCGGGTGGCCCTGAACGGACAGCAGATTCCACGAGTACGGCTTGCCGGCGATCTGCCGTTCGCACCGCGCCGCGCACGCTAGCAGGCAAGACAACAACCTGACACTCTAGGAACACCGTCGTGTGACACTCCACTCACACGCAGCGATTGCTGAACGTCCGGGCTTACTCTCGCCAAGATCCACTACGTTCCGTCCGCCAAACCGCCAGGCCCAAAGATGGGGCTGAATGCGCGACCCGCGGGTTGCCTTCCGGCAATTCGCCGTAACGGTGGCAACCGTCCTTCTCTCTGGCGGTTAGACCGTACGGTGGTCGCTGTGACTTCTGATCTCCCTGAGATGGTCATCGATCCCCCCGCAGCCGGGTTTGACGGTGACGTCCTGGCCCCGGTGACCGTGACGGACGCCGCCCGACGAGTGCTCGCCTTTTGCACCGAGCCGCGCAGTGGATGGGTCACCTACCACCTTGCCGCTCGCAGCACTCGCTCGTCCGGAATGTTCGAGCAAGTCACGACCTGGTCGTTGCTCTACGCCAACGCACTAGCCGGCCGGGTGGACATCGAGGACGTGGCGGGGTTCTCCCGGAGCCTCCGACAGGATTTCGCGGCTCGGGTCGCCGCCGTCCCGGAAGACACCGACCTACACGCGATGGACGACGACGATCTCGCCAAGGTCGTCGACCTGTGCCACTTCGGGTACCCCGGCGTCTGGGGACCGAAGACCACCAAGATGGCGGCCCTGTACCGGCCACAGGCAATTCCCATACTCGACGGACACGTGGCGGAAGTGTTCGGATTCAACCGTCAGGGCTTCTCGAACAAGGCACGGCAGTACGGCCTGGACCGCCGCGATCGGATCGACAAGGTCGTTCGCGCCGTGGCGATCTGGACCCGCATCCACCGCGCCGAGATAGCGGCCCTGCGGGATGCCGTGACACCGACCGTTCCCGAGATCCAGGATCTACCGGACCTTCAGTTGCTCGACATCGTCTTGTGGACATCGCAGGACGACAAACCCGCGCATCGGCGGCCAGGCCAGGGTGCCCGATGGATCAACCGGCCGGTCGGCAATCATGTCATGGCCGACGAGCTACGGCCCGTACCGATCACCGCAGCCGAGTAACGCACCGCGGGAGTTCGTGCTCGACGGTAGTGCGAACTCCACCTGCAGCGGCCAGCGCCGGGTGATCGGCGTAAACCTCTGAACATTCAGCGACACTGGCGGGGCCGTACCTCGACTGCGCAAGAATCACCACACCACGGCAGACTGGCCTCCACCACGCTTTGGAGGGGATGCGAATGGGTTCGAGCAAACACTTCGGATGGCAGATCGGCGACGACGTATCCAGCGCCTGGCGGCCGGGCACCAACGTCCGCTACACCGAACTCATGTGTGAGATCCTTCCGGTCGTGCGCGGCGTCCTGATCGCCGCAGCCCGCCGCGGCCAGACCATCACCTACGGCGAACTTGCGATCGCAGTAGACCGGCGGTACCACAACCTGCAGTTCGGCGATCCGCTCGACGTACTCAGCCAGGACTGCGACATCTTCGGCGAGCCATCGCTTGCCGCCCTTGTAGTCAACCAGCGAACGGGACTGCCGGGTGACGCGTTCGTCGGCGACGCCGAGAGCATCCGACAGGACTGCCTCGAATACTGGGCAGCGCAAGGCTGAACATTTGGCTTTGGCCACTGGACATGAGCACCTCGACCTCACGGTGGACGGTTGACCCACCCAAACGGGTGCGGTCCTCGCTGCTGCCGGCAACAGCAGCCACAGCCAAACGGTCGGCTATCCGGGAAGGCCGCGGGTCAGCCGACTGCCGCGGCCACCCGTTCCAGCATTCCAGCGGTTGGCGACAGGTGCATGCGCATGGTCGTGGCGACGTCACGGTGGCCGACCGGGAGGCTGATGTCGATGATGTCCAGCGCCTCGCGCCTCGATTGCCCGCCGCGAGCACCGAGCGGGTGAACACGTTGCGGGCGGCGAGTTGGTTCCGGCACTTTACTGAATCAAGTGATCTAGTGGATATGGCGCTGCCGAGGACGTGAACACGCCGTCGGAGGCGGGCCGGCCGGTGAACCACCAACGGTGCGCCCTGTACGTGCAGTAGCCCGACGGCCCGCCGATAGTGGCGGACAACCGTGTCCGGAACCGGGGGCGCGCTGGCCGGCTTGAGGGGCGTCCAGGGCACGCGAATTGACCTGGACGCCCCGCCGATGGTCCCGCGAGCAGCAGTAGCCGAACCCCTTCCGCCAGACAACTGTCGGCGAGCCGCTACGACCGGGACGAGCGCGAGGGCCTTGACGAGGGTGAGGGCGGGTCGCCTCGGTCTCCCTACATGGGCGGCTAGATCGTCGAGCCACGCACGGTAGATCCGGAGGGATCAGCGAGGGCTCGTCGGCGGGTATGGAGTCACCGGTCGACGGGTCCCCGGTTCGGGCCTGCGACTACCGATGGTGATGAAGAGGGGCGTGCTCCGGACAGGTCCGAACAGGCTCGCCTACCTGCAACTACAGCGTGATCGGCATCACACCGGGTCTTCACATCGTGAGACGGCACCTAGTTGCGTGTTCATCGGGCGTTCGGCTAGGGTCCAGCCCCATGAACACGCCGTCGCCCTACATGAACCCAATGTAGGGGTGGATGGGGGTCCGAGTCCCCCTCCGGACACATCACAGGTACACGATCGACGTCGGTCGATCGAATCTCGGCCAGGACCGTTCCGGTTCCTGGCCGGTACTGCATCTGGAGTCCGATACGCGCGTAGACCTCGGCGCGGTCATGCTGGTCCGCTTGCCTCAGCAGGCCGAGGAGCCCGCCCAGCGCTTCGACGATCGCGGCGATCCGCTCTTCGCTCATCCGTTCGGGTGGTACCTCGGTGAAGCCGAGTCGGGTTTGCGCCGCCTTCTTGATCGCGGTGGTCTCGCTGATCCAGCCGGCCAAGAGTGTCGGGTCTCCTCCGGCATCGAGGGTGCTCCGGTAGCGGGCGATTTTGGCGTCGCAGTCGTTGATCGTCTCGCGCAGCCTCGGCGCCTCGTCGCCCTCTTGATGCCGAGCGAGCGCAGCGCGGTGGCTGGCATCGACAATCCGCCTCAGCGTCTCGGTGAGGTTGGCGTTTCCCAGCTCTTCGCTGAGGAAGCGGTCGACTGGATCCGTGATCGCTTCTTGCCGGAGGTAGAGGACGGGCGGATGGGCGATGCCGTGCTGGCTGACGTAGTCGCGGGATGCTTTGCACCGGTAGTAGATGCGTCCGTGGTTGACGCTGCCCTCCATCACGCGGTCGCATAGACCGCATCGCAGCAGGCCGCGGAAGAGGTAGGCGTGCCGACTGCGCCGGGGAGCCTTGCCGCCCTCGCCGATGGCGCCACGCGTCTTGACGGTTCGCTGCGCGCGTTCGTAGAGGTCGGTACTGATCAGCGGCGTGTGGGACTGGGCACGGGACCATGACCACTGGCTGGGGTCGTTCCATCGGTGCCTGTTCTCGTGGCCGAGCGCGACGTCATCGACGTCGATCAGGACCTCGTCGGTGCGTGCCCGGTTCCAGACCTGGCGGCTGGTGTAGCGCGGGTTCTGCAAGATCGCGCGGATGGCCGTGGTCTCCCAAACCTGAGTGTGCCGGTGCGGGTTACGCGCCCGGTCGTAGGCCGACGGGCACGCGATGCCGTCCTGCGTGAGGCCTCGTGCGATCGATGTCATGCCTCGGCCCGCGACGTACTCGTTGAAGATCCGCGCCACCACCGGCGCTGTGACCGGGTCGGGTTCGAGCCGGTGCAGTCGCCTCCCCTCAGCCGCCTTACCGGGGTTCGGATGCGGACCGGCATCGGCGAGCCGGTAGCCATACGGCGGGCGTCCGCCGAGGAAACGCCCCTCCAACTCGGTCTGCGCCTTCATCGCTGAGCGGACACGGACCTTGATGCGGTTGCGTTCGCCCTTGCTCATCCCGCCGTAGAGCGCCATCACGAGATCATGGGCATCCGAGCCGGGGTCGATCGCGCCGCCGATCTCCGGCACCCACAGGCCAACGCCGCAGTGCACAAAGACCGGGAACGTCATGCCGAACTGGCTGCCATAGAACGCACGCTGCGGCTCGCCGATCACCACGGCGTCGAAGTCACGGCCGGGGCTCTTGATCGTGTCGAGCAAACGCAGCGCTTCGGGGCGCCGCTTCCAGGGCAGCGAGCGGGACTGCCCGATGTCGAAGAACTCGGCCACGATCTCGCCGCCGGCCGGCTCGATCAGGCTCCGAGCGCGGGACAACTGCCAGGCTTTCGACGCCTGCGGGTCCTGTTGGTCTTCGGTCGACACGCGTCCGTAGAAGGCGAACCTCATGTTTGCCGAGTCTTCCGGGCCCGGTCGATGATGCGCCACAGCATGTCTGCGGCGGCATCGGAGACCGGGACGTCTAGGGACGTGTTGAGCTGCCCATTCTCGATTTCAAGCGTAGTGCACGTTCGGATGCTGCGATTTCTCCTCTCATCGGTTCGGTCTTCGGTGGTGATCGTGGGCCTCCTTTCTGGTCGGGATGGGCGTCCGCGCGGTCGTCCGTCCGTCGTCCGTCCGCGCGATGGGGATGCGCAGACGCGCGCGAGCGGACGGACGTCCGCGCGGACGATTGAGTCAGGCGTGCCAGCGCCCCCGAGTGACCTGCCGGGCACGGCCGGCGGCGGCGAGCGCTTGGAGCCGGCCGTAGATCCAAGTTCGGCGCATGCCGGTCGTATCGATGAGTTCCGGAATCGTGAGACCGTCGTCCGGCGCCTCGTCGAGCGCCGTCAGGAGTGCCTGTTCCGGATCGATGGTGCCGGACGACGGTGGTTCGATAGCTTGCGGCTGGTGGTCGATGGCGGCTTGCGACAACTCGTCGAGGTCCGGTCGCTGATCGGCGTAGCGTGCGGCTGTCTCCGCACGTCCTCGTCGGTGACGAGGTAGCCACGGGCTCGACGCGGTTGGTTGTGGCCGTCGGCGAGGACGTAGAACTTGCCCGGTGCGTCGAGGGTGTGGGCGTGCCAGCCGACGGCGAGCATGCCCTTGTCCAGGATGAGGTCGACGTCGCGACGCTCCCGAACGCGTAGGCAGACGCGAACGCTCATCTGCGAGCGCAGCGCTCCCCCACCCATGGCCTTCTGCGTTGGGCGTTGCGTCGCGGCGAGCAGGTCGACCGCGACCGCCCGGCCGCGCCGGGCAACCGATTCGGCGTAGGCGACGGCGGCCGGTGCGGTGTCGGCGAGTTCGGCGTACTCGTCGATGACGATGACCAGCGCCGGTGTGTCGGGCGTGGGTTCCCAGACGCGGGTGTTGTCGTGGCCGGCCGCGTGGGCGCGGGCGTCAAGGACGGCGACGGCCTCGGCGAGCAATCGAGTTGCTTCATCCGGTGTCGTTGCGAGCCGGGCTAGGCAGGGCGCCCAGGGCCGTAGTTCCATGCCGCCTTTGAGGTCAATGCCCCACAGGACGACGTCGGAACAGGCGGCGAGGTTGCCGAGGATGACGCTGAGAACGCCGCTCTTGCCCGAGTCGGTGGTGCCGCCGATCAGCGCATGCCGCCGCAGCAAACGCAGGCGGACGGTTGTCGCGTCCTCGAAGACACCGAGTTCGATCGGGTCGGCCAGCGAACGGGCGGCCGGTCCGGGCCATGGGATGGCGCCGGCGTGCGGGTCGACGGCGAGGACTCGCATCGTGCACCGGCCGGCATGTGCCGGGTCCTGTTCGACGCGGACCGCGCCGGGCCTCGTACCCAAGGCGGACTCGATGGCCGGTACGCGGGCGACGACGTCGGTGACGCTCTGCCCCGGGCGAGGCTTCATTCGAGCGCGCCAGCCCCACGTGTCCACCACGGCCGACATGACCCGGGATCCGTCGAGCCCGACCGCCTCGGCGAGGTTCGGCCACGCCTGGATGACCCGATCCACCCGAACTCGGGCACGGCGACGCCGATGCGCCCACCACGGAATCCCAAGCGCCACAACGGAAACGGCGAGGATCGTGGGCAGCGGAGGCCTTCCGGGGCCGAGCGCTGTCGCTGCACTCAGCCAGCTTCCCGCGACGGCGGTTATCGTCCCGGCGAACGTACGCTCCTCGGTCCGTGTGATGCCCCAGGGGAATCCGCGGAGTCCGGCTCCCAGTGCCGACGCAGCCGCGAGAACAGCGACGATTGGCCAGGCGCCGGAATGGCTGTGGTGCAAGCCGATTCCGGCGACGGCGAGCGCGATTCCGGCGGTGACAGGTGCGAGTTCCGACCGGTATCGGAACAGGACGCGCCCAATCGCGGCCAGGCCGACGAGGATCAGGGGTTCGTGCGGCACGAACAGGAGCGGTTGCGGGTTGCGGCGGCTCCACCGGCGGTGCCGGCGTCCGTACGCCCTCATTCGGCGAACTCGCCGTCAACGGGCGGAATCCAGGCCCTGTGTTCGGCAACCGCGTCACGCAGGTACGCCAACGGGTCGCTTTCGCCGTCCCGGTCGGCGGCGAGGGTGGCACGGGCGGCGGCGAGCAGATCGGCGAAGTCCCATCGGGTACGGCTCAGCAGACGAGCGAGCCGGTCGACCTCGGCGAGAAGGACGGGAATGTCGGCGATAGCGGTCCAGACAGCGGCCGGCGTGGGCCGGCGTCGTGCTGCATGCAGGTGGGTACGGATGGCCTCCTGGTCTACGGTCGGGCTCGGGATGCGCGGTTGGTTGGTCATAGGCGGGGTGAAGCCTCCTTTCGGTTGGTGGTTTCCGCGGCGAGTTGCCGCCGCAGCTCGGTCGCCTTGGGTCCGGCAATGCGCAGCGCCGAACGCAGGCCGTCTCGGCTGATGGGTCGTCCGCTGTGCAGGGCGCGGTGCCGAGCGTCGGCCTCACGGGCTGCGGCGAGTAGGGCGTCATCGGTGGGCCGGGGCCGGACCCGGGTCCGGACCGGAGGTTCGGTCCCGGGAGTCGCGGCGTCGCTGAGCGCGTGCAGGTGTGCGGTCAGTCCGAGTACAGCGGCAGGAACGGCGCCGACCAGGACGACGATCGGCCAGGTGATCGCGATCAGGCCGGCGGCGGTGAGGTGGTAGCCGGCGTTGCCGACGATGCTCGTGGCGATGGCGCCGATGGCGTTGGCTCGGGCGAAGCGGCGGGCTCGGTCACTGTCGAGCGTCCCGGCGAGCCACACTCGGGCCGAGGTCATCGCGTACGCGTCGATGGTGACCGGTAGCAGCCATGCGAGCTGATCGGGCCAGCCGGCAACCTGGGCGAGCCCGCGCAGGCCGGCGAAGCTGGCCACGGCGGCGGAGATCGCGGCGACGGTCATGCCGACGATCACCCACCAGTCGCGTCGGCGATCGGTGGCCACCTCAGAGGTCCAGTCCGGCGACGAACCGGGCCAAGGCGCGAAGGCCGTTCCCGATGTCCGGGCCGATCGACGACGCGGCGAGGTAGTAGCCGAATGCGGCGCAGATGGCGGCTTGCCAGAGCGGGAGCCGGGCGTACCGCCACAGTAGGAAGACGAAGACGCCGAGCAGGATGACCGCAGAGACGGCGATCGTCATGCGTCATCCCCGTTGCGGTTGCGGCGGCCCCGACGCGTACGGATGGCTTGGTCTGCCCCGCCGTGCCCGCCCCGCGCCTGATGCCGGCGGTTCCAGCGCGACCGGGCAACACACTTGCGGCACAGCGTCGGGTGTCCCCCGCCGAGCTGGGCGCCGCACGGGCAGGTCGGAACCTCGTACGTGAGGTGCTGGGTTTCCATGTCGTGGATCTCCTCTCGGTCCGGTGATGCGCGGTCCGCATCGACGCCACCGAGAGTGCAAAAAATGGACGGGACGTGATCAGGTCGTGGCTGGACGTGTCCGAGACGTCTCCCATAAGGTGGTCTGGCTGCCGGGACGTCCTGACGGGAAGACGATGCCGAACGAGCGACTACGCACCGCGATGTTGGAACGTGGCATCACGCCCGCCGAGATGGCGGAAGCGCTCAGCGTGGACCCGAAAAGCGTCGAGCGTTGGATCAGCGGACGCACGCCGTACCGGCGCCACCGCTACCAGGTCGCCGCCCACCTCGGTGTCGACGAGGTATATCTGTGGCCCGACGCGCTCAGCCCGGACCAGGTGGCCAGCGCCAGCGAGAGCGAGATCATCAACATCTACCCGCATCGCTGGACCGTCCCGTCCGACCTGTGGCGGCACATGTTCGAGACTGCCGAGCAGGACATCGGCGTACTCGTCTACAGCGGGTTGTTCCTCTCCGAGGACGCCGGCGTTCAGCGAATCTTCCGACAGAAGGCCGAGGCCGGCGCACGCGTGCGCGTCCTGCTCGGTGACCCGGACAGCGAGGCTGTCGCCCAGCGCGGCGCCGACGAGGGCGTAGACGAGGCGCAGGCCGGGAAGATCAAGAACGCGCTGGTGATGTACCGGCCGTTGCGCAAGATCGACAATGTCGAGTTCCGGTTGCATCGCACGGTGCTTTACAACTCGATTTACCGCGCCGACGACCAACTCATGGTCAACACGCACATCTACGGCTTCACGGCCGCGCAGGCTCCGGTGCTGCATCTCCGTCGGGTGGCCGGTGGCGGCATGGTAACGACGTACATGGACAGCTTCGAGCACGTGTGGGACGACGCCACACCGTTGGAATGAGTTCGGCGTGGGACAGCGGATCGACTTCTACGACGACCCGGACGCGCCGCGCGCGACGTCGTTGGTGCCGTCGGCGAACGTGGTCGTCAGCAACGAGGCCGGCGAGGTGCTGCTGATACGGCGCTCCGACAACGGCAATTGGGCGCTCCCCGGCGGGTCCATGGACCTCGGCGAGTCGCTGCCGGAAACCGCCGTGCGTGAGACGCGCGAAGAGACCGGGATTGAGGTCGAGATAACCCGCCTGGTCGGCATCTACACCGACCCCCGCCACGTCATCCTCTACACCAGTGACGGCGAGGTACGGCAGGAGTTCTCCGTCGTCTTCTCGGGCCGGCCGCTCGGCGGATCGCCGACCACCAGCGCGGAAACGACGGAGGTCCGCTGGATCCCTGCCGCCGAGATCGGATCCCTGCCGATGGATCAGTCGATGCGCCTGCGACTCGACCACTTCTTCGCCGCCCCGCAGGATCCCCACCTTGGATAGCGACTGGTTGAGCGCTTTCGCCGACGTGTTCTCCGCCGTCGGTACGGTCGGCGCGTTCCTGGTCGGCTTTCTGCTGCTGCGCCGTGAGCACCACCGCGAGGCCGGCCGAGCCGAGGACGAACGCCGCGCGCAGGCCGAGCGGATCAGCGCCTGGGTGGAACTGACACGGAAGGTCGACGGCGGTCGTGAGCTGGCGTTCCACATCCACAACGCAAGCGCGATGCCGATCTACGAGGTCGAGCTGCCGCTACCGGCGCGCGAGGATGAGGAGGCAAGCTCGGAATTCGTCGGCCTCGTCCCACCCGGGAGCACCGTCCAGCGTCCCGCGCCGCCCGACTGGCTACGCACGTACGTCGAGCCCGAGCCGGTGCAGATCGAGTTCCTGGACAGCGCCGGCCGGAGGTGGAGCCGGGACGAGCAGGGCGCAATCTCCCGCGCCGACTGATCCTCAGCTATCGTCGAGCGCCACCGTGATCACCCGCACCGAGTCGATGATCAGCGGACTCGCCTCCCGGATCGACTCGGCGACCAGGTCGCCATCGCCGTAGCGGGCAAGGATCTCGGCGAGGCGCAGTTCCACCTCGGTCGGCTCGCCGTCGGGCGTCGTGGTCATATCGGCGTAGGTGATCGCGTGCGAGGCCAATCCTTCGACCGGCGGGAACTCGCGTGCGAGCTGATCGGACAGCCCACGGTTGCGGGCCTCGATAAACGCGCACGAGTGGTGCGCAACCAGTCGGCAAGTCAGATCATTGGCGTGGGCGGCGTCGCGCAGGTAACGGGCGCCGTCCAGTTGATGCATGCCGGTCACGACCAGGTCGGGCGCATAGCCGACGTCGTGCAGCCATGCGGCGGACACGAGGTCCGACGCGTCGCCGCCTACCAGGTGCGCGACCGACTCGGCCTTGCGCCCGACTCCTTGGCTGTGTGACCACCGGCGCGGGATCGACTCGGCCAGCAACAGGCGCGCGAGGTCACGGGCACGTTCGGCTTGATCCACATAGGCAGACTAAGCGAACGTCCCGCTACACGCACTCAAGGTCACTGCCTGTTGTCGTCCTCCTCCGCCTGATTCGTTTGCCGCGCAGCACCGCTCATCAGTACGGCGGCAAGCCTGTCCGCGACAATCGGCAGGACATCGCCGATGCGCACAACCGCCGCGCCCTGACGATCGATGGCATCATGCAGCGCCGAAAACTCCTGACCGACGTCAAAGCCGACGTCTTCGAGCGCGAGCGCCAAGCGGTCCGCCGAACGTTGCGCCGACTCCTGCTCTCCGCGATCGTCTCTCGTCATCGCCGCTCGCCCGTCCACTCTCTCGATCGTGACTCTCGCCCGACTCTTCACGTCAGGTGACGGAACGTGAACCACGGCTATAGGACGTCTCGGGACTTCTTCGATAGCATGGCGGTTCTTACCGACGATCGGAGTCGTCGTGAACAACCCTCTCGCCCGCGCACTGCGAGGCGCCGGCGTCAACGAAGTCGAGGTCGCGGCACGCCTCAGGGTCGACCCGAAGACCGTTCAGCGCTGGATGTCTGGACGCATGCCGTATCCGCGCCACCGCAATGCCCTGGCGCGCCTTACCGGCTGGTCGCAGCATGACCTCTGGCCCGACCTACCCCGACCCACGCAGCCCGATGCCAACGCCGACGAGGTCCGGATCGTCTACCCGTACCGCTCCACCGTGCCAACCGAAGCCTGGTCACGGCTGTTCGCCGAAGCCAAGTCCGAGATCGACATCCTCGCCTACAGCGCACTCTTTCTCGCCGAGGACTTCGCGGCGGTGACGCAACTGTCCAATAAGGCCAAGACGGGCGTACGGGTGCGGATCGCACTCGGACGAGAGGACGGGCTCCACATCGTCGAGCGCGGTCGCGAGGAGGGCATCGGCCATGGCCTGAGCGCCCGTATCCGTACCGCACTGATCGGATTTCGCCCCGTCACTGACGCTGGCGCCGACCTACGGCTGCACGACACCGTACTTTACAACTCAATTTACCGAGCCGACGACGACATGTTGGTCAACACCCATATCTACGGGCGGCCAGCGTCACACGCGCCGGTAATCCATCTCCGACAATCTACCGCTGGCGGCATGGCCAGCACGTACCTTGACTCGTTCGAGCGCGTGTGGGCCGACAGTTGCGCAGTCAACGCCTGACGCGTCGAGCTTGGCAGCCCGGCCGCACGCTCGCTGGGGGGCACGTACGGCCGGGGCCTCATGCGGCCGGTGTCCCAATGCTCGCGCGATCTGGATACCGGCTCACGACCAGGTTTCCTCTTCCCGCCTCCGCTTAGAACCGCGTCTGTCAGGACGTCCCGGCACATCTTGATGTCCGCGACGGGTACCGCCTGCGATGATCGGTCGCTCGACCAGGCAGTTCGCCGGCCCTGCCACCTACACCTTCGGGAGGCCGCGCGGGCTCCTGCGCACGACAAATTGCCAGGAGGACGGCGCGCGACTAGATAGCAAAAGACTACTAGGCGTTAGCGTAGAGCCAGACGTCTGCACTCGTCGCTGTCGACCAATCCTCAGACGATGAGCTGCATCGATACCGCTATCCTCGGGTGCAAGACACGTACACAGGAAGCAGGCGACGGAATCCGACGATGGCCATGGCCACGCGGTCGATTGCCTTGCTGGCCGTGGTGTCACCGCAAGTCGTAGCCTGTACGCGTCGAGCTCGAGGGGGACTCTGCCTTGAATTGGTTACTGGCCGCGGCGGAAACAACGAAGACTTCACCCACACCGCCGGTATTGACAACAATTGTTGTCGCTGTAATTAGCTCCGGCGTCGTAGCGGCCTTCGTCAACGCGATATCGGGGAATCTTCGAGCGAACGCGAATCTCCGCCGCGACCGCTATGCTCAAGCGGTTCGGTACCTTGTTGCATGGGCCGAATATCCATATCGCATCCGTCGGCGTACCGATGACGAACCTGCCACACGCGCAACTCTCGCTGACCGTGGACATACACTCCAGGAACAGCGAGCGGAGATAGCGGGTTGGATTGGCGCTGAAAGTCGGACGCTCAGCATCGTATTCGACCAGTGTTGTCGGGAGATTTCTCAAGTCGTTGGACCGGCTTGCGCGGAAGCGTGGGAGTCACCTCCTATCACCACAGGAAGCGGGATGAACCTCCGCGACTTTGGGCCGCGTGGTATTGGACTGATCACCGCGCGCATGGAGCATGCGTGTCGATACAGGTTCGGTTTCCGCCGAATGATGTGGCGCAGCTGGGTCTTAAGTCGATTGGACCGCTGGGAACAAGAGTCCAAAAGCGATACCGTCGGCGTCGCCAATGGCAACGTCTTAGGGAAAACGCACCTCGACTTAGAACCGGCATCGAAAGCAACATCATCGGAACATCCATAAGGGGCGACAGAGTTGCCCACACCTGGCCACGTGAACGAACTTCGCTTCCCCCGGCAAGCGAAAATACTTGTGCTGGCTCAACCGGGTTACCATCGCAAGCACATCGACGAACTCCGAAAGAATGAGTCATTGGAAGTGCTGGTCGCCAGCAGGAAGTCTGCTACAAGGAACTTCGTCGCAGTCCAACGGTTCGACCTCGTCGTAGTTTTTCCGGGCGCTGGCCGTCTGCCTCGCGGAATCGCAGCCGCAGCCAGAGATCCATGGTTCAAATCAATTCCAGTTCTAGCGGTGGGAAATTCTCGGCAAGCTGGTCGAATAAGCTCAGCCGGCCTTACAGTTGACCATCTTCTTCCGCACGAAATATCTCCGCACGAATTCGCCCGGTGGGTGAACGCGGTTTGGAAGCGCGCTCGATACCTTCGCGAACTCTCCCCGGATACAGGGATGCCCGGAAAAGGGTGGATACTAGAGGAGCTGGCCGAACGCATCGCCGCCAACCGATCGTTCGCTTTCCTATTGTACGATATCGATCGCTTTAAGAGCGTAGTCGATGTATACGGGTGGGATCGGGCCGGGGAGTTCTTAAGGGTACTCGCGGACTCCTTAACTGCGGCCGGTTTTGACGCGGGACCACCGCGGCCCAAACTGGCTCACATCGGAGGAGACGACTTTCTAGTGCTCTGTGAGCCAGACCAAATGCTGAAGATCGCGCGGCATTCTGTCACCTCTTTCGAACAGGCAGCAGATCGCCTATACGACCCAGAGGACCTCCGGAGAGGATACATCAACGTACCGGATCGGCGGCGCAACTTACACCGAGCAGCACTCGTAACACTTTCAGTCGGCGCCGTCATTTCTGCGCTGGAGGAAGGGCGAATCAAGTCCGTTGCTGAAGCGATACACGCTGTATCTGAAATGAAGAAAGTCGCTAAAGGTCAGCCTGGTTCATACGTCGCGATTGATCGTCGCAAAGTTTCAGATGGATAGCACAAGCGAGCCCTAGTGTCGTCTGCCTACGGGCAATCTATCACGCGGATACTTGAAACCCGACCATCGTGTTAATGATGTCCTGCATAAGTTCGACGGCCGAACGGCCACACAACCCGAAAGATAGATCTTCCAAATCATCAGTGAATCGGTAGGCGCGCCGCGGGTTGTACAAGCTAATCGTTTCTATCGGAATATCTGACGCTCGCAACATCGCACAATAAGTGAGCAGCTGCCGGAGGTCAGTACTCCTAAAAGGGCGCGAAACGGTCTTGACTTCTACGAGGTGCGAGAAGCTCAAGATATCACCGATTGAGTTGTTAACCACGCCGCACCCGGGTATCGATGGAAAATACTCTGCGTCTCCGAGGGTGCTGCTGAATCGAGTTAAATTCTGCTGGATTAAGCGTGTTTCGGATTTCTCGCTCTCAGTTAGGGTGGCATCGCCAAATTGCCCACGAGGTAGCTGAGAAATCATCGCAGCCGCCGCCTGCTCAGCGTCATCGTTTTCAGGAAAGAGGGGAGCGTCAACAGCAGCACGCCGGAACGCGGTCTCCGCGATTAATGCACTTCGCATTCCAACAGTGCTGAGTGGAACCGGCCTGCCTAGCGGCAACTCCTCATCGTTGATCCAGTGCACGACCTGCTCCATCATTGGAGTCAGTTGACGCCATGCCGAGCCTTGAAGCGAAAACCGACGGACGGATATCATACCGGCACCGACCAACCTGACTGGTTGGCACGTTCCGATGCCCACCTCTCGACGATTTCATCAAAAGAGCCAGCCGTTGGCCTATTTGACCGACGCCAATGACGGCCCTCGTCGCCGAGGCTGAAGCTCGCGACACGAAACGCACGCCGCACCCAGTCATGGTCGCGTCCGAAGGAACGCTTGCGCTCACTTAACCAGTATCGCGCATCCCACTTTGCCATTGTGAGAACGATGTCTCGCTGAATGTTCGGCGCGGACTCAGATCCATATCCGTGAGCTGCACCGTATATGCGTATCAGCATTCGTTCGTTCTCGGTTGCCTTGCGTGCGCCTAAAACTCTGACGATGTACGCTAGGTTTAAATCGTTTTTGGCCACGTAATGGTTATCATCTATTAGCCCTCGGACGGTGGACAAGATCTCGGCTGCCGCAACCTCATCTTGAATATCGTCGAGGCACTGCCTTACCGCAAGCATCACTTGCGGAATGATGGGAGCGAGCGTTTCGACATTTTCGAGCAGTGAAACGACGGCTTGAGCCCTGCTTCCCTCGTCCATATAGCGAAGCGCAGAAACAAGCCGTTTGGTCAGGCTAATATGAATACGGCCCTTGGTTATCTCGTCGCGAAGCATACCCAGAATGTCGAACTCAGACACTTGCTCCATCATTCGGTCGTAGTCTTCGACCGCAGTCGTTGCATACGGGTCAAAATGAAGGCGCAACCCGAGGAATCGGCGGCCGGCGCTCTCCGGATCCCCTTGCTGCTGAGATTCGGTAACTAGATCATACTCGGAGGAAGTGAATATTCGCGTCTTAGCCTTCTGTAGCGAGAATCCCTCGTTTCGCATCAGCTTTTCGGATAGCATGCCGATGCATCGATGAGCCGACTGCATGTCGTCGACAAAGAATCGATAGTCGTCTGCATAGCGACAGAATTCGCCAGCTTCACTCTCAGCAAGCAGTAGTCGATCCACACGGTTCAAAACTAACTCTGACAGAAGGCGCGCCGCGTTTCCTCCCACCGGCAGTCCGTAGGATGTTCCGTCGCTGATTCTGGTCAAGATTGAGATGATCTGCTTCGAACGTTCGAAACTGGAATCATCTACTTCCTGCAACGCGTTCTCTAGTCGGTGGTGATATATCCTCGTGTAAAAGTCGGCAATGTCTACGCTGACCACGAATCGATGCCGGCTAGCTAGATCAAGGCAGCGTTCCTGGAATTTACGCCAACCGTCAACTTCAAATAGCCCGTTCGCCGGATCACTGTCATAGCGATACGAGAATACAGTCTTTTCCTCGGGATCAATCCGCGCCTGCTCGATGGCGGGCGCCAAGGAGGTCACTAGACCCAACAAATATGCGTTCCAAGCAGGGTCGATTTGCGTGGTCCAACGGTATCCCGCATAACCGACGGGGGCAAGCGATGAATGTTGAGTAATAGGCGTGTTTGAAAGAGATGCGCGAAAATCATTAGAGATGCGCATCAGTAAATCTACAACTTCGTCATTCTTGTCGTGTAGGACGTGGTTCTCGATGGGGAATGGGAAGACATCGGTGTCACCTCTGGTGGCGACATTCTTTACTGCCCGATCAAACGCAGCACGATCGATGGCGCCCATCTCAGCCCTCATTGCTCCCGGTTGTAATCGTCTGCGCCCGTGCCGGATGGACACACCGCCGGTAGAGCATCTCCGGTGTTACCCCTTCCCTGCGCCCGCGCTGACCAAGATCTGATCTTGTCGCCTCCAACCATCGCATTAAAGCAGTGGCTGGTCGATGGTGGAATGTGGGGTGGAAGGCATGACGTACCTCGCCGCGCCTCCCGCATGACCGCTCGCGGCGAGCAGGACCGGGTACCTACATGAACGAGGCGTGGACGTCCCAATCTGGCCGTGGCGCTTCGACCGGCTGTCCAGGGTGGCTGCCCTGCCAATGCCACGACTGCGCCGGGGTCCTGGCGCTCCATGGTCGAAGTCCGTCTGTAGGACCCCGAACTGTAGCCAGCTGCGGAGCAGGCGTCGAGCTGGTCGGCAAGTCATCCGTTACGGCGTATCAACGGTGAGCCGATCTCGGCGTGGTTGACGTCGGGGGCCGGTCCCAGCCTGATGGGCTCGGGTCGGCCGTACTTGACGCGCGGCGCACCATGGCCCCGCCAAGAGGCACGAGCAGAACTGCTACAAGATCACGCGCATGCCAGCTCACGGGACACGATCACCGTGTGAATACCCTTCGTGTTGGGCTCCGGACACCAGTATCGGTGGAATTCCACCGCAACGGTGAGCTTTACCGACTGGAACCTCGCATCCGTTGCGACGGATCCTTAAAGGTCAGGCCGTAATCAGCGGCCTGACCTTTCGCGTTCCCCGGTCAGCGTACAGCGGATGTGCTGACGAAGATCGGTATGGGCTCGGCGGCCAGGCCACGCCGCGATCGCTCCAAGCAGTTTACCGGGGGCGCTGATCCCGCCCATCGTCCAGCGCCCTCCCCGTCAGCCCCGCTGGTTTCTGGCCTCCACTCGGTATCGGGTTGCAGATCGGCGGCTACGCCGCATCCGCGCTGCTGGACATGGCCCGCCTCGGCGGGTCCGGCCGGTTCTCCGTCCCGCCGTTTGCCCTGGGCGCCGGACTGGCCGTTTGGGCACCGGGTCCACGCTGTCGTCGACGGTGATGCGGTCGTCTTCGCCGGGTCGCCGACCGGCCGGTAAGCCGTGGGCAGCCACGGTGAACTCGCGGTGCCCGATGCCGCCCTTGCCCCGGCCGGCATCGGCGATGCCGGCCACGTGGTGCCGGCCGGTGTGCTCGACCACGGCGTGCTTCCAGTGTCCGCCGACACATGGCCGTTCGAGACCACCTCAGCGCGGACTTCAGGGCTCGACCTACCGGTGTTCCATCAGTCAGTACCCACGGTTCCAGCCGGATGGGCTCATCCGGCTGGGTGAACTCGCCGGCCGACTGAACGACCTACCAGTCGAGGAGTGCCGGAACCTACCGTCTCGAAGGGCCCGGCCGGATTGGAATCTCATGCGCTCGTTTCATCTCCGTACCTCGGCCATGTTCGATGGCCGATCGGCTACCGGACCAACCGTCGTCACCGTCACCGACGGCGTTATCAGCGCCGTACAGCACGACCTGGGGAAGCTTCCGGATGACGGAGTCCCCGTGCTCGACTTTGGCGTCGATGCGTTTCTGATGCCCGGGCTCATCGACCCGCACGTCCATCTCGCGTTCGACGCCGGCACCGATGTCGTCGCCTCGCTGTCCGGCGCCGATGATGCGACGCTGGTACAGCGCATGCGTGCAGCAGCCCGGCGTGCCTTGGCTGCCGGCATCACCACCGTCCGCGACCTGGGAGACCGCAACTTTCTGGCATCCGCCGTCACCACCGGCCCGGTACCGGCGACCGACCTGCCGGAAATTCTGTTCGCGGGGCCGCCCATCACCACCAGCGGCGGCCACTGCTTCTTTCTCGGCGGGATCGCCGAAGGACCAGAAGAGCTGCGAGCCGCCGTGCGGGAACGCCACCGCCGAGGCTGCCATGTCGTCAAAGTGATGGATAGTGGTGGAACCATGACTGCGGGAACCGACCCGGAGGTGAAACAGTATTCCCGGTCGGACCTTGCGGTCATCGTCGAGGAAGCGCACGCGCTCGGCCTTCCGGTTGCCGTGCATGCCCACGGAACGGATGCCATCGCGGATGCTGTGGCCGTGGGGGCCGACAGCGTCGAGCATGCCTCGTTCTTCGAGGCGGGCGAGGTGCGGGCACCCGAGGATCTCCTCAACGCCATCGCGGACAGCTCCACCGTCGTCAGCATCACCTTGGGCACTGTGCCGGGTGGACCTACTTCTCAGCTTCCTGCCTTCGTCCTGGATCGTCTCGATGCCATGTTCGCCGTGTACCGAAGTCTCCACGCGAGGGGAGCACGCTTGACGATCGGTTCTGATGCCGGTATCAACGCGCTCAAACCCCATGACGTCTTGCCGTACGGGGTGCAGGCTTTGTCGTCCCGGGGCTTCGATACTCGCGAGGCGCTGGCCGCCGCTACCAGCGTGGCGGCCACGGTGTGTGGTGTAGGCCACCGTAAGGGCGCGATCGTTCCCGGTGCGGACGCCGATCTGCTCGTCGTGCGGAAGAACCCGCTCGATGACCTCGCTCGGCTGCGTCAGGTGCTAGCCGTCTTCAGAGCCGGCGTCCGCGTCCCTGACGCCGTGCCATGATCGGGAGAGCGTCGAATTCGCTCGGACTTCCCGGCTGAGCGCTCGGCGCCATGCGGTGATAATCTCCACCCCAGGGACTCCGAAATTGTCGGTCAATTCGTCGCGTGCCGCGACGTACAGATCTTCGGGACGTGCGATGACACCGATGTCCATGTTGATGCTGATATGACAGAAACCACCGTACGTCGCAATCGCAAAAGTCAGCGGAGATCCGATGGCCGGAGCATGGATGAATGCCTTGTCCACCTCGATTCCTCCTACGAAAAGGCTTTTTGGCATCGGCACGTTCGTGGCGACCGCGTCCGGTCGAGCATACAAATTGAGGGCAAGGGTGCCCTGTGCGCGGCCGGGGAGCCACTTGATAAGTCGACGCTCGAAGCCAAGCGCTTCATTAGCAGCCTTTTGTCGGCCCCGTAGGGCAGATTGTCTTGCCTCGGCCAATTCTGCCAAGATGTCTTTCCGGCCGCTCAGCGAGATGGTGACGTCCGCGGTATGGTTTCCTAATAAGCCGTCGGCCGGTCTCCGGCGACTGGCCGGCATGACAAGGTTGTAGCACGGCCGGCCTCCGACTGCCCTGCTCCGGTGTAGGACCCGGGAAACAAAGGCGATGAATAGATCATTGTTGTTACCGCCAGCCAACGTCGCCCTTGCCCGCCAGAGTTCTACGGGTATGCGGAAGTGAATTGACTTTCTGGCCGGCGTGTTGTCCCGCACTCTCTTGGCGACGGGCCCACGCGCATAGTATGTAAGTCGTCGCGACAAGGCTGCCCGTTCCGACGGATCGGCCAAGAGCCGACCGAGCTCTCTTGCTGTCCGTGTGGGTGAGCCTGCATGAGCTGGTGCCGGATGGTTCGACGCCTTTCCTGGCCTGTCGTCGTGGGGCGTTTGACCTGAAGTCTTTCTCGGAGTTCTGGCCTGACCGAACAGCGAATGAACGAGATTCCTCATCCCGACCCCGTCGGCTAGGCAATGGTGCATCCGGAAAAGCAGAGCGGATGGCGACGAGGTATCTGAATTCGTCAACAACCAGATCTCCCAGAGCGGCCTCTGAAGATCAAACGGACGAGACTGGAAGTCGTCGGCTAGGCGTAGCATCCCGCCAAGAGAAGTGGGATGGCCCAAGTCGATATGACGAAAGTGCCGGTTGAAATCGAAGTGGACGTCGGTCACCCAGGCCGGGCCTCCGGCAACGGGTGGTCGACGCCGTATCCTCCAGCGGAGCTCGGGAACGGCGAGGCTTGCTTCGTGAACAGTCCTACGGATGTCGTCGATGTCCGGACGGCTTGGGATCATCAGAGCGGCACCGGCCGATAGATTGAGCCTTCTGTTAAGGCCCATGAAGTAGTACCTCTGGTCATCGAGGCTCATATTCGCCACGGCCGCCACATCCCTCCAGCACACAACCCCGCACGCGAGCAGCGGCCAGGCGGACCGGTCGCCGTGCATCCTACTTCTCCTTGATGCTGCTCCTTGCTCATTCTGCGACCGATCCCACTGCCTTGGCCTACCATTCGTGATATGTCTCACCGCGAAGTAAGAATTGGACTTGTGCGTCCGGATACTGCCGCAAGTAAGCAGTAGATCCACAGCATTGGGGCGTCGCTCCGGTGCTGGACCGTCTGTCTCTGCCGGAATGGGGACCGGTTGACAGGAAGGGGCGGCCGGCCGCAGCCGAGACGATTTTCGCCGCCGCACACAGCAGGCAGTTCAAACCGGCTCTTGGTCCGTGAGGAGTTCGTGCTGATCCGTCGTGCCGGGCGGACAGCATCCGCGAGACCGAACCCGGCAGAGTCGGCCGGTCGCAACGGATCCGCCGGAATGCACTGCGCTTGCAAGCCCGTACAGCATCTCCGGAAGCTCGGGGCGGGCTGCTGGCCCGGCACGGTGGCGGGGAAGCAGGACCACTCCGGCGCAGCGAAAGGGGCGACCGGCGCGCTTACGCGTGCCGCTCGTGAAGGCAGCGCCTGCGATATTCCGCCACTCCACCCACAAAAGAGCGATATCCGCCGGCTCGGCTTCAGTGTGACTCCGCATCCGGATGCGAGGAGGCCGTCAACGGGGAGACCGCTTCTGAGCTGGACGAAAATAGCGTGCGCCGCCGGCCGGTCGGTGTCACATGAGTATGTCCGCGACTATTTCGTACGATCGGATGCGGGCCGCGTGATCGGCAACGAGAGTACTGATCATCAACTCGTCCGCGCCGGTCGCGTCCATCAGTTCGTGGGCGAGCCGCCGCATCGTCGTGGGACCGCCGACCATGTGGAAAGCAGTCCGGCCGCGCAGGAACTCCTGTTCTGAGGAGGAGTAGTCGTACGCAGCCGCTTCGGCGGGCCAGGCCAGCGGTCCGAAATCGCTGTCGCGCGCCCGCAGGGCGAACAACCCGATGCTGCCGGCGAGCCACGCTGCCTCTTCGTCCGTCTCGGCGGCGACCCCCATCACCGCCACCATGGCGTACGGGTCTTGAAGGACAGCGGACGGCCGAAAGTCGCGACGATAGGCTTGGATGGCGGGCACGCAGGCATGACCGTTGAGGTGACGCGCGAAGGCGTAGGGCAAGCCCGAGCTGGCCGCAAGCTGGGCGCTGGCGAGGCTGCTGCCAAGGATCCACACTGATGGACGATTGTCCGCGCCCGCCGGTACCGCGATGACCGCATCCCTGGAGGCCGGAGCGGCGAAGTAGCCGAGAAGTTCGGTGAGCTGGCCGCCGAAGGCGGCTCCCTCGTCGCTGTGTCCGGGACGGCGCAGGGCCGCGGCCACGGCCGGCGGCACCGGCGACCGTCCGATGCCGAGGTCGATGCGTCCCGGGTACAAGGCCTCCAAGGTACCGAACTGCTCCGCCACGGCCAACGGGGGATGGTTGGGCAGAATGACGCCACCGGACCCCACCAGCATTGTCGAGGTCACGGCGGCGATCCGCGCGATGAGGACTGGCGGTGCGGAACTGGCGTTCGCGGCCATATTGTGGTGTTCGGCAACCCAGTACCGGTGGTAGCCCAGCCGTTCAGCGTGGCGGGCGAGGTCGACGCTCCGGCCGAGGGCTTGCGCGGGGGAGGTTCCGGCGGCTACCGGCGCAAGGTCAAGCACCGAGACGGGAAAGGTCCGGTCAGACATCGCGTACCCCGTCCGACGCACTTTCGTTCTTGCCCATTGAGCAGCCGCTCCGCATGCCCCGGCAACGCCCGGATCCGACCATCACGCCGGTCGCGGCCGCCGAAACGGCAGCAGCGCCAGTGTCGATCGCGTGTTCAACCATGAGCGGGCATTCCCTCTATTGAGTAAGGATGTTCAAAGAAGTCATCGGCCGAGCTCTTCGGAAGATCAATCGATGTGAACCTCGCCCCACGGCAACGACCACGAGACTCCTCGAACGGGAGCGCAGGCAAGTACTTCGATGACCACCATCGCCAGCCCAGCCGGACGTCATATGGTGTCGCTCCACACCCTGCGCCCCAGCGTCGCACCCGTGACCGGCATGACCGCCGCAGTCCTCACCGGACCGCCTCTGAAGCGGCGCCCCCGGCCATCGGCCGGTTGGGTCTACCTACCGGGTGATACGGCGGCGCTTGCCCGTCAACTCGCCGAACCATCGGTACAACGCGCCGCGATGGGGGCGGGCGGGCCGCGACCTGGCGGCCCGCCCGCGAACTCGAGTCGACGCTGGACCGCTCCCGGCCGTCACGAGGTGATGGCGACTTCGGCCTCGATCTCGACCGGGATGCCGAACGGCAGCTCGGCCTGGCCCACCGCGGACCGGCTGTGACTGCCCGCCTCCGGGCCCCAAAGCTCGACGACAAGGTCGGAGAAACCGTTGATGACGGCCGGCAACCGATGGAATCCGGGCGCGGTGTTCACCATGCCGAACACTCGCAACCAGGCGGCGATCCGGTCGAGGTCGCCCAACTCTTTGCGAAGGCTGGCCAGCATGGCCAGGCCGGTCAGACGCGCGGCGGCATACGCCTCCTCCTCGCTCACGTCCGCACCGACCTTACCGAAAGGGCCGGCCAGCGACCCGTCGTGCTGCAAAGGTCCGTGCCCGGAGACGAAGACCCGATCGCCGAACGTCCGCACCCACGGGAACGACAGCACGGCCCCGGGAGGTAGCCGTATCGGGTCTGGCAGTCGCAACCCGAGCTCATCGAGCCGCTTCTCGATCCGCATTCCCACCATCCTACGGGCGGTCGACGCGACGCGACGGGGACAGGGCGCAGGTGTACGACGACGGTCAGGTCATTCCCCGGTAGTCGGCATCGAGCACGGGATCGCCCCAGAGGACGAACGCGCCGGCCGGGTCAGCGCCTTGGACGGCGATCATGGTCATCGCGGAGTCCGGGTCGGCGCCGTGCCAGTGCCATTCGCCGGGTGGCGCCACGACGGTGTCACCGGCGCCGATGGCCACTGTCGCTCCTCCGTCGCGTACCTGAATGAGACCGGAACCGGCCACCACGTGAATGATCTGGCCTTCCGGGTGGGAATGCCACGGGGTACGGGCGCCCGGGGCGAAGTAGACCGACTGCATGCTCAGTGTCGATCCTGACCCTGGCCGGACGAGGTGGTCGATCCACACTTCCCCCTGGAAATGGTCATCGCCTCGCGCGGTGCCGACCGGGCGTCTGTTGATTTCCATCAGCTTTGATCCTCGATGACTCGACGGGACAGCGGTCCGGCAGCCGGGTGAGCACTCCCGCCTGAGCCGGTCACACCGCGGTCGCTGAACCGTTTACACATATCCGTGTCCGGCAATGCGCAGGTCTTACCTCCGGAAACCTGGGACTCAGGGAACGGCCCGAGGAGATGAACTTCGCGAGCATTGTTGCGACGGCCGATCAGACCGCGCCGACGCGGTTGTCGGCGCCTGCATCAACTTCAGCCCCGAGATGGTCGGTGAACAGCTCGCTCCCGATCTCATGGCCGTGTCGGCCGGGCCGGCGGTCGTCTCGATCGCCGACGAGGACGCTGCCGCGAATCCGGAAATGGTCCACGTACGAGCTCAAGTAGTCGGCCATCTCGTTGCGACCGGGATGTTCTCCCGGAGAAAGCGGAAAGGGCCGGCCCGGCGACAACCACATCAAGATCGGTTACACCACCATGTCGGCCGATCTCACCTCGAAGTTCAGTGGGCAGCGCGTCCTCCTTCTAGTGTTCGATAGAGGCGGTCTGCAGGCGGACGAGGTGCGCATCGTCGACCAGAGCGCCGTCCCAGACCGCGGTGAGCCGGGTGATCTTGGAATCCGGTCCGAGTTCCAGGGCGGTCAGGCCGCGCGGCACCGGGCCCGCGCTCTTCCACTCGAACCCACCGCCCTCGGCGCTGCCGACGACATGGCGGACCGCCACGCCGGCATGGGCGTAGGGCAGGTCACCGCCGGCTCGGCGCAGGAACCCGGCGACCGCGGCGGTGCCGGTCAGGCGAAGGTGGGCGGGCTCGTCCTCGAAGAGCACGTCCGGAGCCAGCAGAGCGACCGCATCGTCCACCGCACCAGTCGCGAAGGCGTGGTTGAGGCGCCGGGAGACCCGCTGGATCACCGGGGACGCGGTCTCACCGACGATCGACTCGCGCCAGTCCGCCGGGAACTGGTCCTTCGGAAGCTGCGCCGCGGCCAGATTGCTCAGGCCGAAATGGCGTCCGTCCCAGTAGTCGACGTTGCGGACGATCAGGCCGCGGCGGAAGTTGACGGCGGCCGCGGCCCGGATCTCGGCGGGCCCGAACGCCCCGGCCGACTCGACGAAGAACACCAGTGCGCTCGTGGCGTCACCGAGGATCCGTACGGGATAGGACCTGACCTGGGCGGTCCAAGTGGGCATGACCTGCCGGAAGAAGTCCAGGAGGGACTGCCAGGTGGCGAACGACAGGCCGAGTGCGGCGTCGAGGTAGGCGAACGGGTCGCGCGAGAAGTGCGCCATCGTCGCGTCGGGCCTCGCCGCGTTCTTGTCGTGGAAGTACGAAGCGACCAGTTTGCCCACTTCCGCGCTGGCGTGCGAGACGTCCACCGTTGGGGCCGTCCTGAAGATCGTCGCCGGCAGACCCTGGGCGGCGGCGGGAACAGATGTCAGCAGCGGTGCCGCCGCGACGGCGCCACCGGCGGCCAGCACACCGCCCAGGATCTGGCGCCGGGACGGACGTGAGACTTCGGAGTCGAACATCGGACCACTCCTCTCTTATCCGGAAGATAGCCTTCCGTTTGATAGTCAGACCGTACCACTAAGCGGAAGTCAATCTTCCGTTTGTTAGGATGGTCACGTGCCGCCACCTCCACGCCTGCGCAGTGACGCGGTCCGCAACCGCGAGCGCATCCTGACTGCCGCCAAGACCCTGTTCGCAAGGGTCGGCATGCAGGCGTCGGTGGAAGACATCGCGCGCGAGGCCGGCGTCGGGGTCGGTACGCTCTACCGCCGCTTCCCAGACCGCACCGAGCTCATCGAGGCGGTGTTCCTCGACCGCGGTCAGGCCTGCCTCGACCTGCTCACTCAGTGCCTCGCACAGTCCGATGCCTGGCAGGCGTTCCACGCGTACGTCACCACGCTGTGCGCGATGCAGGAACAGGACCGGAGCATCGCCGATGTGCTGACGCTGACCCTGCCGCCGTCACCGGCCATCCAGCGCGTACGCACCGGGATATTCCACGCCCAGAATCAGCTCATCGCCCGCGCGCGGACCAACGGCGGGCTACGCCCCGATTTCACCGGCGAGGATGTCGCCACGCTGCTGCTGGCCAACGCCGGCATCATCGCCGCCGTCGCCGACAAGCTTCCCACCGCGTCCGCCCGGTTCGTCGCTCTGCACCTCGACAGCCTGCGCACCGGCGAGCTCAGCGAACTGCCCGCGGGCCCCACGCCGGAGCAGATGCTGGCCGCCCTTCAGCGCCCGGTCACCAGTCAGCGCGTCCCCGTTCCGCCCGCCGGGCGCCCGACGCTGCCGCTGCTCTCCGAGCCGGAGTGAGGCGCCGCGTCATCGGCGCTCATCCAGCGCACGAATCGCCGAGCCGATCAGAACCTGGGCGTCGGCGTATGTGCCGCTCGAAAACGCCGACGGCGGGGTGGAGCCGGGCTGCGCCGCCTCCTGCTGCTTGGCCTCGACGTATCGCGCCAGAAGGTCACGGATGGCCGCATTGGGGATCCGCTCGAGCAATGCCCGCAGGCGATGGCTCATGTGCGAGAACGAGGCACTCGCGTCGAGGCGCGCCGCGGAATCCCCATGCCGCATCGCCACGACGGAGTCACTGAGTTCGACCATCTGGTCCTGGATCTCGTACAGGTTGCGTCTTTCCTCATCGGCACGTAGGCGGCCCCGTTGGGCCGACTCCCGCACCGCCACTTCCCGCTGCGACCCTCGATCGGAGATCCACTGCCCCACCACGGTCAACGCGCCGCCCAACAGCGCGGCGATGCCCGATGCCACGGCGGTTGAAACGGCCTTCACAAAGCCACCTCGCTCCACAGGGGAACGCCGCCGTACGTGACGCCGCGAGCCGGGAAACTCACCCGCGACGTCGCTCACACCGGTGAGCCGAGCGGCTACCGATACGACGGGGTGGGGAGAATCCGCCGACCGAGGAGAGCCGTCGTGCCGTTCAAACTGGGCGTCAATCTTCCGCAAAGCACCAACTACGACCTCGCCGAGGACATCGTCGCGGCTGCCCGCGCCGCCGAGCAGATCGGTTACGACAGCGTGTGGGCGTTCGAGCGGGTTCTGTTCCCGCACGATCAGACCGGTTCGCACGGCTTGTACGGCGTACCCGATCTGCCGTGGCCCGCCGTCTACAGTGCCATCTCCGATCCCCTGGTCACGCTGGCCATGGCGGCCGCCGTCACCAGGCGGGTCGAGCTCGGCACCGGGGTGTTGCTGCCGCCGCTGCACCTGCCGGTCAAGCTGGCCAAGACGATGGCCAGTCTCGACCACTCGAGCCGGGGCCGGTTCATCGCCGGCCTGGGAAGCGGCTGGTCGATCGACGAGTACGCGGCCGCGTCACCCCGCCCGTTCGCCGAGCGAGGGGCCGCCCTCGACGAGTTCCTCGACGTCGCCGCAGCGGTCTGGGGCACGAACCCGGTCACCGTGGACACCGGCCGTTACCGCATCGATCAGGCCGACGTGAACCCGAAGCCGGCCCGGCGCATCCCACTCTATCTGGCCGGCAGCAACGGGACCGCGATGCTGCGCATCGCCCGGCGGGCCGACGGCTGGCTGCCGACCGGCATCTCGCCCGCCCAGGCGGTGGCCGGGCTCGGGCTCATCCGGGAGATGGCCGAGGCCGCCGGACGGGAACCGACTGCCGTCGGCTGCATCTTCCAGGTCTCGCTGCGCGGCCCCCTGGTCGAGGTTCCGGCCGAGGGCCGGCAGCCGTTCACCGGCAGCGTCGATCAGGTGACAACCGACATCACCGAACTGGCCGCGGGCGGCATCGAGCACGCCTACCTGACACTGCCGTACGTGTCCCGCGACCGGAACGAGTACTTCGACCGGATGGCCGAGATCCATGCGGCGGTACGCGGAGCCGGCCTGTAGACGACCGCGGATCCTTGGTGTGCCGCCCGGCCGTGGAGCCGGGCGGCGCACATGTGGTTCAGCGCGACGCGGCCGCGCCGACGGTGTACTCGTACGGGATGACAGCCAGCAGTTGCCCGGTCGCCGGCGGCGTCGCGTCCTCGATCTTCGTCAGAAGGCTCGCGTCGGCGGCCGTCACGATGTTGAGATGACCGCGAACCACTGTTCCGGCCGGCGCCGACGGCGTGATCGTCACGTCGATGCCCGCCTGGGCACCCGGCTGGATCACCGACGGCGTACCCGGCGGTGGCCCGGTCGTCAGGGCCGGGGGCTGGTACGGATCGCCGGTCGACGCCGTCACCGAGGTGTCGAACCCCGGGGTGGTTGCGGACATGGTTATCGTGCTGCTCCCCGTCGGTGCCCCGGCCGATCCGTACGGCCCGACCTGTGCTGTCTGCAGTCCCCAGTCCCCCGCGCTGACGAACCCGCCGGCACCGTCCACCACTGCGGTGGAGGACTGTCCCGAACCGGAGGTCGCCGGCCCGACCGCGCTCGGGGCGGAAAGGAGCAGGCCCGCGGTGGGTCCGTCCATCTGAGCCATGACCGGCAGCTCGGCGCTGACGGTGCCGGACAGTTCCGTCGTCTGAGGCGGTACGCGGAACCGGGGTGCGAGCAGGAAACCGGACTCGTCGACCGGTAGCGTCTGCGAGGCCACTCCGAGATTCACCGTTCCGACCACCGCGGTCCGGGCGTCCGCGTAGGCCGACAGGGTGGTCGATCCGGTGTTCTCCAGATTGATGTGGACGGTCGTGGGCTTGCCGCCGGGCAGGACGGTGGTCCGCTGGTGCGGCAGATCGGCCGCGTCGACGGCGACCTTGTCGAAGGTGATGATTCCGGTGAACGCGGAGCTGACCGCGTCACCCGGCACGGGCTGGCCGATGACGACCACCAGGCGCCAGCGGCCGGACTGGGGTTTCGCCACATAGTTCTGAACAGCGTTGCCGCTGAGGAAGGTGTCCTTCGCCAGATCCGCTCCGATGTTGTTCTGGGCACTGGCGATCTGCCCGTTCGGCGCGATCAACGCGATCATGGCCGCCGGCGTGCCGGTCGCGCTGAAGACGGTGGAGACGTCGAGATCACGATGCCCGGCCGGGACGTCGAACGCGTACGTCGTCGTCTGTGCCGCTTGCAGACCCCGCCCGTTGCCGCCGGTGACGGTGCCGCTGAAGCGGCCACCCCGGGCGGTGACGGGCACGAGGGCCCGCTGAACCTCGGGAACGACCGGCCGGCCGGCGCCGAAGGTCAGCTCCGCCGTGGAGTCGCCGCCGGTGCTCGGCAGCGTGCTGTGCGCGACCACGGTACTACTCGCTCCGGGCGGTAGCACGAGCGTCGCGGGCGACGCTGTGCCCGCCCGCGTCCAACGCTCCTGACGGACCGAGAAGTGGACGTCCCCCTTGAAGGCCGGCACGGTCAAGGGCACCCCGAGGAGACTGCCGATCGCCGGCGTGGTTGACAGGACGGCCGTCCATCTGCCCGGCCGGGGTCGAGCGAGGTCGACGTTGCCGTAGTTGCCGGCGGTGGTGCCGCCTTGTGGCCGGCTGCTGATGACGTAGGCGCCGCTCGGGTCCAGCAGGGTCACGCTCACCTGGGGCGTCGGGATTCCGAAGGCCGCCCCGTTGAATCCGATGGCATCCGTGCTGTGGTAAGCGATGGCGACCGCGACGTGGTCGGTGTGCGGCCCGACGGTGAAGGGAACGCGCCGGTAACTGTCGGTTTCGCCACGCGGGCCCGCGAAGGTGGGGTCGGTGTCCGGGTCGAGCGACACAGTGCTCTGCTCCGCCGGAGCCATCGGCTCCAGTCGGCGCAGGCCCGGATGCAGCACCACGGCCCGCGAGCCGGGGTTGCTGACCGTGACGCGGCTGGTAGCGGTCTGCCCGGGCGCCGCCGTGACTGTCAGCTGCGAGGCCGACAGGAGGACACCGTCTCCGGATGCGGCGCCTGGCTTGTCCGGATGGCCGGCCCGCATGGCCAGACGGGTCGCGGCCAGGGCGTTGACCTGTCCGGAGCCCTGCTGGTCCGCCGGTGCACCCAGGTCATCGGAGGAGCTGGTGAGGATCTGGCGCACCAGGGCCGGGGCCGGACTGCTCGCGTGGTGAGCCCGCCGGTACGCCTGAATGACCAGTGCCGCTGTTCCGGCGATGAAAGGTGCGGCCATGCTGGTGCCGCCGAACACCTCGATGTCACTCGGCGCCGGGGCAGCCGGATCCCCGTTCAACGAAGTGCAGCCGGGCACCGAAATATCGGGAGAGCACGCCGCCCATCCGGCGTCGGCCGGTGCGGTCAGCGTCGGCACGGTGCCCGACTGGGTGATACCACCGGAGGAGAACGCGCCGATGTTGCCGTTGACCCAGTGTCCGTTCGACAACGTGGTGCCGGCCATGGCGGTCTGCATCGCCAGGCGCTGAGTTGTGGATCCCGCGGCGGAGATGACCAGCGGGTCGGCGGCCGGGGACCCGATAGTCCCCGTCGCCCCGGCATCGCCGCCGGCTGCGATCACCGTGACACCGGCGGCGACAGCCTCGTCGTTGAAGGCTTGTACGGCGTTGGCGGTACCGGCGTCGGGGTAGCTCGCCGCCCCGATCGACTCGCTGATGATGTCGACGTGGGCGACCGTCACCGCGTAGTCGATGGCTTGCACCACGGAGCCGATGGTGGTGTAGGTGCCCTGCGGCCCACCGTCCAGGACCTTGAGGGCGACGACGTCAGCCCCCGGGGCGACACCTCGGATCTGGATGGTGCAGCCCGACGGCAACGGATGGGTGGCATTGACGAAAGTCGACAGGTCGTGGACCACGTTTCCCTGCGCGGTGATCGTCGAGGCGTCGCCGTAGATCTCCTCGCCGTACGCGTGACCGCTCTCCGCCACCGGGGCGCCCGAGAAGTCCTGATAATCGACAATCGCGCTGCTGCCGTCGGCCCGGCGGTAGTCCGGTGCGGCCGGGTCGAGGCCCTCGGCCATGACGGCGACCTTGACCCCGGACCCGTCGGCGAGCTGCTGGGCGCCCACGGCGCCGTCGGTTCCGACGGCGTGGATGGCGGTCAGGCCCTCCGGCTCGAGCAACGGCTGGGACGGGTCCGTCGGGCAGAGCGCAGACGAAGCGTCACGGCCGGGACGTGGGGTCACGAGCGGGTGACGACGGCCGGTGGCCGGCCCCGAGTCACCGCGAGGGTGCACGGGCGCCGTCGCGATTCTGGTGGCGGCCGGGACGATCCGGGCAACGTCCGGATCGGACCCGAGGGCGGCGACCTGGGCGGGAGTGACGGTGGCGAGGAAGGCGTTGCCCACCGTCAGGTGAGTCACTGCACCGGTGATGCCGGCGCGCTTGCCGACGGCATCCTGCTGGCTGGTGGCCGACGACCGGCGGCGGCCCTCGTGACCGGCGTCCGGTGGCAGCGCTGTGAGGCGGTCTTTGAGAACGACCAGCACCTCACCGGCGGGGGCGGCCGGCGTACCGACGGCCGGGGGCGCCGCTCCGACGGCAGGTCCGGTGAGGACGGCAGCGGTCAGACCGGCCACGGTTGCGGCGCCGGCGCGTAGGTTGCGGAGTGACATCACGCCACGTCCACCCGGGTCGGCGGTGCTGGCATCTCGGAGGGGAGATTCATACCGGGATAGTCGTCGGGGCCGGCACCAAGTTCATCGAAATGCTTGGTTGCGTCAGGTCAGGCAGGGTCTCCCCCTGCAGGCGGCACAACGTCGTGCATCCGGTTGCGGAAGTCACGCTGAAGCGGAGCCGGCAGGCGGTCCAGGGAGGCCATGACGGCGCCCCAGACGTCGCGGGCCTGTTCGGGATCTCCGGCCGCGAGGTACATGTCACCCAGCGCCAGGATCGCCAGCGCCATGTTCGTGTCGTGACCTCCCACGCGGTAGGCGTTGATGGCCATGCGCATGCACGCGATGGCCTGCTGGTACTTCTTCTGCTCGAAGTAGGCGTCGGCGATGACCGACCAGCACACGCCCACCTCGTTGACGGCGCCTTCCGCACTCAGGATCGCCATGGCCTGACGACCTAGTGCGATAGCGGTCTCCGGATCGTGAAGGCCCACGGCGCAGCGGCCGAGGCCGATCAGCGCACCGGCTTCGCCTCTTCGGTAATCTATCGACTGGTACAGCCGCAACGCCTTCTTCCCCTGAGCCTCGGCCTCGCTGAACCGCTTCTCCCGTTCCAGCACGGCGGCCGTGTTGTAGAACGTCAACGCCAGCTCTTCCACATGACCGGGCATGGAGGCGAACAGCTCGGCCGCCTGCCGCAGATGCGGATAGCTCTCGTCCGCGCGTTCGAGCAGGAAATACGCTCCGGCCACACTCCGGTGCAGATGCGCCTCACCCAGCCGGTCTTCCCCGACCTGGCAGACCTGCAACGCGGTACGGGCATACTCCGCCCACGTCTGCCACCAGCCTCGCCACATCCAGAACTGTTGAAGACTGCACACCAGCTGCCACGCCGGCGTCGACTCCCCCGCCTCCGCGGCGAGCCGGATCACCGCGAGCAACGCGTCGTGCTCGGCGTCGAGCCAGCTCAACGCCGCCACTCGGTCGGCCGGCGGCTGGAGCGTCACACCGGCCGCGGGCGGATCGGGTTGTGGCAGGCGCAATGGTGGGCTCAGAAACAGATTCGCCTGGTGAGCGGTGTGCCGGTAGTAGTCGGTCACGCGCTGCCGCGCGGCGGACCGCTCCCCCTCGTCGTCGAACTCCGCGCTCAACGAGGACGCGTACCAGCGCAGCAGGTCATGCAGCCCGAAACGGCCGGGCCGGTGCTCGGTCACCAGCCCGGTCCGGGCCAGTTCCCCCAAAAGCTCGCGGGCGGCCAGGGGCGGTAAGCCGAGCAGGTTGCCCGCGGCGGCGCCGGTCGTCTCAGCGCCGGGGGCAATCGGGAGCAACCGGAAGAGCCGGGCGGCCCGGGTGGTGAGGACGCGGTACGAGGAGGCGAAGACGGTCTGCACGTCATCGCGGACACCACCACCGGCCGGCCGGGCCGGCTGCGCACTGTCGTCGCGTAGTTCAGCCGCGATCGTGGCCAGGCCGACCTCCGGATAGGCGGCGGCGCGCGCGCTGATCAACGCTATGCCGAGGGGCAGCCGGCCGCAGAGCTCCAGGATCTCGTCCACCTCGTGCTGACGGGGCTCGGCCCGGTGGGCGGCGATGCGGGTCATCATCGTGGCCCGTGCGTCGGCCATCGAAGGCACCTCGAGGGTCTGCATGGTCGCCCCGGCTACTCCAGCCAGGCTGTAGAGATGTCCCCGGCTGGTGACGACGACGGCGCATCCGGGCGACGCCGGCATCAGGTCGCGGATCTGGCCGGCGTCTCGCACGTTCTCCAGCACCATGAGCATCCGGCGGCCGTTGAGCAGGGTCCGGTAGAGCCCGGCCATGGCCGACAAGGTCGGCGGGATCTCCTGCTGCGATACGCCCAGTGCGGTGAGGAAGCCCCGCAGCAGCTCGGCCGGGCCTATGGAGGGCTCCGCGCCGCCATAGCTCTGGAGGTCCGCGTAGAGCTGACCATCGGGGAACCGGGAGGCGATCCGGTGGGCGAGGTGGATGACGAAGGTCGTCTTGCCGACGCCGGGAAGCCCGTCGACGGCGAGCACACTCGGAAAATCGTCGTCCGGTCGACCACTCAGGAGCTGCTTCTCGGCGAATCCCAGTTCCGCGTGGCGGCCCACGAAGCCGGGAAGGTCCGGTGGCAGCTGTGCCGGTGCCGGCACCTTCGCTGGTGCCTCCGCCTCGCTGGTGCGGCGCAGGACCGACTCGTACGCCGTGGCCAGTGACTCGCCCGGGTCGATCCCGAAGTCGGCCGCCAGGCGGTCTTTCACCTGACGGTAAGCGACGACGGCTTCGGCCTGCTCACCCTGCGCCGCCAGGGCCAGCAGCAACTGCGCCTGCAAGGCCTCCTCGAGCGGATGCCGCTCGGCCGCCCGCCGCAGAACGGCGAGCACTTCGGCACTGCGGCCGCACTCCAGCGCCGTCGCGGCGGCATCGAGCGCGACAGTGCGAGACTCTTCGTCGATGCGAGCGAACACCGGTAGCTCGTCGAACGGCCCGAGGCCGGCGGCACACGGTCCACGCCACAACTGGAGCGCCTCCACGTACCGGGCGATCGCCGTGGGCCGGTCCCCCGCACCGAGCGCCTCACGAGCCGCTTCCACCATCTGCCGGAACCGCAGCAGATCCAGCGTGCCCGCTCCGACGAGAAGGCGGTAGCCGTCAGGGCGGCCCACCAGCCGCCGGCCTTGTTGACGGACACCGAGGCCGGGCTCGACCACCCGGCGCAGCGCGCCGATGTGCCGCTGCACCACGTTCATGGCGCTGGGCGGGCAATCCTGCGGCCACAACGCCGTCAGCAGCTCATGCCGGTCGACCGGCTGACCGGCATGGGCCAGCAGAACGGCCAGCACGGTCTGTTGCTGGCGGCTGCCCAGACTCAGTTCGACGCCATCGACCGTCGCCCGCAGCGGTCCCAGAATCGAGAAGCAGACTTCCCTTGTCGATACGTCCACAGGAGGTTCGTGTCCTCAGTGCGGCTTTTCTTACCTCTTGGATCGTACGTCTCGCGTGTGACGTCGGCCGGCGGTCAGAAAAGTTCACCTCGGCCGGTTACTCACACCCGGTCGGCTCAGTGGTGAACGCCCCGCGTACCGTCTGCCAGGTCGGCCGCGTCCCCGTCGGCCGCGACGAGCACCTCGACGAGGTCCTCGACCCCCTCGGCATTGCCGCCGGCGAACGAGGCCAGGCTTTCCAGCAGTGCGCCCATGGTCTGCAACTGGGGATGAAGGACGTCGGTGATCGCCCGGTCGATGCCGGCGTTCGGCTCCCCGTGGGGGAACACGATCTGCAGAAAACCCGCCGACAACCGATCAAGATCGGCGGCGGCCGCGCCCGCCTGCGCCTGCAACGCCCGCAGCGGCGGACTGTTTCGGAGCACATCGGCATCCACCCCGACGAGGTCACCGGTCATGATCTCCACTCCTCATTCCCCGAGTGATCGGACGTATTCCGCCAGCTCGGCTCCCCGGCCGCCGGAAATCGACGAGCCCGGCAATCCGAGATGGTCGTGCCGGAACCGGTGGAGCAGTTCGTGATGCCGCTGCTCGAGATCCCACCACTTTCGGCCGGCTTCCTCCCAGGTCGTGACGAGTCCGGGAATCGTCTGGACCAGGAAGTCCTTCGCCGGGCCGGTCGCCGCGTAGGCGTCGAACCGGGCATTGTCCATCTTCTCTGCCGCCGCCACGAACTCGTCGGCCGCCGCGGCCAGGGTCTTCTCGTGGGCGACAAGCTCCTCGAACGCGCCTTTGCCGGCGTCCGAGGACAGGCCGAGCGCCGTACGGGCATCGTGCAGCCCCATTCGCAGCGTCACTGTCGAGATGACGGCCGGCGACGCGCTGCTGACAAACTTGCTCCGGCCGACCATCTTGTCGAGCCGGATGGTCACCTCGACCCGGCACAGGTAGTCGACCGCGGCCGAGCGGCTTTCCGGCTTGGTGTTGCCGAGAACGGTGGTCGACCCGCCGGCGCTTTCGGTCGCGACCTGCGCATCGCCGGCCGAGACGCCCGGACCCCCCTGTTCGAGGGCCTGGAAGGCGTCGTCGGCGTAGCCGCGACCGAGCAGTGGGACACGCGGCGTGCGCAAGGACTGCACGATCTGATTGGTGCCCGCGCTGTAGCCCGAAGTGCTCAGCCCCGCATGTTCCCGGAACACCCCCGAGCTGATACCGATGAGCGAGACCGCCTCGGGCACCAGCCTGATGGTGACCTGAGCGCTCTGACCGAAAATCTGGGCACTGACGGCGGTGGGCAGCTCGAGGCCGTCCCGGGTCAGCATCCGGCCGACTCCGGGCAGCAGAATCTCCGGGGTGAGACTCTGATGGACTGTGTGCGCGCCGGCGTATCCGGGGCGCGCCAGCCGCCGGGCCGACGAGACGAGCAGCTTCTCGACCACCTTCTGCAGCTGCGCGACCTGGGTCAGGTCCTCGGCCGAGAACCGGGGCGGAAGCGGCAGGCCGTTCGAGGTCGTCCACCCCGGCCCCAGCTCGGCGGGCTCACCGATCTCGTACGGGGTCGGCGCCTTGACCGTCTCGCCCGGACCCCGCTTCGGCCGCAGGTCGTCAGCCCAGCGGTCCTGCTCGACCACGTCGTGCACGACCAAAAGGGGCTCACCGACCGGCCGGCCGCGGTCGAACACCATCAGGGAGAATCTCGCCGCGAACTCCATGCGGGCCTTGACGCCCCGGGCCGAGCTCGTGTCGGTGTGCCCGTCGGCCAGGCCGGTGGCCTGCGAGCTGACCGTGTGCGAGGCGAGACCGACGCTGTCGCCGGCACCGACGGCGAGGTTCTCATTGTGGTGGTTGGAGACACCGGTGCCGCTGGCCCCGCCGATCACCGACGAGCCGTGGGTACGTTGCACGGTCACGCCGGTGTCCTGGACCAGCGTGGTCTTGATGTCGAGATCGTCATGGTCGGCGACGAAGCCCTTGACGACCGGGTCGCTGGTGATCTCAGCGAACAGCCGCACGTCCCGGGCATGCTGGGTGAGCCGGCCCGGTCGCAGGTGCAGCACCGAGACACCGCCGTCGACCATGGCCGGCCAGTGCCGTTTCAGGCCGAGCGGGGTGAACAGGTAGAGCAGGCGCCGCCGGTTGAGCATCGGGTCGTCGAGGCCGGGGTGGTTGACCGAGCCAGCGATCGTCTTCAGCGCCTTGTGCTCGGCGCCGGCCAGCGCCTCCTTGGCCGCCCGGACCAGATTGGGCGTGTGACGGAACGTGTAGAGGCCCAGGCCTGGGCCGTGCCCGGGAACCGGCCGCAGGGTCGCGGCCGACGGTGGCATCCATGGTTGGGCCATCCGGCCGGGGTCGTCGCCGAGCGGCGGCAGCAGACCGAGTCCGGCCACCACGTCGGCCCTGAGCCGCAGGTAGACGGCGTTCGTCACGGTGCCGTCACGCTGGATCGACTTGTGACTGTGCAGCCAGGCGCCGCTGCGCAGGGCCTGTGGGACGATCGCGAACCGGGCCGGATCGGTGGTGATCTCGACTGCCACCGTGACCCGCATGTCGAATTTTACGACGTACGACCGGGTCCTGCCCTTGCGGTTGTTGGCGTTGCGCTCGATCGTGCCGGACACGCTTTCCCCGGCGCGTGCCGCCCTCGAGTACGCGATCTTCTCGATCCCGCCCTGCAGCACCCCGCCGCCGCCGTACGTGCTCCGAGTCGTTCCCGTCCGGCGGATGTTGGCCGACCCGTTGATCCGGCCGACGACCTGGTGCTCCGATGTCTTCGCGCCATCGACCTGGACACCGCCGGCCGACGCGTTCTCGATCGAGACGTGGCCGTGCGCCGGCAGCAGGGCCGGATTGGTCAGTGCGACCGAGACTGCCAGGTCGACCTGAGCCCCGTCGTCGTTGCTCATCAGCTTGTCGACGGTCCAATGATCGTTGAGCATGTCCCGTAGCCGGCCGGCCTCGTCGACGGCGTTGAGCCGGCTGATCAGGCCGATCCAGAGGGACCTTCCCTCCCGCAGGCCGTCGACGCCGCGGTGGCCGCCGATCCTGGTGTGGGAGAAGACCTCGTCGGCGTACTTCTGGGCGCCGGTCAGCGCGTCCCGCGCCAGCTCGAGGATGGCCCTGTTGCCGGGCATGGCTTCGACGGAGAGCCAATCCAGCACCGGGCGCCCCGGCCTGCTGCCGGACGGGATCGCGTCGACCCAGTCCCGCAGGCGGTCGACATCAAGCTGGGCCCGGCGACTGACCGCCATCGGGTCGGGCCGCCGGCTGAGAACCGTGTCCTGCGAGATTCGGTACGGCATGACCGTGCTGTTGTCGTGGAGGACGCGCACGGACTTCGATTCGACCAACCGGAACCGGGTCAGTCCGTGGACCGCCTCCCGGGCCGGCTCGGTACGACGGGTGAGCCCGGTCGACGGACGAGGCACGCGCTGCTCGACGACCCGGCCGAACCCGAGCCGCGACCCGGAGTGGAAGCCGGGACGTTTGATGTACGAGTAGACGTTCACGGTGAGCTCGAGGTCGTTGCCGAAAACCTGCGAGCCGGGCGTGCCGCCGTTGACGCGGATCTCCCGTCCGGTCAGCTGGGAGCCACTCTGGCGGCTGAACCGGCCGCGGTACTCGATCGCCCCGTACGGGGAGAGCGCGGCCGCCACCCCGCCGGCCCGCATCCGGAAGACGCCACCGCCCTCCAGGGCCACAGTGCCCCGCCACTGACCGGCCGCCACGATCCTGTGCTGGCTGCCGTCGGCCCGGACCGTGCGGACCGCCTGGGCCGTCTCCTGGCCCAAATGGGTGAAGTCGTGCAGATAGCGGCCGGTCACGTGCACGATGACGTGCGCGGTGCCGATCACCTTTCGGGTCCGGGTCAGCTCGGCGATCAGGCCCCCGTTGAGCAGTGCGGGCTGGCCCTGGCGCAGACCGGCCGAGGAGAGCACCTTGTCGAGGGCGCTCTGGTTGCGGGCCCGCTCGACGGCCGACCGGCTGCTCCGCGTCCGGGCGGCTCCGGCCTGGTCAGAGAACCTCGGCAGGAAACCCCCCTCGAACCGCCGGATCAGCTCGGTCGTGTCGGACCGCAGCCGGGCGAATCCGGTCAAGCCGTAGGTGACGGAGCGGCCGCCGAGCCCGGCGTACGGCGGGACGAACCACGCCTGCGGCGAGGGGATCAGCGTCCTGGCCCCGCCGGCCAGCTCGATCGCCTTGGTGAGCGGCAGACGGCCGAGGACCACCAGGTCGGCATGCATGACGGGAACCGTGCCGGCGGACCACAGACGACTGCCCAGCACGTCCCGGACGGCCGGGGTGATCGTCAGGCGGACGCGCGCCTCGACCGCGACGTTCTTGACGTCCTTGAACTCGGTACCGATGCGGGACACCGCGCCCGACAAGTGCGAGGCCTGTATCGATCGGAAGAAGCCACCGGACAATCGCGCCTGGGCATAGCCCAAACCGAAGGCCCATCGGATTGGGATCACCGAGATCGCGGCGCCGGTCCGCGACGACTGCTGCACCCTGGTCGCCGTGCTGATGCCGGGCTGCCAGCGGAACGACGACTTGTCGACCCGGGCCAGCACGCTCACCTCCGGCATGGCCGCCTCGATCTCCAGCGAGAGAGCGTGGGCGCTGCGCGAACTGGAGATCACCGGTGGGTGCACCGGACCGTCGAGAGCCGGGATCAGATGGGAGACAACCGATGATTCCGAGAACAGGTCACGGGCGTCGCCGGCGCCCATCGAGCCCGGATCGACGGTCCCGCTGGCGCTCAGCTTGGCCAAGATCTGCTCGGCCACCTGCTGCCAGGTCCCAGCCGGAACCTGACCGGCGTCGAGGTCGAGAGCCGCCCCCAGGATGCGCACCGGGGTGGAATGCTCGACGACCTCCCCCACCGCGCGCTCGTCCAGGCGAATGACCGATACCGCCTGCGGCGCTTGCGCCTTGGCGAGGTCGTCGAGGGAACGGAACGTCACCTCGGCCCGAATCGGAGCCGCCGCCGTGCTGACGCCCTGCCCGACCTCAGCCCGCGGATCTTCCGCCCTGATGTGAAAGGTGACCGGGGCCCGCACCAGCTGGGAAGCACCACCACTGCGCACGCTGTGGGAATCGGCCAGGCGCACGGCCTCCTCGACGGAGTCGATCGGCCGGGAGACGGCCACCTCCCCACCGAAACCGCCACCCGGGCCGATCCGCTGCGGAACGACGACTCCGGCGCCCACCGCACCGGTGCCGCCGGTCGTGACCGATTCCCGCGTGCCCTGCACGACATCGACCCGCGTGTCGAACTTCGCCTTGTCCTCGGCCTGGCTGACGGCTGTGGCGTTGTCCGGGCTCCATTCCGGGCGGATGGTCACCCGATGCCAGTTGCCGAAACCGTCCCTGATGTCGAAACTGCGGCCGCCGGAGGCGAACAGCGATTGCCGGTCGGTGCGCAGTGCCGCGACGACCGGCGAGACGTCGGCCGTCCGGCCGGGCAGATCCGGTAGGCGGCCGCGTGAGGTCGTGGCGGCTCGGGCTCGGACGGCCTCATCGACACCCGCCCCGAGATCGCTGATGAGCTTCTCGGCATCGCGGATCGAGTCCACTTCGTACAGCAGATCCGGCCGTTTCGCGTAAAGCCCGGGCAGCGACCCCGGCACTCCGGTGGGCGCGACCGGCGTAGTGACCGCGCCGGTCGCGGGCAGCAGCGCGAAGGTTCCGGCCGGCGCGGGATCCGGGGAGTCGTCACCGGGCCGCTCGCGCGCCGGGTGCAGGCGGGGAAGCGACCTCGAGGCGGCGAGCGCGGCAAGCGTATGGCCCGTCCGGCGGCCACCCAGCCCGGCCAGGGCCGAGGCGGCTCCGGACGCGGCGCTCCCGCCGACATCGGATCCGCTGGTGGGGGAGCCCTGCGTGCCGTTCACGGCCAGGGTCACGCCGACCTCGGTCAGCGCCTCCTGGGACACGTCCTTCACCGTCGCACCGGCCCACGACGGCACCTCGACATGGCGGCCGGCGGACCGCCCCAGAATGCCCAGCACTGCGCCCAGGGCCGGCCCGATCGCTCCACCCAGCGCGCCGGCGATGACCGCCTGCCGGGTCTGTTCGGGGTCGAAACGCCGGCGGTGGCCCTCGCCGATCTGGATCGCCTGGACGATGGCGTCCAGCATCACCTGCAGGCCGATCCCGGTGGCCTGGGCCGACGCGACGGAGAAAAGCATTCGCGTCACCAACGCGACGATCCGCGCGCGCCCGATCAGGAGTCTCGCCAGCAGGTTCGGCAGAATCCCCGGAAACAACCAGGCCACGGCCATCGCCCAGAGAAACTCCATGAAGAGCTCGACCACCGTAGCAATGATCATCAACTTGGTGTATTCGAGTTGGGTCGCCAGGTCGTCCATGGTGGTCGCCTGGCGGCGGATGTGGCGGGCGACGGCTGGGATGAAACCGCCGGTTCCGCCGAAGGGTTCCATCGCGGCCACCGCCGCTCGCCCGCCGCGCCCGGCGATGTTCTCGTGCAGCTGACCGACGGCCTGGTCGAGAAGCCGAACGAAGCCCTCGACGCGGTCGCCGACAGATTTCACCTCATCGGCCATCAGCCGCAACGCGTTCTCGTCGGCGCGAGGAATCTTCTCGCCGACCAGTACCTCGAGGAATGCTTCCGCCCCGGGCGGAAGGACGAGCAAGGAATCCGGCAAGTCGGCCTCCCGGACGAGCGTGGTGCCGGCGCGGGCCGAGCGTCACGCACTCTAGCCCGGCGCCCTGTTCGCCCGGGCCGACCGGACAAAGAATTCATCCGCCGCATCCGGCCGGACGGACACCGTTGGCTTGGTGTCCACGGACCATTCAGGCGACCAGGACCGGCTCGCCGCGGTATCCGATGCCGCAACCGGATTGTCTCCGACCTACAGGCGCGAACATGTATTCGCCGAGCATGAACCGGGAGACCACAAAGTGATCGACTACCAAGACGCATTGCTGAGCGAGACGCGGGCATTCGCCGAACTGGTCGCCGGCGCCGACCTGACCGTCGACGTGCCGACCACGGCGGGGTGGAGCCTGAAGGATTCCGTTCAGCACCTGGGCCACGGCCACGTGTGGGCCGCATCTCTGATCGCCCAGCGGGCGCTGCTGCAGACGCCGGATGACTATGTAAACGCGGCCGGGCCTGCCGGGCTCGGCGCAAGCCATCGTCGACGCCGTTCGGCTGCAGGGCACCCGAGGCATCGGTTTGGACAATGTACGGTCCTCAACCGATCGTGTGGTGGCTGCGCCGGCGGTTGTCCGAGACGACGGTGCATCGCGCGGACGCCGCCATCGCGCTCGGCCGGGGCTACTCGCTGTCGCCCGAGTTGGCCGTCGAAGGCATCAGTGAGCACCTGGAACGGGTCGCCTTGACCGCGGGCGCGATGATCTCGACCCTGGACGGGTTAGTCAAAGCCCCGGTCCCGGTGGGACCGGGGCAGACGTTCAGGCTAGAGGCCTTCGACGTCCCGGCGGTGTGGACGGTGGTCCGCGACGGCGAAGGTGTGATCCTGTCCGGCGACCGGCGCGCGGAGGCGACGGCGGCTCTCCGTGGCCCCGCCGTCGATCTGCTCCTCGGGGTGACGCGCCGGCGGGTGTTCGCGGACTAGGCGGTCGAGCTGACGGGCGATCCGGCCCTTCGGCAGCGATGGCTCGACAACACTCCCTACAAGGCCTGACCCGGGAGCGAGCACCCCGGCCGCGCTGAAGTGTTCACAGCATCGGCGAGCTCTGCTCCGTCACACCCAGCAAGGCACGGCCGTACGCCTCACGCCCGGCGTCAGCGGCCAGCATCTGATGGCGGGTGGCGACCTCGATGTCACGCCAAAACCTCTGCACCGGCTGGGCGGAGGCGAAGCCGCTAGCTCCGTTGACGTCCAGCAGCAGGCGGACGGCCTCGCGAAGCGCCGTCACGGCGGCCGCCGTGTCCATCCGGATCCGGGCTCGCGCCTCGACGGGCAGGAGACGGCCGGCACGCTGAGCCGCCTCGACGTCGGCGACGGCGCGGGCGGTGTGCAGCCGGGCGGTGTCGACGCGCGAGGCGGCATCGGCGATCGCGAACCGGACGGATGGCGCGTTGCGGGCGTCGCGGTAGACGGTGCCGCCGATCGGCTTGCCCTGCTCGAGCCGTTCCAAGGTGGCGCTCAGCATCCCGGTCCCCATGCCCAGCACCGGGCCCATCATCGCGACGGACAGAAACGGTATCGGCATGGCCTGGTAGATCGGCTCGCCGGGGTGATCGGACGCGTAACCGCCGCTCAGCATCCTTGGCATGGACAGCACCCGATGGGCCGGCACGAACGCGTCCCGCACGACGAAGGTGTGACTGCCGGTCCCCTGCATCCCGGCCACCCGCCACGTGCGCTCCACCACACCGGCCGCCACGGGAATCAGCACCATGCCGTGTTCCGGGACGGCGACGAGCACCCACTGCGCCTCCAGCACCCCGGACAACGGCTGCCACCGCCCGCTCACCGAGAGGCCGCCGGGTACGACCTCGGCGCTCGCGGTGGGGCTGAAGCCACCACAGACCATCGCGTCCGGGCCCGCGCCCCACACGTCGGCGCGTGCCTCGTCGCCCAGGAGCGCGGTGAGATAGGAGCCACCCGAGGCCAGCATGGCCGTCCACGCACTCGCGCCACAGCCACGCCCGAGGCGGTCGAAGACTTCGACGGCCGTCGCGAGGCTGCTCTGCCGGCCGCCCAGCGAGGCCGGCGCGAACAGCGTCAGGAACCCGGCCTCACGCAGCGCGCTGACCACCGCCGCGGCCGGCCTGCCGTTCTCCTCCGCCTCGGCGGCGTGCGCGCTCAACAGTGGGATCAGTTCCTGCGCTCGCGTCACGAGGCCCTCCGCGACCACGTCGCGGGAACCGGCGAGGGTATGAGTCTCCACGAGCCTGTCCTTCCTGGTGTCCGTCGTGTTCCAGCCAAGCGCCGGGCCGGGCCGCGAGGAAGGCAGACCCTTACCTAGGAATGTCATGACCACCTTCGCGCGTACGCTTGCCGGGTGATCCGCAACGAAGCACTCGGCGCTTTTCTCCGCGATCGGCGGAGCCGGGTCGCCCCGGACCGGGTCGGTCTGCCCCTGAGTCACCGGCGGCGGGTGCGCGGGCTGCGCCGTGAAGAGGTCGCCCAACTCGCCGGGCTCAGCGTCGACTACTACGCCCGGTTGGAACAGGGCCGGCAGCCCACCGCGTCGACAGGTGTCCTGCGCAGTGTCGCCCGTGCGCTGTGCCTGACCGATGACGAGCGGCGGCATCTGTTCACGCTCGCGCACGTCGCCGACGAACCCGCGGAAACCGCTTCGGACGCGGGTGAGCAGCAGGTGCGCGATCTGGTCGCGCTGCTGGGGCCGACCCCGGCGATGGTGGTGCGGCCCCTACTCGACGTGGTGTACGCCAATCCGGCCGCCGTCTTCGTGTTCGACGATTTCGCCGCCATGCCCCCCGCCGAGCGCAACGGACTGCGGTGGATGTTGCTCGCTGCCCGCGCGCGTGAGCGCTACGGCGAAGCCTGGGTCGGCGCGGCCACCGAGCTGACCGGGCTCCTGCGCCTGCGGGCCGGGCAACATCCCGACGATCCCCGCCTGGCCGAGGTCACCGCCGAGCTGACCGAGCACAGCGCGCTCTTCCGGCGGCTCTGGCGCGATCAAGCCGTCTCGCAGTGGCGGCACGACCGCAAGAGGCTTTACCACCCCGCTTTCGGCTCAATGGAATTCACCAACGAGTTCCTCACCGTCCAAAGCGCACCGCACCTCAGCGTGATCGTCATGGCGCCGGGTGAGCCGGGACGGTTCGCCACCGCGATGGGGACTGCTCAGGCCGGCCCGAAGGCGACAGCGGACCCCCACGGGGAAAGACGACGTCGCGGGTGAACCGGGGACTTTCCCGCCCGACGTAGCAGGGGTGAGTGAAAGAGTTGTTTCCTTCGACGCCGAGCAGATGCAGCGGCTCGGTCTCGACCGACCGGCCGAGCTGCTGAAAGCGGCCCAGCAGCTCCTCGATCAGCACGCCTCGTTCTCGGTCTTCGACGGCGCGCCCCGTTGCTCGATCGATCACCAGCTCGAGACGATGCTCTCGCAGAACCTGAGCGCCGCCTCGGACGTCATCGCGGCGCTCACCCAGCTCGCCAACGGCGACGTCGATGGCGTGGGCCTGCTGCAAGAGCTTCTCAGCAACAGCGAGGACGTCAACGCGGAGCTGGCCGGGCACGACTCGCACGGCGAGACAGCCGGCCGACGCATCTGATCCCCAATGGCACTCGAGGCGAGCGACGACCTGAACCGGTTCCAGTTCTGGCTGACCGGTGAGCAGTTCCCGAGCGCGAACGAGGATCGTGTCCGCTCTCTGGCTCAGGCGTACCGGGACACGGCGGCCACCATCGACAGCGCGGTGTCGCTGTTCAAAGCCGCCGTCGAGCAGATCCGGTCCGGCGTCTCCGGGCAATCGGAGCAGTCGTTCGCCGAGGCCATGGGCAGTTACACGCGCGAGAACGGCTTGTTGCCGGGGACCGCCAAGTTCGCGCACCGTCTCGGCGACACCATCGACGAGATGGGGACCCAGGTCGAGTACGCCAAGCTGATGATCATTGTCATCCTGGTCGAACTGCTGATCGAGTTCCTGTTCGCGATGGCGGCCGCCTGGCTTTTTCCAGGGATCCTGGCCCAGCTGGCCGCTCGGCTGATCGCCGGCCGATCAATGATCATGTCCTGGTTGATCAAGCTCGGCGTCTCCATCGCCTCGGCCGAACTGTTCGGCATGACGATGCAGGTTCTGATGGATCTGGTCGCGCAGGAGATCCAGATCCAACAGGGCCACCGTAAAAGCATCGACGTCCGCCAAGTCGTGCAAGCTTTGGAGGTCGGAGCGTTCGGCGGGGCGGTCGGGCTGGGAGTCGAGTTCCTCGGCGGCATGGTCGGCCGGCTGGCCCGCGAGATGGGCGTGGCGTTGCCGCACAGTGAGGCCACGCTCGCCGAGCTGATCCCCCACGCCGCGAAAGAGGCCGGTACGGAGGCCTTGGTCGAGGCGTCCTGGGCGCCGATCACCGGCCAGCGTCCGGACCGGACCGACGTGGAGGGGGCCGCGGCCTCGGCCCTGCCCTCCGTCGGGGCCACCTTCGGCGGTAAGCGCGCGGGCCAGTCTCTGCGCCATCTTCCCGTGATCGGTTTCCCGCACCTGACCGGTCACCACGGGGACCAGCACACCGGCGACACCGCACCGGACGACACGGGCGCCGGTGAGGACGGAGAGCTCCTCAAGGACGGCGACGCCCCGCTCACCTCGCTCGGCGGGGGCGTCGCCCCGCTTGCCGTTCCGGCGATGACACCGCTGGATCACCGCAGCGGGGACGGCCCGGCTCCGGGGCCGGCCGACGACCGGCCGAATAACGGCCGGATCGCTGCCGCGGTGGACGAGCCCCGGGCCGTGCCCAAGGTCGTCCACATGGTCTTGTCCGGCTCGGCCACCGTCACGGACGGGCAGCGGGTGAACATCAAAGGGTGGGCCGCCCGCGCGACGGCGGCCGGGTGGACCGCCCGGCTCTGGGCCGACCCGGCGGCCATGTCCGCCAACCCCGACCTGACCGAGCTCGGCGCGGCCGTGTCCGGCTTCGATCCGATGACGATGACCGGCTTCGACCCGGGCTCGACGGCCGGTGTTCCACCGGCATCGGCGGCGACGCCGGCCGCCATGGGTGCCGCGATCCTCGGTGAGCACGGCGGCGCGCTGGTCAGCATCGACGAAGCACCTCAAGACGACCTGACGAGGCAGCCACTCATCATGGGGACTGGTCCGGCCAGTATCCCGTCTGTCGCGGATGAGCGCTCGTCGATCGTGACGTCACCGCCCACCACAGCGGTGCCCACGGGCGATCTAGGGGGGACCGCTGCAACCGCTGTCACGGTGCCCACAGCGATGAGGACACCGAGTACCCAGGCGGACGCTCATCCGGCCGGGCCCGGACCGTCGGTCGCCGAGATCCGCTCGGTCACAGCTCCACGGACGGTGACGACCACCTCGTTCGACGTGAGCGGCGCCGAGGTGACCGCCGCCGGCGCCGCGCCCGTCCCCGCACCCGAGATCGTGCGGGACTCGTACCAGGCAGTCCACCTCGAGCCTCCCCCCGACCGGCCGGTCATCCGCCTCACCCGGGTCGACGGCATCATCGCCTATGATCACCGCGTCATCGAGGCGCCCGGATCGGTCCCGGTTCAGGACTTCACGGTCAAGCTTCACCTCAGGGCAAGCGACGAGGCCGCACGCGGCGCCCTCGACGCCATCAAACAGCGGACCGGGGACGCGGTCGCGGCCACATTCAACCGGGACCTGACGATCGGGCCCGGGCACCGGTTGAACGTCACCGTCGAGTTCACCGACAACCCGGCCGACGCGCACCAGACCGTCGAACTGGTCGACAGCAGACTCCCGTCGACGACGCAGACCCGGTGGTCGACCTCGATCAGCGAGGCGGAGCTCGCCCACGAGATCGGTCACTATCTCGGGCTGCCGGACGAATACGGCCATGCGAGCAATTCCCTCATGACCCTGTCCGACCCGCAGGCGCAGACCGGTCTGCATCCCCGCCATCTCGACAAGATCTCTGAGGTGGCGACCGCCTCGCTGCCCCCCGACCGTGGGAGTCTTCCCGCCGAGCCGCGGCCTCCCCGGGACATCGACGAACCCGGATCGGTGACCCGAGCCGCCCCGCCGGGCCCGCCGCCGAACGCCGGAGCGGGTCCGTCCCGGCTCGGCCCGCCGAGGCCGGACCAGGCCGGCTCCGGCCGATCCCAAGGCTGGAGCGGACCTGAATCGGCCGTGCCGGTCCTTCCGGCCGGCCGGGCGGAGGGCTGGAGCGGCCCCGAACCACCCGGAACTTTCAGCGTGCCCGTCCCCCCGGTACCTCCCCGCCATGCTCCCGGGCCGCCGTCCGGATCCTGGTCGAGGTCGCGGATGGCCCGATCGGCTGTCTCCCTGGCCCGAAGGCAAGGGAGCACCGCGGGCGCGAACTCCACGGCACCGGGGTCGTCGCTGCGGGGACTCGGCAACCGTTTCGCCAGTACGGAGCAGGTGAACGCGAGTTCGAGCGACGTCAGCCGCTCCCGCCAGTGGCGTGATCGGGTGGGTATCGCGATGAACCAGTTCGCGACGCGTCGAGAGTCCAGAGTCGCGTTCGCACCCCCCACCGTCCATGTCGCCGTCACCGTCGACCGGTCGGCGGAACCGCTGCCGCCGGGAGTCGGTCCCACCGCGCCGTCCGGGACCAGCGTCTGGCGTCACTCGCGCATCCGCGGTCTCCTCGGGCTGAACTCCCCCTCGCATCCGGCCCGGACCACGGACGCCACGACGATGGCGCCGGCCGCGCCCACCACGACGCCGGTGACTGCACCCGCCGCCGTGAGGTGGAACGAGGTGTTCGCCGGACTGACGTCCAGCGACAGCGAGGAACGCGCATACCAGGCGCTGGCTGTGCTCCATGGGGGGAGCCGACCCGGCGGACCGGCGGGGCGGCAATCGTGGACAGACCGGCTCGCCGAGAGTCTGCACGGCGAGTTCCGGCGCCATGACCTGCGGAAGCTGAGCTCACTCCCGCACGGCGCCGTGACGGCGATCAGGCTCCGCAAAGACGGGCGGTATCACGTCCGGCTGGTCGAACACTCCGACTCCGGCCTCCTCGTGATCGATCCCGCGCCCGGCCTTCACCGGCCGATCAGAATGGGGTGGCCGGACACCGAAGGCAGCGGCCAATTGATCACCCGGGCCAACGGAGAGCTGGGCTACCTGCGGCCGGCCACAGGGACGTCGCCGTCGGGCCCGGCCGAGCGGCTTCGCGGCGGCGACGGTCGCCGGTTCCGGTTGCCGCGCCCAAGCTGGCCCGATGCGTGGTCCAGGCCGGCGCGGCTCCACCAGTGGGACAGCGGCCGCCCCGGCCGGCTGCACGAACTGCGGTACCTCGTCGATCCCCGGCCCGATGTCCTTCACGTACCCGGCGCCGGCCACACTGGCGCGCCCAGACCTCGCCGTCGCCGCGGGCCGGGCCTGACGGGCAGCTCGTGGCAACGCCTGCGCCGAATCATTCCGCGTCTGCCGCAGACGCGATCACCACAGCGCGGCGAGACGGTGGTCCCGCTCTCCCGTTCGGTATGGCGCTTCATCAGCGGCCCCACGCGGCACCGGTCGGCACCAGCCGGCTTCAGCACCGAGCACCCGAACATCACGTTGACCGTGTGGACGGACATGGTTACCGCCGGCGACGATGGTCAACCGCACGCACGATCCAACCGGTTCAGCAGTGTGCCGCCGATCCACCCGTTGTCGGGGGCGCTGAGGCGAGTCTCGCGCCTTCTCAATCGGGACTCGCCGACGCGCGAGACCGTCGTCGAGATCCGAGTCGAAGGTTCCGGCCCGGATCGTTCGCCGGCCGATGTGGTGGTGGACGGGGACTCAAGCGACGGGAGTGAGGACACCGACGAGCCCATCAGCTTCCGCGGCGGATTCGATGATGCCGACAGCAGCGACTCCGAGCTCGGTCCCCCACTCGGCCGTTTCGTCGTGTCCGCGGCGGCTCTCGACGGCCGCGAGCCGGCCGGCCTGGAGGGGCTCACGCGGACGATCGCCGGCTTCGCCGTTGACGACGACGAAGCCGTGGAACTGTACGTCACCGGCGAGGACCAACTCGTCACTACGCTCCTCGACACGGTCATGCCGGACATCAGAAGTCACCTGGACGCGGAGAACTTGCCCCCGCATCGCGTGGCCGTGCGCGTCCTGCCCTCCGTGACGTCCGGGACCGGTCCCGCGGTCACGATCTCGGTACGCCGGCAGGACGACACGACCCATCTGGAATTCGGGCGGTCGAAGGCCTTCGCCAATCTGGTGGACGCGGTCAACCGCGTGCTGGAAGAGCAGAACCGCACGGCGTCGCCGGCTCACATCCACAGCTCGTTCGTGATACGGACACCTCATGGCGACGCGGCCGAGGTCGCGGACGCCATCGCGAGCGACATCGCGGCCGGCTCCGACGACGTGGACGTGACCGGGCGTCCCGATCCCCGCCGCCAGTTGCGCCTTTTCCGGGGTGACCCGACGTGGCGGGCATCGTGGCGGAGCTGGGTGACCACCAACGTGGCCACGACGATGCTCGACCAGCTCCGGCCTGGCTCGGCCACCATCGTCACCTGGCCGGACGGCTCCGCCCGGGTGGTCGACCGCCTCGACTCAGCTCAACCCGCCCAAGCGTTCTTCGCCATGTACGACCACACGGGTGGAGGGCGTCGCGGGCAGTTCCGGGGGATCTTCTCCCTGCGAGGTTCCTTCTTCGGCACCGCAGCCGTCCCCGACGGGCTGCTCGCTCACGTCATCGTCGGCTCAACAGCCGAACGGGTCACCAGCGGCCCGACCGCCGAACCGGCGTATTCCCTGGGCGAACGGGAGCGGGCGTACCGGCTGCGCGAGCGCGAGCGAGTCGACGAGGACGGGTACCCGCTGAGGCTGGACGTCGTCCGGCTGCCGGACCTGCTCGGGTTGCTGCCGGAAGGCGGTCGCGCCCTGGTCGTCCGGCCCGGCGCCGAGCCGGCGACGGGCGAACCGCTGGCGGTCGAACGTCGCGGCGGTGACATCTTCCCGCTCCGGGACGATGGCCACGCTCCGGTATTGCCGCTGGATCTGAACGACGCCTTTGGCGGCCTTCGACGAGGTGTAGGTGTGCTTCGCCTGGGCAACGGAGAGCTCTGGAGCTCAAGCGACACCTCGGTAGAGCCTTTCCGGACCGGCACCGGGCGACCGGAGCCTCAGCCGGCGCTGAACGGCGGCCTCGGCCGCCCGCGAAGGAACCGTCCGTCCGTGGGCTTCAGCCGCAACGACCGGTTCGCGATCATCGCCTCCGAGGGCAGAGGACGACGCCCTCGAAACGCCCGGGCCAAGCCGCCCATCGAGCTCCAAATCATCGACGGCCCGGTGATCGACGGCTCGGTGATCGAGATCGATCCGGCCGGCGAGCACCCTGAGCCCACCGTCGCGGCCGTCGACGACCTCGCACGCGGGCTTGTCGACCGAGCCGCGACCAGGGGGCCGGTGGAGATCCGGATCGGCATTCCCCGCACCGACGACCAGGGACACGCGTCGGCCCTTCGCCAGGCACAGACCGTCCTCGAAGCGCTCATGCCGGCCGTTGGGGCTCACCTGGGCGAGTACCCGGGCCTGGCACCGCACGCCGTCAGCGTCTGGTTGACCGAACCACACCAGGTCCCCGACACGGTGGTCCTCACGATCGCCGACCAGCCGGCGCTCGCGGGCGCGGAGGAGGGGCCAGACCTGGCCGACCGGGTCAACGAGCTGTTGAGCGGGGTCAATCAGATCACGTCGCCGGCGCGCATCCTCGCCATGGCCCGCCGGTGGCCGCCGGCGTCGACCGTCGACGCCATGGACCGACTTGCGCACACGATCGCCGGTGACCTCATCGCAGGCATCGGCGAGCCGGCCCAGCAGCCCGTTGAGGGCGCTGCCGCCACGCGCTCAGCACGCGGTCCGGGCGACGTCTTCTCTCCCCAGCGGATGTCCGAGCACGCGATCAACCTCTTCACGCGAGCACTTCCCACACTCGCCCCCGGCTCGGAACGCCCGACCCTGTCGACCTGGATCGAGCAGGCTCAGGCGGTCAGCCGGCCGGACGGCCAGGCGGCGGACTGCCTACCACTCGCCTGGGCGGCTTACATGGTCCGGTACGGGCGCACCGGTAACCACCCGGTTCACGACGCGATCATCCGTCCTCGACTGAACGACTTCACCGAGGCGCTGGGCGCGACGTTCGCGCCGATTCCGTCTCCGGACGACCTGGTGCAGCGGTTGAACGACGAGGTCGGCAGCGCGGCACTGGTGTGGGAACGGACGGACCGGTCCCACCTGTTCTGGCTGATGTCCGGCGAGGCCGGTGTCCGGGTCGTCGATCCGCAGGATCCCGCGGCGCCGGAGGTGTACGAGTACGGGGAGGCCTCGAACCTGCCCTGGTCGGTCGCCCTGAGGGCGGCGGACAGCACCGTTGTCGTGGTCGACCGGGACGGGCGCCCCGTGAGCTCCGCCGGCTCCCGGGGCACCCGTTCGGTCTCGGCCCTGCTCGATCGGGTCATCCCCGCTCATCCCGGATCCTCGAACGCCGGCGGGCACGCCGATCCGGCTGTAGCGACCCCCGCTCCCGCTCGCCCGGTACCGCCCCCGCGGACGGTGCGCGAGTTGACGGCGAACGGTGTTCACATCATCGAGCCCGAACCGGACAGTGTGCTCGGGGGAACACCGCGGACGGGCCGCGCGCTGGACGGCGCCTACGCCGAGGCACCCCGGCTCGCTCACCATGTGTACGTCGGTGGGTACACCGCCCGGGATGGTGTCTCGGCCCGGGGCGAATCGGGGGGCGTCCTGCCGGCCGATCGGCTGATCAACGGGGTGTTGCCGTTCTCCGCCGACGACCTGATCGACGACGCGGCCCTCCACCCTGTCGAGAGCCGGCGGATTCTGGTCCTCGACCTGTTCGGGCCGAATGCCGGCCAGGTCGCGGAAGAATTCGCGGATGCCATCGTCGAGGCGCGGCTGGAGGGACTTCCGGCACCGTACGGGCTCGTCTTCCGGGAACACCTCAGCAGCACCACCAGCGCCGTCTGGTCCGTCGCCGACCTGAGGACCGGCGAACCCGGGAGCAGCCACGAGAGCCTGGAAGCGGCGCTGACCGTGGCCCAGAACAGCGACCACGGCGTCTGGCCGATCAACGTGGCCGACGAGGCTCGGGCCGTGATCGAAGGCCGGTTGAGTGTCCGGCCGGGAGTGAGCATGGCAACGGTTGCTCAACTGATCGGCCGGGCCATGCCGGTCGTCCCCGAGTACAGTGCCGGCTTCGACCGGCCATCGACCGACACGATGCTGGAGACGCTGCACGTACCGGTCGCCCCGAACGCTACCGCGCTGACGACCAAGGAAGCGGCCCGCACGTGGGTGCAGGCCCAGGCCGTACGCCCGGTCGTCCCGCCGACCGCCCGGACGATCGCGGTGAGGCTGGGCCTGGGACTCGAGGCTCTCACCCGTCACCTGCCGCCGGCGCCTGACCGTCCGGCCCTGGATGTGGCGATCGTCCGCGCGGAAGGCGGTGGCCGGGACAACGGGATCTGGGTCAACCGCATGCGCGTCGGCTCCGAGATCGTCCACGCCGCGGTCCGGCTGCCGGGCATGCCGTTGGAGCAGCTCTTCCGGCTTACCGGCGAGGTGGCCGGGCGGCTCACCGTCGAGCCGGGCGTCGTCGCGGGTGACCGGATCCGGTCCAGCGTTGACGGCCGGTGGTACACCGCCTCGGAGATGGCCGCCACGTTGACTCCGACCGACATCGTGCCCGCGGTGCTCCTCACGCGCCCGTACGCCGAGGAGCCGGCCTCGTTCGTCCGGGAACTGTCCCACTCCGCGGTCGTCATATCCTTTCATCTGCCGGAGGAGTCCGCCCGATCGAGCGGATGGGTGATGTTCCGGCACGGCGTTCCGCTCGAGCGCTTCTCCGGCATCCGCCGGGGGTTACGGAACGCTCTCTCCGCCCTCCGTCACGGCGATGCCGAGTTCGCCGTGCATGACGGCGACTTCCTGCAGGATTCCCGGTCCGTCCCGCTCGTTCCGGCCGGCGCGGGGCCCGGGGAGCGCGTCGTACTGGTCACCCAGGAGCATGATCAGGGCGGGCACCCGTTCCTCGACGACTTGTCCGAGCGGGCAACGGTCATCTCGTTCACGCGTCACGAGACCCAGATCCGGCGGGGCGGTGACGTCGTCCTGAGAACAGGAGTCCCGACGTCTGTCCTCGGTGCCCTAGCAACAGCACGGGAGCTGCCCTCCGCCCTGATGGCCGAAGAGGGTCAGGTGGACGACAACGGTTGGTACATAGCACCTGACGGAGAGAGTTTCTCCCTCAACAGGTTCGTCGATACCCGTCTTTCCGCGGACGGTTCCCCTGCGGCCATCGTTTTCAGCCGGGAGGCGAACAGCGAAGAGCAGACGGCGTTCATGAGCAAGCTGTCCGCTTACGTCGTCGTCGTGGCGCCGGTCGCCGAACTCGACAGCACCATGCAGTTGCGACACGGATGGCGAGTCTGGTCGGCGGAGGCTCTCTTCGCCCATACGGAAGGATGGGACGGTCTCGCTCAGGCTCTGCGTGCCGCGCGCGCGATCTCGGAGCGCGTGCACCTGGAGACGCGCGACGGTTCCAGTGATCTGCTCGATCTGGATGCCGACGAGTACGCCCGCGAACTGCCTCCGGACAAAGATGTCGTCGTCTTCTTCACCGAGATGGACAGTGACGACACGGAGGCACTCGAACTCATCGACCGGGCCTCGCAGCACCGGACGATCGTGGTGTCGGTCGCGTCGGACGACGACTTGGCTTACCGTGTAGTCACAGCCGGGCGCTCAACGGAATATGAGGAGCTACCGGCCGTTTCCCGTGCTTTGTTCCAGGATGAGCCGGACACCCTCGGGCCCGACATCGCCGAGGCCGTCGGGCAACTGCGCGAGTCACCCGACCTGCCCGCGAACGATGACAACGTCCTGGTAGTGCGTCGCGAGTGGGATGACGCCGGCCGATCACCGGCGGATCTGGTACGAGGCGTCATCGCGAACCCCCCCGATCCCGCTTCCGTCATCGTGTCCTTGATGCGGCATCACCCCAGTGGCTTGCTCCAGCTGGCGGATCGAAGCCCTGGACCGTTCGATGTTGAGGTCTCTGTACCCAGCCGTTTCGTTCGCATTTTCGAGAGCCAGTCCGACGGCGGGGCCGCCGCCGAGACGGTGCACTTCGTCGATGTGGCCGCCATGGCCGCGGCCGGGGCAACCCTCAAGGACGGTGTATTCGTCGTCCCGGAATCCTCGCCGGTCAGCGCCGAGGGGCTGATCGCCGACATCCTGGGTCAGGACGGCTCGACCGGTGACAGCGACCGGGCCGAATCTCTCTTCCGCCGGCTGCTGCCCCCGGACGCGCGACCTGTCACCGGCCCCACCGACGGTGCTGGCTGGGCTCGGCCAATCGAAGCGACCTTCCGCTCGGCCACGGCCGCGACGCTCGATCAACTGGCGCCCGAAGCGGTCACCCTGGTCCGGATCGGCGAGCGGCTGCGCCTGGCTGTCGGCCGTACCGATGATCGGGCTCCGCTGATCCTCGACCTGTCGGCCGCCCTCGCGACCGATCCGCCGCACCGGGAAAGCGGCATCGAGGCGCTTCTGGATCCGACCGGCCGGTTGGCCCAAGTCGATCTGCGGTATCACCCGAGTACTCTGCTCACCTCCCGTCCGCCCCGCGACCACGCCGGTGCCCCACCCGCCCGGGGACCCGATCAGGACCCGCTGCCGCCGTACGTCCCCGCTCTCTCGGCCGGCACGGTCGTGGACCGGATCCGCGTGCTCGACCGGCGCGGGACGGGGACTAGCGACGACGTCGCCGACCTGGGCGCCGCGCCCGACGCCATCCTGCGGAGCATTTTCGAGGACCTGCCGGGCGCCGCGGAGATGACGGCGGAGGAGGCGGCCCTCCGTGTCGTCGACGACTACCGCCGGTGGCGGGACACCTTGCGGGAGCAGGTCGCCGCCGGGCTCGGCGACATCCGGCCGGACCTGGCGAACGTCACCCTGTACGTCGATCACGTGGTCCGGACGATTCCACGCCTCAACCGCTTCTCGGGCTTCACCGGACCGGCCGATCCCGGTCACGGGGTGACGACCGCCCTGGTGAGCGAAGTGGTGGCCGCCGTTGCTCAGTTCTCCGACCAGGTGGCGCAAGCTCAGCAGTGGCACCCTGACGTTCCGGCCGACCTTCTTCTCCACCTCACGCTGAAAGACAGCCGGAACCTGCGGCGGACCACCGAGGACATGGCCGCCTTCCTGACGAGCGCCTACGCGGACTGGCGGCAGAGAACCTTGTCGTTCATCAAGGACCGGGCGCTGTCGCTGCTTTTCGCCGGCGTCGACGACCCCGAGAATGTTTTCGACGCGGCGCTGACCAGTCTCGTGGTACGGCCCGATCCGTATCTCGTCAGCAATCCTCGGTTCCCCGTATTCACTCGAATGAATGAAGTGCACCGAGCTCGCCGGCTCGAGCGGTTGTCTCAGCTGGCCGACCGGGCGGGCGGCGACCGCCCGGTCACGACCGAGGACCAGGTCGATGATCTGAACTCCTGCATCACCCGGTTGACCGAGATGTTCCGGCTCACCCACCCTGGCCGCCAGGCGATCGTCGCCGCCGCCGGCTCCGTCGACGATGCGGTGTTCGACGGACGGCAGACCGCGGCCCTGATCGGTGGCGCCCGTCCCGTCGAGTACGGTTCCTGGCCGCGGTTGGAGACCGCGATGCGCACCACGGGGGCGGACATGGCACTCGTGCTGGTCCGGCGCCGTCGGGGCATGGGCCACGCGGTCATGGCCAGCCAGATCCGGGGAGCCGGAGTCGTGTACACCGATCTGCATCGTCCCTCGGGCCGGCGAGTACTCGGCTCCGAGGAGCGTCCGGCGATCGCTCACGTCGGGATCGCGGCCGTGCTGCTCGACGAGCGAGGCCGGGAGATCCGCCCCGAAGGACGTCCGGACCGGTCCGTCATGGCCGACACCGTGGATGCGTTGCTCGACCCGGCCGCGGATCACCGATACGGCTTCGGCGGCCCGGACGCCGCGTACCCCGCCGGCCCGCATCCCACCGCCATCGCCGACATGACGGACACGCCGCCCGTGGTGAGCATGTCGATGAGCCAAGTCGGCGAAATGGTACGGATGCTCACCAGCACGCTTCGCCGATCCGTCCGGAGCGAGCCGTCGTACCACCCGGCCCGCGCACTGATCGACGGCTCCGAGCTCGTCACGGATTTCTACGCCGGCGAGAGCGCGCAGGCGTTGACCTACCTCACGCTGCTCTACCTGGACGTGGCGTCGGTCTTCGCCACTCCGGAGCCGCAGGACCAGCATGAGGAGGATCTGTGGCGTCCCCTCATCCGGCCGGCTGTCTCCTTCGAGCAGCTGTGGGGGTCACTCGACGACACCGCGCGAGGTGAGCTGTCCGAGGCGAGCCTCCTGGACACGGTCGCCGACCACTTCAGCGACGTTCTCGACCTTGCGGACGAGCGGGAGGAGATCGCCCTCTACATCGAGGGCGCACTGGGCCCGGAGACGGTCAACCGGTCCGCGGCCGCGGAATTCCAGCTGTCGACCTCCATGGCCGGCCGGATGGCTGCCGCCGTGGCCGGTCATCACCGGGACCTCCCGGCGATCGCCTATGCCCTGGACACGCTGGACGCCGCCGGGTCCCGCTGGGCCTCGTCCCGGGCAGCCGCGTCCTTGTTCAGCGCTCTGGCCTCGCCCGGGTCCGGATTCGACACCGCCTTGTACGAGTCCCTGCACTCCCTACGGCACGAACTGTCGATCCGGGTGTCCGGCGACAGTCCGGCGCTGCCGGAAATCGACGCCGCCGTCGAGGAGATGACCGGTCAACGTCCACGACCTGATGCTCTCCTCGATGCGCGACTGGTCCTGGCTGAGCTACGGAACAGATGGGCGGCCGGTGACATCCGCGCCGCCGATGCCGGCATCGTGCACGAACTCGTGCGGACTCTCGACGCCGGAGCAGCCGACGACGGGCCGGCGACCACCGACCTCCTCCATGACATGGCCGTCGCACTACGGCAGGGCGCCGGCGGTGACCTACGGCGCGCTGACTCCCGGGCGGCCGAGAGCCTTCGCGCGGTCGAGAGCCAACGCGACTGGCTGAGGCTGAGCGCGGTTGCTGACGTCAGCCCCGACCGCTTGCTTCAGCTGACCGTCGGGACGGTCGATCAGGCCATTTACCATGGTCACTCGTCGTGGCTGTCCCAGGAGTCCCTGGGCGGGTTCACCAACGCCCACGGTTTGCTGCGTGCCTTCGTGGGCCCACCGGCTGCCGGCGTTTCCCGGTACGGCATGGTGTCCTCGCTGCTGGAACACTTGATGAGCGCCGAGCGAACGGGGAACGAGACGGACCGCCCGCCGGCCGTCGTGATCGGCGATGCGAAACGGGTCGCGTCTCTGTTGGCCTTCGACGGAGCCACTCAGGCGCTGACCAGCATCCGGCAGCGACGCGGCGAGGCTCCTTCGTCGGTGACGCCGACCTATTGGCATTTCGCGACGGCATCACCCTCGCGCCGGCTGGATCTCGTCACCACGCTGATCGCGCATATCGCCCGATACCGGTACCGCACCCACCAGGAGGGTCTGGACGCCGCTCTACCCTTGGCCGACCTGGCCATCGCCCTGAGCGTGCAGGCCCGGCCCGACGACGGCATCCGCGGGCAGCTCGAAGGCGCGATCACGGCCTTCGGCCGGGCCCGCTCGGAGTGGGCGTTCACCCTGGACGACAACGACACACCCTTCATCAATGCCCTCGTCCGGGTCTTGGACCAACCGGCCGGCCTCCGCCGGGGGCCGCTCATCGACCTGCTCATGACGATGATCGACGAGGTCCGCGATCCGTCGCGCCATCCTCGGCCATCGGGAACGGAGGAGGCCCAGCCCCGGGAACGGCAGCAGTGGACCCGGCAAGCGCGCAGAGCTCTGGCCGGCCAGCGCGCCCGGCTCGAATCGCTGCACGCGGTTCTCGTGAACGAGCATCTCGACGCGGAACTCGCCACCGGTGTCGGCTGGGCGCCGACCGACGAACCCGGCTCCCCCGGCAGCAGTACGCCGAGCCAGGACGGGGAGCGAACCCCGCGAGCGGGCGGATCCGGCCTGAGCTGGGGAGGACAGGAAGACATACATCACGAGATTGAACCGAAAATTTAGTTGCAGCTACAACTAGCATGCTTTACGGTCTTGGTTGTAGGTACAAGTAATAGCAAGCAAGACATCGTCGGACCCAACGGCTCATGCCTATCGGGTCGGTGTCGGTGAAGTTGACAATCTTGGAGATCAGCATGGCGGTCATGACCAGTGGAACGGACCCGCTCGTGGCGTCGGCAGCAACAGCGCGGACGCAAGTCACCGTGCCGCTGAAGTTTTCCGACGGGTATGCCACCACGGCGCAGGTGTTCACCTTTCACGGACTGGCCGACGGCCGGGAGCACCTGGCGCTCGGTCTCGGTGATTGGCGCGGGGCCCTCGACCGGAGCGCCGGGGGAGGTGTGGCGCCGCTGGTGCGTCCGCACAGCGAGTGCCTGACCGGTGATGTATTCGGTTCCCAGCGGTGCGACTGCGGTCCGCAGCTTCGTGAGGCGGCCGAGCGGATCACCGATGCCGGCGGCTTCCTGCTCTATCTGCGCCAGGAGGGCCGGGGCATCGGCCTGTACGCCAAGCTCGACGCCTACGCTCTGCAGGACACCGGCTTGGACACCTATGAGGCCAATCTGGCGCTCGGCCACGGTGAGGACGAGCGCGACTACACCGCGGCGGCTCAGATGCTGCTCTCCCTGGGCGCCCATCGGATCAGGTTGCTGAGCAACAACCCGGACAAGGCGACGCAGCTCGGCGCGCTCGGTGTGCGGGTCACTGACCGGGTCCCCACCGCGGTTCACGTGTCAACCGCCAACGTCCGGTACCTGTCGGCCAAGGTCACCCATACCCACCACACCATCGCCCTGCCGCTGGCCGGCTGATCACTGCGGTCCGGCCGGCAAAGTATCCGAAAGGGCAGACATGAATCGTCCGTATGTGCTCCTGAGCTGGGCCATGTCCGTCGACGGGTATCTGGACGACGCCAGCTCCGAGCGTCTGCTGCTGTCCAACGCACAGGACTTCGACCGCGTCGATGAGGTGCGGGCGGGGTCCGACGCCATCCTCGTCGGCGCGACCACTGTCCGGCGAGACGACCCCCGCCTGCTGGTGAACTCCGCCGAGCGACGAGCAGCACGGGCGGCCGACGCACGACCACCCCACCCGGTGAAGGTCACTGTCACCGGCAGTGGCCTGGACTCGTCGTTCACGTTCTTCCACACCGGCGGTGAGAAGCTGGTCTACTGCTCCACGGCCGCCGCCGAGAAGACGCGCGCCGAGCTGGACGGCCTGGCCACCGTCGTCGACGGGGGCGACCCCGTCGACCTCGGCACCGTACTGGACGACCTCGGTGATCGGGGCATTCGTCGGCTCATGGTCGAAGGGGGCGCCCGGATGCACACGCAGTTCCTGACGCAGAACCTCGCCGACGAGTTGCATGTGGCCATGGCGCCGTTCTTCGTCGGCGACACCGGGGCCCCTCGTTGCGTGAACGCGGGAACCTTCCCGCAGGACAGCGCGCATCGGATGAGACTTGAGGAAGTTCGGCAGACCGGCGATGTCGTGCTCGCGCGCTACCTCACCAAGCCCGTGACCACATGAGCCAGGCGACCGCAGCCGGCTGCCAGAGCACGGGCACCGCAGATGATCGCCGATGGATGCGCCGCGCCATCGATCTCGCGTACCGGTGCCCCCGGTCGACGACCGCCTACGCGGTCGGAGCAGTGATCGTCGGCCAGGACGGTACCGAGACCGCCCACGGCTACTCCCGCGAAAACGACCCGCACGTACACGCCGAGGAGTCCGCCCTCGCGAAAGTGCCCGATGATCCGCGGCTGTCCACCGCCACCCTCTACAGCACGCTGGAGCCCTGCTCGCACCGCCGGAGCCGGCCGGACGCGCCATGTGCCCAGCTCATCATCAGGGCCGGCATCCGGCGGGTCGTCATCGCCTGGCGGGAACCCGCACTGTTCGCCACCTGCGAGGGAGTAACGCTCCTGACCGGGGCCGGGGTGGAGATCGTGGAGCTTCCCGATCTCGCCGAGATGGCTCAGCGACCGAACTCGCACCTGAACTTGTGGGCCGGGCCGTAGGCCTCGTGAGGTGACGTGGCGGCCGCTGTCGGCCGGACCGGCGAGAAACCCGCGTGCGCTGGATCGAGGGTCAGCCGTGCCGGCCGAGGACCGAGCGGGTGAACTTCTCGGTTTTCGAGATCGAGGATCGGCTGGCCGTCAGCGGCGACTCTGCCCGCGAGGGCACCGAGACGTACCGGCTGGTGGCTTTGGAGCGCAGCGACACCGTACCGTCGGCGTTGAAGACAAGAACGAAGGTCTCGGCTGCGGTGACGTGGTCACTGCGTGCGATTAGCGCCGCGCCGCCGGACGGCGAGGCGGTCACGTACTTGTCGTTCACCTCAGCGCGTAACGCCACCTCCCCACCACCGAGATCGATCTCATCAAATGTCTCCCAGGGGCCGGCGGCTGCCGGGTACGCCAGCAGCGGTGAGGCTCCGGCATCCTCGGCGCTGACGTAGTGATGATTGGCTTCAGCCCGGTACACCACCGTCGTGAACTGCGTGGACTCCGCGGTAGGGGTGGGCCGGGCCGGTTTCGGAATCTGGCCCGCAGCCGCGGCGGATCGGCCGGTGACGTGCTCCGCCATGGGGGCGGTCGACGACCATGGCGGCGAGGCCGGCGGCGTGACCGCCGCGGAGGACGGCACGCTCGGCAATGTGGGGGCCCGCAGAACGACGGGCGGCGATCCCACGGAAGGCACGCTTCCGGAATCGGTTCGAAGATCCTCCGGCTTCCCGACCGCCAGGGAAATCAGACCGATACCGAGCACGACCGCCGCGCTGATGCCCCACCGCAGCCATCGGTCATGCTCGACCGCTTCGGCTCGCGGGGCGATCGCCGGCTCTTTCGCCGCTGAACGCAGCAGTCGCTCAGCCTCCCCGGCGTCGATACGCGCGGTGGGGTCCTTTTCGAGCAGGGCCTGCAGGGTGGGCAGCAGCCCGCCGGCGCGGCGAGGGGTTCGGGGAGGCTCGATGGCCAAAGCGGCCAAAGTGCTTACGGGCGAATTCCCGAGGTACGGGGGCCTGCCCTCCACAGCCAGGTAGAGCGTCGCTCCGAGGGACCACAGGTCGGATGCCGGCCCGATCACTCCGTCGAGGGCCTGTTCCGGTGCCATGAAGGATGGCGAGCCGACCACGACATCGCTGCCGGTCAGCTCGGAGTCACCGGCGAGCGAGACGAGCCCGAAATCGGTGAGGACGACGCGGCCGCTGGCCGCGATCAGAACGTTCGACGGCTTCACGTCGCGGTGCACGATGCCGACCTCGTGCACGGCCTTCAGCGCGCCGAGCAGAGCGGTACCGATGTGGGCGACCTGCTCGGGTGGCAGCGGTCCGTCCCGCCGAATCAACTCGTGCAGCGAGGGCGCCTGAACGTACTCCATGACGATCCAGGGAAGGTCATCATCGAGCACCACGTCGAAGAACCGTACGACGTTCGGGTGAGCGAGTTGAGCGATGGCGCGGGCCTCGCGCATCGCCCGTTCGCGCATCGCCTGCCTTTCCGCGTCACTCAAGTTGGCGGGCAGCAGCACTTCTTTCAGCGCTACTTCGCGGTCCAGGAGTTCATCCGTGGCCACCCAAACACGACCCATCTTGCCCTGGCCGATTTTTCGAACCAGGCGGTAACGATGGGCGACAATGCGAGAAGTGGAGCGAGACACAGCGGTACGGTACATCACGCAAAAATGAAAGAATTTCATTGCGCCGCTTTACCATGATGTCGACCTGGACCAGGCCGGCGCGAAGTGTCATCCACGCGCCACGGGAATGTTCCACTGGATCATTTTCCCTGTTCAACGCGCTCGAGACAGTCGGGTTCCAAGCGATCGGCGTGAAGTGGCTTGTCGCAGAAAAATGCCGGGAGTTCATGCGACACCGAAAGATCACACTGTCGTCAATTCGGCCCGATCCCGCCTCGAGGAAGCCGAGGCGGCGCCCATTGGCGAGTAAGCCATGTCACAACTACCGGTCGCGCCTGAACCTCGGGCGGACGAATGCGATTTCCCGGGCATGAACGCACGAGAATTGGACTTCGAGACGAGCACCTTCGACAAGGAATACATCACCCTGGCGGGCACCCGTGAGGCGATCGTCCGGGGTGGTCGCGACCTGTTCGACCGGCTGCCGCGGGCGTTCGAGGGCGTCAACCGGATCGGTGTGATCGGCTGGGGACCGCAGGCGTCGGCCCAATCGCAGAACCTGCGCGACTCCCTGGCCGGGAGCGATGTCGAGGTCGTGGTCGGGCTCCGTGCGGGCTCGTCCTCCTTCGACGCCGCCCGCGCCGCCGGCTTCGCCGAGGCCGACGGGACACTGGGCGAGATGTTCGAGGTCATCGCCACGTCGGACATGGTTCTGCTGCTCATCTCGGACGCCGCACAGGCCGCCCGGTACAAGCAGATCTTCGCGGCGCTGCGGCCCGGTGCGACGCTCGGCCTGTCCCACGGATTCCTGCTGGGTCACCTCGACCAGCAGGGCGACCGGTTCCCGGAGAACATCGACGTGATCGCGGTGTGCCCGAAGGGTATGGGCGCCTCGGTGCGCGCGCTGTACCAGCAGGGCGCCGAGACCAACGGCGCCGGCATCAACGCCAGCTTCGCCGTCGAGCAGGACGTCAGCGGCAAGGCCGTCGACCGGGCGATCGGCTGGTCGGTCGGGCTCGGCGCGCCTTACACCTTCCAGACGACGCTGCGCTCGGAATATCTGTCCGACCTGACCGGTGAGCGATCGATCCTGCTCGGCGGCGTCCACGGCATCGTCGAGAGCCTGTACCGGCGGTTCCGCGAGCAGGGCATGGGCGAGACCGAGGCGTACCGGCACTCGGTCGACTGCGTGACCGGTCCGATCTCCCGGATCGTGTCCAAGGAAGGCCTCATCGGTCTCTACCGGCGGCTGGAGGGCACCGACCGCGAGGGGTTCGCCCACGCGTACGCCGCCGCCTACCCGGTCGGGCTGGAACTCACCCAGGAGATCTACGACGAGGTGGCGTCGGGCAACGAGATCCGCAGCGTGATCCTGGCCGGCGAGCGGCTGTCCCGCTTCCCGATGGGCCGCATCGACCAGGCTTCGATGTGGAAGGCCGGCGAGGTCGCGCGACAGACCCGCGACGACGACGCGCTCCCGCTGGATCCGTACACGGCCGGTGTCTTCTGCGGTGTGATGATGGGGCAGATCGACACGTTCATCGAGAAGGGTCACCCGTACTCCGAGATTGCCAACGAGTCGGTGATCGAGGCGACCGACTCGCTCAACCCGTACATGCACGCGCGAGGTGTCGCGTACATGGTCGACAACTGCTCGACCACCGCCCGGCTGGGCTCCCGTAAGTGGGCGCCGCGGTTCGACTATCTGCTCAGCCAGACCGCGTACACCGCCGAGGCCCCGGACACGGCCGTGATGAAGGCGTTCGAGGAGCACCCGATCCACGATGTCCTGCGCATCTGCGCCGAGATGCGACCGTCGGTCGACATCTTCGTCCAGTGAACGCGCTCGATGCCGTCTGGGCCGGTCTGCTCGCCGACAGCTACCGCCGGCTCGTCGGCGAGCCGCTTGTCCCGGCCGGAGCGGACGCGGCCGCCTGGCTCTACGACGCGCCGTTCGGCCTGCTCGCCCACGACACATCGCCGGACCCGGTGTTCGTCTACGCCAACCGCACGGCTCAGAAGGTGTTCGGCTATTGCTGGGACGAGTTCGTGGGACTGCCGTCGCGCCTGTCCGCGGACGAGGAGGACCGGGCCTCCCGGCGCATGTTCCTGGATTCGGTCCGCGCCGACGGGTACGCCACCGGTTACCGCGGACGGCGGGTCGCCAAGGACGGACACCGGTTCTGGATCGAGGACGTGACGCTCTGGACCCTGCGCGACGCCGACGGCGCCCCGGCCGGCCAGGCCGCCCTGATCCCCCGTGTCAGCTGATCCGGTAGCCGGCCACCGCGGCACGCCTCGCCGCGGTGGCCGGCTACCGGGAGACCACCGGCCGGAAGGCGATCCAGCGACCTGGACCGCCGGCTGCGGACTCGAGGCCGAGCACGCCCTCGGGCAGGACGTGCACAGCGGCGGTCGGCGCGTGGACGAGCCTGCCGGTGGCTTCCGCGACGGCCTGCGCCGGAGCCGGGCCGTTCGCGCCGGGCACCGCAGCCCGCGACGAGAGGAGAACGATGGCGCCCTGATCGGTGAGCTGCGGCACCGCCGTCAGGTCGCTCAGGAGCCGGGCCAGCTCCCGGCCGTCCACCGGGCGCGGATCACGATGCCGGTCGTCGTGCACGACGAAGCTGCCGTCGCGGCTCTCGACGTCGACGAAGAGAACGTTGCGCAGGCCCGCCCACGGCGCCCGCTCGCCGCCGTCGAGCCGGCGCAACACGCCGTCGGAACCGGCGGCCAGCTGGTGGACGACCGGGTTTCCCATGGCCCCGACCAGACGATGGCCGGCGTCGTCCGGCCCCGGCCGGAAGGTGACGGCCTCCCGGCGCCCGAACCGGGCGGTGATGCGGCGGTGGTGGACCTGAGCGGCGTCGGCCACCGCGGCATCCAGTCGCCCGGGCACCGGAACGGGCGGGCCGGCCGGTTCCGGCGTTTCCGCCGGCAGTTCGGCGAGGGCGGCCCGAACTGCCTGCTCGAAGGTCTGCTGACGGCTCCAGGAGTTCTCGTGAAGCCGGACGATCTCGGCGGGGCCGAGCCGGCGGAAGCGCGACCGGGCCGCCTCGACGCGCCGGTGCAGGCCGTCCGGCAGCCGCCGCAGTGCCTGGTCGGCACTCAGCGGCAGGCCGTCCGGGCCGAGCTCGTAAAGTCGGCCCCGGGGGTCGGCTCGATGGACGAGGGTCAGCCCGTCGCCCCGGTGTTCGCGGATCTCGAGATAGGTGTCGAGCGCGTGGGCGACCTGGCGCACCAGGTGCGGGGCGTCGACCGGCAGACCGCCGCGCGTCGAGAGGGACAGGGCGCGATGAGAGCCGATCATCGTCCGGAGATGCCCGGCGAGCTGGGCCGCCGCCCGGTGCGCGTCCCAGGCGATGCCGGCCCGGTCGAGGTCGACGAGCGGCGCGGGAAGCACATCAGCGGGCCAGGCGGGCGAACCGGCCTCCGGCGCGGTTCGACGGCGGGACAGCATGTCACGGCGGAGCTGATCTATCTGGTCGGCGTAGGCGGTCAGATAGACCTCGCCGGTGATCGGCTCGCTGCGGTGGGTCGCGGCGATCCGAGCAGTGGACGGCCGGCGGTGGTCGGCGACGACCAGGTCGAGGAAGAACCGGCCGTGAAGGCGGACCAGATGGACCGGCCCCTGACGCTTACCGTGCTGCTCACGCCGCGGATTGTTGGCCGGGCCGCCGCTGACGTTGTTCGCCGTCTGGCGGCTCAGGGATGTCGAGAGACTCTCGCCGCCGGCGGCGGTGGCGGGCAGACCCTGCGCCACATTGGCCGACAGCGACGAGGACCAGAGATCGGTGGAGAGCCCGACGCTGTCCGTACTGAGGTATTTGGCGTACCGACCGGTCCCGGTGCCCCGCTCGATCGGGGTGACGACGGTGAGGTCGTACAACTCACCGTGCAACGAGAGCTTGGCCCGGCGATGGGATCTCCCCGGCACCGGCAGCTCCTCGGCCAGCACAAGGGTGCTTCCGCCGACGGCCCGGGGCAGATGGTTGGCGAGATGGCTTCGGGACAGCAGCACCGGCAGGGACAGACTCGGCAGATATCCGTCGCCCATCGACCGGCCGAAGGCCTCGGCGAACAGCCGCCGGGCGGCCGGCAGCGCGTCGTCGAGAAGGGCGGCGCTGACCATCGCATCGGCCGGCAGACCGGGCAGCGGCGACAGATCCGGCAGCGGGGCGGGTCCGTGCAGGGGTGGCGACCGCAACAGCGAGGGCGGCAGCTTCACGGCGAGGGTACCCTGATGGCGGCGGACCACCGCTTCCCCGCCCGGGCCCCGTAGCAACCGGGCGACCGCGTTGTTGAGCTCCCGATGAGGCATGTCGAGGCGTTCGACAGTGATGGTCAATACAAACGGAAGGTCCGCGCGATAACTGGAGTTCCAGTCGTACACGGTCTGCTCGACGATGTTCTCGTCGGCCCGTCGGCTGCTGCGGTGCCTCGCCCGCCCGTTGGTCAGGGCCATGCTCGCGGTGGTCCCCTCGGCGCCGCCGACGTTCAGCTGAGCCAGCCCGATCGAGACGCCGTCGTGTCGGGCGTGGCTGAGACTCAGCTCCGCATAGGCGTGCCCGTAGTTCTCCAGGCCGCTGCCCGGCAGATGGTCGCGCACGTGCGGCTCCCCGAGAGTCGCCTTGAGGGTGACCAGGACACCCTCGGCGGTCAGGGCGTTCATCTTGTTGATGAGGGAGAATTGCACCCCGTGCTCGCTCACCATGTCCTCGACGAGCGGGAGGTCGCGCCCACCGGACAGCATCGCCTGCAGCATGTCGATGCCACCGGGCTGCCGCCCGGTCACCCGGCGCGGGCCGGTGAGATAACCCCGCTCGAGCTGGACGGCCCAGTCGCGGTGACGTTTGGCCAGCAGCCCCGGAACGGCCTGTTCGATGGCCTGGTGCACCAGGTCGAAGGTGGACGTGCCGGCCTGCTCGTAGACCAGGTGATGGAACCCGGAGTGCCCGAGAGCCTTCACACCGCCCCCTGTCAGGTACGGCGGGATGAAAGTCGGTACCGGACGGGCATCCCCGCTGAGATCGGTGTCGGGGAACGCCCGGGCGAACTGCGCCCGGGCGCCGGCGTCGAGGATGTAGCCGTCCGGTGCCGCCCGGTGGGCCGCCGCGATCCGGTCCGCCCACCCGGCCCGCTGCCCGGCATACTCCGGATCCTCGCTCAGCTGCCATCGGGCCAGTGTCCGCGCGAGCATCGACGAGCTGAACGCCGGGCCGGGCAGCGGCGCGCCGCTCCAGCGGGCGAAGAGGTCCGCCAGCTGGGCGCCGGGGACCGGCAGATTGCCCTGCGCGTACTGCTCGAGCGCGTCCGGCTCGCTGAGCAGGAAGACCATCTCGCGCGGGCCGACCAGGGCGGGTTCCGGGACCCGGACGGATTCCGGCAGAACCTTCGCCTGCGTCTCGCGGACGCTGCGGATCTCGAACGTCACCTCGGTCCGGAACGCGTACACACGCTGGAAGTTGAGATCGAGGAACTCCTTGCCGCCGGTCTGGCGGGCGCCCTGGACCCGTTCCCAGCCGTGTTGCCAGGAGACGCCCTGGTGGGTGCTCAGCTCACTCAGGACGTCCACTGGCGAGCCGGCCCCCGACCGGACGTCCAGCGGTGACCACTCGATGCCGTGCTGGGCACTCGAGTTCTGGGCGGCCTGGGTGAGCCGCAACCGGATGAGGCCCAGGACGTACTGGTCCTGGACTCCCACGAACGTCGTGGGACCCAGCCCGGCCGCGATGGATATCCCGGCCAGGCTGTTCCCGATCAGACCGGCGCGGAACGGCAGGTCGGTGGTGTACTGACTGTTCGCGATCTCCTTCATGTGCGCGGTGAGCGAGACGACGCTGGTGAAGTTGACGATCGCCTGGTCGGACCGCTCGGCCGGCCCAGCCAGGCCGGTGAGCTGGGCGCGCGTAGCGGCGAGCACGCCCGTGCCGTCGAGGTGATAGACCACCGCTTGATCGAGGACGGACGGCGGTGTGGTCGCCGGCCCGGTGGCCGCCGGTGGTCCCGGCTGGTTGATGCCGGGCACCAGCCGAACCAGGGCGGTGCCGTCGACCACGTTCCGGCCGGCGGTCCAGGTCGCCGGGGGGCCGTCACTGAAGTCGACCGTGACCGTGTACCGGCTGGGCAGGGCGAACTCGTCGACGGCACCGGAGTACTCGAGCAGTTGCGGGGTGTTCGTGATCCACGAGACCGAGGCGGAGGCCCCTCGGGCGAACCGGTAGCCCGCGGAGAAACCGATGTCCCGCAGCCATGGGGCCATGCCGAAACCCAGACCGGCCCGCCCCGTCACGCCGACCCGGGTGCCGTCGGCCGTGCCGCGCCCGGCGACGTCGAGGCCCATGGCCAGATTGACGGTGTGGTGATCCGCGGACCGGCCCCGGAAGTTGACCGAGTTGCCGCGGGCGTCGACCTCCGCGGTGAACAACGGCCGTGCTGTGATCGTGATCCGGGCGTAGCTCGTGCGCCCGAAGCCGTGCCGGGTCAGGGTGAACGACATGCCGTCCTGGTGGATGTCGTTGTAGAACGCGTTGAGCGCGCCAGGGAAGATCATCTTGTACAGCAGTTCCAGGTTGGCGAAGTGGCTGTCGGGATCACCCGGCCGCTTCAGCAGTCGCCCCCCACCGCGGCGGTCGAACGGCCGGCCGAGATCGCGCGGGATGAAGTTGTGGCGCTGCAAAGGGGGTATCACCGCCTCGAGAAGACGCCGCGCCACCGATTCGTCGACCTCGGTCAGACCTTGACCGATGCCGCGGCCGTCCAGTACGTGCCGCGGCAGCCGGACGCCGCGCAGGGGCGCTCCGCCGGCGTCCACATGGGTGATTCGCCTCGGCAGGACCTGCGAACCGAACGGAACCATGGTGCGCCCACGGCGCAGCTCGGCCACGGAGTCACGCCAGCTCTCGGATATCTGCGACAGGCGGACGGGAAGTCCGTGCCGGAAGGCCTCCTCCTCCGGCATGCGGACCAGCGCCGACCCGGCGACGCTGGCCGGCGTGGCCCGGCGGACCGGCCGCGCGTGTACCTGAACCGACACCTCGTGAGTCAGGTCGAGACGAAAGGCCGCGGTCGGTCCCGTGAAGCGGTTGACGTGCACCCACAGGGCATTGCGGGAAGCGCTGGCGGTCTCGCTGGTATCGGTGGAGATGCTGCCGCTGACAGACGGCCCGATCCTGAGCGCGGGGCCGGCCCGCAACCCGGCCCTCAACGAGATCTGCAGCGCCTTCCCGTTGCCGAGGGTGAAGGAGCCGTTCGACGCCGAGATCGCGGTGTGCACCCGTTCGATGTGCGCCCGCTCGCTGGTCGCTCCGACCGGCGAGGCCCTCGCGGAGGTCAGTCGGCTGCGGATGGTGATCTCGGCCTGCACCCGGCCCCGTCGCGAGATCGTGAACCGGTATCCCCGAGGGTCGTTGATCGCTTCGCCGAGGTTGGCGTCGAGCGCCCAGACGGCCTGCGTCAGCTGGTGGCGAGCCGGTGTGCCGGTGTCCAGGTGCAGGCCCTCCGCGTGCAGTTGAGTGAGCGCCGCGTCGAGGACGGCCGGCATGCCGGTGACATGGGAGGCGAAGTAGGTACGCGGGATGCGGTCGAGGGTCACCGGCCGGTCATGCCCGGCGGCCCCGTGCGCGAACGCGGTGACGACCGGGGGCTCCGGCGTCAGGTACTGGTCGGGTATCCAGACGGACAGCGACTCCGGCGGGGCACCCGTCAGGTCCGGACGCGTCGCTTCGATGTCGGCCCAGCTGTCCGCCCCACGGGACGTGGACGACCTTCCGGTCGTACGGATCTTCAGGTGCCAGACGGCGTCGGCCTCGATCAACGTGGCCGGCCCCCGGGTGTCCTCGACCTGACCGACCTCGGAGTCGAGCGCGCCGCCGACGCTCCGGTTGACCGCATTGATTGTCGCCGAGGCCGAGATACTGCCGCCGGCCGAGGTGAGGAGGCCGCCGTCGAGGCTGACCTGACCGGAGAAGCCCAGCTGCACCCGGGTGGCGCCCAAGGACGACGACGAGGCGTGCCCGTAGGCTCCCGTACGGAAGTTGCCCTGGATGACTTCGGTGGCCCGAAGGACCGGCCGCGGTGGGCCGGGTTCTCCCGTCTCGCCGGCTTCGTCGATCGGGTTTAGCCGGCCCGAGATCGACCCGTCCCGGGGCGCCGGGCCAGGTGCCACGCGAGGGTTGCCCGGTGTGAGCACGAAGAGGGCTTCGACGGTGCCGAACGGGATGATCAGTCCACCGCCGGTCAGGGCGCGGTAGTTCCCGAGGAGGCGCTGGGCCAGGTGGTCGCGCGCGCTCGCCGAGACGGTCCCGCCGTGCCGGGCGACCTGTTCGACGACGTGCTCGACCAGCCGGCTGAGGTGAGGCAACGTGTTCTTGGGGGTCCCGGCCGGGTAGACGATGGGATTCAGGCTCACAGTGCCTCCGGGACCGGGCACGACGAGGGCCGGATCCGGTGGCCGCAGTCGCGACGGTTGCCCCGCCTGCTCGCGCGGTGCGAAAACCGTGCCGGGCCGGGCCGCCGACGGGACCGTGGTCATGACGGACCCCGTGTCGTCGGCGACCAGGAGCAGCTCGGGATCGCCGGCCAGACCGGCTGTCGAGGGCTCGCCGTCGGGTCCGACGAGCACGACCCGCACGCCGAAGACCTCGGCGATCGCCGGCAGAAGCCGGTCCGGGGTCAGCTGGGGACCAGGGACGCCGGGGGTCGCGAGCGCCGTCACCGCAGCGAGCGTTCGGGCCCGCTCTTCGGGCAGTTCGGCCTCGGACAGGCCGAGCAGCGGCCAGGAGGTGCCGGCCAGCGCCAGGTCGGCCCGCAGCACAGCCGCGAACGACGATCTCAGGTCCGCGGCCGACATGCCGGCCACACCGGCGAGCCGATGGGACCCGGGATCGTGACGCCCGGCGAAAGCCACGGCGTCGAACAGCGAGTCGACTCCCGAGGACGTCCGAACGGCCGCCCGGTTCCGATCGACCAGATGCTGCCACTGGGTGTCGGTCAGGACGGAGGGGATACTCGGCCCGGTGCCCGGCACCGGGACCGGGACCGGGACCGGCCCGGCTGACCGGTCCGCCGCGGCCCGGGCCTGGGCGAGCATCGGCGTGATGCCCGGCCCCCGGGTGACCGCAAGCGGCTCCGGGAGACTCACGCGCGCGAACCGCTCATCGAGCACCTCCGGTTTGGGTAATCCGATGTCCTGTCCCCCGGTCAGGCCGTCGAGCAGCGTCCGCAGCGGCGTGAAACGGCCCGCGTCCCCCGCGGATTCGACCCGGAACCGGCCGACCGCCGGATGCCGGGTTCCGCCGAGTTCCGGTGGGGCACCACCATGACCGGCCGGCGATTCCTCGCTCCGCTGCGACGCCGGGAACGACCTTGCCGTCCGGAACGACTCGGCGCTTCCGAACGACTCGGCGGTCGCGAACGACTCGGCGGTACCGGACGACGTCGCCACGGAGGCGACACTCGGTGGTCTCGACGCCGGCTGGTGGGCCCACTCCGCCCCGGCGTCTCGGCCGGGATCCACCGGAGCGGCCTCGCCGGCGGCTTCGACCGGCCGGCCGGGTGGCTCCGGGTGTTCCGTCATCACGGCATCCGGTGCGGGGTCGGCGGCGGCCATCAGGTCGAGCGGTGCCACCTCGGCCGGCCGGACCGGGACCGCTGCGGGCGAGCCCGGTGCTCCGCTCGTGTGCTCCCGCGGTCCCTGGTGAGCGCCCGAGCCGGTCCGGTGACGGAGCACGACTCCCGTATGTTCGCCGGCCAGGGAGGCGGCACTGGAGACGAGGCCCGACAGGAAGCCGCCGCCCGCCTGCGGCGACGACCAGCCCTGGCCCGTCATCACCCCCCAGAGCCCCTCGGTGAGGGCCTCCGCCGTCGACTCCTGCCCGGCGTGGGCGGCGAAGTGGCCGTAGTCGGCCAGCGCCGCCGCGACCGTCCGGGGAAGGGACAGACCCATGTTCCGGACGAGGCGCCCGGCGACGTCGCCCAGAGCGCCCACGGCGAGCCCCACGGCTCCGCCGAGGGCACCGACCTCGACGGCCTGAAGCGTCTTGCGAACGTCGAGGCGTCGGCGATGGCCCTGCCTGATCTGGATCGCCTGCACGATCAGGTCCATCAGCACCTGCATGCCGATGCCGACCAGCTCGGCCGAGGCGATCGCCACGCCGGCCCGAAGCAGCCACGCGGTGATCAGCGAACGACCGGCGACCAGCCGGGCGGCCAGTCCGGTCAGGACACCCGGGAACAGCCAGGCGACCGCCATCGCGGTGAGGAACTCGATGAGCAGCTCGACCAGGATCACGATGATCATGAGCTTGACGTACTCGACCTCGGTCGCCGTGTCGGCCAGGCTGTCACCCAGCCGATGCACGTACTTCCCGGAGAACGCCAACAGCCCGTCGTCGCCCAGGTAGTCGTCCATGGCCTCGGCGAAGGCCTGCTCGGACTCGCCGGAGACTCCGGCGCGGATGCTGTCGACCGCCGCGGTGAACAGCGGCAGCACGCCGGCGAGCTGGTCGGCCACGTCGTGGTAGGTCTGGGCCAAGGCCCGGACGAGATCCTCGTTCGCGCTCGGGAACTGCTCGCCGGTGAGCCACCGCTGAAACTGGTTGAGCTCGTCGCTCACCTCGAGTGCCATCCCGGCATCACCGCCTACCCGATGTTCGCTCCCGTACAGGTTGTCGAAGCGAACGGCGAAGAATTCATCGAGGTTTCCTTTTCATGACAGGACCGGACGATCGAAACCGGGCCGTGACCGAGTTCGGCGCCCGGGGTCAGGCGTTCGCGGCGACGGCCCGGTCGAGGAGGGCGGGGTCACCGAGGGTGGCCGGGTGCCGCAGCATGAACGAGACGCTGTTGAACGCCTCCGCGACGGAGGGGTCGGTCAGCGTGGCCGCCATGATCTGGTGCAGCGCCCAGCGCTGTTGGCTCACCTCCTCGGGCACCTCGGCGCCCCGCAGCGCGTCGAGACGCTCGGAGTCACCGCCGGCGGAGATCGCCCAGGCGGCGTCCACCGCCATCTGCTGACGGCCGAAGAAGTCGGTGGCCGGGACGGACAGGTCGGGGGCGCCGGTCAGGTAGGCGGACAGACAGGAGGCGTGCAGCGCGGCCGAGCTCATGCCCTGCCCGTAGATCGGGTTGAACGACGCGACAGCGTCGCCGACCGCGACCAGGCGGGCCGGGAAACGGTCCAGCGGGGCGAAGTCGCGCCGCCGGCTCTCCGCTTGGTGATAGGTCACGATGTCCCGCGTCAGCGGGCCGCTCACGGCCGTACTGAATACGCTGGGCAGGTCGGCACAGGCCGCGCGGAACTCCTCGAGCGTCCGGCCGGGCCGGGCGTCGTCGTATCCCATCAGCATGACGATCCACTGATCGCCCTCGATCGCGTTGGCCGCAGCCACGGACACCCCGTCGACGGTGTGTTCCGGCGAGAACAGGCCCAGCGCACAGATGACCGGCAGGTCGGTGCCGTTGTCGCGGCGGGCGAACATGGCGGTCGCGTAGTTGATCGGCGACTCCAGCCGGGTCAGCCGGGGCCGGTCGTAGCCGTCCGCGGTGACCCAGTCCGACAGCCGGCTCGCCCGTCCCATGGCGTCGACCGTGAAGTCCGCCTCCAGAACCCGCTCGACACCGGCGGCGACGTAGCCGATCCCGCTCACTGCGCCGTCGGTGTACCGCAGGCCGGTGGCCCGGCCTTGCACGATCGAGACGTTCGGCAGCGCCGTCACCTGCGCGCGGATGCCGGCCTCGATCAGCTGCCGGCTGGCGCCCAGCAGCGCTACGTCGTCGCGCCCGCTCGCCTGCCGGCGCCCGTCCAGCATGGTGGCCGTCTGCTCCGGTCCGGACAGCAGGGCACCGGCTTCCAGCGCGTTCTGGGTGAAGCCGGGCAGCCACCGCTCGATCCACAGCCGGCCGGCCGGGAGCAAGGTGTGCACCTGCTGGTCCTGCGGGGTGCTGGGCCGGGCACCGGACTCGGCCGGCAGATCATCGCGCTCGACGACGACGACCCGCCGGGCGTGGTCGGCGAGCACCCGGGCCGCCAGCAGCCCGGCGATGCTGCCACCGAGCACGACGGCGGTTTCGAACAGGTGCCGGGGCTCGGCCGGCGGGCGCGCCCGGACGAGATCGTCGAAGCCGGAGATCAGTGGTTCGGTCACTGTGCCACCTCGGAGTGCGCAGGAAAGATCATCTACGCCGAATCTAGGAGGATCGCCGGCGCCGCCCCGGTATCTCAGTGCCTCGTCGGTTGTACGCCCGTGCCCGTCCGATCGGCGAGGTCGCCGGCCACCCGGCCCCGCGGCCGGCTCGCCTCTCCCCCGCCGGCGCGCCGATGGCCGGGCGTTTCACCGAATCGCCGCCGATAGGCGCGGATCAGGTGACTCTCGTCGGCGTAGTGCCAGCGGGCGGCGATTTCGGAGACGGTCAGGGCCGTGGTGGCCAGCTCCGTGCGCACCCGATCGAGGCGCCGCTCCCGGGCGTACTGCATGACCGAGATCTCCTCGGCCGCGAAGGCGCGGTGCAGGGTCCGTACGGACACGTGCAGCAGATCGGCGATCGCGGCCGGGCTGAGATCCGGGTCGGTGAGCAGGCGGGCGTCGATGCACTCCTGAGCTGCCCGGACCAGGGCCGGATAGAACGGCTCGTCGTCGACGACCTGCTGGGCCAGGAGCCCGCGGAACAATTCCAGCGTGGCGTTGCGCGCCGCGATCCCGAGGTCGTCCCCGATCTCCATGCAGGCACGGATGTGGGCGAGCAGCAGCCGCGCAGGCGGCGAGTCCTGCTCGGCCGCCATGGCTCCCCGGGCCACCCGCACCTCCTCCAACGGAGCGTGCAGCATGAGCGCCCGGGTACCGCGGCTCACCTCGAAATCCCAGGGCTCATCGTTGCGGCGGACGTAGGCGTAGCCCGGCCCGACCACCGCGGCCCGGCGCGCCGACTGGAAACGCCACAGCCCGCTCAGCGTGAAGTGGCTCACCAACCGGTCCTCGAGGTGGCCGTCCGGACCACCGGTACGCCCAGCGACGGAGTCGCTGTACTGGTCCTCGATCACCAGGTCGTGCAACATCGTCCGCCGGATGCGCACGGCGTACGAACCCTCGCTGTGCCGTGGCAGCCGCAACGGCGGCGGCGGTACGGTCCCGCCCGCCTGCCGCTGCCACTCGGCCAGCAGCACCTGGTCCCGGTTCCCGTCCGCGTAGGCCACGGCGATGTCGACGTCGAATCGCCGGTGGTTCACCTTCGGGGCCATCTCTGCCGCCTTTCGTCGTGTCCAGCAGTGACCGTCGCCGGGCGGTGGCCGAAGTTCACGGCCGGCCATGAAGCCTTCGGCCCGCCGGTGAACTTCCGCGCTCCCCCGGACGACACAACCAGACGTGCATACGCAATCCCTGACCGAGACCGTCGAGGCGGACTTCATGTACGAGTACGGCCGCTGCGCCCCGGCCGACACACTGGGCGTCGGGCTGGCTCGCATCGGCGGCGGAGCCCTCGTGTCGATGCGCGACGACCCCTCCCGCTACTGGAGCAAGGCGCTCGGCTTCACCGCGCCGGTCACCGCCGGTCTGATCGACGAGGTGCTGGACTTCTACCGCGAACAGAAAAACGACCTGGCCGTTCTGCAGATCGCCCCGGACGCGCTGCCCACCGGCTGGGACGACATCTGCGCCACCCGCGGGTTACGAGCCGGAGCGGAGATGGTCAAGCTGGTCGCGCAGATCGACGATGTCGCGCCGGCCCCCGCGACACCGGCGCTGCGCGTGGGCCCGGTCGGGCCGCAGGACGTCGCCGACTGGGCCCGGCTGATCACGACCGCCTTCGGGATGACGGCGCCGGGGCTGGTCGAGATGGTCGCGACCGCTGGGACGGCGTCCCGCTTCCAGCCGTTCGGGGTCTGGATCGACGACACCCTCGTGGCGGGCGGCCAGTTGTTCATCACCGGCGATGTCGCCTCACTGAATACCGGGGCGACGGCGGCCGAGTTCCGGGGGCGGGGCGCCCAGACCGCTCTGATCCACGCCCGCATCGAAGCGGCCCGGGCGGCCGGGTGCCGCATCGTGGTCGCCGAGACGGGCCGGCCCAGCCCCGGCCAGAACAACCCGTCGCTCAACAACATGCGGCGGGCCGGCCTCCAGCCGGTCTACGCGCGGCGCAACTGGGTCTGGTCCGCGCAATAGCCCGGCCGCCGACAGCCAGGAGAACGGAATCCTTGATGGAGACGGACAAGATACAGCAGTGGTCGGCGGCCGCGCAGTCATTGGCGGTGCTGGACGCGGCGTACGAGCGAGGCTGGATCGCCTTTCTGACCGAGCCCCGCGATGTCACGGCCCTGGCCGACTTCGCCGGTCTGCCGGTGGACCGGGTCCGGGTCGTCGTGGCGGTGCTGACGGAGATCGGCGTGGCCGCTTCGACGGGTGACGAGGTGCGGCTGACCGCGGCGTACGCGGCCATGATGGCGCCCGGCGCGCCCTTCTCGATGGCCGACCGGCTCGCCGACGCGCGGATGATGCGCCGGCTGGCCGGGCAGGCTGTGGCCGGCCCGCTGCCCGCCCCGGACGCACAGGACGCCCTGGTGGTCGCCGACGCCTTCGGTCTGCGGCCGACACCGGTTGCGGCCGAGGTGTTCCGGTCGCTGCTGGCGGCGTTGCCGGAATTCACCGAGGTGCTGGCCGGCGGCCGCTATCTCGACGTCGGCTGCGGCGTGGCCGGGTTCCTGCTGAGCTGCGCCTCGATGTACCCCACGATGCACGGCGTCGGTGTCGAGGTCGTGGCCACGGTGGCCGCCGAGGCCCAGCGCCGGGCCGAGGACATCGGCGTCGCCGATAGGGTCGAGATCCGGTGCATGGACGCCCGGGCGATGGCCGACACCGCGGCCTTCGGTTGCGCCTTCTGGGCGCAGCCGTTCTTTCCCGAGGCGGTCCGGGCGGACACGCTGGCCGCTATCCGGCGCGCGCTCGAACCGGGCGCTCCGCTGGTCATGCAGGAGATGGAACGGCCGCCGGACGACCCGGACGAGCGGATCGCCTTCGCCCTGCGGGGTCTGGTCTTCTCGGGCTGGGACGTGCCGTTCGCCCGGAGTGCCGAGGATCTCGCGGCCGAGGCGGTCGAAGTCGGTTTCCGGCTCGACCGGATCGGCGAGAGCCCGCTCGGCCGCCTTGTGATCGTGCGTAAGCCGGCATGAGCGACCAGATGACGCCGCCGACGCCAGAAAGCTTGAGGACCCGGGAGGTTCCATGCACGCGGACATAGTCGTACGCGGACCGATCTACACGATGGACCCGGCCGCCCCGTGGGCCGAGGCGATGGCGGTCACCGGCGGCCGCATCACCGCCGTAGGGGACGCGGCCGCCGTTCGGCCGCTGGCCGGTCCCGGCACCTTGATCGTCGAGGCCGGCGACGGCATGGTGATGCCCGGTATCGTCGACGCCCACAATCACGTCTCGACCGGCGGTCAACAGGCCGCCTGGGAACTGTCCCTGCCACCGGTTCTCAGCCTCCGCGAGCTGCTCGACGGGGTCGGCGCCACGGCCCGGGCCGCCGCCGCGGGCGACTGGGTGATCGGCGGAGCCGTCGGCAGTGACCTCTTCAACGGCATCGGCACCGCGGAGAACCTGCGGGCACTGGACGCGGTCAGCCACGGCCATCCGGTCATGCTGCGGGACGTATCGACCCATCACCGCTGGGTCAACTCGAGAGCGCTGGAGATTCTCGGCATCACCGCCGCGACTCCCGACCCGCCGGGAGGCTCCTACCTTCGCGACGACGACGGCCGCCCGGTGGGTGTCCTGTTCGAGCAGGCGTCCCAGTTCGCCGAACAGACCGCGCGCGAGAGCATCCCCGACCAGCGCGAGCGGGACCTGACGTCGGCCCGTACCGCGCTGCGCCTGCTCAACTCGTACGGCGTCACCGCCGTGCAGGACGCCGGCACGATGGGGCCCTGGCTGGACACCTTCCACTCACTGGACGAGCGGGGCGAGCTCACGGCCTGGCTGGTGGCTTCGATGCCGAACATCCATTACATGGTCGCCAGCGCCGTCTTCCCCGAGCTGGCGCCGTACGCGGCCACCCTCCGCAGCCGACATTTGCGGCCCGACTTCGTCAAGATCCTTCTGGACGGCATCCCGATGAGCCGGTCCGCCGCCATGCTCCATCCCTATGCGGGCGAGGCCGATTTCCGAGGGGCCTCGCTGTACGACATGCCGAGCTTGGTCGCCGTCCTGCAGGACGCGGTCGACCGGGGTCTGCACGTCAAGGCGCATGCCACCGGCGACTTCACGGTCCGTCAGGTCCTCGACGCCGTTCAGGTGATCCGCGACCGCGGGCATCACGACGCGATCTTCCATGTCGCCCACCCCGAATTCGTGGATCCGGCTGACATCAGGCGTTTCCGGGAACTGAACGTGGTGGCCGACGCGTCGCCGACCCTGTGGTTCCCGAACCCGATCAACGATGTCATCCGTCAGCAGGTCGGCGACCGGTACATGTCGCGCATCTGGCCGCTGCGGGAGCTGCACGAGGCCGGGGTGACCATCGCGGCCGGCACCGACTGGCCGAGCGCGGTCGAGCGCCCGGACCCGTGGTTGGCCATCGAAACCATGGTCACCCGGCGTCACCCGGGCGCGCTGGTCCGCGGTGCGCTGGCCCCCGAGCAGGCTCTCGACCTGCCCACCGCACTGACGGCTCACACGTCGGCGGCCGCCGCGGCCATCGGTCTCGGCGGCGAGACCGGCCGGCTGAAGACCGGCCTGTCGGCCGACTTCGTCGTTCTCGATCGCCGGCTGCTGGACATCCCCATCAACCAGGTGAGCCGCACCGAGGTGCGGCAGACCTGGTTCACCGGCCGGCTAGTGCACGGCTGAGCCGTCCCGGGCGGCGCGCGTGCCGGGCGGCCGATCCTGCTCTTGATGGACCCGACGGCGACGGCTTGCCGCTATTGGGAAACCTTGTAAACGCACAGATCGGATCCACGGGCGTGCGCGACAGAACAGTAACAACAAACGACGGTGTCAATATTCACTGTGTGGAGGCCGGATCGGGGCCTGATCTTCTGCTTGTTTCGGGTTGGACACTCACCGTGGACGCCTGGCGACAGCAGATCGAAGAGTTCTCGACAACCCACCATGTGATCGCGTACGACCATCGCGGGCATGGCCGGTCGGATCGACCGTCCTACGGCTATCGCATATCCCGTCTCGCCGCCGATGCCCATCAGGGTCATCGAGCGTCTCGATCTCACGGACGTCACGTTGGTTGCTCATTCGATGGGTTGCGGCGTCGCCTGGGCCTACTGGGATCTCTATCGGGACGAGTATCTGCAACGGTTCGTCCTCATCGACCAGCCTCCGGTGCTCGCCTCTTTCCCGGACTGGCCCGAAGACATGGTGATCCGGTCGGGGGCGCCCCATGAGGCCGTGGATGTACCAGCATTCATCGTGGCGTTGAGGAGCGCTCACGGTGAGGAACTGGCCGCCGGCGCAGTGGAGACCATGTTTACCTCGGCCATGCCGAAGGAACAAAAGGCAGCGGTTGTCCAACAGATGCTGCTCACGGGTCGCGCAGAGGCGAGCGCGTTGATGTTCAGTCAGATCGCACTGGACTGGCGCGACATTCTTGCTGAGATCACCATTCCCACCCTGCTTATCGGAGGAGAGGCGAGCCTCTTTGCCGTCCAGTACATCAAAGATCTCAGCGCGGCTATTCCTGACAGTAAAACGCACGTGATTTCGGCGCGCGACGGCGGCAGCCACATGGTGATCATGGAAAACGCCGCCGCAGTCAATGCGGCAATCAGGCCCTTCATCGAGTCGACGCCTTTGACCAGGTTCTAGCGGGTGGCGATTATTTCGAAGGGGAGCCACGACGCGATGACACCACGGCACCCCAACTGACTCACGAGCCTTGATCCACCGCCACACCGTCCCCATCAAAAATTGTCGAGCAGTCATTCAGAGAGGAAGTACACGTCGATGCGTAAGCACGCAGTTCGCACCGGTGCCGTCGCCGTCCTGGCGGCGGTGGCCACGGTGGCCGCCGGTTCGCCGGCTCTGGCCACACCGGCGGGCCCGGACGTCAGCGGGAAGGTGCTGACCCAATACACCGCCGGCAAGACGGATTACATCCTGCGGGAGATCACCATCCCGGCGCACGAGAGCACCGGGTGGCACTTCCACGACGGCGACCTGTACGGCTGGGTCAAGCAGGGCACCCTCAGCCACTTCGACAGCTCGTGCCAGTCGGACGGGGTGTACCCGTCCGGGAGTTACATCCACGAGCCGCACGGCCAGAGCCACGTCCATATCGGCGTCAACCGCGGCACCACCCCGGTTGTCCTGGACGTGCTCTACGTGCTTCCGCACGGAGCTCCGCTGTCCGAGGACGCGCCGAACCCCGGTTGCGACTTCCAGTGACGCCGTGAGCCCGGCGGACGAGGTCACCGGCCTCGTCCGCCGGCACCGGCCGTACCGGCCGCCGGTGATCAGCGGGACCGAAGACCGCGCATGGCCAGATCGAAGAGCCGATCGGCCTGCGCCTCCCAGTCGCCGGCCGGGTTGAGCTGCCAGAGACCCGCGAACAGCAGCAGGACGTCATCAGGATCCACCCCGGCCGCGACCGCGCCGTCCGCCTCGGCGGCGCACAGAAGTGTCCCCAGGGCCGCCACGATGGGCTCATACGTCTCCGCGAACAGGTCGTCCTCGGCGTAGGCCGCGGCTCGCAGAGCACCGGCCAGGCCCTGCTTGGTCATCGCATACCGCGCGACCCGGCCGATCCAGAGCCGCAGCGCCCGCTCTGCCGGATGCGAGGCGAGCAGTTCGGCGGCGGAGTCGGCAACCTGTCGCACCTCATGGCGGTAGGCGGCCAGGATCAACGCCTCGCGAGTCGGGAAGTTGCGGTACAGGGTGGCGTTGCCGACTCCGGCTCGCTTGGCGATCGCGTTCAGCGACACCTCCGGCGACTCGGTCAACGCTTCCAGCGCCGCTGACAGGATCGCCTCCCGGTTCTGCTCAGCGTCCGCTCGTCGTCGGCTCGCCACCACCGGCCGCCCCCTTGCTAAGTGGGGAGTTCCCCAGTTAGTCTCGATCTGTAAGTGGGGAAGTCCCCACCTCTGACTATAAGGGGAGACGGCATGTCCGTTCACCGTGAGATCACCGCGGCCGAGGCGGCTGACCGCCTGGCGATCCGGGAGCTGTTCGACGCCTACGCGCACTGTGCCGACCGGCGCGACGCCGACGGCCAGAAAGACCTGTTCGCGCAGGACTGCCGCTTCGTCGTGTTCATGGACGGCGAAGGATCGGAACCCACCTACGCGCTGACCGGCCGCGAAGCACTGACGCCGGTCTTCGAGGGCCTCCGGCAGTACGACGTGACGACCCACTTCAACGGCCAGAGCACGGTCACGCTCGATGGCGACACCGCGACCGGCGAGAGCTACACCCTCGCCCACCACCTGTTCACGGCCGACGGCGAACGCCAGATGATGGTCGCCGCGCTGCGCTATCTCGACACCTTCACCAAGCGCGACGGCCAGTGGCTGTTCGCCGAGCGCAACCTCGTGGTCGACTGGGCCGAGACCCGCCGGTCCACCCCCTGACCCGTCCCGCGGCCGGCGACTACCGGCCGGACCACGATGCCGGGCGATCCGACCGGCCGCCGGCCGGATCGCCCCGGTAGGTGAATAGAAAATGCCGTGTCCCGCCCCGCACCCGGGCGTCGAGGTGCCACGGCAGGCCGGCGGCCGCTCGGCCGATCAGCCGGTCCGCCAACCGGATCACCGGCGCATTGACGGCGTCCGCCTCCGCGGTGACGACCGGGACGCCCGCCGCGGCGCACTGACGAAGCATCTCCCGCACCAGGCGGTCGCCGACGCCCCGAGACTGCCAGGCGTCGGCGACCAGCACCGCCAGATCGGGCGGCTCGGCGACGCCCGGGAGCCAGGCGACCTCGGCCAGGCCGACCAGTCGCCCGCCGGCGGTCACCACCGTCGCCATCCACCGGCGTCCGCCGGCGCCGGGTTGCCTCAGCGACCGCAGGTAGGCCGGCGGAAACCGGGTGGTGCCGGACCGGAAACGACGGGTCAGGGAGCCGGACGAGAAGGTCGGCTCGGCGGCATGCAGCAGCATGACGTCGGTCTCCCGCCACGGCCGTACCTCGATGCCGAGGGGCGCGCGGCCACCCGGTCCGCTGCCGAGGTGATGGGGCGGGTGACCGGAGTACGGCATGGCGCCTCTTTCGCTCGGGGCGCGCGACCGGCGCCCGGGATCAGCCGACGAAGGCGGAGAACGCCTCGAGGTCGGAGATGTGTCCGGTCAGAGCGCGGATGCGGTCACCGCGCAGGCTCAGGACCAGCGCGACGTGGACGTCGAGATGCCGGCCGTCGCGGTCACCCGTCTCGTGGAGCAGGGCGATGACGCTGTCGCGGCCGTACAGGATCTTCTCGATCGTGGCGGTGATGCCGCCGAAGGCCGCCTGCACGGCGAGAATGCCGCCGACACCGGTGTGCACACCGGCGACCGCGCCGGTACCGGGGACGGTCCAGGAGACGTCGTCGGTGCACACCGCCCCGAGTGCGTCGGCGTCACGAGCCGCCAGCGCCACCGCGAACCGTTGCGCCAGAGCCAGTTGCCGCGGCGCGGGGATGAGGTCGGTCATGGTCAGCCCTTCCAGTCCTGGAGAAAGTCGATGATTTCGGTGTTGACGACCTCGGGCCGCTCTTCGTGACACAGGTGTCCGCAGCGCGGGATGCCGAGGCCTCGTACGTCGTGGGCCATCGAACGCCAGACCTCGAGCAGGTCGAAGTGCGCGGTGTTCGGCTCGAAGCTCTCCCCCCACAGCGTGAGCACCGGGCAGGCGATCAACGTCGCCGCGTCGGCCAGGTCCTGCCGCAGGTCCTCACCCGCGGCGCGGTAGTCCATCGCGGCGCCCCGGATCGCCCCCGGCCGCCGCAGGGCCTCGACGTAGACGTCGAACTCCTGCGGGCTGAGGAAGTCGGGGTTGTACGACCAACTCCGCAACAGGTGGTTGAGCCACACCTCCTCCCGGTCCCGGATGAGCGCCTCGGGCAGGTCCGGCACCGCCAGGAACGCGAAGAACCAGCCGGCCTGGGCCAGGGGCAGGCTGACGTTCTCGAACAGGGCCCGGGTCGGAACGTTGTCCAGGGCGACGAAGCGGTCGATGCGCTCGGGATGGTCCTTGGCGAAGCGGGTGGCGACCCGCGCGCCGCGATCGTGACCGACGACGGCGGCCCGCTCGTGGCCGAGGTGATCCATCAAGGCGGCCAGATCGCCGGCCATGGTCCGTTTGTCGTACCCGGTCGCCGGCTTGCCGCTGTCACCGTAGCCCCGCAGGTCCGGCGCGACGACGGTGTATCGGCCGGCGAGCTCGGGGATCAGCTTTCGCCAGGCGTACCAGGTCTCGGGAAAGCCGTGCAGGAGGTACACCGGCGGGCCGTCGCCGGCGCTGACCCAGTGCTGCCGGATCCCGTTGAGGTTCGCGGTGTGGTGCTGAACGGCTGCCGTCATGTCTCTTCCTCAGTCTTCGGTGCCGGTCGCGGGGGGCCGGCTATCTGCGCGGCATGGCGCAAGGCGTCCAGGAGCAGGCCCGGTGCCCGGCTCCGGCCGGCTTGCCCGGCACTGACGCGCAACATCCGGGGCACCCGCTCCGTGCCGACGGCGGCCGGACTCGCGATGATCTCCTCGGTGACCTCGACCGCCTCGCTCCAGGCCCCGGCATTGATCAGATCGTCGATCCGGGCCGCACGGTAGAGAACCTGGTCGCGGCCCTGCCCGGCCGGTAGCAACGCCACCGCGGCCGACGACGCCCGTACGGCCCCGCGCACGTCACCGACCACGCTGCGGATCTCCGCCTCGTGGGCGGCCAGCTCGGCATCGTGCAACCACCAGGTCCAGACCGGGTCGTCCGCGGTGACACCGCCGTCGAGACCGGCTCGGGCCCGGTCCAGTTCGGCCAGCGCTCCCCCGCCGTCGCCCAGCACGCCCAGGGCCCGGGCCCGGCGCACCCGCATCATCGCGGTGACCCGCCGCGAGCGTGGCCGTTCGGCCAGAGCCCGGTCGGCGAGATCGAGCGCGGTGCGCCCTCGACCGAGGTAGGCGGCCTGCATGGATCGGTGCGAGAGCAGGAACCGTGTCATGGCGCTGTCCCCCGCCGCGCGCGCGAGCGGCAATGCCTGCCCGGACACACGCCACGACAGCGCCTGCTGCTCGCTGTCGTAACACAACCACGCGGCTACTTCGCCCAGTTCGGCCAGGGCGGCGGCGAGGTCGGCCGGTACGGTTCCCGCGCCGCGGCGGGAAAGCCGCCGAACGCCCCGGCGGAACTCGCCGACGGCCGTCCGGTACAGCGCTCGTGATCCGGTCACCGTGTCGAGCGCCACGAACCGGGCGATCGTCTCTCTCAGCCGATGCAACTCGCTTTCGCGCGCCGCGGCCCCGCCTTCGGCGACGGTCATCAGTCCTGCGGCGGAACGGGTCCGCGGACGGCGCCGCTGTAGTCGTTGATCCACTTCGGGTACGGCACCTTGGTGGCGCTGATCGCGTCGAGCTGAGCCAGGTCCTGCGCCGATAGTTCCAGGTCGATGGCCCCGAGGTTGCCGGTCAGCTGCTCCACGTTGCGCACGCCGATGGTCACGCTGGTCACCGCGGGACGCGCCAGAAGCCAGGCCAGGGCGACGTTGGCGGGGCTCGTCCGGTTGCGCTCGGCCACCTCGCGGACCACTTCCACGATGGGGTGGGCCACCTCAGGGTCGACGGGCGGGATGCTGGCCAGCGGCGCCTGAACGCGGCGGGCGTCCAGGTCGGTCGAGGCGCCGCTGCGGTCGTACTTGCCGGTGAGATAGCCGGCCGCCAACGGTCCCCAGATCGTCAGGCCGAGCTGCTCACTCTCCACCAGCGGGACGACGTCGTTCTCGATGTCGCGCACCAGCAACGAGTAGTGCTCCTGCAAGGCCACGAAACCGGAGAGCTGGCGCAGCGCGGAGATGCCCAGCGCCTTGGCGACGTGCCAGGCCGCGAAGTTGGAGGCACCCAGGTACCGGATCTTGCCCTGACGCACCGCGTCGTCGAGGGCCCGCAGCGTCTCCTCCAGGGGGGTGACCGGGTCGAAGTTGTGCAACTGGTAGAGATCGATGAAGTCGGTACGCAGACGCCGCAGGCTCCGCTCGATGCTGCGGGTCAGGTGCAGGCGGGTCGCACCGAGGTCGTTCGGGCCCGGGCCCGAACGAACCAGCGCCTTCGTGCTGATGAGCACCTCGTCCCGGCGGCCCTGCAGGATCTGACCGAGTTGCTCCTCCGACTCACCGGCGGAATACACGTCCGCCGTGTCGATGAGGTTGACTCCCGCGTCCAGGGCGGTCTTCACGACCTTCTCGGATTCCTGGACCGAGAGACCGCCGACCGTACCGAAGATCGGGTCGTCGGCGCCGCCGAAGGACATCGCCCCGAGCGAGATCTCCGATACGTAGACGCCCGTACTGCCAAGAGTGCGATATTTCATGATCCCGCTTTCTGCCCAGAGGTCCTGTGCTCATTTGTCGATGCGCGGTGCAGCGGGTTCAACCACCGTGGGAGCGGTCACAGAGCTGCCGGCGACGTCGCGGGTCTGCTGGTGGAACCGCAGCTTCCAGGTGCCCGTCGCACGCACCCACCACGAGCTGTGCACCGCCTTCGCATCCCGGTAGGTCAGCAGCAGCACGTCAGGAGTCACTTCCGCGGCCACCAGATCGGTCACCGTGGGCTGGACGTAGCCGGTCTGGACGGCCAGCGCCTCGACGACTGTGTCGACCGTCCAGACCCGTCCGGTCGAATCGACCTCGTGGAAGTCCGGATGCAGCAGGGCCCGGACCGCGGCGCGGTCGCGGCGCACGACCGGCCGTTGCAGATCGATTTCCAGGGACATGACGTGCGCCGCGTCGCTGCTGTGAGTCAACTGACCTCTCCTCGTCTCAGTGAGCCGCCGGACGGGGCCCACAGAGAGGCATCGGGTGTCCCGGGCCGGAGTTCACATCGCGCGGCGAAACCACGTTCCTGCAGCGTGAGGGCAGTCACCTGAACTCACCAGACGCTCACCCGACGTTCCCGACGAGACCAATGAGAGAGGAGAACGGATGAGTCGCGACACCGCACTCGTCTCGGCCGACTGGGCCGAGCAGAACCTCGACACCCCGGGCATCGTCTTCGTCGAGGTCGACGAGGACACGACCGCCTACGACGGCGGCCACATCCCCGGCGCCATCAAGATCGACTGGAAGAAGGACCTGCAGGACCCGGTCCGCCGCGACTTCGTCAACCAGGAGCAGTTCGGCGCGCTGCTGTCCGAGCGCGGCATCTCCAACGACGACGTCGTGGTGCTCTACGGCGGCAACAACAACTGGTTCGCCGCGTACGCGTACTGGTACTTCAAGCTCTACGGCCACGACCAGGTCAAACTGCTCGACGGCGGCCGCAAGAAGTGGGAGCTCGACGCCCGGCCGTACACCAAGGACGTGCCGGTCCGCGCCAAGACCACGTACACGGCCCAGGCGCCCGACCTGTCGATCCGCGCCTTCCGCGACGAGGTCGTCGAGGCCATCGGCGTGAAGAACCTGGTCGACGTGCGCAGCCCCGACGAGTTCGCCGGCCGCCTTCTCGCCCCGGCCCACCTGCCCCAGGAGCAGTCGCAGCGCGGTGGCCACATCCCGACCGCGATCAGCGTGCCGTGGAGCAAGGCGGCCAACGAGGACGGCACCTTCAAGTCCGACGAGGAGCTCTCCAAGATCTACGGTGAGGCAGGCCTCGACGGCAGCAAGGACACCATCGCCTACTGCCGCATCGGCGAGCGCTCCTCGCACACCTGGTTCGTGCTCAAGGAGCTGCTCGGCCAGCAGAACGTCAAGAACTACGACGGTTCCTGGACCGAGTACGGCTCGCTCATCGGCGTGCCCATCGCCCTCGGGGACTGAACAGCAGCGAAAGCGACCACCAGCCTATACGTCCCGAAGGAGCCGGAATGGTTTCCGTTCACCATCGCTACGCCGAAGTCCGAGGTCGGCAGCTGTTCTATCGGGAGGCCGGGCCGGCCGAGGCCCCCGTCGTGGTATTGCTGCACGGCTTCCCGGCCAGCTCGTTCATGTTCCGCAACCTGATACCGGCATTGGCCGGCCGGTATCACGTGATCGCACCGGATCACCTGGGCTTCGGTCTGTCCGACGCGCCCCCGGCCGACGAATTCGACTACACGTTCGACGCGCTCACCGATCTCACCGGAGATCTGCTCCACCAGTTGGGCGTCGAGCGATACGCGATGTACGTGCAGGATTACGGCGCACCGGTGGGCTGGCGACTGGCCCTGCGCGACCCTTCGGCCGTGACCGCCATCATCACCCAGAACGGCAACGGTTACGACGCCGGTTTCCAGGAGCCGTTCTGGCGAACCGTCTGGGACTACCAGGAAAAGCAGACACCCGAGACGGACCGGAACATCCGTAACGCCCTGACGCTGGAGACGACCCGGTGGCAATATCTCACCGGCGTCCCGGACGAATCACTGGTGAGCCCGGACACGTGGCACCACGACTTCGCCCTGCTGTCGCGTCCCGGCAACGACGCCATTCAGCTCAAGCTCTTCCTGGACTATCCCACCAATTCCCCTCTCTATCCGGCGCTGCACGAGTATCTGCGTAAACACCAGCCGCCCTTGCTGGCCGTATGGGGGAAGAACGATCAGATCTTCGGGCCGGCAGGCGCTCGCTCGTTCGCCGATGACGTGCCGAACGCCGAGATTCATCTTCTGGAAGGCGGCCATTTTCTGCTCGAAAGCGCCGGCAATGACGTCGCCGAGCTGATTCTCGATTTCTTGGACCGCATGCCCCGCAACGACCGGAAGCTGCCCTGATCCGGTCTTCGTAAGTCGCACATCACATCTTCCGCACGCCGCGTAAGAGAAACGCGGGGTGCTGCCACCAAGGCACTGTCAGACAAACAACCCCTGGGAGTTGGAGACAATGAAGCAGTCCACCCGCGTCGCCGCCATCGCCGGCGCCGTCCTCGCCGCCACCGCGGCCGCCACCGCGACCACCGCCGGAGCGGCTGTGGCCTCACCCGCTCACCACCAGCCGGGCGGCGTGTTCGTTCAGACCAACAGCGCCGGCGGCAACCGCGTCGTCGTCTACGACAAGGCTCTGGATCAGGTCGGCAGCTACGCTACCGGTGGTGTCGGCGGGACTCTGGGCGGCGCCGTCGTCGACCCGCTCGCCTCGCAGGGTGGCCTCGTGCTCGACCGCGAGCACGGCCTCCTCTACGCGGTGAACGCCGGTAGCAACACCATCACGGTGTTCGGCGTGCACGGCGACCGGCTGAACCGCCTGCAGGTCATCGCCAGCGGCGGCACCTTCCCGGTCAGCGTCGCGGTGCACGGCGACGCCGTGTACGTCCTCAACGCGCGCAACGGTGGCTCTGTGCAGGGCTTCAAGCGCATCGGCAGCCGGCTCGTGCTCATCCCCCGGTGGAACCGGGCGCTGGGTCTGGACGCCGCCGCCACGCCGGAGTTCACCCACACTCCCGGCCAGGTCGCCTTCACCCCGGACGGCAAGCACCTGCTGGTCACCACGAAGGCCAACACCAACGAGATCGACGTCTTCGCGGTGAGCGCCGACGGCGGTGTCTCGGCCAAGCCGGTGCGCAACGTGGACGCCGGCGCCGTGCCGTTCGCCGTGAGCTTCGATCACTTCGGTCGCGCCGTCGTCGCCGAAGCGGGACCGAACGCGGTCGCCACCTTCGACATCCACCGCGACGGCCGCCTCACCAAGGTGGCCGAGGTGGCCACCGGCAGCACCGCGACCTGCTGGGTCGTCGGCGCCGACGGCAAGTTCTACCTGGCCAACGCCGGTTCGGCGACCCTGACTTCGGTCCGTGCGGGCCGCGACGGCTCGCTGACCAAGCTGACCACGACCACGGCCGGCGCCGGCACCATCGACGCGGCGATCAGCCCCGACGGGCGCACCCTGTACTCCGAGAACGGCGGCGGCACCGATGGCGTCACCGCCTTCACGGTCGGCCACAACGGTTCCCTGACCTCGCGCGGCACGGCCACCATCCCGGGTGGCGCCGATGCCGAGGGCATCGCGGCCTTCTGACCGGACCCTTCCCGGCCGCGTGGGCCGTGTCGTGCCGTCAGGCACGGCACGGCCCACGTCTGCGTCCGCCCATGGACGCACGGTGAACTTCGCAGTACGGGCGCCGACATACCGGGTGGGAGGACAACCATGACCGAAACTCGTTACGATGACCTGCGCGCGTTGTTCGTCAACTGCACGCTCAAGCGCTCACCGGAGATCAGCAACACCGGCGGGCTCATCGACATCAGTCGCGCCATCATGCAGAAGCAAGGTGTTCAGGTCGAGGAGCTCCGGGCGGTCGACCACGACATCGCGACCGGGGTGTGGCCCGACATGACCGAGCACGGCTGGAGCTCCGACGAGTGGCCGGAGATCTACCGGGACAAGGTGCTACCGGCCGACATCCTGGTGATCGCGGGTCCCATCTGGCTGGGCGACAACTCCTCGGTCACCAAACGCGTCATCGAGCGGCTTTACGCCTGTTCCCATCTGCTCAACGACGCCGGCCAGTACGCCTACTACGGCCGGGTCGGCGGATGCCTGATCACTGGCAACGAGGACGGCGTCAAGCATTGCGCGCAGAACATCCTGTACAGCCTGCAGCACCTGGGCCACCTGATTCCGCCACAGGCCGACGCCGGCTGGATCGGTGAGGCCGGTCCCGGCCCTTCCTACCTGGACGAGGGCTCGGGCGGCCCGTCGAACGACTTCACGAACCGCAACACGACGTTCATGACGTGGAACCTGCTGCACGCGGCCCGCCTGCTCAAAGACGCCGGGGGCGTACCCGCGCACGGCAACCAGCGCAGCGCCTGGGACGCCGGGGCCCGGTTCGATTTCCCCAATCCCGAGTACCGGTGAGAACGACGGGGTGGGTCATCGCCACCGATCGCCGGTTTCGCTCCCGGCCGGGGTCGACAGTTCCCGCGCATAGGTCTTGACCAGGCCGTGCCAGCCGATCCGCCCGGACCGTCGCCGTTGGACCAGGCCGGTCCGCAGCAGCTCGGCGATCAGCGACTCGGCCGACCGGTTGCCGATCTCCGGGCCGGCCGCGGCGGAGGTCAGCTCGTCGCCCGGCACGGTCGACAGGAACCGGAAGAACCGGGCCGCCGGCGGGCTCAGAAGACGGTACGAGCTCTCGAAGACGGCGCGGACACCGCCGTGCTCGATGCCGCCGTTGAGCACGTCCAGACTCTCCCCGACCTCTCGGAGTTCTCGTTCCACCTCGGACAACGGCAAGCCGGTGAACGACGCCGCCCGGATTCCCACCACGGTGAGCGCCAGCGGAAGACGGCCACAACGGTCGATGACGGCCTCGAGCGCGGCGGGGTCCTCGGCCGCCCGGTGAGCACCGATGTGGCGCACCAGGCAACTCCGCGATTCGGCGCGGGTCAACAGTCCCAGCGATGACCAGTGCGTGCCGCGCCCCGCGCGCAGGTCGGTCAGCGGGCACCGGCTCGTCACGATCGTCAGGCATCCGAAGGAGCCGGGCAGCAGATCACTCAGCTGGTCCGACGCCCGGACGTTGTCCAGCACGATCAGGACGCGGCGTCCGTTCGTCACCTTGGCGTACAGCTGCTTCATCTCCCGGCGTGTCGAGGGGACCGGGGCATCGGTGAGACCGCTGATCAGGTCTCGCAGCGCCTCCTCGACGGTGACCGGCTCCTCGTCGCCGAAACCCTGCAGGTCGAGGTAGAGCTGACCGTCCGGATAGTCGGGGGCGAGGTCGTGGGCCAGGTGTACAGCCGATGTGGTCTTGCCGATGCCCGGCATCCCGTCCAGGGCGATGATCCGGGCGTCCGGGTCGGCCGTCACCGCGCGCATCACCGGTTCGAGGAGACGATCGCGGCCGGCGTAGAACGGCGATCGCGGCGGCAATTGGGCCGGCCGCAGGACGGGATCGGCGTTCCCAGGCTCCGCGGAGTCACCTGGGTCGGCCGCCACGGTGGCGGACGAGCCGGTGGGCCCGGCGATCTCCTGACGCAGCACCGTGGCGTACGCGGTCCGCAGCGCGGACCCGGGAGCGACCCCGAGGTGGTCGTGCAGATACCGGCGGATGTCGTCGTAGCGGGCGACGGCTTCGGCCGGACGGCCGCAGGCGGCCAGCATGCGAAGCGCGCGAATCTGCGCCCGTTCGTCGTGCGGGTGATCGGCGGCCACTGCCAGCACCACGGGCAGCGCCGCCTCGGCGCGGCCCTGTCCGAGCGCCAGGGCGGCGAATTCGTCGACGACCGCGCCGTACTCCCGTTCGATGGCACCGAGACTGCGATGTGACCGCGGGCCCGGATCGAGATTCGTCCCGGCGGCTCCCCGGCGGAACGACACCGCGTCGGCCAGCATGGCCAACGCGGTCGGCGGATCCTGCGTGCGGGCCCGTCTCACCAGGTCGCGGAACCGCAGCAGGTCCAGCGTGTCCCGATCGACGGCCATGCGGTAACCGTCGCCCTGCCGCAGCAGCCAGCGCCCGGCCGAACGGTTCGGCAGCTCCGGCTCCCACTGCCTTCGCAACGCACCGATGTGCCGGTGCAGGAGGTTGGCCGCGTGCACGGGTGGGCTCTGACCCCAGAGGAGATCGATCAGCTCGGCGACGGTGACGGCTTTACCCGCCCGGGCGAGCAGCAGAGCGAGCATCGCCCGGCGCGGCGCCGGCGCCACGACGAGTTCCTCCGGCCCCCGCCGCACGCTGACCGGCCCCAGGATCTCGAAGTGCACCGCCGGGGCTTCGGCCGACATCGATGATGGTGCCATGTCGACGACCTACCGACCTTTCTCAGCGTCTCTCAGGGACGGGATACGAGGTGGGGCCGGCGCTCCGGACGATGGATGCGGCCGCCCCGGAAACCGGAACCGGCCGGTTCGACCGGATGCCGGCGCGGCGGCACGCCGGGACCGACCCGATCGCCGCTGTGCCGGTAGTGCTCCAGGAGGCGGGCGAGCGCGCCGGAACGGACGTCGTCGTCGTCGAGTTCCTGGCTCAGTTCGGCGGCGTGGTCGCGGACCAGCCCGTGCATGCGGAACCGCCCCGGCCGGGTCTCGCTGATCAGTCCCCCGTTGGCCACAGCGCCGAGCAGTCCTCGGGCTTGGGGCACCGCCACACCGAGCAAGCCGGCCGCCGCGGCCACGGAGATCTCTTCGCAGGGTTCCAGCGGCAGAAGCCGGTACAGTGCCGCTGCCCGCGGAGCCAGCGCCCGGTAGGCGGAGGCGAAGATCGATCGCATCTCGCCACAGCTCTCGCCCGCGCTCAGCGCCAGGCGGCCGTCGCGGTTGCGCAGGTCGGCCACGATCTCCGTTAGCTCGGCCTCCGGGCAGGCCAGCACCCGCGCGCCGACGACGGCCAGGGCGAGCGGCAGCCGGCCGGTGAGGTCGAGCACGCCGTCGACGGCGGCCGGCTCGACCACTTCCCGGTACGGCGCGATCCGCGTCAGCAGCGCCCGCCGGGCCTCCTCGACGGGCAGCACGTCGAGGACGCGTCGTACCGCACCGACCTCACTCGCCAGCATGGCGAGGCCACCCCGGCCGGTCACGATGGCGGCGCTGCCGGCCGAGACCGGCAGCAGCGCCCGGACCTCGTCCACCGTCGCGGCGCCGTCCAGCACGACCAGCACCCGCTTGTCACGCAGGACAGTTCGGTACAGCCCGGCCCGCGCCTGCACGGAGTCCGGTATCTCGGGCCGGGGCACGCCGAGCGCGGTGAGGAAGCCTTGCAGGATCTCACCGGTGCTCGTGGGTCCCGATTCCGGGCCGGTCCGCAACTCGGCATACAGCTGACCGTCCGGGTACGCCGAGGCGACGCCGTGGCCCAGGCGCACCGCCAGGGTCGTCTTGCCCACCCCGGGCATCCCCTCGATCACCAGCACGGCCGGCCCGACCCGCGGCCGGTCGCCCGGGGTCAGATCGGTCAGCGCCTGGGTGATCTCGTGGGCCCGGCCCTCGAAGTACCGCTGGTCCGCCGGCAGTTGAGCGGGTGGCAACGTCGCCGTCGAACCCGTGCCGGCCGGCCCGGCGGACACGGCGCGGGTGAATGACGGGGACCGCCGCAGATCGTCGTGGACGGCCCGGAGCTCGGCGCTCGGGTCGATCCCGAATCGGGTGGCCAGGCGCTGCTCGATCTGCCGGTAACGAGCCAGGGCCTCACCTCGCCGGCCCTGCGCGGACAGTGCCCGCAGATACTCGGCCTGCAGCGGCTCGTCCAGAGGGTGCCATTGCGCCGCCCGGCTCAGATAGGTCATGACCATGTCGGTACGCCCGCTGCCGCGTGCCGCCCGGGCGGCACGGCGTGCCACCGCGGCGTGTTCGCGGTCGATACCGTCGAAGATCGGGTTTTCCTGTCGTAGCCGGTCGAAGCCGTCGGCGCACCGCCCCCGCCACAGGTGCAGGGCCCGCGCGTACAGCTGGGTCGCGGCTTCGTCCTGGTGAAGCTCCGCCGCTCGGCCGGCCTCGCCGGCCAGCCGCCGGAAGCGGACCAGGTCGAGCGTGCCGGCATCGACGTGCAGGCGGTAGCCGCCCGACCGGCCCTGAAGCAGGGCCCCCGGCCGGCGTACCGCAAGGCCCGGCTCCAGCACGCGGCGAAGATTGCCGATATGGCGGTGGACGGTGTTGGCGGCGTTGAGGGGCGGCGACTGGCCCCACAGGGCTGCGATCAGATCGGCCGCACTGACCGGATGACCGGCCTGCGCGAGCAGGAGCGCGAGGATCTCCCGCTCGATGCGGGCCGGCAGCGTCAGGTCGTCGCCCGCGCGGAGCACGCGCAGCGGCCCCAGGATCGCGAAACCGGTCGTCGTGGTCGCCGCGGGCGATGTCGTGGTCATCGCGTCCTCCTCACCGGGTTGTCCGGGGATGAACGCTAACCCGCTCCGGCGCCGGTCACCTTCGTCGTTTCGACAAAAAAGATCGCGATCGGGGCGCCGGTACGACAAACCCCGGCGCGCTGGAGCCCGCGGCCGGGGATTCGCTGTCGGATAACACAAAAGACGGGCAATCTTCGAGAACACTGGCCCCGGCCCCGGGCGGGGTGGGAGGTCAGGAGGTGACCATAGAGACGTCGAACTCCTCCCAAGGGCCGACAGCCGTGCGATTGGCGATCAGGGGGTCGGCCCCCGCGTTCTCCGCGGTGACGTAGTCGCCGTCGACGACCGCCAGCAGGCTCGAGGAACCGTCACCGTTGGCGACCAGACGGAATCGCTGCGCGTCACTCACCGTGCGGCCTGACGCGATCAGCGGACTATCGGGCGACGCGGTGACGTACTCACCGTTCGAGTGGGCCCGCAGGGCGAACGTACCGTCGCCCATCGGAATGCGGTCGAAGCTCTCCCAGTCGCCGACGGCGTCCCGGTTGGCGATCAGGGCTTGGGCACCGGCGTCCTCCGCGGTGACGTACTTGTCGTTGACCCGCGCTCGAAGAGCGACGACCGCGTCGGGTTCCGGCGTCGGCGACGCCGACGGAGCGATCGCGGAGCCGAAGACCCTCAGATCCACGGCGTCGGCGATGGCCTGCAGCCCGTCGGTGTTCGGGTGCAGGTGGTCCCCGGCGTCATAGGCCGGCAGGTACTGCTGGGGGCTGGCTGGGTCATGGGTGGCCGCGTCCACATCGAGCACGGCGTCACAGCCGCTCCCCGGGCTTCTGACGAACGAGTCATAGGCCTCCCGGCTGTCCTCACCGGCCTGGGACCACCCGGCATCAGGCTTGAACGGGGTCAGGGTGGCACAGATGAAGGTGATGCCGTGAGCGTGCGCAGAGTTGATCATCTGCGTCAGCGCCGCGGTCAGTTGCGCCCCACTGGGCGGGTCGGCGACGTTGACGTCGTTGATCGGATCGTCGGCGAAAATGACCCATTTGGCGTTGGTTTGCTGGAGGACATCCCTGTCGAACCGATTGACGGCGCTCTGGCCGGCCCCGTCCCGCAGCAGGGCGTTGCCGCTGATGCCCTCGTTCAGCACGCCGACCGTACGACCGCTGTGATCCAGCCGTACCGCCAGGTCGTTGGGCCAGCGCCGGTTCTGGTCCCCGGCCGAGGCGATGCCGTCGGTGATCGAGGCGCCGAGGGTCACCACGGCGCCGCTCGCGGCCGGGTTCTGCACGTCCAGCCCGGCCAGAAGGGTGTAGTTCCCGTTGGTCTGCGAGTTCGACAAGGATGCGCTGCCGGCCTGGTCGCCGCTCGCGACATAGTTCGTCTGCTCGGCCAGCTGGTGCCCGGTGGCATTGCTGACCTGACCGGGCAGATAGAAGCTGACGGAGACGTCGGTGAGAGCGGCCACGGTGAACGAGACGCTGTCGCTGACCACCTTGCTTCCGGCCGGGATGGTGACGGATGCCGAGCCGCCGAAGGTGACCGCGCGGTCGGTGCTGGAGTCGACGGACGACCCGCTCGTCCGTCGCGCGAGATGGAGGTCGGACACCGTGACCGGCGCGGACCCGAACGCGTTCGACAGCTCGACACGGGCCGCCGATCCGGAGATACTGGTGTGCACGATCTGCCGCAGCGTCTGCCGCTGGAAGGACGCGCCGCCGGCCTGAGGCGCCGCGGCCCAGGTGCCGGTCCAGGCGTCGGACGCGACCGCCGGGCGGGTGCCCGCGCTGGCCGGCAGCAACGACGTCGCCGCCACCGCGGCCGCGACGGCCCCGGTGACAGCCGTCGCCACGATGATCCCTCGGTTCCTAGGCATTCATCACCCTTTCCTGACTGACGGGGTTCCGGCCGCTCCCACCGCCGGCCCATCGATTGGCGTGACCTCATTGACGGCCGGCCGGCCGCATAGTTCATCGCCGATCACCCGAAGCCGGAAACAGGGCGTCGCGCGCGTCACAAGAATCGCGACGCCCGGTTGAACCCGGGCCGAGGATTTACGTCTTCATCTGCAGGGGTCACCGACACCCAGCTCATCCGCCGTCTCCGGGCAGTACTGACAGCGGCGGAGGCCGTCGTCAGTGAAGTCGACACTGAAGTGCCACTCGCCGCTCGTAGCGTCGGCGCCGCACTGAACCACGGCTCGGCGGCGGCCCGGTGCGCCCATTCGAGTCGCCGCCCAGGAACTGAAGCAGGCGGTACCCCCATGACCAGTCAGATGACGGCAGCGTTCGGCATTCCGGCAACCGGTGGCGCCCCCCTCGATCACGACGAACGACGCCGAGTCGCGGAACGTATGCGGGCTCTGCACGCCGAGCACTCACGCCCGTTGTTGCGGTACCTCCGGGCCTACACCCGGACTCAGAAGGCCACCGCCGAGGATCTCCTGCAGGAGACTCTGCTGCGAGCCTGGCGCAACGTCGACTCCATCCCGGAGCAGACGGAGAACGCCCGCCGGTGGCTCTACACGCTCGCTCGGCGCGCGGCCATCGACTTCCTGCGCATGCGTAACTCGCGCCCCGTGGAGATCAATTTCGCCGACATGGCAGTCACCCCCACGCTCGGGGACACCACCGAGATGGCGATCGCCACCGAGTCCCTGAAAGAGGCGTTTCGCTCCCTGAGCGATGTTCACCGGACCGCCCTGTCCGAGATGTACCTGCACGGCCGCAACGCCGAGGAGATCGCCGGCATCCTGGGGGTGCCGGTCGGCACGGTCAAGTCGCGGGTGCACTACGCCCTGCAGACGGTCAAAGCCGCGCTGGCCACCGACTGACCCGGCCGGCTCAGCCGACGACGACGACCCGGTTCGGCTGAGCCGGCGCCGAAGTTCACCCCGGTGGCCGAATGTGAGAGGGCTCCTGTCCGTTGTCGGCGGCAGGACAGCGATTTCGTACGTAACCTTGCGACGTGCCCCTTGACGACACCTCCGCGCAGTGGCTTGCCGCACTGCAAGCCGACGGCGCCGTCCGCGACCAGGCCCACACCCGGCTGCACGGCCTTCTGCTGGCCGCCGCCCGGGCCGAGCTGGGCCGGCGATCCGGTCACTCCCGGCTCAACGGCGCCGAGCTGGACGACCTCGCCCACCAGGCCGCGGCCGACGCCATGCTGTCCGTACTCCGGCAACTGCCGACCTTCCGCGGTGAGAGCCGGTTCACCACATGGGCGTACAAGTTCGCGATGTTCGAGGTCTCGGGCAAGCTCGGCCGGCATTTCTGGACCCGGCACCCGACGACACCGCTGGACGAAGCGGACTGGGAGGCCCTTCCGGGCCGGTTCGGATTCTCGGTCGAGAACGAGGCGCAATGGCGTGAACTCATGGCCGCGCTCCGCCACGCCATCGAGTATGACCTCACCGAGCGGCAACGGCAGGTCTTCACGGCCGTCGTCGTGAACGGCACGCCGATGGACGCTGTCTGCGTCGAACTGGACACCAATCGCAACGCCGTCTACAAGACCATGTTCGATGCCCGCCGGCGCCTTCGGGCCGCTCTCGTCGCCAAGGGCCTGCTCGAGGAGTCCGCATGAGCCACGCCATGGACCTGGACACGTTCCTGCGCACCGACCCCCGAGAGGTGGCCTGCGGCGAGGTGATGGAGTTGCTGGACGTGTATGCGGAGCTCCACGCGGCCGACCCCGCCGCCGCCTCGGCCCGTTACCCTCACATCGCCGCCCACATGGCCCTCTGCGGTCCCTGCGCGGTCGACTTCCAGGGGTTGCTGGCGCTCCTGGCAGACGAGCCCGGCCCGGCGCCGGGAAGCGACCGGTGAACGACGCCGAGCTGCTCAGCTGCGTTCAAGGCGGCGAAGCGGCGGCCCTCGGCGTTCTGCTGGAGCGCCACGAAGCCGGCATGCGCGCGGTCGCCCTGAGCCTGCTGGGCTACGGGCCGGACGCCGAGGACGCGGTCCAGGACGCGATGATCACGGCGATCCGCCGGATCGGAGACCTGCGGGACCGCGCGGCGGCCGGCTCCTGGCTGCGCGCGGTCGTCCGCAACAACTGCCGGATGCGGCTGCGGGACCGCCGGGCGGTGCCCGTCGCCGACCCCGAGTTCTTCCAGGTGCCGACCGGCGAGCCGGGGCCCGAGGAACTGCTCGAGCAGGTCACGACGCGCGACTGGGTGTGGCATGCGATCGACGGCCTGTCGGAGGTCGATCGCCTGGTCGTGCTCGCGCGCTACTTCAGCAGCGTCACCTCGTACGACCAGATCGCCCGGATGTGCGACGTTCCGGTCGGCACGGTCCGCAGCCGGCTGAGCCATGCCCGTCGCACCCTGGTGGCATCGCTGCGCGCGACCGCCGGCCAGCAGCATCCCGACAGCGCGGCCCACGCCGAGGCCCGCCGGCGCGAGGCGGCCGACGCGATGGCGGCGGCCATGCGCGGCGACTTCCACCAGGTCGTGGACGACCTGTGGTGGCCTCAGGCCGAGTTCGTCGCCCGCTCGCCCGGCCTGCGCGGCGGGGTCGACCTGGCCCTGAGCGGCATGAACGGGGACCTCGAGTCGGGCGTGCGGCAACGACTGCTGTCCGTGGTGGCGGGAAAGAACGTGCTCATCTGGGAGACCGAGTTGCAGAGTCCGGCCTCGGACCCGGGCCACTGCCCGCCGACGGCGGTCTGGCTGCACACCCTGCGACAGGGGCGAGTGAGCTCGATCACGCTGTTTCACCCGGAAATTTCGCCGGACTGAGCGAACTTCTCCGACGCTCGCGCATCTTGTCCGGTCACCCGTCCTGATCGGAGAAGAGCTTGAACGGCACCATCACCCCCGGCACCCACGTCATCACCGTCGACGGCGTACGGCAGGTCTACCACGTGGCTGGCCAAGGGCCTCTGTGCGTGGCGCATTCCGGCGGCCCGGGCATCGACTCGGCGTACCTGCGGATGCCCCGGCTCGAGGCGGCCTACACGATGGTCTACCTCGAGCCGGTCGGCACCGGGGACTCCGGACGCCTCGACCAGTACGGCATCGACACCTACGCGTCCTTCCTCGCAGCGGTCGTCGACGATCTGGCGCAGCCCCAGGTGTACCTGCTGGGCCACTCGCACGGTGGTTTCGTCGTGCTGCAGTACGCCCTCGACCACCCCGACCGCGTCGCCGGCCTGATCCTGTACGACACCTCCCCGGTTACCGGCCCGGAGTTCTGGGAGTCGGCGATGACCGGCGTCGCCGCTTACGCCGCTGTCGACCCGCAGGTTCCGGCCGCCTTCCAGCGCGCGGTGACCGCCGGCGACGACGAGACGATGAGCGCGGCGCTGCGCGAGGCGGTACCGGTGTACTTCGCCGACTTCCCGGCCCGGCGCGACGAGTTCCAGCCCTTCGTCGCCGGCATCCGGGCCTGGGCCGTCGCGCAGGACCCGGCGCCCTTCGACGTACGCTCACGGCTGCCCGAGATCACCGCGCCGACGGTTGTCATCGTGGGAGCGCACGACTTCATCTGCGGTCCGCGGTGGGCGGGTCTGCTGCACACCGGGGTCAAGGATTCGCGGCTGGTGGAGCTGAAGGCCAGCGGGCACTTCGGGCATCTCGAGGAGCCGGGGGCCTTCGCCGCCGCCGCGACCGGGTTGCTCGAGCAGTGAGCTGATCCCGCGGGCGCGCGCCGGCCGGAACCGGCGCGCCCGCGGCCGGCGCGACACCGATCTCTCCTGGCCTCCGGCCGATCCTCCCCTGCCGATGGAGTTCATCGATGACCCAGCCCCCGTCGCCGGAATCCGAGCTCGTCGGCGCCGTCTACCAGAAACTGGCTGACGACGCCGAACTCATCGGCCGGCGCGTCACCGCCCAGATACGTACGGAGTTTCCCCTCTACGCCATCGTCGACGGACCCGGTCAGGCGCATCTGGTCGCCGATCAGCTGCGGTCGTTGACCCGAGGGCTGCTGGAACGCCGGACCCCGCGGGCCGCCGAGGCCGACATCGCTCGCGAGGTGGGCCGGATGCGAGCCACTCAAGGGATTCCGGTCGAGACCGTGATCGGCGCCTACCACATCGGGTACCGCATCCTGTGGGACGAGATCCGGGAACGCGCCGAAGCCTGCGACCCGGCGGGAGCCCGGCCCCTGCTCGCCATGGTGGATCTGCTCTGGGCCTGGCTGCGAGCGACGACCAGCGCCGCCGCCGACGGATACGCCACCGCGGCGCGGGCCTACGAGCATTCCCGGACGGCGCTGGCCCAGACCCTGTTCAACGGGCTCTACGGCGGGGACGTGACGGGCGAGGCGGTCGAGTCGGCCGCCCGCGCCCTGGGCTTCGACCCGCGCGGCCCCTTCCAGGCGGTCTGCCGGCCCGCTCGCGAGTCGGAGCCGGAGCCGGTCGTCGTGACGTCCGTGCGGCCCGGACAGCGCCCGGCATCGCTGGTGACGACCAGGCGCGGGGCGGTCAGCGTCACTCTGGTGCAGAACGCCCCGGCGGAGTCGTGCCTGCGGGCGACGGACCCCTTGGCCTCGGTCGGGCTCACCCGGCACGGGCTGGCCGGCGCGGCCGAGAGCATCGCCGACGCGGAAAGGGCCTTCGTGCTCGCCGAGAGGCAGCGGTCGGTGGTGTTCTTCGCGGATCAGTGGCTTGCTGCCACCTTGCTGCCGCTTCGCGGCCGGCTGGCCCCCTTGCTGCAGCTCGAGGAGGTGCCGAGCGACCACATCGTCGACACGGTCCGGGCCTACCTCGCCCACGGCCTGTCCGTACCGGCCTGCGCCCGGGCCCTGCACGTGCACACCAACACGGTGAAGTACCGCCTCCATCGGTGGAACGAGATCACCGGGTGGGACGTGCACACCGCCGACGGGCTGATCCGATCGAAGGTGTGGTTGGCCATCGGATGACGGATCCCGGCGCGCGGCCGGGCCACCGCGAAGTTCTTCTTAATTCTTGCTTATTCCAGAATCCGCTCCGAGACGGCCGGGCACTGTCGGACCAAACGAGCGAAAGTTCAGGTGCCCCGTGGTATCACCGGCGACCGGCGCGAATGACCGGGGGCCTTGACCGGATTGGTTCACGCCATTACTTCGAGTTACCTGAAAAGCGTATTAAGACCGCCCGTTCCGGAATGGGTCCGGGTGCTATACAGCTGACGTGAAATTCAAGACCATCGCCGGTACGGCGGTCCTGTTCGTCGCCGCCGGCGTCACCGCTTCGGTCACCTTGCCGGTGTTCGGATCCGAGCCTCCGGCCGCCGCGGCCGCGGGTGCCAGCACGCCTTTCACCAGCTTCGAGGCCGAAGCCGGCACGACGAACAACGGCGCGAGCACCGTGTCGCTGACAGCGTCGCCCACCACCGAGTTCTCCAGCCCGGCCCTCGAAGCGTCCGGTCACGCCTACGTCCGCCTGGCCGGAAAAGGTCAGGAAGTGTGGTGGACCAACACGACCGGCCACCCGGTGACGGCGCTCACCGTCCGCGCGAGCATTCCGGACTCGACGACCGGCGCCGGCCTGCATGCCTCCCTTTCCTTGCTGGTCGACGGGGCCTTCCGGCAGGAGATCCCGATGACCTCCACGCAGAGCTGGCTGTACGAAGGCAACGGCAATTACAACAGCGGCAGCCAGAACCCGGCCGACGGTCACCCCCGTGCCTTCTTCGACGACGCCCGGGCCCTACTGACCGGTGCTCCCATCGCGCCCGGCAGCACGTTCTCCCTCAAAGTCGGCGCGGCCGACACCGCGGCCTTCTACGACATCGACGTCGTGGACGTGGAGCAGCCCGCGGAGCTTCCCCAGCCGGCCGGCTCGCTTCCCATCACCGAGTGCGGGGCGTCGACCGACCCTGCAACCGACAGCACCGCCGCCATCCAGAGATGCATCGACCGGGCGCAGTCCGAGAAACGAACGCTGTGGATTCCGGCGGGCACCTTCTATGTGAAAGGCACGGCCGGACTGCACGCCAGCGGCATCACCATCACTGGCGCCGGTGTCTGGTACAGCACCGTGTACCGCATGGTTCCGTTGCCGAACCCGCAGCCGCTGGGCGCGATCTTCGACCTGACATCGGCCCGGGTCGAGCACTTCCATCTCGATGCCAACGCCATCGGGCGGGCGACCGCCGACGGTGCGGGCGGTGGCATGGACACGACCGGAACCGACTGGGTCGCCGACGACATCTGGACCCAGCACACCCTCTCCGGCTTCTGGGCGTCGGGAACCGGCGGAACGGTCCGCAACTGCCGCGTGACCAGCGTCTGGGCCGACGGCATCAACCTGAACAACGTCGCCCTCGGCACGTCGGTCGGCCGGCGGCTGACCGCCACGAACAACTTCGTCAGGGGAACCGGCGACGACGCGACGGCGATCAACTCGGTGGCCTACAACGACTACGGCAACGGGCCCATCCGCTACACGCCGATGTCGGACATCACCTTCAGCCACAACACGATGATCGCGCCGTGGGGCGGCAAGGGGCTCGGGGTCTATGGTGGAAGCGGCCAGGTCGTGTCCGGAAACTACATCGCCGACACGGCCCGGTACATCGGGCTCAGCGCCGGCCGCTTCGGCGTGAACGGTGACGACCTGGTCTCGGCCACCCTCACCGGCAACGTCGTCGTCCGTTCGGGCGGCAACGGCTACAACCAGGGGCAGCCGGCCGTGCATGTCGGCAACGGGGGCGACGGGCAGAACACGGGCACGGTCACCGGCGTCACCGTCACCGGCAACACCATCACCGACGCCCTCTACGACGCAGTCGGCTTCTCCACCTCCAGCGGTACCACGCTGCGGGGCAACACGATCATCTCGCCGGCCCGCAACGGCATCGTGGTCGCGCCGCCGTTCTATCCGGCGCCCAGCGGATCGGCGCTGATCACCGGCAACACGCTCACCGGTCTGCGCGCCGGCGTTCCGGCCATCATCAACAACTCCACGGGCTTCACCGTCACCACCGCGTGATCGGCGGCGCGCCCGCAGGACGGACGCGCCGGGCCGCCGTGGATCACACCACGGCACCCGGGCCGATCATCCGAGCTCGTCCGCGACCCAGCCCGCGAGGGCCCGCGCGCAGTCCGTGACGCTGTCCAGCCAGGTGACGGCCGCGTTCTCGTCGGCCTGATCACTGACGTACTTGATCATTCTCACCGGTACGCCGAACCGGGCGGCCGCCACGGCGACCGCGTAGCCCTCCATGTCGACGAGGTCGGCCCGCGCCGCCAGCGTGTCCCGGTGCGGCCGGCCGGCGACGAACACATCGCCGGTCGCAAGGGTCAGCCCGTCGCCACCGGCAAGCTCGACCCGGTCACCGAAGACCTCACCGGTCATCTCGTACAGCAGGCGATGGTCCAGGTCGTGCTCGATCACGCCGGTGACCGCGTACAGGCCCTGCAGTCCCGGTCGCAAAGCTCCGGCCGTCCCAAGATTGATCACTTCGCTGGGGCGGACGGCACCGGCTAGGGCCCCGGCCACGGCGACGGCGGCGTTGACTTTTCCGATACCCGTGATCAGCACGGGCAGCTCGGACCGGAGGAACTGGGCCTCCTCCTTGGTCGCCACTACCAGCAGGGGCCGGTCCGGGTCCACCGTGCCGTTGAGCTGAGGGTGCATGAAGAAAACCTTCCCGACGAGATGAGGCCGTCCTGCCGGCCCGATCTGAAGGTCGCAACGATCGGCCTCGGGTTCAGCGGTGAACTCGGTGCTCGGGAAAACGATGAGGTGGTCGTTGACTGCGCGATCTCAGCGCGCGCACCGATCCCGAGGAGCCCTCCATGCCCTTCACCGGCACCCTGCCGCCGCCCAGCGGCACCGAGGCGGAGATGACGCGGCACATCCACACCATGTACGCCCTCTCCACCAGTCACTGGGTCACCCAGATCACCCGGGCCGCGGCGGATCTGCGCATCGCCGACCACGTCGCCGAGGGCCGCGTCACGGCCGAAGCGATCGCCGCGGCCGAGTCGAGCCATCCGCGCTCGACCTACCGCCTGATGCGGGCCTGCGTGACGGTGGGCATCCTGGGCCACTCCGACGAGGAAGGCTTCTTCCTCACTCCGGTCGGAGAGCTGCTGCGGACGGACACGCCGGTCTCCATGCGTGATGGCGTCATGGTCCAGGGCGCCCGCGGTCACTGGCAGAGCTGGGGACTGTTCCCGGAGGCGGTCAGGAGCGGCCGCAACCAGGTGGAGCAGGCGGTAGGGGGACGTCACCTTTTCGACTATTTCGCCAGAAACCCCCAGGAGTCGGCACTGTTCTCGCGGAGCATGTCCAACTCGACGTCCATCGTCTCCCGGGACATCGTCACTCTGCTCGATCTCGGCGACGCCGCCCAGGTCGTCGATCTGGGCGGCGCCGACGGTGAGCTGCTCCTGTCCCTGATGCGGGCCAACCGCGCGATCCACGGAGCGGTGTTCGACCTTCCGACTGTCGTCGAGGGTGCTCGACAGGCCGCGGAGAAGGCCGGGGTGACGGAGCGCTTCACCGCGGTCGGTGGTGACTTCTTCGAGACCGTGCCGGCGGCCGACTACTACCTCCTGAAGTGGATCCTGCACGATTGGCCGGACGAGCAGTGTGTTCAGATCCTGCGCAACTGCCGTGAGGCGGCCCGTCCGGGGGCGCGGGTGCTGGTCGTGGAGGCCCTGATCGGCGCGGCCGAAGGACCCGATCCGATCGCGTTGCTTGACATGAACATGCTCTCGGTCTCCGACGGCCAGGAGCGCTCGCTGGCGGAGTACGACACCTTGTTCGCCGCCGCCGGGTGGCGGCGGGTGGCGCAGACCCCCACCCGGACCCTCTACTGGCTCATCGAGCTCGAGGCCGTATAACCCGGGGGAACGGCCCGGATCAGGGCGAGGAGCCCGTCGAGGTCCCGAGCGCATGCGGCGCACGCCGTGAGATGCGCCGAGACGCCGGGATCGCGGCGGGTCGCCGCCGACGGGCTCCCGGCCACCGACTCGGCGAAGACATCCATGCCGGCCATGGCTTCGGCACAGCCGACATCGGCCGGATCGCTGCGCAGCATCCGATCGAGGACCGGCCATTTCTTTCTGAGGGGCACTGCTTTAAGTGTCACCGACACCGGCGGAACTTACCCTGAGCCCGAATTCCGCTTCGCCGGCCGGCTCGCACGGCCCGGTGATCACTGCCCGGCCCGGATCAGGTCGGCAGCCTTCTCCGCGATGGCGAGTACCGTGGCGTTCGTGTTGGCGCCGATCAGCGACGGCATGACGGAGGCATCGGCGACGCGGAGGCGTTCGACGCCGTGAACGCGCAGCGAGGTGTCGACCACCGAGCCGGCGTCCGACCCCATGCGGCAGGTGCCCACCGGGTGGGCCGCGGAATGGGTGGCCCGCCGGAGGAACTCGCGTTGCTGGGCGGCCGTGATGACCGCGGGGCCGGGGACCAGCTCGCCGGCCCGGATCGCGTCGAAGGCCTCGGCCGCGGCGATGTCACGAATCAGGCCGAACCCGGCGAGCATCGTGTCCAGGTCCCGCTGTTCGCGGTAGAAGCCCGGATCGATGAGCGGCGCCCGCAGGGGATCCGCCGAGGCCAGGGTGACGCGGCCGCGGCTCAACGGGCGTACGGCCTGCATCGAGATGCTGAACCCACCGGGTACATCGGTGCCGGTCAACGGGAAGAACGGATACTCAACGAAGGACAACTGCAGATCGGGAGCGGGCAGTCCGGCGCTCGAGCGCACCACGGCGATCAGCGTGCCGGTGCCGCTGCGGCGGGGAATCTCCTGCGTGGCGCCGAACGCGAAGGTGCACACCGGGTGGTCCTGCAAGTGGGCTCCGACGCCGGCGCGATCCGCGACGACATCGATGCCGTGGCCACGAAGGTCGGCCGCCGGGCCGATGCCGGACAGCATCAGCAGCTGCGGCGACCCGAACACGCCGGCGCACAGGATCACTTCGCCGGCGCGGATCCGCGACGTGGCACCGTCCCGGCCCCGCAGCTCGACACCCGTGCAGGCCCGGTCCTCGACCACCAGCCGGGTGACCGTCGCATCGGTCACCACGCCGAGATTCGGCCGTTCGGCGAGGATCGGCCGGAGGTAGGCGTCGGCGGCGGATTGGCGCTCACCGTCGACGATGGTGTACTCGAAGAATCCGGCGCCTTCCTGGTCGGCGCCGTTCAGGTCCGGCGACAGCGGGATGCCCCGCTCGGCGACGGCGGCCCGGGCGATCTCCATGAACGGATGGACGACGGGGGCCGGCCCGACCGTCATGGGCCCGTTGGTCCCCCGGTAGCGAGGGTCGGCGCCGCGAGCGGTCTCGGACCGCCGGAAATAGGGCAGGAGATCGTCGTATCCCCAGCCGGTGGCACCCTCGCTCACCCATTGGTCGTAGTTCTGCCGATGACCGCGAATGTGCGCCATGGCGTTGATGACGGTCGAGCCGCCCAGTCCTCTGCCCCGGGGGTAGGGCACGGTCTGGCCGGCGAGCTCAGGCTGCGGGACCGAGGAGAAGGCCCAGTTGGCGTCGGTGGCCAGCAGGCTCGGCCACTGTGCCGGCGGTGCCGTGGGCGGTGCGGCGCTTCCGGCCTCGACGAGAACGACCGTGGTGTCCGGCATCTCGGAGAGCCGGGCGGCCAGCACGGATCCGGCCGTTCCGCCACCGACGACGACGTAGTCGGCTTCGCGGATGTCAGGGGTCTTCATGGGGCACCGATACCTTCGTGATCGACACTCGCGCGCAGGTGCGCGGGCGTCACGTCCCATGACGTCGGCCGGCCGGGGTCGGAGTTCAGCCGCACCCGCCCGCGCCTCGGCCCTCGAGCACTCCGGTGAACGACGGCGATCTATAGCCGACACACTGGATATGGGCCTGACGCCAGCCCCGATCCGGGGAAACCAGTCGATTGCCGACCACAACAACCGGCTCGCGATCGAAGTGTTCCAGTCGGACGGGCCGATGACCGTCCCCGACCTCAGCCGTGCCATCGGCGTCAGCCGGGTCTCGGCCCACGCCATCGTGCGGCGCCTGCTGTCGCTTGGCATCGTGCGCCTCGCCGGCGAGCGGGCCGGGACCCGTGGGCCCCGGGCGGCGCTCTACGGCCTGAACGCCGGCGGCACCTCCGTGATCGCGGTGGAGGTCATGACGGATGCGGTTCGCGCCCGGTTGTGCGACCTCGACGGAGCCGTCGCCGCGACGTCTGAGGCGGCCGTGCTGGAGGCGCACGCTCCGGCGAAGGTGGCCGACGTGATCCGCCGCCTGGTCCGGAGATCGGGCCGGGGCCGGGCCATGGCGCAGGTCCGGATCGGGCTGCACCGGGCGCCGGCTCAGGACTTCGCGCGCGGCCGGCAGCTTCTCCGGGCCGCGCTCGAGCGCCTGCCCTGCCCGGTGGCCGTCGAACCGGCCTCCGCCTTCGTCGCCGTCGCCGAAGGGCTCACGGAGTCGGCCGCGGCGCCGCCGGCGCTGCTGATCCACGCCGGCACGGCCGTGGATCTCGTTGCGGTCGTCGGCGGCCGGCCTGTCGAAGGCACCAACGGCCGGGCCGGCGCCGCCCCACTGGGCTGGGATTATCTGGTCCTGGCGGCCGCCTACCTGCTGGACCCGAGACGGATCGTCGTCAGCCCGGACAGCATCGGGACGGTCGGGGCCGCGAGAATGGTGGCCGACGTACGCCGGAGCCTCGGCGGGGCCGCGTTTCGCCGCGAGCCTACGGTCGAGATCGGGCGCGTGGACGGGGACGCGGTTCTCCTCGGCGCGGCCACGGCCGCCATCCGGGCGGCGCTCGCCGGCGGGTGAGTCGACCGTCCGCCGCCGATCACATGCTGCTGTGGTTGCGGACCGCCGCCTCCAGTCTCGCCAACTGAGGGGCCAGCTTGGCGTCCACGGCGAGCGGATCGATCGCCTGCAGGCGCTGCAGCTCGCGCCGGGAGGGCAGCGAGGTGTTGATCTCGTGCTCATCGGCGGCCAGCGCGGTGAGGATGTCCGCGACCACCTCGGCGGTGGTACGGGTCCCGAATCCCAGTTCCTCGCCGGCGTCGGAGGTCGCCATCATGGCGGTCGCGGTGGCTCCGGGATAGACCGTGGCCACGTGCACGTCGGTGTCGAGCAGCTCTCGGCGCAGCGAGTGACCGAAGGCGGCGACGCCGGCCTTCGACGCCGCGTAGGCGGAGTAGAACGGCAGGTGCGTCAAGGCCATTCCGCTGGCGATGGTGAGCACGAGCGGCCGGGAGCCGGTTCGGCGGCGCAGGGTGGGCAGCGCTGCCCGGGTGAGCAGGATGGGAGCGGTCAGATTGAGGGCGAGCATCGCCCTGATGTCGTCTTCCGGTGTGTCCTCCAGCCGCCCGGCTCGCACGTTACCGGCGTTGTTCACGAGCAGGTCGAGCTCGCCGAGCTGGGCCAGCGCGGAACTGACGACGTGTTCGGCGGCGTTGCCCGCGCTGACGTCGGTGGCCAGGATATGTGCCTCGCCACCCACAGTTCGCACCATTTCCGCGGTCTCCTCCAGCGGCTCGGGGCGGCGCCCGACGAGCAGCAGGGCGCCACCCCGCTCGGCGAAGGCCTGGGCCAGTTCGCGGCCGATACCGCTGCCGGCGCCGGTGATCACGCCACGTCGGTTCTGCAGGTTCACGAGATCGCTCCTTGGATCGTTCAGCTCTCGGGCTCAGGTGGCGCCGGCCGATCGCAGCAAGCTGCCGGCCGCCGCGCGCGCCTGCGCCGCCCAGGGCAGGTCAGGTTCGGTATGTGCGCCCACCATCGCGCCGTCGTAGAGCATGGCCAACTGGAGGCTCACCGGGTGCGGATCGGCGACGCCGGCCGCCGTGGCCAGCTCGGCGAACAGCCCGCGGATCCAGGCGCGATGGTGAACGTTGGCGAGGTGGGCGGGCGATGTGGGGCTGCTCTCGGCCTCCGCGTTGATGAACGGGCACCCGTGGAAGCCGTCGCTGCGGAACCACTCGCCGAGCAGGTCGAAAACGAGCAGGGCCTTGTCGACGGGACTGCGTTCCTCTTCTCCGGGCTTGTCCGCGAGTGATCGCAGGACGTGCTCACGCCAATCCCGGCTGCGGCCGTCCAGGTAGGCCCCGACGAGATCGTCCTTGGTCCGGAAGTACGTGTACATGCTGGCCTTGGAGACGTTGGCGGCTTCGGCGATGGTGTCGACACCCGTCGCATGGATGCCGTTGGCGTAGAAAAGCCGGTCCGCGGCCCGGAGAACTCTCTCGAGCGCGGGCCGGCGCCGCGTCGACGATTGTGTGGCCACCATTTGCCTCCTTGAACTGATCTGTTCAAGTTACGCCGCGGCGGGAGCCGCACGCCGTCGCGCACGGCTCCGCGCGCCTCGGGTCAGGCCTGCTGCTGGTAGGCCAGGTCGGCCGCGGTGAGACCCTCGAGCGCCATGCCGTACGGGACGTCCTGGGTGATCCGGCGGCGCAGGTTCAGGTTGAGGGTCTGCTTCTGCAGCGACCGGTAGAGGCGGGGCTTGGCGGCCAGCTTGCGGGCGATCTCGATACCGCGCTCGACGGCGCGGTCGTGCGCGACGACCTCGTTGACGACCCCCCACTGCAGAGCGGTCTGCGCGTCGATCGACTCGCCCGTCCACAACAGCCACTTCGCGCGCGCGGTGCCGGCGATCTCCTCCCAGACCACGTGGACGCCGTCACCACCGGTGATGCCGAAGGCCGGGTGCGGCTGGTCACCGTAGGTCGCCCGTTCGGAGGCGATGTGGATGTCGGCCAGCATCAGGTACTCGGAGTGGATGGTCGCGGTGCCGTTGGCCACGCCGACGACCGGGATCGGCAGATCGAGCAGCCGCTGCAGCACCTTCGTGCCCTCGGTCCGCGTCTTCTCCCAGGAAGCCGGCTTGAAGATCTCACCGAGGCTCGGGCCGTCGATGTCCTTGATGAAGTGGTCCCCGACGCCGGTGATCACCAGTGCCGTGTTCTCCGGGTCGAGCGCGATGTCCTCGAGCGCCTTCGGGAAGTCCTCATGGGTCTGCCCCGTGAACGTCAGCGGCCCCCCGTCGGTGTGGAGCCGGAGCACCAGCACGCCCTCGTCGTCGCGCGTGAAAGCGAAGTTCTCGTACTTCTTGGCGTAGTCCGGGTCCGTCATGATCTCTCTCCTCGTGTAGCTGAACAGATCTGTTCAGTTCTAGCGCTAACTGTACAGACCTGTTCAGCTAATGCAACGTGACGCCTCTCATGACGTACAGCAGCGCACGCCCTTTGCGTCGGATCGGTGTCGCAGCAGTTCATCCGCCGCGGGGCTGATCACCGGCCCTCCGCACCGATGCTGACCCCGGTCAGTCCGGCCAGACTCTCGATCAGCGCGTCCTGGAAGGCGGTGTCCCCGGTCGCCGCGGCCGGCTTGCGCTCGCGCAGGTGGTAGAAGTGCCGGCCGGTGACCGTGGCCGCAGGGTCGTCGCTGACGGCCAGCCAGGCCTGCGTGAGGTGGGCCTGGCTGAGGTCGTCCGGCGCCCCGGCCCCGCCCATCTTCGTCGGGACCCACCCGGGCTCCACGGAGTTGGACAGCACGTCCGGCCATCGGCGGGCGACGGCGAAGGCCAGGGTGGTGTCGAACAGCTTGCTGTCGGAGTAGGCCTGCACGCCGTCCCAGGGCCGCTCGAACCAGTCGATGTCCGCCACCGAGGCCTGGCCACCCTGGTGCATGCCGCTGCTGAGATAGACCAGCCGACCGGGGCGGCGCATGAGGCCGGTGAGGATGTACGGGGCCAGCACGTTCACCGCGAGGACCCGGGCATGGCCTTCCGGGGTGCAACCGCGCTCCCGTTCCCGGTAACCGATGCCCGCGTTGTGGATCACGGCGTCGAAGGCGCCGGTCCGGTCGGCCGCCGCCGCGAGCGCGACGACCTCGTCACGCCGCTCGAGGTCGGCGGTCAGCACCTGGGCGGCGCCCGGGGTCCGCTCCCGCAGATCCCGGGCCCGGGCGGCGTTGCGCGCGTGCAGGACGACGTCGTGACCGTCGTCGATCAGCTTGCGGGCGGTGTTCAGGCCGAGCCCGTCGCTGGAGCCGGTGATGAAGACACGTGCCATGGTCGAAGCCTTTCTTCGTCAGTGATCGGTGGCCGGCTGATGCTTCGCCGTGGGCAGCAGGACGAGGAGGGCGGCCGCCGCGACGATCCCGCCGAGCAGCATGATGGCCGCGGGCCCGGTACCGGAGATGAGAAGCCCGCCGACGAGGGCGCCGAGCCCGATCGCGATGTTGTACGCCGACACGTACAGCGAGGTGGCCTTGTCGGCCTGACCGGTGCGCGCCGAGACCCGGAAGACCCAGGTCTGCAGGACGACGGGCAGGGCGGCGTACGCGGCGCCCCAGACCACCAGCGCCCCGACCAGCACACCGAACGAGGCGCCGCCCGCCCACAGCGTCACCAGCGACGCGGCGAGCAACAGAACCGTCGCCAGCAGGGTCCGCCGCAGCGATCGGGAGACAAGCGGGCCGACGGCGAAGTTGCCGGCGAGGCCGGCCAGTCCCCAGATCACCAGCACGGCGCCCACCGAACCAGCCGGAATTCCACTCACCGCGGTCAGGAACGGGGTGATGTAGGTGAAAGCAAGGAAGTTGCCGACCATCACGAGGCCGGTCACCGCGACGGCCACCCGCAGGGCCGGGAGTCGCCACACGGCGGCGGCGGTGGCGTCGCCGGCGGGCCGGGCGGCGGGCACCGACGGGATGACGACGACTCCGCCGATCAGCGCGAGCGCGGCCAGCAGGCCGAGCACCGCGAAGGTGACCCGCCACGACGTGTGCTCCCCGAGCGCGGTGCCGAGCGGGACGCCTAGAACCGAGGCGAGTGACAGGCCGCTGAGCACGACCGAGGTCGCCCGGACCCCGTGCTCCGACGGCACGAGGCGCACCGCGGTGGAGGCCCCGATCGACCAGAAGACGCCGATGGCCAGCGCGATGACGATCCGCCCGGCCAGCAGCACCGCATAGTTGCCGGCGACGGCGGCGACCAGATTCCCGGCCGCACACGCCGCGAGCAGCACCACCACCAGCACCCGGCGGTTCAGGCGGCTGGTGAACGCGGTCATCGGCCCGGCCAGGACGCCGACGATGAAGGCGAACCCGGTGACCAGGAAGCCGGCAACGCCGACGCCCACGCCCACGCCGTGGGCGATCTGCGGCAGCAGGCCGATCGGCATCAATTCGGTACTGACGAAGGCGAACAACGCCACGGCCAGCATGATCACAGCCGTCCAGGCTCGTCGCACACTGGCGACCGGCACGGACGGCGGGGCGGAGGTGACAGTCATGACTCTCCCAACAACGCCAACGTTTGCGTTGCTAACGGTACCCAGCCGCCGTACCAACCGAAACGTTGGATCAGGAGATCGCGCTCACCTTTCTGGCCGCGGCCGCCACCGCGTCACGCCGGCGCGCACGGTCGTCCGGGCTCGCAGCGGCACCGGCGACCATCCGCGCCACCTGGGGCACCGCCGCCCACCAGGCCGCCATCGCGAGCACCAGGAACAACAGCTCGGCGGCCGGGATGTCGCCGGTCACCTCCCCCGCCCGCTGCGCGTCGGCAATGGCCGCCACCTTACGCTGGTAGTGCTCGGTGCGCCCCACCTCGTCGACGATGTCCCCGTCGAGCTCGAGCGCCTCCCAGTGCAGGAGGCGGACGAGAACGGGATGGTCGAGGTGGTAGTCGAAGCATCGAGCGGCGAACTCGCCGATCCCGTCGACGCCGATCGCGTCGATCGGGACCGCAGCCGCGATCCGCTCGAGCTCCTCGGCCAGCACCGCCGTGAAAAGCTGCTCCTTGCCGCCGAAATAGTTGTAGGCACGTTCCTTGTTGACGCCGGCCCGCGCGGCAATCGCCTCCATACGCGTGCCCGCGAGCCCCCGGGCGGCGAACTCGCCGGTCGCCGCCTCGAGGATCTTTCGCTGGGTTTCCTGCGGATTACGAGCCATCAGCGCAGCGTAGCAACGCGCCCGTTGGTCAAGAGCCGTCCGGCCGCTCAGCTCACTTGACGAGGCGCCAGGCGCCCTGCCGGACCTGAAGGATGCCCAGGGCCGCCGGTTGCAGACCGGAGTGCTCGGCGGCGCTGAACGCGAGCGGGCCGCTGTCCCCGTCCAGCTTCGCGGTCTCGATCGCATCGCGGACCCGGCCGGGATCGGTGCTCCCGGTGCTCACCACGGCGTCGGCGATCACCTGCACGGCGTCGGCGGCGAAGGACGCGAAACCGGAGTAGTCACCGTTCGCCGCCTCGTACGCCTCGACCCACGCCTTCTGGGCCGCACCGGCCGGGGTGCTCACATCGATGTCGCCGGACGCCAGCACCTTCGGGAAGACCATGTCGGTGCCTTCGGCGGCCGCGCCGGCGCCCTTGACGAACAACTCGGCGCCCGCACCGGCGTCGAGATAGACCGAGCCCCGGTAACCGGCGTCCCGCAGTCCCTTGACGATGGTGGCGGCCGCGGGCATCACCGCCCAGACCACCACCGCGTCCGGCTTGACGGCGGCGATCTTCGACACCTGGACACTCACGGTCGTGTCCGCCTGGCCGAACTGCTCGGCGTCGGCCACGGCGATGCCGGCCCGCCCGGCCTGTTGCGTCACCGCCTTCTGCCCCTCCTGGCCGTACACGTTGTTCACCGAGAGGAGGCCCACCCTGGTCACCTTGGTGCGCTGGAGCTCGGCGGTGATGGCGGTGGCGTCCTGCCCCGGATTGGGGGAAATCTTGAAGATGTACCGGCGGTCGGCGACAGGCTGGGTGAGCGCGCTGGCCGACGCCAGCGCGATGGCCGGGACCTTGCTCTGGTTGATGGACGGGATGGCCGCGGCACCGCACGCGCTGCACCCGCCCATGATCAGCGCGGAGGCGTGGTCGTTGCGGATGAGCTGGTTGATGTTGTCGACCGACGCGCTGGTGTCCGTCCGGTTGTCCCGCACCACCAGCCGGATCGTGCGCCCGCCCAGGGTGCCGGCCTCGTTGAGCTGCTTCACCTTCAGCTCGAGAGCCTTACGGTACGCCGTGCCGATCGACGCGGTCGGCCCGGACAACTCCAGGCTCGCGCCGATCACGATCTCGTCGGCGCGGGCGCCGGACGGCTTCTCATCGGCGGCACAACCGGCGGCGGTCGCCGCCAGGACAAGCGCAACGGCCGCCGTCAGCGCAGCTTGCAGTCGCATGTTCTCTCCTCACAGTGTGGTCTTTCCCAGACCGGATTCGGTTCCGAGGTAGGCCGAGCGGACCCGCGGATCGCGCCGCAGCGCCGCGCTCGTCGCGGAGGCCCGGATGCGGCCCCGCTCCAGCAGGTAGCCCCGGGCGGCGAGACGGAACGCGACGTCGGCGTTCTGCTCGACCAGCAGGACCGCCGCCCGCGTGCCCCGCAACGCCGAGATGACGGCGCCGACCCGCGCCACCGCCTGCGGCGCCAGGCCCAGGGACGGCTCGTCGAGCAGGATGACCGCCGGCCCGGACATCAGTGCCCGGCCGATGGCCAGCATCTGCTGTTCCCCGCCGGACAATGTGCCCGCGGGCTGCTCGCTCCGTTCGGCGAGGCGGGGGAAGCGGCCGTAGACGTCGTCCAGCGTTGCGGTGAGAGCCCGGCGGGGTCGCCCGTACCCGCCGACCAGCAGGTTGTCCCGCACGGTCAGAGAGGCGAAGACACGGCGGCCCTCCGGCACCGAGGCGAGGCCGGCCCGGTGCCGCCGCTGCACCGGCCAGGCGGTGACGTCCCGGCCCTGCAGCCGGATCCGGCCCGCGCGCGCGGGCAGCAGCCCGGCGATCGTTTTCAGCAGCGTGGTCTTGCCGGCCCCGTTGCGGCCGATGAGACAGACGATCTCGCCGGCGGCGACGTGCAGGTCGACCCCGTGCAGGGCCTCGAGGCCGCCGTAGCCCGCGACCAGCCCGCTGACGTGCAGGATCGGGTCAGTCATCGGCGCCCATCGCATCACCCAGATACGCGGTACGCACCGCCGGGTTGGCGACGACCTCGGCCGCGGGGGCGTCGGCCAGCAGCCTCCCGTGGTCCAGCACGAGCACGCGGTCACTGATCCGCAGGACACTGGCGACATCGTGCTCGACGAGCAGGAGGGTCACCCGCTGCTCGCGCAGGCGGCCGAAGAGGGTGAGCATCTCCTCGCTCTCCCGGCCGGCCATGCCGGCCAGCGGTTCGTCCAGCAGGATCAGCCGAGGTGCCATGGCCAGGGCCCGCGCCAGTTCGAGGCGCCGTTGCTGGCCGTACGCGAGTTCGTAGGGGCGCCCGTCCGCCCGGTCGGCCAGACCCACCTGCTCCAGCAGTGCGAGCGCTCGGGCCCGGCCCTGGCGCAGCGTCGAGCGGTGGCGGATCCGGTACGGCATCAGCACGTTGTCGAGAACGCTGAGCGAGCCGAACAGCTGGATGTTCTGAAACGTCCGGGCCAGTCCCAGCCGGGCCGCGCGGTGAGCGGTCATCGCGGTCAGGTCGTGCCCGTCGAGAAGCACCCGGCCCTGTGCGGGCCGCACGGCGCCGGTCACGACGTTGATGAGCGTGGTCTTGCCCGCGCCGTTGGCCCCGATCAGCCCCACGATGCCGCCGCCGTCGAGGCGTACCGAGAGATTTCGCAGGGCCCACACGCCCCCGAACCGGACGCTGACGTCGCTGACTTCGAGCAGGGCGGCGGTCATCGAGCCTCCCGGGGGATCCGGCCGGTGGTGAGCCGGTGGCGGCGCCACCGGCCGAGCAGGATCGCCGGCAGCCCGGCCAGGCCCCGCGGCAGCAGGAGCAGGCTCAGGATCAGAATCACCCCGTAGGCGGTCAGTTCGAAGCTCGCACCCGACGCCGGCCCGATCTGCTCCTTCGAGAGCTGGGTGAGCGTGACGACGCCGAGGGCGCCGAGCGGGGCGCCCCACACGCTGTCCCGGCCGCCCACGCTCACGATGACCAGGAGCTCCACCGAGGACAGCAGTCCCAGCACGCCCGGATCGACGTAGCGGTACCAGCAGGCGTAGCCGCTACCGGCGACGGAGGCCAGGACGGCCGCCACCACGAAGGCGGTACGGCGCAGCCCGGCGACGTCGACGCCGCTGGCAGCGGCCGCGACCGGGCTGTCTCCGGCCGCGGTGAGCGCGGCGCCCCAGAACGAGCGCAGCAGCACCTGCACGGCGACGGTGGCCACCAACAGCATCCCGGCGAACACGTAGTACATCGACAGGTCGTCGGAGAGCTCGATGCCGAGAACCGAAAGGGCCGGCACTCCCGTGATCCCGGCGTTGCCCCCAGTCATTGGCAACTGGGTGGCCAGGGCAGCCAACGCCAGCCCGAAGGCGAGCGTCGCCAGACTCAGGTAGTGGCCCTGCGCTCGGAAGATCAACGAACCGAGCAGCCACGCCACCGCGGCCGAGAGCAGAGCTCCGGCCACCAGCGCCCACCACCCTCCGAGACCGTAACGAGTGGTCAGGATGGCCGAGGTGTAACCACCGATGCCGTAGAAGGCGGCCTGTCCCAGCGAGACCTGCCGAGCCCGGCCGGCCAGCGGGACCAGACCGAGCGCGGCCAGGGCGAGCAGGACCATGAGCACGGCGGTGGACATGGTGTAGAGCGGCACGCGAGTGAAGACCGCGGGCACCGACAGCAACACGGCGGCGAAGACGGCGAAGCCCATGACCGGCCCGGTCCGGCTCCGCATGGTCGTCATACCCGCTCCGCGACGGCGCGGCCGAGCAGACCGGTCGGCCGCAGGAGCAGAACGGCCACCAGCAGCCCGTACACGATCACGTCGCGGTAGCCGCTGCTCACCACACCGGTGACGACCGCTTCGACGACGCCGACGACGAGGCCGCCGGTGATGGCGCCCATCGGTGACGAGAGCCCGCCCAGAACCGCGGCGGTGAAGCCCTTCAGCCCCAGCGCGAGACCGACGGCCGCGTCCGGCGGCTGCAGCGGTGCGATGACGATGCCGGCCAGGCCGGCCAGCACGGCCGCCAACACCAGGGTGACGGTGGCCATCCACAAGGGAGAGACGCCGACCAGTCGGGCCGTCTGGCGGTCGGCGGCGACGGCCCGTATCCCGCGTCCCCACGACGAGCGGTACAGCAGAAGGCGAACGGCGACCACGGCTGACAGCGTCACGGCGGCGCACCACAGATACTGATCGGACAGGGTGACGCCGAGGAGCCGCACCTCCCGGTCGCCGGAGAACGGGGCGGCGAAGTGCTGATCCGCCCCGAACCACAGCAGGGCCAGCCCCTGGATCAGGATCGAGGCGCCAATCGTCAGAGTGATGAGCCGATCGGGACCGGCGCCGGCCGCCAGCGCCAGGACGGCCACCTGCAGCACCGCACCGCAGGCGGCGGTCACGGCGAGGGCGACGACCGCGGCGACGACCGCCGGCAAACCGGCCTCGCCGGCCACGGCGTAGGTCAGACCGCCCAGCATGACGAAGTCGCCCTGCGCGAAGTTGATGACACCGCTGACCTGATAGACCAGCGAGATTCCCAGACCCACCACCGCGTACGGGCAACCGCCGGCCAGGCCGATGACGACGTAGCTCAGCACATGGTGCACTCGCTGCCTCCCCTGACGGTGGTGGCACGGCTGCCTTCCGTGCCGCCGGTAGTGTCGGAACAGAAGCGACGACATTCACGGAACCGCTCGTCGCGTGCGTCACACGCAGTCACAGCGCTCGGGACGGCGTACCGGGCGCCTCGCCTCAAAACCGGCTTTGCGCATCCTTAGGGGATGGTTAAGCGGTGAACGCGGGCCACTCGTCTGCGCCCTCTCGAAGGGATGCCTACGCGCCGTGGGTCCTGTGGACGAAGGAGAACGGTCATGAAGAAGCTGTCGCGCCGGGCCCTCTTGGGCTCCGCCGTGGCGGGCACCGTCGCCACTGCGGCCGGTGTCACACTGCGCGCCCACGCGGACACCGTCGCCGCTCCGGCCGCGGGCGCCTCACCCGCCGGCGACGTCGTCGGGAAGATCACGGTGGGCTACCAGGGCTGGTTCGCCTGTCCGGGCGACGGCGCACCGATCGGCGGCTGGTGGCACTACGGCGCCGACCGGTCCCAGCCCCCGTCGCCGTCGAACACCACGCTGGCGTCCTGGCCCGACATGCGCGATTTCACGAAGGGATACACCACCGCCTACGCGAGACTGGGCAACGGCGGACCGGCCCAGCTGTTCTCCTCCTACGACGACCAGACCGTGCGAACCCACTTCGGCTGGATGCAGAAGTACGGTGTGGACACCGCGGCTCTGCAGCGGTTCAACCCGTTCGGCGACGAGGGTGCCACCCGCGACGCGATGGCGGCCAAAGTGCGTTCGGCGGCCGAGGCGACCGGCCGCAAGTTCTACATCATGTACGACGTGACCGGCTGGTCGTCCGTGCAATCGCAGATCCGGACGGACTGGACCACCAAGATGTCGGCGATGACGGCGTCACCGGCCTACGCCCGGCAGAACGGCAAGCCCGTGGTGTGCATCTGGGGCTTCGGCTTCAACGACAGCGGACGACCGTTCACCGCGGCCCAGGCTCTCGACGTCATCACCTGGTTCAAAAGCCAGGGCGTGTACGTCATCGGCGGCGTGCCGACGTGGTGGCGAGAGGGCATCAACGACTCCCGGCCGGGCTTCTCCGACGCCTATCACGCGTTCGACGCGATCTCACCGTGGATGGTCGGACGGGCCGGTTCGCCGGCCGAGCTCGACTCCTACTACCAGAACGCCAACGTCGGCGACTACGCGGACTGCCAGGCCCACGGCATCGACTACCTGCCGTGCGTGCTGCCCGGCGACCTGCAGGCGGGCGCACGCCGGCATGGCGACTACTACTGGCGCAGTCTCTACAACATGATCCGGCTGGGATCGCAGGGCCTGTACGTGTCGATGTTCGACGAGTTCAACGAGGGCAACCAGATCGCGAAGACCGCCGAGTCGGCGGCGTTCGTCCCGACCGGCAGCGGGATCCGTGCCCTCGACGAGGACGGCACCGCCTGCTCGGCCGACTACTACCTGCGCATCACCGCGGACGGCGGCAAGATGCTCAAGGGCCAGATCCCCCTCACCGCTGTACGCCCGACCCCGCCGGTCATCAGCAGTGCCGCGAGTTCGCCCTCGGCGCAGCCGTCCGCCCGGCCGACCCGAGGTGGGCACCGGCATCGGCGATGACCGGCTTCGCACCGGTGTGATGCGGGACCCGGGCGGAATCCGCCCGGGTCCCGCACCCGGCGATGTCAGTGCTGCATTCCGGTGATGTGGTCGACGTCGACCCGCAGGTCGATGACCAACGGACGGGTCCGCCGGTCGATCGCCTTGGCCGCCACCTCGAGATCGTCGAGGTGGCGCACCGTGATGGCGTCCCCGCCCATCGCCTCGGCCACCCGGGCCAGATCCGGCCAGGCGAACAGGGACATCGCCGGATCGAGTCCGCGCTCGACGAACTGGACGTGCTCCGCCCCGTAACCACCGTCATTGCAGATGATCACGATCAGATCGAGACCCTCGCGAACGGCGGTGGCGAACTCGGCGGCCCCGCCGTGCATGAAACCGCCGTCGCCGCTGACCAGCACGACCGGGTGGTCCGGCCGGCCCACCGCCGCGCCGATGGCCGCGCCCATGCCGGTGCCGATCGACCCGAAATTGCCGGCCCACACGAACTGTGCCGGATGGTGCACTCGGATGTGGCGCAGCGACTCCATCATGAAACGCCCACCGTCACTGACCACCGTGCGGGGGGCGGGCAGCACAGAGTCCAGCTTCAGCAAGGCTGTTTCGATGTCCACGGTTCCCGAGGCCGTGCGGGGGCGGGGCGCCCGGCCGGCCCGCGCAAGCTCGTCGGCGAGGTTCTCGCGGAAACGGCCGGCGGGAATCTCGAACTCGTCCACCGCCGCGAGCAGCTCACCGGCAACCGCGGCCGCGTCGCCGGCCACCGGCACCGCCACCTCGGCCGGCAGCCCCTCGGGCCGGACGTCCACGGCGATCACCGGTCGCCCCGTCAACAGGCTTCCCCGGCGGGTGGTGTAGGAGTTGAGACCGGCGCCGAACGCGACCACCAGATCGGCCTGCTCGGCGGCCGCCCGGCCGGCCGGCTCCGCCAGTCCGCCAATGATGCCGACGTCGTGCGGCTCGTCGCGAAACAGTTCCTTGGCCTTGAGCGTGGTGCCGACCGGTGCGCCGAGGCGGTCGGCCAGCCGCAGGATCTCGTCCCGGGCGGCCACCGCACCCCGGCCGGCCAGCACCAGGGGCCGGCGCGCCGCCCTGATCGCCCGCGCCGCCGCCCGCAGGGCATCCGGGTCCGGCCGCACCGCCTGCCGGGCCGGGCGACGAAGCTCGACGGCCTCGCCGTCGACCTCGGCCCACATGAACTCCGACGGCACGTTGAAGACCACCGGACGGCGCTCCAGCATCGTCCGGCGTATCGCGATCGCCAGGTCGCCGATCGCGGTTTGCGGTGTGCGGGCCTGCTCGAAGCCGGCCCCGGTGGGCCGGACCACGCTCCGGTGATCGATGTCCTGCACATTGGCGCGCGCGGTCGTGGCGGTGTCGCCGGCGATCAGCAGCAACGGGATCCGGCCCCGGGCCCCTTCGACCAGGCCGGTCACCGTATTGGTCAGAGCCGGCCCATGGGTCACGGTAGCCACACCGGGCAATCCGGTCCGCTCGGCGAACCCGACGGCCATGAACATGACCGTGGACTCGTGGACGCCCGCCACGTACCGGCCGCCGGTGTCGTGCACGAAACTGTGGGCCATGAACATGTTCGCGTCCCCCATGAGGCCGAACATGGTGTCGACCCCGTACTGCCGCAAGGACCGCGCAAGCGCGAGATGGAGTTTCACGAGATGTCCTTCCCGGGCGCCCTCTGGCATCCCTCCCGCTCGTCGGCGGGACGGCAGAAGGGTTCACCGGTGAGATTCCGGTCATGCCGGGGCCGGACCGGGTTGGTCACAGCGCTGAACCTGGGACCGGCCGCGCCGACGGACCCGGCATGAGCACGGACACCTTCACACCCGGCTACGGCGCCGTCCGATCGGTCGATGTCTCCTTCGACGATCTCGACCCGCAGCACATGCTTTACCACGGCCGTTACCCGGCCCTCGTCGACCGCGCGATCCTCGGATACTGGGCCGGCAAGGGCATCCGGTACGACGCGGACGGATCTCTGGGAGACACCGTCCAGGTCGTCCGTGATCTCGGCGTCACGTTCGCCGTGCCGGTCCGGCGGTTCGGGCCGGTGCTGGTCCACTTCTGGGTGTCCCACATCGGCACGACCAGCATGCGGTACGACTTCCGGCTGCTCGCCGAGGACGGCACCACGCTGCACGCCCAGGGACACCGCACCATGGTCAATCTCGGCCCCGGGACCGGCCGGCCCGCGCCGTGGAGCTCCCGGGCCCGGGCCAACTACGCCGCCCTGCAGCAGCCCGCCGACCGGCCCGCCTGACCCCGGACCGAAACCCGGCCCGTCCCCCGCACGCGGCGGCGGACGGGCCGGCGTCGCGCCGGTCAGACGGCGATGCGCCCGCCGTCGACCGGCAGAACCGCGCCGTGGACGAACGACGCGGCGTCGGTCGCGAGGAAGACGATCGCCTCGGCGATCTCCTCCGCCGTTCCCGGACGCCCGGCCGGGCCCGCGGCGGCGAGCTGGTCGAGACCCTCTCCCATGGCCGCGGTCCCCTCGGTACGGGTCGGGCCAGGACTGACCGCGTTGACCCGCACACCACTCGGGCCGAACTCCGCCGCCCACGATTTCGTCAACAGCACCATCGCCGCCTTGCTGGAGCCGTAGAGCCCCATCCCGGCCGCGCCGAACTCGGCCACCATCGTGGTCACGTTGACAATCGCACCGTGCCCGCGTCCCGCCATGGCCGGAGCCAGTTCCGCCACGAGGAAGTACGGCACCTTGACGTTCAGCGCGAACACGTCGTCGAACTGCTGCTCGCTCATCTTCTCGGTCGGGCCGAACGGGAAGATCCCCGCGCTGTTGACCAGGATGTCGACCGGGCCGGCCAACTCCACCGCCCGGGTCGCCAGCGACCGCGCCGACGCCTCGTCCCGCAGATCGATCGGCACGAAGAACGCCGATCCGCCGGCCCGCTCGATCTGCTCGACCGCCCGCGCACCCCGTTCACCGTCGCGGCCCGAGAGCACGACCGTCGCCCCCCGCGCGGCCAGCGCCGTCGCGGCGGCCCGCCCGATACCGCTGTTGCCACCGGTCACCAGCGCCACCTTGCCGGAAAGCTCTGCAGCCATCACGCTCACCTTTTCTGTCCCGGACCCCGGTCGGGGTCTCCGGGCGATGTAACCAGGCCCGGCGCCGCCACCATCCGAGCCGCGATAAGGCGCGCTTATGGGCGGTCATCAGCGGTGGGGGGACCGGCCGGCCCGGCGACCGGAGGGATCGGGCCAGGTAAGAATCGGCACGGACGAGGACACCAAGGTGAGCAAAGAGCGACAACCAAGGAGTGCTCCACGTGATGAATTTTCCTCCCAGCATCGCCACGGTGAATCAGATGGCGCCGGTGCCCCGGCGAATCCGGGCGACGCTCGACGGCCGAGTCGTCATCGACACCACCCGCGCGGTCTATCTGTGGGAGTGGCCGCACTATCCGCAGTACTACATCCCGCTCGACGACATCGTGCCCGGCGTGCTGGTCGACGAGGCCCACGAACAACGGCTGAGCCGAGGACGCACGCGCCGCTTCGGGCTCCGGGCCGGCGACGTGGTGCGGCCCAAGGCCGCCCGGCTCTACACCGCGGACTCCCTTCCCGGGCTCGCCGGGCTGGTCCGCTTCGAATGGGAAGCGCTCGACGCCTGGTTCGAGGAGGACGAGGAGGTACTCGTCCATCCGCGGAATCCGTACACCCGGGTCGACGCGATGCGCTCCAACCGCCGGTTCCGGGTGGAACTGGACGGCATGGTCCTGGCCGATTCGGCGTCGCCCGTCATGCTGTTCGAGACCGGGCTGCCGACGCGCTACTACCTAGACCGCACCGCCGTGAACTTCGCCGCGCTGGAGCGCACCGACACGATGACGCCGTGCCCGTACAAGGGTCGCACCAGCGACTACTGGTCGGTGCGGACCCCGGTGGACACGTACCGCGATCTGGCCTGGTCCTACTCCTACCCGACCCCGGCCGTGTCGGCCATCGCCGGCCTGGTGAGCTTCTACAACGAGAAGGTCGACATGTTCCTGGACGATCGGCCGCTCGAACGGCCGGTGACCCACTTCTTCAAGTAGTCCGCGCGGCGATCGCCCGGCCGGGCACCGGGTCAGACCGGTATCGAGACGTCCTCGACGGTCAGGATGCGCAGCTGGTCGACCGTGGGGGACGCCAGCGCGCGCAGCCGGCCGGCCTGCCGGGTGATGGCCTGGTCCAGGACCGTACGGGCGTAGCGGCCGTTGCCGAACGTCGCGCCACGCTCGACCAGCTCGAAGTGCCGGCGGATCGCCGCGAGCGTGGCCCCCGGGCATTCGTAGCCGTTGGCCAGGGCCGACTGCTGGAAGATGGCCACCAGCTCGTCGGGTTCGTAGTTGGCGAAATGGATGCGCCGGGAGAACCGGGACGCCAGGCCCGGGTTCGCCGCCAGGAACTGCTCGATCTCACGCTCGTAGCCGGCCGCGATGACCACGACGTCGTCGCGGTGATCTTCCATCAGCTTCACCAGCGTGTCGATCGCCTCCCGGCCGAAGTCGTTCTGCGCCCCGGCCGGCGCCAGGGTGTAGGCCTCGTCGATGAACAGCACCCCGCCCCGAGCCCGATCGAACGCCTCCCGCGTGCGCTGCGCGGTATGGCCCACGTACTCGCCGACCAGGTCGGCCCGGGCGACCTCGACGAACTGGCCCCCGGCCAGCACGCCCAGCGCGGTCAGCAGTTCGCCGTAGAGCCGGGCCACGGTGGTCTTGCCCGTACCGGGCGGTCCCGAGAAGACGACGTGCCGCGACAGCGACGGCGCAGGCAGTCCGGCCGCGACGCGGTTGCGGACCGTCACGAGCAGATCGATCAGCTCCGAGACCTCCCGCTTGACACCGGCCAGGCCGATCATGGTGTGCAGTTTGGCCACCAAGGCGTCCACGTCCTCGGCCTGATGAGCTCCCCCGTCCCGCAGCCGTCCGGCCGGCTGCGCGCCGAGATCCTGGGGCAGCAACTGAGCCAGTTCGACCCCGCCGCCGCTGCTGTTCTGCGACAACCGGTACGCCTGGCGGCCGATCATCTCCTCGAACACCTTGCGCGCGACGCGGGCGTTGCCGAAGTTCCCGTCCCGGGGAATCCCGTCGAACAGCGCCTGCAGCGCGACCCGGGTGTCGTACTCGAGGGAGTAGTGATGCACGCTGCACAGGTTCTCGACGATCGTCACCAGCTCGGCGGTGGAGTAGCTCTCGAACTCGACCGTCTTGGCGAACCGGGAGGCCAGGCCGGGGTTGGATCCAAGGAACGACCGCATCTCGGCCGAGTAGCCGGCCACGATCACGACGACCTCGTCGCGGTGGTCCTCCATCAGCTTCACGATCATGTCGATCGCCTCCCGGCCGAAGTCGGGCCCGTTGCCGCCCTCGCTCGACGAGAGCGTGTACGCCTCGTCGATGAACAGCACCCCACCGATCGCCTCGGCGAACCGCTCCTGCGTCTTGACCGCCGTGCCACCCACGTGCTCGGCCACGAGATCGGCCCGGGAGACCTCGACCAACTGGCCGCCCTTGAGAACTCCCAGCGCCGCCAGAATCCGGCCGTAGAGGCGGGCGACGGTCGTCTTGCCGGTACCGGGCGCGCCCGCGAAGACCATGTGCCGGGACATCGGTGGGGTCGGCAGCCCGGCAGCGGCCCGGCGCATGCTCACCCGGTGCAGGCCGACGAGAGTGGCGACTTCCTGCTTGACACCGGCCAGCCCCACCAGCTTGTCGAGTTCGGCCAGCAGCGGGGTGGCCGGGTCGCCGGCCGGCAGCTCGGCCCGGGCCGCGGCGCCGGGCCGGGCCGCCGTGACGCCGGCCGCCGTGGGCCGCGAGGGTGTCGTCACGGGTGGAGCCGGTGCTTCCCGGGTCACCAGCGCGGTGCCCGGCACCGCGTGCCGGATCGGCTCGCCGGCGTTGCCTGTCTGCCGGCCACCGACGACCGTGACCGGCTCGGTAGTCTCGAGGAGCACGCCGTCGCCGCCGTTGTCGATGACCTCGCACTCCTCGAGCCGGCCACCGGATCCGGCCGCGAAACGCACTCCGAGGTCGTTGCCGTGCACCCGGCAGCGGTGTGCGTTCATCCAGCCACCCGACCGGACCAGGACGCCGGCCTCCTTCGCCTCGGCGATGTCGCTCGAAGTGATCTCCACCGACCCACCCTCGGTCACGTTGAGCCCGGTGCGGGCGCCGCGCGTGGTGAGCTCGTCGGCGGTCAGCGTGGCGCGGTCGGCGACCACGACCGCGGCGGCACCGGCGCCCTCCACGGTGGCCAGCCGCACGACGGCCCGCGCCGATTCGGCCAGTCGGATCCCGTATTCGGACCACTCGCGAACGGTGAGCCGCTCGACGACGGGCGTGCTCGCTCCACCGATCACGACGCTCGACGTGCCGCCGGTGACCGCCGAGTCGGTCATCGTGCCGCCCGCGGAACCCAGGTAGAGGACGGCGGCGTCGCCGGTGCCCTCGATGATGGCCCGGGACAGGTGCGGCCGGGACGAATCAGTGACGGCGAGGGTGGCCGACCCCGGCCCGGCCGAGGCGCGGATGTCCGCGAACCGCCCCGTGGCCCGGCCGGTGACGAGGACCGCGTGCCCACCGGCGCCGGTTATCCCGGTCCGCTCCACCGAGGGGTCGGCGCTGCCGGAGAGCACCAGGCCGTGGCCGCCGACTCCGCGGATCTCGCAGTCGTGGACGGACGAGGAGCCGCCGGCCATGACGATGCCCGGGCCCTGGGTGTCGTGGACGACCGTGTGGACGAGGACGGCTGCGCTGTCCGGCTCGACCGCGACCGCCGCCCCGCCACAACCGCTCAGATCGCACCGCTCGAAACGGCCCCGGCCGCCGCGAGTGATCAGCACGCCGATCCCTCGGCTGCCCGTGACCGTGCAGGCCACGAACGCCGGGTCGGCGCCGCCGCTGACGACGATCGCGGTCGAGGCCACGTCACGGATCACGGTGCTCGTGACCGCCGCGTTCGCGGAGCCGTCGACCAGGATCCCGGCACCGGCCGGACTGCTGACGGTGCAGTCGGTCATGTCCAGCCGGCCGGACGGGACGTGCAGGGCCAGGACGCCACGCCCGTTGATCTCGCTGTCGATCATCGTCAGCGTCCCCCGGCCGACCTGGACGGCCGGCAACGAGTCGCCGCCACCGGTGAGGACGAGCCCCCGCAGCGTCGCCCGTCCGGTCGCCGCGAAGACCGCCGGGCCGTCGCCTCCGTCCACCGTGACCGTGCCGCGCCCGTCCTCGGCGACTACGGTCACCGTCCCGGACAGCCGGACCTGTTCTCGGTACGTGCCTGGCTGCACCACCACCGTGGCCCCGGGCGCGGCGGCGGCCAGCGCCGAAGCGATGCTCGGATGGCTGCCCGGATCGGTCCGGGACACCGTCACCAGGTCGTTGCTCACGCTGTTCCACCTTCGTCTCGTCGGTCGCGATAGGGCCGTCCGGCCGCGTCCAGTCCGGGGGCGAACATCGTCCGGTGTTCGGCGCGGGCGGGCGGTCGCCGCCGCGGCGTCTCCCTGAGCTTCGAAAGGATGCGATCCACGCTGTCGGGCGGGGCCGGCCGCGCGGGGCGCCGGGCCCGCGCGGCGGAGAGTTCACGCAGCAGGACCCGGACGGGTACGCCGTCGTTCTCGTCGACCGCGAGCACCGCGAAGCGGCTGCCCGGTGCGAACAGCACGGCACCCTCCGCCGCGCCCAGCCCGGACAGCCGGTGGGCGCCGGCCGACCAGATCGCGACCTCCATCTCGCCCCCGCCCGGAGCGGACGGGAGCCGGTCCCCGTCGAGGAACGCGGGCTCGACCAGCTCCTCCCCCGGCCGGTAACCGGCCAGCACCTCCCGGGCGGCCGGCACGCTGCGATAGACCGGGCCGAAGACCGGCGGCAACCGGCGCAGTCCGAGAACGGCCTCACGCGCCAACAGCTCGATCCGCTCCGGGTCCTCCTCGGACTCGCCGCGCAGGCCCGCGTTGAGCGCGTCACGCTCGGAGTCGAGATAGGCCCGCAGGGCGATCAGACCGGTGGTGACGTCCCCGCCGGCCAGGGCCACCGCTCGCAGGCCCGGCTGTTCCGCCAGCGCTTTGGCGACCACCCGCGCGTGGGCGTCGTACCGTCCACCCAGCACCCGGCGCAACGCGGTACGCCGGGCACCGGGATCATCGCCGGCCGCGTCGGCGGCCGGAAGCCAGAGCGGCCGGGCCGGCGACCACCGGCGCCCGACCGTTTCATCGGACTCGACCGAAGCCGGTTCGGGGAGAGCCGGGGCGGAGGAACGGTCGCCGGCAGAGGCGGGCGGAGGCGGCGGCACCGGCGAGAGCCACGGCCCGGCCGGCGCCGCGGCGCTGGCCAGTACGGACAGCCAGTCGGCGCCCAGCGCGACCGGCAGCACCTCGGCGGCCGGCTCGGCCGTGACGACGGCCGCCGGTTCCGCCTCGGCGGCCGGCTCGGGCGTGACGACGGCCGCCGGTTCCGCCTCGGCGGCCGGCTCGGGCGTGACGACGCCCGCCGGTCCCGCGTCGGCGAGGACGCGGACCGCGGCGTGGCGGGCTCCGACCTGCTTCGCCGGCGCCGCCGGCGGCGCGACCGGTTCCCCGGGCGGTCCCGGAAAGACAGCCGGCAGCGAGGGTACGGCCGCCGGTCCACGCGCGCCGGGCCCGGCCGAACCGGCGTGGCCGAGCCCGAGCCGCGGGCCGGCGTCCGGTAGCGACGTCGTCACCGGTTCCGGCTGGGCCGGCCCCGGAGACCCGGCCCGCCCGGCCGGTGACGGCGCTCGAGGCGGCAGCACGGGGCCGAGATCGTCGATCCGGCGAGGACCGCGATCCGAGGCCGCGAGCGGCCAGAACCGCCGGAAGGTGCCCCGGGTCAGCAACAGGCCGCCGGCGGTGACCGCGACCTCGTCGCCGCCCACCACGAACGGTTGCCCGAGAGCGTCGGCCAGCGCGCCGAGCGGCAAGCCGCCCGGCGGCCCGACCGGCAGCAGCACCACCGCGCCCACCGCCGGGCCCACCGCCGCCGCCCGCGCGACCAGGACCGCCAAGTCATCGGGAGCCAGCGGCCGGGGACCGAGCCGGAAGCCCGACCCGGCCACTTCGCATTCGATAAGGAAACCGGCCGTGACCGGCATGGTCACCACCGGATCGCCCTCGAGGAACGACCACCCGGCGGGCGTGGCCGAACCCGGCAGGGTGATGTCGCCGGACGCGGATTCGGCCGCCGGCGCCGCGGAACGGACCGGTGGCAGGAAAGGCCGCCAGTCCAGGGGCGGCCGCCGCGTCGGCCGTGGCGTGAACCCCTTCCCGACTGCCCGCATCTCCCACCCGGCGTCATCGGTCGCCGCCGGCATCTGTCGTCCTCCTCAGTGTCGGCCGCCCCACCGCCAGGGGTACGGCGGGTCCGAGGTGATCGTCGATGGACGGACGCCGAAGTTCATCGGGGCCCGGCGGCAGCCCATGTCGGCAGGTCGTAGAGGGCACCGAGCGCCCGGTGCAGGGCGACGCTGCCGACCGGGGGCGGGGCATGGCCCGCATCGGCGATGTGCCGGAGCAGATCCTCCTCGGGCGCCAGACCGTACCGGGCCAGGTAGTAGACGGTGGCGTCCGTCCATATCCAACGGCCGTCGGTGCGGTAGCCCATCGGCACCGATGGGCCGGCCCGGGGGTCGAGGACGTCGGCGGCCCGGTGCGGGACGGCCAGCAGCGGCGTTCCGGCGGCCAGATAGCCGGCGGCCCGCTCCGCCTCGTCGTCCGCCAGCCGCCGGTGCAGAGGATGGAAGGCGCCCTGGCCGTCGGTGGTGCGCTCGTCGAACAGCGCGGCGATGCGGACCAGCGCCGGGGGTGAGCTCGCCCAGACCAGAGCGGAGTAGCTCAGCGCCGTGCGCTGCAACGGCGGCAGCGATCCGGCATCATTGAACGCTTCCACCTGGGGAGTCGCCTCGCCCACTTGTTCGAGAACCGACTGCAGCACCGCGGTCACCTCCGGCAGGTCGGCGTCGTCGGCGCCGCCGACCTCGACCAGATAGATCCGGCGTGGCGCCGGCCACGAGACGCCGGTCGCCGGATAACGCCACGCCCGCCACACAGCGACCGGAGTGACGTGTTCCAGGTCGGCCACCGCCCGGGCCACGGCCACATCCATCTCGTCGGCCCGGCCCGGCCCGTCATATCCGCCGGTCAGATCGAGACAGTAGGGCAGGCGCTCGGCCACGAGCTCCAACTGCTCGGGCGGGACCGGCGCGAACGCGAACGGCGCCACCGGCATGACCGCTGCCTCGTGCAGGCTGTCGGCCGCCCGGACATCGGGCAGCAGCGACCGCAACAGAGCCGCGTCCTTCGGCGTCACCGGCACCCGGGCCGCGGTGGCGGCGAAGACGACGGCTCCCGAGAACTCGGGCAACGCGCCCGCGTCCAGCCAGAACCGGGCTTCGGTCAGCACATCGTCACCGATCAGGCCGGCCAACCGGAGCAACAACCGATGGCACGCGCCGATGTCGACGATTTCCAGTGGGGTCACGACCACCTCCTTTTCCCTGCTCGTCGTCGACGGCGGCCGCGAGTTCACCGCCGACCCGGGCCGCGGTTACTGACCGGCTCCCGGAAACGGTCGCTTGACCTCGTCGAAGGTGCTGAGGATCCGCTTCATCGCGGCGTCGAAGTCGACCGGCCCGGACATGATGTCCAGGCTGGGGGTGCCCTCCGGGAGCAGACTCTGGAACTTGGCGGCGACCTTCTCCCGGGCCTGGTGCTGCGCCGACTTCACCGTCTCGACGACCAGCGCGGCCAGCTCGGCCGGCGCCATGCTCCGGTAGGCGTTGGTCAGGAACTTCACCTCGGACAACTGTCCCTGGCCGTCGACCACGGCCATCACGGCGCGGTTCTTGGCGGTGACCGTGGTGCTCTCGTCCCGTAGATCCTGCTCGAACCCCGCGATGGCGGTCTTGCGCTTCTCGAAGTCGGCCAGAACCTGTTCGAGTCGGTTGTGCAGCGGGCTGGTCATGAAGGGTCCTCCTGCTGTGCGAGATGTCAACGAGACCGTCCGGTCGCGCGGCCGCTGCCGCGCGCCGGTGTCCGTGGGCTGGACGGCGCCGGCGCCTGGGGCTGCCACGGTGTGGGATCGGCCATTTCGTAGTCGTCGGTGTCGTCGCGGCCGAAGACCGAGGGAACCAGATCGGGATCGGTGCCCCAGATCTCTTCCTCCTCGGTGAGCCAGGTCGTTCGTTCGCGCTCCTTCTCCTGGCCCGGTCCGCCCACCGACCCCATGCCACCCATCGGCGGCATCATCGGCATGCCACCGGTCCCGGCGCCGGCCGCTCCGGCCGAACCCGCCGTTCCGGTCAGGCCTGAGGCCCCGAGACCGGCCACCGCGGCGCCCGCGGCCGTACCGCCCAGGGCACCGGCGGCCGCTCCGCCGGCCGAGCCGGCGGCCGAGCCGGCGGCGCCGGCGGCGAACCCTCCGGCGAGTCCGCCCGGATCGGCCAGGCCGGACCCGCCGCCGGGCACCGTTCCCAGCGGGCCGACCGAGAAGCCGGACGTGGGCTGCTGACCGTTCGACCCGAGCAGTGACGACGTGTCCGGGATGCCGCCATCACCGAGAGCGCCGCTCGTGCCTCCGGCCACCGACGGGCCGAACCCCGGATCGAACGATCCCGGCGTCGCACCGGCCGAGCCGCCATGACCGCCAGCGAGCGAGGCTGGGGTGCTCGAGCCGAGATCCGGCAGCGTCGCCGAGGAGCCGCCCGGCGCACCGATGCCTCCGACGTCGTCACCGGCGGGCGAGCCGGTCGCCGGCAACGACGGCAGCCCCGGAGAGCCCGCACCGGACGAACCGGCGCCGGACACCGCCGATGAGGAGACACCCGCGTCGCCGATGGGCGGGGCGGACGCGCCGCCACCGGCCGGGACCGACGCGCCGGGATCGATCTGACCGCCCAACGGGCTGGACGTCGTGAGCGCGGACAGCGACGGGGCCGTGCTCGAGCCCGCGCCCGACGGGTCGGCGCCGGGTACCGCGAGCGACAAACCGCCGGTGCCACCGACCGGCGAAGCAGATGTCCCGCCCCCGGCCGGGACCGGGCCGCCGGGCGTCAGACCGTCGATCGACGGGGTGAGGGCGGCCGGATCCACCGCGGCCGGTGACACGGTCCCGATGCCGCCGCCGGCCGGGTCGGCACCGTGGACGCTCCCGTCGTCGGTGAAATCGTCGAGGCCGTCGGCGACCACACCGCCGCCGGTGGCCGCGGGCCGCCGGTCGGCGGTCGGCCGGGCCGACAAGAAGGCCGGTAGCGCACCGGCCCCGGTCCCGGCGAACGTGCCGGTGTCGCCCGCGCCGAACGGTGCGGTTCCGTCCAGGGCGCCCACGCCGCCGCCGGACGGGTCGACGCCGTCCGGGTCGAATGTCGACGCGCCCCGGTCGGCCGGGCCGGCGCCGCCGCCGAACCCGGCGCCGGCGCCGAACCCGGCGCCCGGCGTCGCCGAGCCACCCAGGCCCCCCGACGACCCGCCGCCGGGCAGGGTCACCGCACCACCGGGACTCACCGGTGAACCGCCGGCGAAGGAGTTCCCGCCGCCCACTCCGGCGTCGCCCGGCCCGGCGCCGCCACCACCACCCAGGACCGGAGGCGTTGCCGCGTCGCCCCCGCCACCGCCTCCGCCTCCGCCTCCGTCGGGCGGCGTGAATCCGGCACCCGCATCGAACCCGCCGGATCCGGGCAGCTGAGCCGATCCGCCGGCCGATGATCCCGTGCCCGACGAGGGTGGCGGCGGGTTGTACGCGCGGATGTCGGTCATGTTGAGCCGGGTGTCGTCGAAGCTGTTCATCAGCGCCGCGACCTGGTTGGTCATCGTCTGGTCGAGCTCGTTGACCTCGTTGCGCCAGAAGTTCTGCATGTCGGTGTTGAGTTGCGCGAAGACCCCGCTGTCGAGCATGTTGTAGGTGCGGGCCCCGTTGCCGAAGTCGAGGGTCATGGGCCAGTTCTGGCGGTCGCGTAGTGGACTCGACCGGGCCTGGGCCTCGATCTGGTTCAGCGCGTCGGCGACGATCCGCGACGGGTCGGGTTTGTAGAGGTAGTAGTTGTTCCAAGCCGACTGGACCTGACTCCAGAAGGTCCGGGCCGCGGCCGCGTTGTCGTGCAGCATCTGGACCCAGTCCTTGTTGGTCTTGATGTCGGTCTCGAGCATCTTCAGCTGGTCCCGCAACTGTTTGAGGATGGTGCTGAACGCCTGCGCGGCCGAGCCCTGGAAGTCCGATCCGCTGCTGTCGACCTGCGACAGCTGCTGCTGGATCCGCTGCTGGGCCTGCCCGAGCCAGACCCACGTGTTATAGAAGCCCTCGGCCGCGGTGTCCATGCTGGCCGGATTCAGCACCGATCCGGTGGGCCCGCTGCCGAGAGCGTTGTTGGTGTGGGTGAGGAACTCGGCCACGTAGTGGTCGTGCGGTGAGTTGCCCGTGCCGCCGTCGTACCAGTTCACCAGGCCTTCCACGACCAGGTAGGGGGCCACGATCTGCGTGCCGCCGTATCCGGCCGGGTAGTACTCGGCCTCACTGAGGATCGGAGCGTAGAAGTTGAACCGATTCGCGCCGGGGGTGCCCGTAGGAGGTTTCTTGCTCGCGTAGACGTTCGTGGCGCTGATCCACGGCATACCGACGAAAGCGTTGCGGTCCATGGCCTGGGCGCCCAGGACCGTCATCATCCCTGACTCCCAGGGTTTGCTCGGGTCCATCGGTTGAGACACGGTCGTTCCTTCCGGCGTTACAGGGACTCTGCGGCGAGCGGCGGTGCGGGGAGCCGGGTCAGGCCGTCGGGCTGGAGGTGGTCGTGCCGCCCGTGACGCCGGACCCGGACCCGGCCCCGGTACCGGAAGCGGGGGGCGTCGGCGGCGCGGGGAGGCTTCCGGACGCGCCCGACGACCCGGAAAGGTAGGGCTGGACGTCGGACAGCGAAAGATTGTCCAGCTCGGCTTTGTCGGACATCGCGAGGATGTGATCGAGATTCTGGGAGTACTGGTCGAGATTCTGCGCGATCTTCGTCAGCGTCTGGTCCATCTGCTGGGCGACCGCGGTCACCCGGGACTTGAGCTGCTGGCCGTTGGCGAAGTTGGTGTGACCGGCGACCAGCATCACGCTGTTGAGCGGCATGCCGTGCGGGTGGGCGACGTCGTTCGGGTTCTGGCCGCCCCGCACCGGGGTCACCTGATTGCGCAGGTCGTTCAGGTGGTCACGGAGACCGGAGATGAAGGTGGAGTCGACTTTGATGCTCTGGTGGGAACCGGCTGCCATGGTTTCTCCTCACAAGCTCGAATCTCATTTGAAGCCGGGCGCAGCCGCCGGCGCGGGACGCACGTCCGGCCCGCACCGGCGGCGTCGTGGATCACCGGGCGAAGAGGCTCGCGCCCTGCGCGTCGGCGTTCAGGTAGTTGTCGGAGATGGTGTTCAGCGCGCCGATCTTGGTGGTCATGGCGTCCTGCATCTTCGCCATGCCCTGGTTCCACCGGGCCTGCGCGTCGGCGTAGTTCTCGATCGCGTTACCGGCGTTCTCGGCGTTGTACTGCTGGGCCCGCTGCTGGAGCTGCTGCAGCGAGTCCTGCAGCTTCGAGGTCAGGGCCTGCATCTGCGAGATGGCTTCCTGCTGACCGGCGATGTTCGCGGAGTAGCTGACCATGATGGGTCCTTTCGGGTGGTGGGGCGATCAGGTCCAGCTGGCGCCGGACAGCGCACCGGCCGCGGCCTGAGCCATGTTGTCGTCCTCGGTGGTGGTGGTCAGGCGGGCGAACGACTGCATGCTGCCGTCGATCTCGGCCAAGGCGTTGCGGACCTGGTTGAGCCCGTCGAGCCACTCGGTCATGCCCTGGTGGAAACGGTCGGCCGCATTGCCCTGCCAGGCACCGGACAGGGTGCCCTGGACGGTGACGCCACTGTTGCGGGCGGCGTTCTGGTCCTCGGCCGCCGTCTGGAACGCCTGAAGCAGGGCCCGGGTGGAGGCCTCATCGATCTTCTTCTGGTCGCCTGCCATTACCTCTCCTCGTTCGCGTCGACCGGCCCACGGCGGGCCGGCTCGGGTCCGGGCGGTGACGTGCCCGCCCGGCGTATCACCCCGATCCGGACGCCACGGCAAGCGCGGGCCCGGTGGGGAGCAGGTCGAGCAACGGCGACGGAACCGGGCGGGCCTCGAGGACGGAGAAGCCCAGACGGCTCGCGTCACCGCTGCCGGGGACGGGATATTTGACACCGGCGTCGGTGACCAGGTAGCGCGTCGAACCGAGCGCCTGGTCGATCCGGCCGGCCACGACCAGACCGCCCTGCCCCGGCTCGACCGTCACCGCGGCCGCGGTCCGGGAGTCCAGCCGGATCGCCAGATCCTGGGTGACCAGGTCACCGGCCGGAGCGGGGGCGTCGGCCGCCACCTCGGTCCGGCCGTCGGACATCCGCTGGCGTACGCACCAGGCAGCACCGTCCGGCGGGGCCGTGACCAGCTGCGGGGGCGCCGCCGGCAGTCCCGTCGGCAACGCGGTCATCCGGGAGACCGGCAGGGCCGCCAACGCCGCCGGGCTCAGCGGCACCGGCTGCGCCGGCCGGCCGCCGTCCATCGCGGCGGCGGCCGGGTCGGCGATCTCGATCGCGTAGGCGAGCGGGCCGAGCGGCATCAAACCGTCACGCTGGAGCAGAAACCGGCGCTGCTCACCGGTCTCGGAGGTGGCCACGAACAGCTGGCCCACCCGGCTCGGGTGCCCGTCCACCCGCGGGCCGGCGCCACCGCGGCCGGGCACGACCGGTGGCAGCAGGTCCGGACCGGCGGCGATCGTCGCCAGCCACGTCTGCTGCACCTCGGCCGCGGGACCGTCGGCGCCGAGCACCCGGGGCAGCCAGGCGGCGCCCAGCCGGAAACGCCGCTCGTCGGTGACCAGATACTGGTCGCCTCCGGCGGTGACCAGCAAGGCCCGCGAGGGACCCAGCGCGGGACCGGCCGGCCGGCCCGACGACATGATGCTCAAGGTGGTCACCGGGGTCACTGCACCGGTCGGGCCGGTGTCCTGGACCGCGCACGCCGACCACACCTCGCCGGTGACGAGACCGGGTGAGGGCAGCGCGTCCGGGGCGCCGACGATGCCCACCGGCTGGCCGTGCGCCACCTCGCTGAGCGACTTCCGTGACGCCGACACCACCGTAGGGCGGGTGCCGAGCAGCAGCAGGGCGGACGCGTAGTTGAGGACCGGCCGCAGCCGGCCGTCGAGGTAGACGAACCGGCTGCCGGTCTCCTTCTCCACCACCAGCACCCCGGGTTTGCGCCAGCCGCTGGCTCCGCCGGGTCGGACGAAGCCGTACACCGTGACACCGACGATGATCAGGATGGCGATCAGCAGGCCCACGACGGTGCCGGTGACGATCCGGCGGTGCGGGCTCTCGTGGGTGTCGGGGTCGGCCACGACCAGGGCGTTGACCAGCCGGCTCCACACGTAGGACTGGGCCTGGACCTGGTCCCGGCGCGACTGGGCCATCTCAGCCGCCGATCGCGCGGGCGGCGCCGTAGAGACCGAGAACGGCCGCCGTGACCGGCAACAGAGCCACGGTCACCAGCACTTGCAGGACATCGGCGAGCCGGCCCCAGATCGGCATCGCCCGCCGGCCGTCCCAGCGTCGACCGGTCGTCAGCGCCCCGAGGGGGACGACGACGACCGCGACGACCGCCACGCCGAGACCCGTTCGCTGCGGTAGGGCCGCCACGAGGTGCAAGGCACTCAGCGGCAGACCGGCCAGCGCCGGCAGCGCCACCGCGAGACGGTGCCATCCGCTGGTCATCGGGCGGACCGCCAGCAGCCGGGCGACGGCGGCCAGCCCCACCAGGGTGACCGGAGCCCAGCCGGGGCTGTCGCCCAGCACGACGGCCGCCGCGGTACCGGCCAGCCCCAGACCCGTGTGCAGGGCGGTCATGTAGTTGTCGGCCGTGAGCGCCTGGGCCAGGACGAGTTCGGCCGGTTCGGGGTCGATGTCCTCCTGCAGATGCTCGGGCCGGGTCGGCAGCGGCGCGATCCGGATCCGGGCCAGACGCACGGCCGTGGCCGGAACCAGGACGATGCCCACGGTGCTCAGCGTGAGCACGACAGCGGCCGCGCCGGGGCCGCCGGTGACGCCGAAGGTCATCAGGGCCGTGCCCGCGGCCCCGCACACGGCCGCGGCCATGACACCCGCGACCATCGGCCCGGCGAATCCCATCAGGACTCCGGCCAGTGACGCCGCCGCCCCGAGCAGCACCGCCGCGCAGAACAGCCGCGGACCGGCATCCCCCGGCGACTCGCCGGGGACGATGAAGCCGGCCAGCCCGGCGTACCCGATTCCGATCATGGCGGCGGTCAGGCCGAACAGCCGATCGCCGAAGGAGCGGGCGAAGACGAACCCGGCGGCCAGGCTCACCGCCGCCACGAGGGCGGCGGCCGCGGCCCGCAGGCCGGGCATGCCGGGGGCGGCGATCGCGGGCATCGCCGCCAGCGCGGCCAGGACAGCCACCGCGGCCGACGCCCAGCGGGCCATCTCCGGCCGCCATCGGCCGGCCCGGTCGGCCACCCCGGCGGCCAGCCCGTCGGCCAGGTCGTCGAAGTGGATCTCGGGCAGCTGCTCGGAGCGTGGTCTCAGGTAGACATCGGCGCCGTCGGTTAGCCCGAGTGCCTCCACGGTGGCGTCCTCGTCGAGCGGTGGACCACCGAGCCGCTGCAACACCCAGCCACCGTGCGCCAGCCCGGCGTCGGCGGCTGCGTCACCGAGATGATGCAGCAGGGCCGGCAACAGGTCGGCCACCACCAGCCCGGCCGGCACGGCGATCTCGATGCGCTGATCCCGGCCATGCACCACCAGGCGGCACATCTCCCCACGGGTTGCAACCGTCACGACCCTGTTGTCGGAGCCCGGGACGCCCGGTTCATCCGGCAGAATATTTTCTCCATTCGATGATCTACCGGACACCGCGACCGATGTAGATGCCGGACGGGTCCGCCGACCCGTCCGGATGGAGGTCTCGGTGAGCACGGTGCTGTTCAAACGGCCCGCCCGGCGCGGTGGGCCGGCCATGCCCAGCGGCGAACTGCAGCTGCAGGAACCACCGGCATTGCCGGAGACACAGAACCAGGGCATGCGCTCGGCCCTGATGGTGCTGCCGATGGGCCTGATGTCCGGCGTCATGCTGCTGCTGTTCGTCGGGACCTCACGCGGCCCGCTCACCTGGATGATGCTCGGCATGATGGGTGTGGCCATGGGCGGCATGGCCGCCGCCCAGGTCGCGTTCGGCAGCGCCGACCGACGGCAGCGGGTGGGGGGTGACCGGCGCGACTACTTGCGCTACCTGGCACAGAACCGCAAGCGGCTGCGGGCCAATGTGGCCGGTCAGCGTGACGCCGCCCAATGGCAGCACCCCGACCCCCGGTCCCTGTGGTCGCTGACGATGACCACCCGGCGATGGGAACGCCGCCCCACCCATCCCGACTTCCTGGAAGTCCGCGTCGGCACCGGCCGGCAGCGGCTGGCCGTACGGATGACGCCGATGCAGACGAAACCGGTCGAGGACCTCGAGCCTCTGGCGGCCAAGTCACTGCGCCGATTCATCCACGCCTACAACGCCATCGACGGCCAGCCGGTCGGGTTGTTCCTGCGGGGCTTCGCCGTCATCCGGGTCGGTGCGGCCGGCCGCGACGACGCCCGCGCGGTCGTACGAGCGCTGCTGTCGCAGGTCGTCGCCTTCCACGCGGCCGAGGAAGTCCGCGTCGCCTTCTGCCTCGACGCGCAAGGCACCGCCGCCTGGGACTGGGCCAAGTGGCTGCCGCACTGCCAGCACCAGACCGACCAGGACGGCGCCGGGTCGGTCCGCCTGGCCGCCGGCACCGAAGCCGCGCTCGAACGCCTGCTCGGCCCCGACTTCGTCGCCCGGCCCCGCTTCGAGACGGGCAGCGCACCGACCCAGGACGAACCGTACGTGATCGTGGTCCGTGACGGTGGTCGTATCGCCAACGGCGCCCGGATGGCGACCGGCGGCTACCGGAACGCGGTGCTGATCGATCTCGACGACGAATCCCCGGCGGCCGGCAACGGTCAGATGACGTTGCGCGTCGACGGCGACGACCTTTTCATGGTGCGTCGCGACCGGGTCGGCGGCGAGGTGACGACCCGGATGGCCACCCCGGACCGGCTCAGTGAGACCGGCGCCCGGTCCCTCGCCCGGATCCTGTCGCCCTATCGGCTCGGCGTCATCACCGAGCCGACCACCGACCGCCTGAAGACCGATTTCGACCTGGGCACGCTGCTGGGCATCGAGGACCTCGCCCGGGTCGACACCGGCGTGCTGTGGGCGCCGCGCTCACCGGCCGACCGGCTGCGCGTACCGATCGGGGTCGACAGCACCGGAGCGGCGGTCGAGCTCGACCTCAAGGAATCGGCACTCGGTGGCATGGGACCCCACGGCATGCTCATCGGAGCCACCGGTTCCGGCAAGAGCGAGCTTCTGCGTACGCTCGTGCTGGCGCTCGCTGCCACCCACTCCTCGGAAACCCTCAATCTCGTCCTGGTCGACTTCAAGGGCGGTGCCACCTTCCTCGGACTCGACCGGCTGCCCCACACTTCGGCCGTCATCACCAACCTGGCCGACGAGGCCGCGCTGGTCGGGCGCATGCAGGACGCGCTGCACGGTGAGATGGTGCGCCGGCAGGAGCTGCTGCGGGCGGCCGGCGGCTACAGCTCAGCTCTCGAGTACGAACGGGCCCGGGCCCAGGGAGCGCCACTCGACCCGCTGCCCACGCTCTTCGTGGTGGTCGACGAGTTCAGCGAGCTGCTGGCCGCGCACCGCGACTTCATCGAGCTCTTCGTCATGATCGGCCGATTGGGACGATCACTGGCCGTGCACCTGTTGCTGGCCTCCCAGCGGCTCGACGATGGCCGGATCGGGCAGCTCGAATCCCATCTGTCCTATCGGATCGGGCTGCGGACCTTCTCCGCCATGGAGTCCCGGTCGGTCATCGGGGTGCCGGACGCCTATGAACTGCCACCCGCCCCCGGCAACGGCTATCTGCGGACCGACGTGTCAACGCTGATCCGCTTCAAGGCGGCCTACGTCTCCGGCGCGTACCGGCCGCGAACGCAGCGTGCCCCACAGGAACTGGTGCAGCGCCAGGTCGTCCCGTACGTGCTCGACGAGGTACCCCTGCCGACGGCCGAGGTCGTGCCTGCTCCGGCCGAAGCCGACGAGGCGCTCAGCGAAAGCGTCATGTCCGTGGTCATCGGTCAGCTGGTCGACCAGGGGCCGCCCGCGCACCAGGTGTGGCTGCCCCCGCTGAGCAACCCGCCAACGCTGGACGAGTTGCTGCCCACCCTCGCCCCCGACCCCGAGCTGGGGCTGGCTGCCCCCGAATGGGCCGGCAACGGCAAGCTGATCGCGCCGATCGGCTTCATCGACAAGCCTTTTCAACAGGTTCGCGACCTGCTGGTGGTCGAACTGGCGGGCGTCGGCGGCCACGTCGGTATCGCCGGTGGCCCCCGCACCGGCAAGAGCACCCTCATGCGCACGCTGATCTGCGCGCTCGCGCTGACCCACAGCCCCCGCGAGATCCAGTTCTACTGTCTGGACTTCGGCGGCGGCGCCCTCGCCTCGATCGCCGGACTCCCCCACGTCGGCAGCGTCGCCGGTCGCCTCGACATCGACCGGGTCTCCCGCACGGTCAGCGAAGTCCTGAACCTGATCTCGCAGCGGGAACGCCGATTCGCCGACTTGGGGGTGGACAGCATGGTCACCTACCGGCGGATGCGGGCCGGCGGTGCCGTACCGGACGACCCGTACGGCGATGTCTTTCTCGTCGTCGACGGCTGGTTCACCCTGCGCTCGGAGTTCGAGACACTCGACGCGGGGATCCGCCAGATCGCTGCTCAGGGCCTCAATTTCGGCGTCCATCTGTTGCTCACGGCGGCCCGATGGTCCGAGGTCTACCACGGCATGCGCGACCAGATCGGCACCCGACTGGAGTTGCGCCTGGGCGACCCGGTGGACTCGGCCATCGACCTGCGCCTGGCCGCCACCGTCCCGCAGCTGCCCGGGCGCGGGCTTACCATGGACAGCCTGCACTTCATCGCGGCGCTGCCCCGCATCGACGGTGTCCCCGGCGCCGACGACCTCGCCGACGGCCTGCGGGACATGGTCACCGTGATCGACGAGTTCTGGGACGGCGATCAGGCGCCCCCGGTACGGACGTTGCCCACGGTGCTGGAGGCGCGGACGCTTCCGGCGCCTACCGGGGACGTGAGGATCGCGATCGGCCTGGACGAGGACCGCATGCAGCCGGTCTGGCACGACTTCGGCGAGCTTCCGCACCTGACGGTGCTCGGTGACAGCCAGAGCGGCAAGACGAACGTGCTCCGACGCGTGGCCCACGCGATCACCGAGCGCTACACCCCGCAACAGGCCCGCATCTTGTTCGTGGATTACCGGCGCCAACTGTTCGACGCCATCCCCGAGCCGTACCGGCTCGGCTATTCCGTGTCGGCCGACTCGACCCGGGCCACGGTGAGCGACGCCGTCGCCGGGCTCGGCCCGCGCATGCCGGGCGCCGACGTCAGTCCCGAACAGCTGCGGCGCCGCGACTGGTGGACCGGCCCGCAACTGTTCGTCCTGGTGGACGACTACGATCTGCTGGCCGGCCACGAATCGCCCCTGTTGCCCCTGTTGCCCTATCTCGCCCAGGGCGCCGACATCGGCTTCCATCTGGTCGTGACGCGCGGCGCGGCCAACGTGATGCGGATGTCGATGGACCCGTTGATCCGGCGCATGCAGGAGACCAATACCCCCGACCTGGCACTGTCGTGCCCGCCGAACGAGGGCCCGCTGCTGGGCAATGTGAAGCCCCGCCATCTGCCGCCGGGACGGGCGCTGCTGTGCACCCGGCGCGGTGGCCGGCTCATCCAGACGGCCTGGCAGCCGGCCGAGGACCGGCTCGAGCAGACAGTCAGCTAGATCGCGGGGCCGGCCCTCGAGGCCTTCGGACGCGGTGACACCGGGAACGCCGAGTGCCTCGCTCGGCTCGACCTGGCTCGGGCACGGCAGTCCGGCCACGCGGCCCTCGAGGTCAGCGCGCTGGCCAACCTCGCGCGCGTCGCCGTGCGCCGCGGTCGGTACGACGTCGCCGGGGACATCGCCGCCGCCATGCACGACCGGGCCCGTGTTACGGGCGAACGCCGCCTGGAGAAACTGCCTTTTCACGTCATGGCCAGCATCGCCCGGCTGTCGGGTGACCTGCCGGCGGCCCGGCGGGCCTTCGAGGAAAGCGTCGCGCTGCACAGCGAGCTCAGCGATGCCGCTGGGGTCGCGATGGAGCAGCTGAATCTGACCCACGTCGAGCTGGACCTCGGCAACGTCGCGCGGGCCCGACAGCTCTTCGACGCCAGCCGCCGGTACCTCGTGGCCGCGGGCGACAGCGCTTCGCTGCTGCCCGCGCTGGCCCTGCTGAGCGCCGTCCTGGCCGAACATGACGGCCAGGTGACCACCGCGGCCCGGCGGCTCGGCGCGGTGGACGAGTCGATGACCGCCGTCGGCAAGGTACTCGATCCGGACGACGCCCTCGTCCGTGACGGCCTCAGCGAGCGCCTGGCCGTCGCCATGGGGGGAAGCGGACTTCGCCACCGCCTACGATGAGGGCCGATCGCTGCGGTTGACGGAGATCCTGGCCTCATGATCAGGCCGCCGGCGCCGGGCGAGGTCGGGAGCCGGCGGTGTTCAGGGACGGCGCCATCCCCGCCGGCGTCCCTGACGCACGGCGACAGCGACCAGCCAGGCCGCCGCGGCGGCGGTGACACCACCCAGGGCGACCACGCCCGCTGTCCGCCCGGCCGTGCTCGGACGCGGCGGGTGGGGAGCGGCGAGCGTCCGGACCGGACGGGGCGCCGCGGAAGACACCGCAACCTCCGGCCCGCTGACCGCCGCGTACAGGTCGAGTTCCGGACCGACCGGCGAGGGCTGAGCCGTCGCGGTGAGCAGGTGCCGTACCCGGGCCCCGGGCAGATCGGGCCGATAGGCCCGGACCAGGGCGGCGGCCCCCGCAACGTAGGCGGCGGCGACGGCCGGGCCGCCGACCGTGTAGTTCCCGCTGCCCGACGGGCCCACGCTGAACGCGTCGCTGCCCGGCGCCAGCAGGTCGAGGCCCGACGACGGGGAGAGCGACTGCACCGGCGCCCCTGAGGCGTCCAGGCCACCCACCGCCAGGACGTCCGGGTCGGCGGCGGGATACCAGACCGGCGCGGACCGGCCGACGCCGGCGCTGTCGGCCGGCGACTGATCGGCCACCGAGGCCACCACGACGGCGTCGCGGGCGATCGCCGTCCGCACCGCCGCCCGTAGCCGGGCATCGGGTGTCGCCGTGCCCATACCGACCAGGATCACTTTCGCTCCGGCGGCGGTCGCCGCCTCGATCCCCTCGGCCAGCGCACCGTCGGGAACCTTGCCCCGCTGATCGACGACCCGAGCCGGAAAGATCGAACTCGCCGGGGCCACACCAGTGAGCACACTGCCGGGAGCCGGGCGGGCGGCGACGATCGCCGCCAGGGCCGTGCCCCGGCCCAGGCAGTCGGCATCACCCGAGCCGCCGGTCAGGACATTGCGGCCGGGCTCGACGGCCCCCGACAGGCCGCCGGCTCGGGAGCTGACGCCGGTGTCGACCACGGCGACCCGTACGCCGGCACCTCGCGTCAGTGGCCAGGCGTCGACCGGCTGTACCCGTTGGAACGCCCACGACGGCCGGCCGGCGGTGATCGGCGACGGCCCGACGCACCCACCGGCAGTCGCGTCGGGCAGAGCCGGCGGCGCGTCACCGGCATACCGTGGCGGCACCCCCGGCGCCGGGGCGCCGGCCAGCGTGACCACCACCCCGGCCATGATCGCGACACCGATGCGGCTTGCCGCGGTTCGCCCCACTTGCTGACCCCGTCCCTTCGCCGCCGGTCCCCATCCGACTGTCGGAAGGCACCGACCGGAGTTCATCGACGCGCGGCGGTTATCCCTGGCCGACGTCGCGTGGGCCCACGGCGGGTGATGACGTACAGTCGGATGCCGAGGACAGCCGGACCCCACACCCGTCCTCGTCCCGTTCCCTTTGCCGCCTCCCCTCACCGTTGCGAGCCGCCGTGCCTTGGCACACCGGCCGCCGACCGACAGGGAGCCGACCAACCATGACCGCGCACATCGAGGGCACACCTCCGCTCAACGAGCCGGACGACTTCGGTACCGCGAAGTTCGACCGCGACGCCATCGCGGCCGAGGTGACCGACCGGGCCGCAGCCTCCGGCGGCGTTCCGCCGTCACCGACCGGCCGCCCGGTCCGCGCGCCGGAACCGGACTCCACCATGTGGACGGCACCCGCCCCGGTGTCCGCCCCCTCCCTCGGCGGTACGCCATCGCCAATCGGCCTCGACGCCCGCCCCGCGCAGTGGGGCTGGCGGGGACGCGCCAACCGCCTCGCGCATGGGGCTCTCACCATCGGGGCCGGTCCGGAGGAACGACTGCACCGGGCGGCGCGCCGTCGGCTCCTCCGTCCGTTCAAACGGGCGATGACCGTGGTCGTCGCCAACCCGAAAGGGGGAGCGGCCAAGACGCCGACTGCGCTGCTGGCCGGGGCCACGCTCGGCTTCCACCGTGGCGGCTACACACTGGTCTGGGACAACAATGAGACCCGGGGCACGCTCGGCATCCGCGCCGAGGACGCGCCGCACGGGCGGACCGTGGTCGACCTGCTCCAGGACATCGACGATTTCCTGTCCGTATCGGCCAGCGTGGGACGGCTGTCGGGCTATCTGCGACCGCAGAGCGCCCGGTTCGACGTCCTCGCGTCGGATGACAAACCCGGAGCGATGGACATCATCGACGATGCCGCGGTCGCCAAGTTGTGGACCGCCCTCAGCCGGTACTACCGCCTCCTGGTGGTCGACACCGGCAACAACGTCCGATCCGCGAACTGGCGAGCCGTCACCGATCTGGCCGATTGCCTTGTGGTGCCCACGACAGTGCAGAGCGACGTGGCCGACAGCGGCCTCTGGATGCTCGACCATCTGCGCCGCAGCGGTCACCAGAAGCTGGCCGCCAACGCCGTCGCGGTCGTCTCCTGCGCCGACCCGAGGACCGACCCCGAACTCCTGCGGCAGATCACCGAGCGCTACCGGGAGGTGGTACGCGACGTCGTGGTCATCCCCCATGATCCGTACGTCCGCTCGGGCGGCCGGATCGAATACGACCACCTGGCCGTCGCCACCCGCCGGGCCTGGTTGCTGGCCTGTACCTCGATCATCGACTCGCTGGGGCTGGCCGACCAGCGGGCGGAGCCTCCGAAGTGACGGCCCGACGGTAGGCGAGGACGAGCCGGCGAAGTGCCTCCCGGACCGCCGGGTCCGGGAGCCCCGCTTCGGATCCGTCGACCTCCCGGACCAGGGCGACCCTCGGTACGACCGGGTCGGCTTCGTCCAACTCGACCAGGTGGAAGCGGGTTCCGGCGGCGAAGACGTAGGCGTCGGACTGTCCCGGCAGCCGTCGTCCAGTGACCGACCAGACGGCGGTGAGCGGTCCAGCAACGGGCACCGGGCCGGCGATGAGCGCCTCCGCGGCAACCAGGGTCTGCCCCGGGGCGACGTCGTCGACCTCCCAGGCGGCCAGCAAGGGACCGGCCCAGCCGGCACCCCCGTCAGCCGCCTTCGGGGCCGGCGCGCTCTCGTCGGCCGCCCGCAACCTGCCGGTGACCTCGCCCGCCGGCGGCCTGAGGGCGGCCGGCGGCGCGGGCACGGACGGTGCCGGAGTAGGCGGCTTCACCTCGGGCGCCTCTGGTGTGGACGGCGGCTCAGGTACCGGCTCAGCAACCGGTGACGGCTCGGGCACCGGCTCGGCAACCGGCAGACGGGCGGGCGGCGGCTCGGCGGCGGTGACCGTTGACCCGTCCGCGGCCGTTGCCGTGGTCGCGGGCTCCTCGGCCGGCGCGATCAGCGAACCGTCGGGGGTGAGTGTGAAGATCGGACCGAACCGGGCGGTGACGGCATCGGCGCCGGCCCAGCGATCCGCGTCGGTGCGGTCCACCACCAACCGGAGCGTGGCGGCGAGATCGGTGGGCAGGTAGGCCAGGGCCTGGCTGAGCAGTGAGGCCACCACACCGGCGTCCGCGGGCAGGCCCGGGTCCAGAAACAGGAGTGGGTGGCGGTCGTCCATCGGGACGCGGCGGGCGACGTCGGCAGCCGAGGTGTCCTCGGCGTTCCGCAGCCAGAAGCCGCAGCGCACGACTTCCACCGCCCATCCGGACCCGATCCGCCACCACGGCGGACCCTGTCCGGCCCATCGGGTGAGCACGGGGGCCACGCCGGCGTGGTAGGCGAACCGCTGCCCGAACGGCTGCCAGGCGAGGTCGCCCGGAACACCGCCGACCACGTCCACGTCTCCCCCGTACCGGGCCGCGAGACGTTCGGCCAGGCGGTGCGCCCGGGCCTGGCCGCCCGCGTACGGGACGAGCGCGACGCGACGGCGCAACGCTCGCGGCACCGCCTCGAGGTCGGCCTGGGCTCCCCGGCCCAGAATCAGCGCGGGCCGAGACGGATCCATCTCCAGCGCCAGGATCCCCACATCCGGGGCGGGTGACGCGCCGCGCGGATGCCACAGGAAGCCGGCCGGGACGGCGGTGAAGGGCCCCGACGACAGGACCTCGCCCGTAACCTCTTGCCACGACGGCGCGGGATGACGCGCGCCCGACCGGCCGACGGCCGCCCCGCCACGGTAGGTCTCCCACCGGCCGCCGACGACGAAGAGCAGACCGGACGGCAGCAGCATCACGACATCGGTCGGCGCGACCACCTCGACACGGAGCCACTCGGACAGGCGACCGGCCACCTCGCGGCGGCCGGCGTGCGACAGCACCAGCCGGATCGCCCGGGTACCCACCGGAAGCCGCTCGGCCAGGTGGCTCGCCAACTCCGCCACCGGCAGCGGAGGGTCGGCCGCCACCACGACGACAGGCCGGCCCGCCTCCCGGGCGATCCGGCGGACGATCGATGGCGACGGCCCGGCGAGACCACGGACAAGGACCAGGGAGTCCCCGTAGGCCAGGACCTGAGGCATCGGATCGGGGTCCGGCGCAGTAGCTCCCACGTCGTCAACCGTCGTACGCTGGCGCGGCAAGTTCACGCGAGACCGGAAATCCGCGGCCGCTCCGAGCCGTGACCCGGATCATGATGAACCCGGCTGGGCCCCGGCCGACCGTACGGGCATGAACGAGCGCCCTTTCCGCTTCGGCGTCAGTCTGCTGCAAGGTGGCTCGACACCACTGTGGGCCACCCGCGTCCGGCAGGTGGAGGATCTCGGCTACGACGTCCTCCAGGTCCCTGATCACCTCGGGATGGTGGCGCCGTTCCCGGCCCTCGCCGCCGCGGCCGAAGTGTCGCCGAACCTCACCGTCGGCACCTACGTGCTCAACGGCGGTGTGCTGAGCCCCGGCTACCTGGCCCGTGACGCCGCCGAGTTGTGGCGGCTCAGCGGTGGCCGGTTCGAGCTCGGGCTCGGCGCCGGCTACGTCGAGGCCGAGTTCGAGGCGGCTGGGGTGCCCTTCGGCACGCCGGGAGACCGTCTGCGCAAGCTGACCTCCCTCATCACCGAGACCCGCGTCCTGCTGGCGGCCCAGGCGGACAAGCCCCGGCCGCCGATCATGGTGGCCGGCGTCGGCGACCGGATCCTGACGATGGCCGCGGCGCACGCCGACATCATCAGCTTCCCGATCCACGCCGGGTTCGGACCCGGTCTCGGCCGCCGCGTCTCGGTCGTCCGCGCGGCGGCGGGCGGACGCGACATCGAGCTCAACCTGTTCGTGGCGGCCGTTGGCGACACGATCGACGAGGTCGACCTTTCAATGATCAGCAAGGCCTCCGGGATGACCGCCCAGCAGCTCGCCGAGATGCCCGGTGTCCTCGCCGGATCACCGGCCGAACTCGCCGAGCGTCTCCTGCGCTACCGCGAGGAGTGGGGCTTGTCCTACATCAGCGTGCTCGAACCGCACATGGCCGCGTTCGCCGCGGTGATCCCACTGCTGCGCTGACCCCCGCCGGCTGCTCCGGATCCCCGGATCAACCCACCCCTACACGAGAAAGTGGTACACCACGATGACCGAACACACCATGAATGCGCTGCCCTCCCGGCCGCTGGCCGGCCGGACCGCCGTGATCACCGGCGGCGGCCGGGGCATCGGCCACAGCACCGCCGTGCTGCTCGCCCGCGCCGGCGCGCGCGTCGCACTAGTCGGCCGCCGGATCGAGTCGTTGCGAGCCACCGCCGACAGCCTGCCGGCTGACACCGTGGTAGTGCCGGCCGACCTGTCCGAGCCCGACGCCGCCGACCGGGTGACCACGGCCCTCCTCCAGCGACTCGAACGCGTCGAAGTGCTGGTGAACAACGCCGGCGAGGCGGGAAGCTTCACCCCGACGCCCGACCTGCCGGCGGCCGAGGCCGACGCGCTCTGGGCGCTCAACGTCCGGGCCCCGCTCCTGCTGGGTTCCAAGATGGCCGCCCACATGGCGGCAGCCGGCGGCGGCAGCATCGTCAACGTGTCGTCCGCGGTGGGCAGCGACCGCAGCATGGCCGGCGTGACGCTGTACGCCACGACGAAGGGCGCCGTGGACGCTCTGACGCTGGCCATGGCGGCGGAGTGGGGGTCGCGCAACGTGCGAGTCAACGCGGTCCGCCCGGGGCTGGTCCACACGGACTTTTCCGCCTCCATCACGGGCAACACCGCGCTGGTCCAGACGCTGACCAAGGAGTACGTGCTGGGGCGGCTGAGCGAGCCCGAGGACGTCGCCCAGGCCATTTTGTTCTTCGCCGGCCCGGCCGGCGCCTATCTCACTGGACAACTGCTCAACGTCGACGGGGGCTGGGGTTCCGTGCACGCCCGTGGTTAGCCGCCGACGTCTCTTTCTCCCTCGATACTGAGCACGCTGGAGGAAAATAACATGAGCACGGGAACGCTTGTTCCGGTTCCGGTCGACGACGTCGGCCACGCTCGCCGATGGTGGATCATGGTGGTTCTCGGCGCCGTGTCGTTCATGGCGAACCTGGACCTGTTCGTCGTCAACGTCGCGATCCCGACCATCGCCCGATCCTTCCACCAGACCGACCTGGTACCGGTGTCCTGGGTGCTGACGGCATACGCAATCGTCTTCGCCGCGTTGATGGTGCCCAGCGGGCGCCTGGCCGATCACTTCGGCCGGAGGGGGTTCCTCCTCACCGGCCTCATCGTCTTCACCGCCGGGTCGGCGCTGTGCGCGCTCTCGCCTGGCCTGGCCGCTCTGATCGTCAGCCGGGGGGTGCAGGCCGTCGGCGCGGCGATCGTCGTACCTACCTCGCTGAGCCTGCTGCTGCCCGCTTTCCCGGTACGCCGGCACACCCTCGTGATCAGTCTGTGGGCCGCGGTCGCGGCCGTCGCCGCGGCATCCGGCCCGGTCATCGGCGGTGTGCTGAGCGAGGCCGACTGGCGCTGGATCTTCCTGATCAATGCTCCCATCGGGGTGGCCGCGTTCCTGCTGGGCATGTGGTGCCTTCCCCGGCTGCCCCGTCATGCCGACAGCCGGCTGCCGGAGCCGGTGTCGACCGCTTTGCTGCTGACCACGGTCACGTTGCTGGTCCTCGCCACGGTGCAGGGGCCGAGCTGGGGCTGGGGCAGCTCCCGCGTCATCGTGCTGTACGTCGCGGGGGCGGCAGCCCTGGCGGGGGTGGTCGCCGCCGCGATTCGGCACCCCCAGGCCCTCGTTGAGGCGCACCTGTTCCGCAACCGCGAGTTCGGTTCGTCCGCGGCCGGTCTTTTCGCCTACTACACCGTTTTGGCGGGATGGCTGTTGGTCACCGTTCTTTTCCTGCAGGAGGTGTGGCACTACGGGACGTTGAAGGCGGGAGTGGCCATGCTCCCCGCACCGCTGTGCACGGCGATCGTGGCCGTCAACAGCAGCGCGGTCAGCAAGCGGCTCGGGCGTACGATCCCCCCGGCGGTGGGCTTGCTGTCGTTGATGGTGGCTTTCGCGCTCGCCATCGCGTGGGTGCCGTCGCGCCCAGCGTACGGAGGCGTTTTCGTGTGGACGCTCGTGATGGCCGGCGCCGGCAGCGGCCTGATCCAGGCTCCCCTGCTGTCCTCCGCGGCGACCCTGCCGGCGCAGCGGGCAACGACCGGCAGCGCGGTGCTGAACACCGCGCGGCAGATCGGTGCGGCCGTGGGCGTGGCCGTCGCGGTCTCCCTGCTGTCCGGCGCGTCCGACCCGAGTTCGCTGGCCGCGGTCCATCGGGTCTGGGTCTTCCTGCTGATCGGTTCCGGTGTGGGCGCGGCGGTCCTCGTCGCGATGCGCCGTGGCCTCGGAGGCTACGGCCGATGAGGCCCGGCCCGGCATGTCGGCAACGCCGGTGCCGGTCAAGAGAGCCCCGAGAGGCGCAGCTCCTCCATGTCCAGGCGTGACTGCACCTGGCGCAGCACCACGTCGTCGATGCGGTCGTCGTCCCGCAGGCGCACGAGAGCGTGACGCTTCTCCGCGACCATCGCCAGTCTCAGCGCGCGGTCCTGACGATCGAAGCACACGGCGGCCCTGTCGTCTGCCTCATCGCCATGGACGTGCAGGACCTGCAGACGCATCTCGTATTCGTCACGCAGGCGCTCGACGACGTCGCGTCCCGCGTCCTGTTCGGCCGCCACTCGCGGTAGCGCCTCGAGCGCGTCTCGCAGAACTGTTGTCTCCGCCAGGTGCCGCTCCTGCCGGACGCCGGTGTCGGGTGGGAGCCGGGCCCATCGCACCACCACCGGCAGGAGCAACGCCTGCCCGGCCAGAGTGACGAGGATGACACCGGCGGTCACGAAGATGACGAGGTCACGATCGGGGAACGGCCGTCCGGACACCACCGTATGCGGAACCGCGAGAGCTGCTGCGAGCGAGACCGCGCCCCGGAAACCAGCGAACCCGTTGACCACCCGGGCCCGGGCGCCGACCCGGCGTTGGCGCTGCTGTGGCCGCCGGTCGAGTACTCGGATCACATACGGAGCGGTGAACAACCAGCCGAACCGGGCCCCGATCACGGTCCCCGCGACCACCCCGACGCTGATCACTCCCTGGGTCAGAGCGACGCTGGTCAAGCCCCGGACCGCTGCCTGTGCCTGCAACCCGATCAGCACGAACAGCGCACCGTTGAGCAGGTAGGTGGCGAAGGACCAAAAAGCTATGGTCTGCTGACGGGTACCGGCGCGCCCGATTCTCGGCCCGGCCTGACTGATGATCAGCCCGCAGATGACGACCGCCACCACCCCGGAGGCATGCATCGCTTCGGCCAGCAGGTAGGCGATGAACGGGATCAACAGGATGGCGACGTTCTCCTGCATCGGGTCATCCAGTCGCCGCCGCATCCGGATACCGAGCCAGGCGGTGACGACGCCGGCCAGCGCCCCGCCGCCGTAGGCGAGGAAGAACAACCATCCGGCGTGCGGCACGCTCAGCCGCTGTCCGCCCACCGTGATGCCGATCGCCAGGGCATAGATCACCAGCGCGGTACCGTCATTGACCAGGCTCTCCGCGCGAAGCAAGGTGACCATCCGGCGTGGCAGGAGGCGGGTCAGCGCGCCGGCCGCGGTGGCGTCCGTCGGGGCGACCGCCGCGCCCAGCACCCAAGCCGGTCCCCATGCCAGTCCACTCGCCCGCGCCGCGACAGCGACCGCTGCTGCCGTAACGACTACGAGAGCGGTACTCATCAGCACCACAGTGCGCAGATCGCTGCGAATCTCGCGCAAGGACGTCGTCAGGCTCTCCCAGAACAAGAGCGCCGGCAAGAACAGCAGCAACACGGTTTCCGGCGGCAGTTGCACCCCACGCAGCGCGGGCAGGAAGCCGAGCACGACACCACCGGCCACCAGCGGCACCGGCGGTACGACGCGGAGCCGGCGCGCCACCACCTCGGCGGACAGCAGCACCGCCCCCAACGCCACCAAAAGGACCAGACTGAGCATAGCCAGTTCCGGCTCCGCCCCGGGTATCCGCCGTCAGCCGGCCGTCAGCGCGCCGTCGGAGCTGAACACCAGGCCGACGCTGACGGTGCCCTGTTCGAGACCGCTCTTGGTCAGCGGGCCACCGGCATCGAGGCTGGCGAACCGACCAGGCCGGAACGAGTAGGTGGCGGCCAGACCGAGTTCACACTTGGGACGCTGAGGGCATTCCGCCGGACCGCCCAGAACGGTTGCCGCCCCGGAACATCTGGCGGCCAGGTCGGACAGCGTTTTCACGCCGTACTTGTCGGCGAACGCCGTCGTGGTGGCGAAGGCGTTCTGGTCCTGAGCGGCCGAGGCCGCACCGAATACGAGACCCACCTTCTGACCAAGCATCCGCAGGTGGCTCATGGTCGTGTTCAGATCAGGCGAGGAGGGATCGGCGCTCTTGCCCGTCAGGAAGGTGGCCAAGGTGGCCGCGTACTCGGGGACCACGTCGAGGTCCCCCTTCTCGAGAGCGGGTGCGTACAGTTCGCGATTGCCGATCTGTTGAACCTTGACCCGGTAACCAGCCGCGGTCAGGGCCAATCCGTAGATCTCGCCCAATGTCGCGCTCTCGCTGAAGTTCGCGGCGCCGACCGTGAGGGTGCCGCCCGCTCCCTTGGCGATTCCGGCCGTCACATGATTGTCGGTGACGAACTGCTCCGCCGCCGCCTTCGGCGACTTACGGTCGATGTCGACCGCCTTGTTCAACGCGATCAGCTTGGTGGTGTCCAGAGCCGCCGAAACCCGGTCAAGCACGGCGATCAACTCAGGCGACGAGGCCTTCGCGTTGACGGCCGGGACGACATTGTCGGTGTTCTGGAGTTTTTTGTCGTCGACGAGAACCCGAAGGGATCTACCGGAAACCGGGGCGCACCCGCCGTTCGCCGCGGCGGAAGGGGGTGCCTCCGTCCCGGAGGAGCCGGCGCTACCGCAGCCGGCCAGGAGAATCGTCGCTGTCATCGTGACAGCCGCGGTGAAAAGGCGTCGAGCCATACTGGTACCTCTCCTGTCCGGCCGGTCTGCTCGACCGCACCGGTTGTCCTAACGTGGCATCCGGAGTACTTGGTGGGCGGCCGACCCACCGATCGGCGCACCTCAGACTCGTCGTGACGCACCGCCCGGAGTTCAATCGGCGCCATGTCATCGCCCCCACACCGAGGTGGTCGGACGCGAGGTCACCGCCTGGATCCTCCAGGGCAGTGCGCCAAACGGCACGAGCGTGAAATGTCACGACCCGGACGGGGACGGATCGTTTCGGTCACGGCCACGCGGCGCCCCGTAGGGTCCGCCGTGGGTGACTGAATGCGCCCGAGGACGGGGGTAGCTGCCCCCGAACGGCGGCGTGGCGAATTCCGGGGTGCCGACCAGCCCCGGCGGCCGGTTCAGTGGATGGTTGCCCCCGAATCTCGCATGGGCGGGAGGCGTGGACGAACTTTGCAGGGCGGAGCTCGGCACCCATGGACGCGCATGGCCTTCCGTTTCATCGGTGGCCTGCCGCGCCATGTCGCTGACTTGGGCGTAGTACTGCTCGACGCTCAGCATGTCGGCGAGCCCACCCGCCATCGACCTGATTTCGAGGAGCACCAATGGCGGCCGGGCCGGCCCCCGCGATGCGTCCAGGTCGGCGAACTGGGTGTGAACCCCTGAGTCGATGTTCCACCCGTGCGGGGGCGGATTCCCCGAGATCACGTAGTCGAACAGCTCACGCGCGCGATGTTCACGATGCGGCCTGAGCGCGCGCCGGTGACGTATTGCGAACGTGGCGCGTTCCCGCGACTCGAATTCGGGCATGGCCTCCAGGATGCGGTCGTCGAACGCGGCTGCGATCTGTTCCCGGTGAACCCCGAGCAGAGCCCGCGCCCGATCGCTGAGCTGGTTCCGGACCACCAGAAGATTGTGACGAGGCGCCGCCGCCATGAGGTATCGCGCGAGACCCACTTCGAGAATCGGCCCGAACAATTGGGTGGCGCCCACAACGTATGTCAGGGCGAGCAGCCCTTCGATGTCGGCACGGTCGCCGGATCGCAGGGAGTCATGGAAATCCGAGAGCACGTCCCCGACGGCAGTACTGAAGCGCGTGGCGTCCCGGACGATCGTCCTCTGCCACTCGTAGTACGGCGTTTCCGGATGAATACCGGGTTCCAGGTACCTCAGGAACTGATTGACCGCCCGCAGCGGTACGCCCATGGTGTAGTGGACCGCCAGATCGGGGATGCCGCCAGGATCGACCGAGATGACCGCGGCCTGATCGAATTCCGCGGACAACGTCCAGCCGTCCCGCGACGGGAGGAGATCGGTGAGCCTGGTCCGGCGATTGGGACCCCGGCGTTCGAGTCTGTTGGTCACGCGGCGAATCAGATCGAGTGCGGGGTTCGGAACCACCGCGTGCTCGTGCCGGAGGACCTGGAAGGGGTAGCGGTTGACGAACTCCAGGATCCGGGACCGATAGGTCTCGGGCTCGAGTCGCGTTCGGTCGAGGAGCGCCGACTCCTGGTGCAGGGACTCCTCGCCGATCAACCCGTAGAAGGTGCCGGTGTCCAGTACTACCTGAACGCCGGTCTGCTCATGCCAGGCCACGGGCATGCCGGGTTGGTCGTGCACGCCGTCCGGTATTTCGACGTATGCGCTGTGCACCTCGACCTCGAGGCCGCCCCGGCCGTACGACAGGTGCGGGGGAACATCGATCAGGGCCCCGGCCCCTGTGGTCGATGACCGTGGCGCCACGGGTACGGCGTGACCGGCGGCGTCCAGGACCACGAATCGTGTCTGGCCGGCGACCCGCAGGCGCTCGGCGCCGATCAGACGGTCGCCTGGCGCGTTGTGGGGCTCGATCCACCGAAGACCGTCACCATCGTCGATCGTGTGGTGCAGCGCGAAGGCGTGGCCGATCCCGGACTGGTACCTGGCCAGCACCAGCGCGGTGCTCCCGGGGCCGGACCGCCGGACTGCCGTCTCGATGTCAGACCAGCTGGCGGCGGCCGACCAGCTACCGCCCGGGGCCAGTCGGTCCTCGACCCGCCCAGTACCGACAGCGGAGTCGTCGACGGCGCCGACCGGACGGCCGATTGCCTGACGGTTCGCATAGATCCCGCCCTGCACCTCGCTGAGCAGAGTGACGCAGTCAGCCAGCGTCAGGCCGGCCGTTGCCTTTGTCGTCGTCACGACGCGGTCCACCAACGCGGTCAGATCCTGTGATCGCAGACGGACCGGGGGCTGCGGACCGAATCGGGCGGCGTCCCCGGGTGGTTGCCCAGCCGCCTTGTCGAACGGGCGACCGCCGGCGTCGACGAGCATGACCCGGCTGTCGGGTGAATGGAGCGCCCTGGTCCAGGCGTCGTTCGACCTGACGTCGTAGGCATAGGGCGTGCGGTAGCGACCAGGGGTCTGCGGATCGACGACGCGGACAGTCCCGTCGGGATCGGTCATCAGCCAGAAGAGGTGCGAGCGGCTGGTGCGCTCGTGAATCAGCGCCGACGACCCCGGGTGCTCCCGCAGCACGCCGAGCAGGTGACGGGGTGACATGCCGGGGCTCCATCGACCGCCGAGAGCTTCCAGGAAATCATCGTAGGAATGGCCGGTGACGGCTTTGTTGCCGGCTCGGCCGTAACGGGTGATGTATGCGGCCCACGCCAGCGGAAGACAGTCGGCTTGATTGCTGTCCAGTCCGGCGGTGTCGATCCACCGAGCCAGGTCGCCGCCCGGGTTGTGCAGGGCAGCACTCAGCAGGCTCCGAGCCCGTTCGGTCATGACGTCGACGGGGAAAGGATCGCTCTGCTGCTCCCCATGCGGCGCCGGGTGGTACCCGTGGTGCGTCACCGACGACGCCCGGGGCCGCCCGGGGCGGTCTCGCCGGCCCGGCGGCGATGGGGGACCATCCTCGGAGGGAAGCGCGACGTCGGCGAACTGCACCGGGCTGTACTCCGCCAGCTCGATGTTCGGCGTCCGGGGTGTCACGCTGTGCAAACTGCCGTCGGGCAGAACCTGATACCAGCGCGGTTCATCCCGCCCTTGTTGTTGTAGTCCCAGAGTAGTGGTCTGGACCGTGACGAAGCCGTCCGAGGCCCACACCGTGCGGCCCATCGAGCGCGCGAAGGCCTGGGCGTCAGGCAGGGCTCGGCAGGCGGTGAGCAGGATGCTCGTCCGGGTTCCCCATCGGCGCAGATGCTGTTGGTAGGTGGGATCGGCCAACACGTGCTGGGCCAGCGTCCCTCCGTTCACCGGCAGGTAGTCGCGCAGACGGTCGACATACCGGTTCACCGAAGGGGCCGGATCGCGGTTCGTCGACATCCACAAGCCGTACTGACTGGCATGGGTGAGAACGACGAACATCTGTTCATCGAGAGTAAACGGCAACGCTCGGACGTGTTCCGGTGCGCCGTCGACCCCGGTGTCGACCCGATAGCTGTGCTGGGGATCGGTGGGCCAGATCGTCGAGAACAGCTCGTGTTCCGGGCGGGTGAGATAGCTGATGCCTATCGGGGCCGTCGAGAAGGCCGGCGATCCGACGTGGTGAGCCGAGGTGACCAAGGGGGTACCGGGCAGTGGCCGGCGGTTCTGTATCACGTTGGCCGCACGAGCGGCGCCCACGGCCGCGGCTCTGAGGTGATCGACCGGAATTCGTGGGCGCGCCGACGGATGCAGCCGGGAGTCGGGCGCGTGTACGACACCGTCCACGAGGTCCCGAAGGCGCTGCCCTTGGACGGAGGACTCGGCCAGTCGCTGCCGGCGGCCCAGGGTTCCGACGCGGGTGAGGTCGGCTATGAAGGCCTGGTCCAAGTGGTCGGCGCTCAGCCACACCTCGCTCGCATCGGCCGACAGCCGGCCCGCGTCCGCCGCGATCGCGATACGGATCAGGACATCACCGGATCGGCCGGACGGCGGCCGGCTGTCGAATCCCAGATATCCGGTCGTGTCGAACGCCTGAGCCAGCGTACCGACGTCGCGTCGCCACACCATGTACGCGTCGGTCTGGTGGTGGATCCGCCGGCTCCCGCTTGGGCGGTGAGCGCTGCGCCGTGGGTAACTCCGGTGATCCGGGCCGCCGATCGGATGACTCGTCGACAGGTGACCACTCGGGCCGGCCAGGTCGTCACTCGACGAGGGCACCAACTCATGCGCGGCCCGGCCGCCGGCTCCGGTGCGCAACGTCGAGCGGAGACTGGCGAAGATGCTGGGGGCACCGACGAGGCGAACGGTGGGGGCGCTGTCCGCCGCGAGTGGCAACGCGTCGCGGGCCAGCACTTCGGCGCCGTCGGTCAAGGGCAGGAAGAACAGCTCATTCATGTCGTCCGGCCGGCGGGCCGGACCGCCGGATTGGCCGTCCAGATAACTCACGCCTTCCGGACCCACGATCATGTTGAACGCGTGCGAGATCTCCTCCCCCGCTCCCCGCACCACGACGACGCCACGATTGCCTTCCTGAGACCGGCCGAGAACTTCCGTCAGCTCGGCGAAATCGCTGACCACGAACCGCGCGCCAGGACGGCCCAGCACCTGATTCTGGTAATTCACCAAATCCTCGACCGGCAACGCCGACGCCGGCGGCGCCTCGTGCAACACCCCCTCGCGAAGACTCAGATCAGTCGCGATCGCAGTGACCACACAGTTGGTCAGATACTCCCCACCCCGACCACGATCGGGATTCACCCCGGACAACCACGGAAAAGCCCGGGCCATCTCCGCGGCCGACAACGCCGACCCCACCGGCCGACCGGAAGCCGCTGCGCCCGCCCGGCCGTCGGGTGCCGGTACCCCGCCCGCGGCGGGCAGACTGGCCGCGACGAGAGCGGACAGCATCCTCGCGTGCGCCGACTGCTCGTGACCTCGGATGGCATAGGCGGAGAGCCAATACGACGCGTTGGCGGCCCAGGCCGAGGCGTACGCGGGCCCGTTCGTCAGGAGGCCGCGCACCGTGTCGGCGATTCCCACCGCGACGGCATCGGCGGGGTTCTCCGACGCCATCATCAGGTTGGCTTGGACGTCGCCTCGCTGCATGAGCTCGGAGATGAGTCGGACGTTGTGGTCGGCTTCGCCCTCGGTCGAATACCAATTCTGGTGGGCACCGATGTTCCGGATCTCGACGATGGCGAGGTAGTCGCCGCCCGCCCGGCCGACCGAGGGCTGCACCGGCGCGATGGAGAACAGCTCCGTCTGATCGTAGGCGGGGCTTTGCCCACTCAGCAGTTGGTCCAGGTACATCCCCGGCGTGATGGGGTCCTGCGGAAGTCGGCCATCGAGGACGACATCGACCGGGGACTGCCCGGGGTTCCCGTGTTCCTGCATGAAGCGGGGCCGTCTCCGCAGGAAGATGTCGACGAAGTCGGATCGGATCACCGACCGGTTCGCCATGAGGAACGACTGCGCCTCCGGGTGGATCAGGTTCCGTACCGTCAGCAGGGATTCGCGGAGCGCCAGCGGGATGGCTTGTTTCACCAGGCGACCACGACCTCGGCTGTAGGCCTCGGCCGCCGCGTGCATGTAGGCGAGAGCGGTCACGGTGAAGATGGACGACGCGCGCCGGTTGGTCAGCAAAGCGAGGCGGAGCCGGTCACCGGTCTGTTCTCCCCATCCCGCGAACCGCAGATACCGCTGGGCAACGGTGTTCCCGAAGCGGATGCCCTCCTCGGCGATCGTCGTCGACGTGCCCGGAGTCATCAGCGGAAGCAGTTCGGCCATGATACCGGGCCCGGCGGCGATCGGGACGCCGACGGTCACGTGTTGCATGACGCTGTTGCCGTGGGGGAAGAGGCCACTTTGGTGGATGGCCCAGTTCTTGTGAACCTTGATGGCGTTGTTGCCGCGGAAGATCTCGGACAGGGTCCGGCCGTCGGACGACATCAAGGCGGCGCGGATGACGTTCTCGGTCTGCCGCACATCGGCTGCGATGTTCCCGTACTCGCCCCTCAGGAGGGTCCACGGGGCAGTGACGATCTCGGGCACCAGGAACGGCGTCAGACGAACCACGCCGACGCCCGGGGGTAGGTGCGAGCGGTCGCCGTAAAACCGGCCGTCGGTGCCTTCGAACCGAAAACCCCAGTCGGTGTAGACCTTGACCAGACCGTTGCGGGCGCTCAGCAGAAGCACCTTGCCGCTCGTACCGCTGAGCCGAGGCGCACCGATGGCGAGCGCTTCGAGCTGACGTTCCACACCGATCAGACCGCCGACCAGACCGGCGAGCTCATGCGGCTCGACCGAGGGGGCGCCGAGATCCGCGACCTGCGGGGTCAGCGGCACGAAGATGAGATCGCGTCCACCGCGCGGCAGGCGTGCGAGACCGGCCCGCTGGCCGTCGAGGAAGCTGACGCCGTGCTCGTCGTGCACGACGTTGAAGGCGTGCCGGATGACCGCATCCGGGCCGCCGGCGATGACGATGCCGCGCGCGCCGGCGTGGACCGCGAGAGCAGCGCGGATGGATGCGACATCCATCCGGTACAGCCGTGACTGGTCGTCGGCCAGGTCGAGCTGCTGGCGTTGATAGTTCACCAGGTCGAGCAGGGGCAGGGGACCGGCGTCGTGAGTGTTCCACGTCATGGCCTCGCCCGGTTCGAGGTTCATGTCCAGGACGATCGCGGTGAGGACACAGCTGGTCGTGGTCGATTCGGGATTCATCGAGGCCAGCTCCGGGTGAGCGGCGCGGGCGGCCTCGTCGTCGGCCAGCGCCGAAGGGATCGGGGAGCCGGGGGACGGGTGCGGGGCGGGCCAGGCGGCCCTCGGCGGTGCCGGAGCATCGACCGCTTCCGCCGGCCGTGGGTGGGGTTCGAACTGGTAGGCGAGCGCGGGGTCGGGGGCCACATCCACGCCGTGGCGCTCGGTGAGGACCGCTACCATCGTCGCGCTCGGGCCGGTCAGCGACGCGGGCACCGCCACCGGCTCCGGCTGGAGAACGGCTCGGCGGGCTTCGTCGAGGAACGCGGTGCGCGGAGGCGACACCACGATGGGAGCGCCGTGCCCGACGACGGACCGGCCCTGGATCGATCCGCCGAAGAACGGCACGTCGGCCGGACCGGTACCCATGACCAGTTCCACGTCCGGAAGCCGGACGCCAGCCGGTGGCACGGTGACGTCGACCAGAACGCCGCCGTGCTCGTGCAGAACGGTGATCGCCATGACGTCGCCGGTCACCGGCCGAGCCGGCTGAGCCGGTTCGGCGTCGGCCACGGTGGGCGGCTCGAACTCGGAAACGGTGACCTGCCGACCGAGGACGCCGGCCAGGTCCGGGTTGGCGATCGCCGCTGCCTGATCGACCCAGACGCGGACACTCCATCCCTCTGCGGCCGCCCGGGTGGCCCAGGACCGGATGTGGGAACGGACCTCGGTGGTCACGGGTTCCGGGCCGGCGACGACCATGTGCAGGATCCGCGGCACCGGGCGCGGGTCCTCTCCCACGCCGCCCATCGTGACTACGGCCTCGGTCACCGGCTGACGCAGTCGCGACGACAGAATTGAACCGCTTGCCGATCGGCCTTCCGGCCGGCCCGGAATCGAGGACCGCGAGATCGCGTCGGCGGACCGGCCATCGGCGACGGGCCCCTCCGCCGCGACGGACCGAGGCCGATCGGCGCCGGCGGCCGTCTCGGCATATCGGGGTGGAGGAGCGCTCTCGGCCGTCTCGGCCCCGGCCCCGGCCTCACCGAGAGGCGGCAGGTACGCGGGCTCCGCCAGGGCCTCCGGATACGAGGGCGGTGGCGCTGGGAACGGCTCATCCGGCTCGTCACCCACCGGGGACTCGTGGTCCGCGAACTCGCCCGGTTGGGCCATCCCGGTCGCTTTGCGCAGAGCGGTTCCCGCGCGCTCGCCGGCGAATTCCACCGAGGCGGACGCGGAGCCCGACAACAGGCCGCCGATCGACGCTCCCAGATCCCAGGTGCCGCCCTGGATCTCGCTCCAGGTACCTTCGGTCACGAACTCCGACGCGGACTCGTGGCTGACATGTTCGACGTATTCAATTCCGGCGCCGTGCGGGAGCACCACTCCCGTGTGCTGGGCGAGCTTGCTGACGAGGGCACCCAGCTCGCCGACGGTCAGGCCGATCGCGCCACCGAGCGCGCCCACCTCGACCGCCTGAACGACGTTGCGCCGGTCGACACCCTTGCGGTGACCCGCCTGGATCTGGATCTCCTGAACGATGAGATCCATAAGCACCTGCATGGAGATGCCGATCAGCTCGGCCGAGGCGACCGAGACACCGAGGCGGACGAGCCACGCCAGAATCATCGACCGGCCGACCAGCAGGCGGGCCGTCAACTGAGCCATGATGCCGGGAAAGAGCCAGGCGACGGCCATCGCGGAGAGAAACTCGATCAGCAACTCGATCAAGATCACGATGATCATGAGCTTGGTGTACTCGACCTGGGTCGCCAGGTCATCCATGCCGCTGCCCAGACGATGCACATACTTGCCGGAGAAGGTGAGCAGCCCGTTATCGCCGACATACTTTTCCATGGCATCGGCGAACGCCCGCTCGGACTCCCCAGACACCCCGGAACGAATGTCGGACACCGCGGCGGCGAACATCGGGATGACCGTCTCGATGGCGTTCGCCGCGTCGTCGTACGCCTGCGCCTGTGCGCGTAAACGGTCCTCGTTCGCGCTCGGGAACTGCTCACCGGACAGCCAGAGCTGAAAGCGGTTCAGCTCATCGCTCGCCTCGAGTGCCATGTGCCTTCCTCAGGTCGGCGTCCACTCCTCGGCGAAGAAAAGGCTCGCCGTCGCAATGGTCGTGATCGTGACGTCGGAGATCGACGGTCAGGGTTCACCCCGGCGATCATTCGATGCCGATTCGGGCCGCCCACGCCGGGGGGCGAAGGGCAGCTCCAGCCCGGAGCACGAGAACTGTCAGCTCACCGTGAAGTAGTTGGTTGACGCCGCTCGACGGACGACAGATAGAGGGCGCCGGTGACCACGCTGGGCGCGGCATAGCGATAGGCGATGCTGTACGTGCGCGCCGCCGCCACGTTCACGGTGTACCGCTGCCAGTAGCCGCCGTTGGTTCAGCCAAGCTGGTAATTGCCGCTGACGTCGTCGGTCGAGCCCGATGTTCGCATTGTCGACGCGGTATCCGCCGCCTGACGGCGAGGCACGCGGGCGACCCGTGTGAACAGCCTCACGACCGTGAACGGCGGCAACAGGGCGTCGACGGCAAGTGCGCCACCGCCCGGTGGCGCATACGAACGGAGACACTCATGAAGGTTCGCGGCATCATCGCCTCCGTCCTCGCTTCCACGGCGCTGCTTGCGGCGACGTCCGGGGCGGCGCTGGCCGACTGCCGAGGTGACACCCCTTCCTACGTAGCCCTGGGCGACTCGGTCTCGTCAGGCGTCGGCTCGTCCGGGCCATTCAGCGACCCGGTATGCCTGCGGAGCCCGAACGGCTTCCCGCAGCAGCTCGCCGACATCTCCCACGCCTCCTCGTTCACGTTCGCCGCGTGCAGCGGGGCGACCACCGCCGCGGTGACCGCTAATCAGTTGTCGCCGCTGACCACGTCGACGAGCCTCGTCACGATCACCATCGGGGGCAACGACCTCGGCTTCACGACCGGGATCGGAACCTGTGCGCAAGGCACCGACGCCGACTGTCTGAACACGGTGGTGGCGGCCGAGCAGTTCGCCGCCACCACTTTGCCCTCCCGTCTGGACGCCGTCTATGCCGCGATCAAGCAGCGGGCGCCGCGGGCCCGGCTCCTGGTGGCCGGGTACGCCCACTTCTTCGAGTTGACCGGCGACTGCGCGGGCCAGCCGTTCGATCTGGTCAAGCGGACCGCCCTCAACGACGCGGTAGACGCCTTGGACAGGACGATCGCCACGCGGGCGGCCAAGAACGGCGCCCGGTTCGTCGACGTCCGGCACGCGTTCGACGGGCACGGCTTGTGCGGCACCACTCCTTGGATGAATGGGTTGACCGCGGCGACCGGGCCGTTCCACCCGAACGACGCTGGTTACCGCCTCGGATACCTGCCGGTTCTGCGTACCGCTGCCGGCCGGCACTGACCCGGCCAGCCCCGTGCCGGCCGAAATCGGCGCGGGGCATCGCCAGGATTTCTTGCCGGATGGCGTACCGCAGTGGCCGGTGAGCCGTTCCGCGCGTGGCTCCTCGCCCGCACCATCGACCCGCGACGTGTTCCACCTCCGCGCGATCTCCGCGAGCTGCGGCTTCCCATCTCAGTCGAGCGACAGTTGCCGGGTCGGAATTCCACCGCCCTCGCCCGACACCCATATCGATCCGACCGGGATAGAGATTATCGAGCGTCCGGAATTGCTCGATCAGGGTGACCGGAGCATGATTTCCGGCCAGCACTCCCCCGGAGCCGACCCGGATCCGGGAAGTACAACCAGCGACGTGGGCTACGATGACGGCCGGCGGGAAGTCCAGCCGGACCAGCAAGACGTCAGCTCGGTCAGCAGGAGATTCTTGACCGTCATGCCTGGCGGGTCAGTGCGACAGCAGGGATCACCCGAGTGGTCTTGCCCTCGTACGCGCCGAAGCGGGGGACCCGAGCAATCTGGCGTGCCCACAAAAGATCACGTTCTGCCCCCTTGACGAGGCTCGCTCGGGCCGGAAACGTTTCGACACCTACCTCGAGAGTCACGTCAGGGTTGACAAGCACGTTGTAGTACCAGCCGGGGTTCCGTTCGGCGCCGACGTTCGAGGCGAAGACGACAAACCTTCCGGCGTCCCACAGATAAGTCAAAGGAACCGTATAGGCGGCGCCAGTCCGGGCACCGACCGTATGCAAAAGTAGTACCGAGTTGCCTTCGAACAGGCCCCCGACCCGGCCGCCGTTGGCCCGGAAAGCTTCGATGAACCGAGCGTTCAACTGTCCCCAGTCCGGCTGGCCGGTCATGGCTCGGAGGCCTCCTTCTACGATGACTTCCCCAGATGCGAATAGGCGAACACCTCGCGGCACCATCGGATGAGCCCCATCCGGGCGGAACCGCGGACGTGCGCGGCGCCCTCCCTGAGGCAGGTCTAATCAGCCGCCGAAGTCGAGGTCGAGAATGGGTTCGCCCCAGAGAACGAATTCATCGACCGCGTTCGCGTCTTGGACGGAGATCATCGTCATCGCGGAGTCCGGGTCGGCACCGTGCCAGTGCCATTCGCCGGGTGGCGCCACAACCGTGTCACCGGCGCTGATGACGAAGATCGGTCCTTCGTCACGCACCTGTATGCGACCGGAGCCGGACACTACGTGAATGATCTGCCGCTGCCGATGGGAATGCCACGGGGTGCGGGCACCCGGCGCGAAGTGGACCGACTGCATGCTCAGTGTCGATCCTGCCCCTAGGTTCTGTCCCGTGGATCATGCGTGGCGATCATGGATGACGGTCGTTGAACTGGTGTGGCGCGTGGTGATCTGAGCAGTGAGGAATGGGCTGTGCTGGAGCCGTTGCTGCCAGCGCAGCCCGTTCGGGGTGGGCAGTGGCGTGATCACCGGCAGGTCATCAACGCGATCTGCTGGGTCAAACGCACCGGCTCACCATGGCGAGACCTGCCCGAACGCTACGGACCCTGGAAGACCGCGCATCAACGGTTCACCCGGTGGGCCGCCGACGGAACCTGGGCCAGGTTGAAAGCCGCGGTCGTCGCCCTGGCCGAACTCGACGACGACATCGACTGGAACGCCCAGGTCGATGCCACGATCGTGCGCACCCACCAGCACGCTGCCGGAGCTGCTAAAAGGGGCAGAGCATCGCGGAAACGCGGGAACGCGAGAGTATCGGCCGGTCCCGCGGTGGGCTGACCACGAAGATCCACACCCTTGCCGACGGCCGCGGCCGGTCCCTCGCCACGCTCATCACGCCGGGCCAAGCCGCCGATACCCGGCAGCTGATCCCGCTGCTCGAGCAGGTTCGGGTGCCTCGGCCCGGCGGGATCGGCCGGCCTCGCAGCCGCCCGGATTCCGTGACCGGTGACAAGGCGTACTCGTCACGGGCGAATCGGCAGGCCCTGCGCGGCAAGCGGATCCGCACGACGATCCCGGAGCCCAACGACCAGATCGCCAACCGGAAACGCCGAGGCTCGCGCGGTGGCCGCCCACCCGCGTTCGACCCCGGCGCCTACCGTCACCGCAATCAGGTCGAGCGTGGCTTCAACCGGCGCAAACACTGGCGCGGGCTGGCCACCAGATTCGACAAGCTCGGCGTCAATTACCAAGCCACGCTCGACCTGGTCGAAATGCTGGACTGGCTACGCGCCGTCCCGGACCGACATGATCCGCGGGACAGAACCTAGCCGCACCAGATGGTCGATCCACACCCATCCGGAGGAATGTTCGTCGCCTCGCACGGTACCGACCGGCCGTCTGTTGATTTCCATCAGCCTTGCCTCCCCTGGCCGGTAGGGCCGAGACCGCACCGTTGCGACCGCCTCGTTTTACCGCCCGCTCTTATTGCTTCGAAGCAATCTCGTCGATCATGGCGGCAAGGTCGCCCGGGCGGGACAGGAAGGGCGAATGGCTGCCGGGCAGGTGCCGCACCGAGGTCAGCCACGTACCGAGGCGCTCGGTGTAGACCTCAGCGTGAATACGGTCGTCGTCGCAGATGATGGCGGCGGTCGGTATCTGCTGCCATGCCGCCTCCGTGGTGCGGTCGACGACGACCCGGGAGCTGTGCGGACGCAACCGGCTGACCGCCGCCGCAGCCACGTCCGCCGGCACATCGTGGTACATAGTGGCGACGGCATCCTCCGGCGGCGGCACCATGAAGTAGGCGTCATCCGGAAGATCAATGCCGGCCACGTCCTTGTCCGTCTCGCCGGCCTTCAGCAGGTGAGCGGCCAGGTAGATCAACTGCCGGACGCCCGGTAGGCCCGCCGCGCCCTCGCCAACCGGGATACCCGCGTAGGAATGGGCCAGGACGGTGACCGGATCCCCAGGCTGAGACAGCCGCTCACGGATCGCCGCGGCGTCGGCCAGCATGCCGAGTTCAGGGTCGCCTGACGCACTGGGCAGATCGATCGTCTCCGGTGCCCATCCCCGCGCCCGCAGCTGGGGTACCAACGCCTCCCAACACCATGACCCATGCCACACGCCGTGAACCAGCAGGATACGTCTCGCCATCGATGACTCCTCTCAGATCTGGCGGAAGCCACCGCCGACATCAACGTCGGACCGGGCAGGGTCCTAGTTCACCGGCCCGAGCCCGATGCCGGCTCACGGCGCAACGCTCACTGCAGTCTCTCGATGGTGCCGATCACGTCGGCCGGTGCCGGCATCTCGGCGACCTCCGCCGCAAGAGCGGCTGCCCGCTCCCGGTACCGGGAGTCGGCGAGCAGATCTTCGGCCGCGCCGGCCACCGCTTCGGCCGAGTCCGCGCCGGGCAAAAGCACCCGCGCCCCACCGTAACGGGCCAGCCGGTTCGACGGCGGAACCAGCTTGGGCATGTTCGGAATCAATAGCTGCGGTACGCCGTACGTCATCCCGGTCAGCGCCGTACCGCCTCCCGCGTGGTGCACCAGCAGGTCACAGGTCGGCGCGACGATGTCGAACGGCACCCAACCGGCCCGCGTGCCCGTCGCCTCGCTGATCGCACGGGCTGCCGCCGGTGGAGCGCTGACCAGAATCTCCGCATCCACCTTGCGCATCTTGGCCACGAGCTCGACCAGATAGTCGGAGAAGTAGCCGGGGGCGGTCTTCGTTCCCGCAGTGATGGCGACGCGGGGGCGATCACCCTTGACATACATCCACGGCTCGATCGGTGGGTGCTCATTGGACGGGATCCATCGCATCTCGGACCCCTCGGGAGCCTCAGGGTCGCGCACGGAGGCCGGGCAGACGTCGATCCACAGCGTCTGTGCCGGGATCCCCTCCAGTCCCAGAGCCTCCAGTTCCGGACGCATCTCCTCGGCGGCCGCGACATCCACGACCTGAGGTTCACCGGAATCCCACGCTTGACGGACGTATGGCACCCCGATGCGCGACGCCAGAACAGCGGCGGAGTAGATCAGCGTGCCACCGACGACGACATCCGGCCGCCACGCCTTCGCCAATTCGTACAGGGGCTCTTGATAGACCGCAGCCATCCGGCCGAACGCATGCCCGATCGACCGGATCTGCACCTCCGGGTCGGCGGAGCGCGGCACCGGCGCTCCGGCTCGGTCGAATTCGATGTGTACACGGATCGGTATGTCGGACACGCTGACCCCGGCCAGTCCGGCAGCGGCGATCGCATTCATCGTCGGGGCGTTGGCAGCGAACAAGACCTGGTGACCCGCGTTGCGAGCCGCCGTGGCGAGCGGAGTCAGGGCATACACCGTGGCTGGGCTGCCACCGGTGACGAAGAGCATACGCATACGGCTGACCTCATCGAAGAAGCTGGACTGGATTGGTGGCGGCAGCTGTCGATTCATTTCGCCGACCGATCTTCGCCGCCTCCGTCGCAGGCGCGGCCCGCGGGACCGCCCGCCGGCTGACGGACGCCTTTTCAGCAGCCTAGTGCCGTCTTATCGACGCCGAGGCTCGGACAGCGTGTGCTCAGTCCCGCACATTTTTCGGTTGTGCCGATGAACTTCGGCCCCATCCCCGCGACCCTGGCGTCGAGAAAGCACCCTACTCAGGTTCTCACGGCCGGCACCGATGGCCTCCTACCGCTCTCTAGTTCTCAGTCTCTCGGGCCGAACAACAAGTCCCAATGCCCTTACCTCGCAGTGGATGGTTCTCAGAAGCTCGAGTCCCATTCGAGCAGGCAGAGCTGGGCCCGACCGCCATGCGTACAGGTTTTACCCGTCTGGCCACGGCGAAGGCTCGACACAACGACCGCCGCCGGGTGCAAAATAGGATATGACTACGCGCGGTTGGCGCAGATGCGGAATTCATGTGGCCAATCCTCCTCCGGACACCAGTACTGGTGGAACATCACCACAACGGTGAAATTTCATCGACTGGAACCTCACCGCATCCGTGTGAACGGATCTTCAAAGGTCAGGCGGTTAGACAACGGCCTGACCTTTCGCGTTTCCCCGGCGTCGTGCAGCGCGATGTGCTGACGATGAGTGCCATGGGCTCGCCGGCCGGGCCACACGACCATCGTCCCGAGCAGCTCATCGGGGCGCTGATCCCGCCCGCCCCCGGCAGCGCCGCTGGTTCCTGACCTCCCGCCCGGTCCGAGGGTGCCGATCGGCGGCGACGCGGCGTACGTACTGCTGGACACGGCCCGCCTCGACGCGTCCGGCCGGTTCTCCGCCCGCCGGCTACTCCGATCGCTGGGCTGGCCGCCCGGGCACCGGGTCGACGCCGTCGTCGTCGGTGATGCGGTCGTCTTCGCCGGATCGCCGACCGGCCAGCAAGCCGTGGGCAGCCGCGGCGAGCTCGCCGTGCCCGCCGCCACCCGAGCCCTGGCCGGCATCGACAATGACGGCCACGTCGTGCTGGCCGCCGTACTCGACCACGACGTGCTCCTGGTGCACGCCGGCGCCATGGTGCTCCTGGTGCACGCCCGTGCCATGGTGACCCAGCTGCTCCCCGAGCACTACGCCGACCTGGCGGACGAGCGGGAACCATGACCGCTGATCCCAGCCGAGTCGCCACGGCGCGCACCCTGCTGGCCCAACTCGGTGTCAGCGTCGCCGACCCGCAAGCCGCACCGGACAACGGGCGGCGGACGCCGACGGTCGCCGAATACCTGCCCGCGTCATGGCGGCGGCTACCCCGTCGTCCTGCCGCACGTACGGCACCTACTGGACCCGGATGGCCGCCGTGTGGGGCGACTGGCCGATCGACACCGTCGCCGCCACCGATATGGAGGCCTTGCAACGCGACTGCGTCAAGCATGCCCGCCGGCGCAGCAACGGCCGCGACGGCCGGCACGCCGGCGAGAACGTGATCAGCGCCGCCCGCGCCTTCTACACCCGCGCGATCGCCGACGGACTCCTACCCGTCGGCGCCAGCCCTGCCCACCAGGTCCGCAAACCCCGTCGGCTACCCAGCCCACGCCGCGCGCTGACCCCACGCGAACTCGCCGAAATCAACGCCACGGCTCGGACCAGCGGCAACGACGTCATCTTGGACGCGCTGCTGCTACGCCTGCACACCGAGACCGCCTGCCGCCGCGGTGGCGCCCTCGCCCTACGGCTGATGGACCTCGACGTCGACCAGGGCGTGGTGCGTCTGCGAGGGAAGAGCGAGACCCTGCGCTGGCAGCCGGTCAGCCTCGACCTCGCCACCCGGCTGCGCGAACACGCCACCAGCCGCGGCGCCGCCGTCCCAGGCGACGCTTTACTCCGGTACCGCGATGGTCGGCCGCTGACCTCCCGCCGCTACGACCACCTGTGGAAACGCCTCGGCGACCGCCTACCCTGGGTCGCCGCCCAAGCCGTCTCCACCCACTGGCTCCGGCACACCACCCTGACCTGGGTCGAACGCAACTTCGGCTACGGCATCGCCCGCGCCTACGCCGGACACACCGACAGCACCGGCCCCGCCACCACGACCTACATCAAAGCCGAACTCCAAGCCGTCGCCACCGCCCTCGCCGCCAACGATCCCTTGCCCGGTTGACCCCTATCGAGTACGAGACCATCATGACCCCGCCGGCCAGTCAGGCCGCGTGAATCGACCGGTGGCCTTCGCCCTGAGCTACGCGGTGCTGGCCAGACGTCGGCCTTGATGGCGACGGCGCCGCCGGTCGGACGATCGTGGTCCTGCGTGACGGCCGTGACCTGCCCTTACGCTGTCCTGCCGAGATTCAGGCCGGCACAATGATGACCTTTCCCTCGATGCGGCCGGCTGCGGCTTCGGCGTGCAGAGCGGGCAACTCGGCCAGCGTGATGCGGCGCGTGACCTCGACCCGCAGTTCTCCGTTGTCGACCAGGGTCACGAGCTCGCTGAGGCGTTCGCGGTTGGGTAGTACGAACACGGTCGCCGCGGTGACGCCGCGGGTTTCGTCGCTCGGCGTGGCCATGAAAGCGGTGGTGCTGACCACCTTGCCGCCGTCGCGGACCAGGGTCACCAGCGCGGTGAATCGGGCGGGGTCGATCGGGGCGAGGTTGAGCAACACGTCGACCGGCTGTTCGATCGCGGTCAGCACCTCGGTGGTCGTGTAGTCGATGATCTCGTCGGCTCCCGCGGCCTGAACAGCCTCCCGGCTGCGGGCGGTGGCGGTGGCCACCACGTACGCTCCGGCTCGCTTGGCCAGGGCGATGGCATACTTGCCGACCACGCCTCCGGCGCCGTTGATGAACAACCGCTGGCCCGCCTGCAGGGCGCCGTCGTCGAAGAGGGCCTGCCAGGCCGTCAAGGCCACCGACGGCAGGGCCGCCGCGTCGGCCAGAGGGATGGTCTTGGGCGCGGCGACCAAACGGTCGGCCGGGACGACGACGTACTCGGCCGCTCCCCCGTCGCGCTCCATGGGCAGGAACCCGATCACCGCATCCCCCACCTGAAGGTCGCTGACGCCTTCGCCGAGCGCATCGACCGTGCCGGAGACGTCGTAGCTGGGCACGTGCGGCAGCACGACCGGGATAGGGAGGAAACCGGCGCGCATGCCGTTGTCGGCGGCGTTGAACGCCGCGGCCGCCACCCGGATCCGCACCTCGCCGGCGCCGGGGGCGGGTTGCTCGACATCCTCGTACCGCAGGACCTCAGGACCGCCGACCTCGTGGAAGCGTACTGCCTTCATGACTGAACCTGCTTTCGTGATGTTCCGTCCGGTGATGGCAACCAACTTCGCAGGTTCGAGCGGAACTAACCTGGGCCAGATCGGCCCACCCTGACGATCGCCGGGCCGTCGGCCGCGCCCACCACCTCGGCCAGGCGGGCCGCATCGGCCGAACCGGGCGTCGCCGTCAGCATCAGGGCGGCCAAGTCGTCGCCGGGGATGGCGAGCAGGCTCCCGGCCAGCGCGACAGAACTGCCTTCCGGATGTACGAACGTCGCCGTGCTCTCGTACGCCCCCACCGGCCGCGGCGCGCGCCACGAGGTGTCGAACAGCCGGCTTCGGCTGCGAAGCTCGTCGACCAGCTCGCCCAGCGCGGCATCGGTGGGATAGCGCAACAGCGCGTTCTTCAGCTGGGTGACGAGGATCGTCTGGTGGTCGCTCGCGTCCGTCTGCGATTGCTGGAAACCGTCGAACGGATCGCAGAACGTCCGCCAGGCGACGTTCCAGTCCCACCGGCTTCCGGTGAGATCCCAGTGTTCAAGAGCAAGGAAGGCGCTGTTGACCGCGAGGAGGTTCATCGCGGCGTCGGAAACGAACATCGGAGTGTCCGGGAAGCGCTCGAGCAGTCGCAGCGCGCCCGGTCCGAGGTCGGCCGGAACCTCGCCGCCCACGGCGGCGTATCCCGCCAGCGCACAGAGCCGTTCGTAGTCCGCCCGCCGTACGTGCAACGCCCGGGCGATGGCTTTCACCACTCCGGCCGAGGGATGGCTGCGTCCCTGTTCCAGCCGGCGAACGTAGTCCGCGGACATCCCCGCGAGATCACCGAGCTCCTCCCGCCGCAGGCCCCGCACTCGCCGGCCGCCCGCGGGCAAACCGACCGACTCGGGCGCCGTGCTTTCCCGCAAAAGGCGCACCGCCGCCCCGAACTCCTGATGTTCCACGTCGTAAGTGTGCCTCGGATGATCTCTATTTCCTCGCCCCGGCTGAAGGTGGGCCGATCCGGCCCAGGTTGTTTTCGCCGGGAGCTGCGACTTTGGCTTGACGTCACCGGACGGAACCGTCACGAAAGCGGGTTCAGCCATGAAAGCAGTGCGTTTCCATCAGTTCGGCGGTCCCGAGGTGCTGAGGTACGAGGATATTGAACGGCCCGTCCCGGGCGCACATCAGGCGCGGATCCGGGTCGCCGCCACCTCATTCAACGGCGTCGACGCCGGTATCCGCGCGGGCTGCATGCAGAGCTCCATCCCGGTGCGGCTACCGCACACTCCCGGCATCGACGTCGCCGGCACCGTGGACGCCCTGGGCTCAGCCGTGGACGACATCGCGGTAGGGGATCCCGTCGTCGGCTTCCTGCCGATGACTGCGGCCGGGGCGGCCGCCGAGTACGTGCTCGCGCCGACGGAGGCCCTGACCGGCGTGCCGAAGCACATGCCCCTGACCGACATGGCAGCGCTGCCATTCGTCGGCCTCACCGCCTGGCAGGCATTGTTCGACCACGCCCACCTCCGGCCCGGGCACCGGATCTTGATCAACGGCGCGGGGAGCGCGGTCGGCGGGTACGCCGTACAGCTGGCCAAGGAATTCCGTGCCCATGTAACCGCCACGGCAAGCCCCTGCAGCGAAACACGGGTCAAGGCCGCCGGAGCCGACGAAGTGATCGACTACAACTTCACCGACGTGACAACGGCGATGACCGAACCGGTCGACATCGTCCTCAACCTCGCACCGGTCTCCGCGCGTCGGTTGCACACCTTGTTCTCCCTGATCCGCGACGGCGGCAAGCTGGTCAGCACGACCGCCGGGGTGCCCGCCCCCTCGGACGAGAAGCGTGGAGTGCGGGGTATCGACCTGTTCGTACGCGGCGACACCGATCAGCTCGCCGACCTGGTCGCCCGAGTCAGCACCGGCGAGTTGCTCCTCGACGTCGCCCAACGGGTGGCCCTGGCCGACCTACCCGACCTCCACGCGCAGGCCAGAACGGGGCCTCTGCCTGGCAAAGTCATCGTTCTGGCGGCACCGGCCTGAGCCCTGCACCGCCGCTCAGTGCGCTCGAAGGTCAGGCGGAGCTCGGCGGCGATGGGGAAAATTGCACGGCCGCGGCGGATCCGGCCGCCGTCGTGGGTGTTGCCACCCGAGAGACGACCGCGTGCTCGATCTCAGCGACCATCTCGGCGAACTCCTCGGCGGTCAGCCACACCGCGGCCTGCCGGTAGACCACACCGTCGCGGTGCGGGTCGACGTCGTCGTGGGTCAGACAGCGGTCGAAGTCGCCCATCAACGACGCCGCGAATGTAGTGAACGCCCGCCGGTGGTCGTCGCGCGTTATCGCCGCCCGGGCCGCGGGATCGACTCTGCCCTGCTCCCGGCTCACCCGATAACTGCGTTCCACGGTGCCGCGGACCCGCTTCTGGTCCACCACCTCCACCACCTCCGCGGCGACCAGCACCGCGACGTGTCGGCACATCGTGGCCGGCGGGACGTCGGGCAAACGCTCACGCAGCTGGCCCGCTGGACCGCGACGGCAACCCCCGCCGGCAACGACTGGAACTCGGTCCGCCGCTCGCGAGTCCGCGGCCGTCCGCGACGGCCTCCCGGGACTTCGCGGACGGCCGGGCGAAGCTGAGTCACTATTCTCGTTCCGGACGTCCGCTCGCCGATGCGGCATACTCACGGCCTACCAAGTGTCTCGAACAGTCTCGGGCCGTCACTTCCTGGAGGGCTCCCGCGGCGAGTGATGCCTGCCTTGGGTGCCCGGTCAGCCGGTCACCAGCCCTCGGCGTTGTTGTTCCAGCACCGGACCCACCAGTAGTTGAACTTGGTGATGAATACCGACGCAGACCAGACGGACGGGGACACCGGCGCGATCAGATGACTGGCGACACACCGAGTGACTCGCACGTGGTAGATCGTCCTGCGTTCCCGCTGCGAGCAGACCTTGATCAGAGTCGACGCTCCCCGGATCGCACATACCCGGGCGATGTACGCGTCGGCGTACGGGTCACTCGCTGCAGCCGGCACCGCAGCGTGTGCCGCCGAGCCGGCGGACAGCAGCAAACCTACGGCGAGTCCGAGAATAGCGATCCAATGCGTCGCCAGGCGCCGGATGGTACCCAGGCGCGTGGGTGTGGCCGTGTCCGACAGCTCGGTGTAAGCAGGAGGGACGGTCATGACAAACCTCGTGTCTCGGTCGCGACGGAACTGCTCAAAACAGCCCACCGGTAGCGGAAGTGCTGGTGCGGGCACCGTAAGGGCGTCGCGTATGGGCGAGCCAGTCCCTGATGGGTGGACGTGATGTCATCGCCGCGTGTATCCAGGCTCGGCCTTCCGGATTCGGGACCCTCGGCGTACGGCGGTTGTCCGGTCGGCTGACGGCTACCGGGTGCTGTCGCGATCGTCTTGCACATGCGCCGGCCCGTTCGCCCTGCCGGCCGGGTCCTTGCCCAGCCCTCGAGCCAGCTCAGCATGCCCCGGCGGTAGACGAAGCGCCCCTGCTCGTCGATCGCGAACCAGTTCAGCACGAAGCACGCCTAGTACTGCAACGGCACTTAAGCTGACCTTCGTCTCCAGTGGGATTGCACCCCGCTGGCCACGGTGCACCGGCCGAGCTCCGTCACTCCGGCCGGTGGATCGAGCGGCGGCGATGGCGCAGGCCGTGCGGACGGTGCGGCGATTCGGCCTGAAGACCACTCCTCGCAGTGAGCAGCGCACGATATGAGGAATAACATAGAGCTCAGGTTGAACATTCGACACCCACATCCGTGTCGGCATATTCGAAGCGTTGTCGACAGTGGATTAACACTGAGTTGTCTTCCCATTAACCGCGGCCGGGCAGCTACCGTGCGACGATCTCTGGGTTACCGAACAATGCCGATTCAGTGAGGAATAACTGTGCACGTAATCAGTAAGTACGCCATTGCCGCAGTCGCCGCGACGGCGGTCGCCTGCACGGTCACGGGCCAACCGGCTTTTGCACAGTCGAGCGCCACCTTCCACGGCACCTCGGTGGCCGCGGACAACAACCCGGGCAGCGGTTCCGCCGGCTGGGTGTGGGTGTACGGATCGGCCGAGTACAAGGCGACCGGCGGCACCATCGAGTACGAGAAGTGGGACGGCAGCAAGGACGAGCTGTCCGTCGGCCGGAAAGGCAGCCAGTCCAGAGATCTCAATCAGAAGGTCAAGGGATTCCGGGCATGCACCAACTGGTACATCGACGGATATGACCTCCGCACCTGCGGCGACTGGTATTACTTCGCCTGAGGTGAGCAGAGACTGCGCAGCCGGCCGAGGGGACCGACGGACCCCTCGGCCGGCCGGGCTCACTTGGCGACGAGGTTGAACTTGGCGCCGGCGCCGATCTTCTTCGCCGTCGCCTTCAGGTCACCGGTGCCGGCGGATCCCGCCGTGACATAGCGGCTGTTCGAGGCCGCTCGCAGGCTGACCGTGCCGTCACTGTTGCGGACCAGCGAGAACCGGGTCGCGGCGGTGACCGAGTCCTGATCGGGGAGGAGGCCGCTCGCGGTCACGTCCACGAACCTCTGGTTGGCGCGGGACCGCAGCGCCACGGTGCCGCCACCCCCGTCGGCGAGGACACACTGCTCCCGGTCCCCCGCGGTGTCAGGGTTGGGTACCAGCGGCACGGCCCCGCCGGCAATCCGACATGTTTGGAGTCGTCCTGGTTGCCGGTCACGGTCCAGTTGCTGACCCCGTTCACCGCATAGCCGTACCCACGTGGTCACCTTCGAGGGTGTTGCCGGTGACCGTACCCCCGCGGTTGATCGTCGGGTTGCAGGCCCTGGGCCGTCCGTCGTAGACCCCCCTCGGCGATGTGCAGCGCGGACCAGCCTCGCGGGTCGAAGGCGTGCACGTTATGGACGGTGACGCCCTCGGTGTCGCCGCCGAGTTCCATCAGGCCGCCGCCGCCCTCGATGCGGCCCAGCTGAGGCCGCTGACCATCGACCTGGATGTTCTGGATCGTGATGCGGCTCTGCCCGCCGCCTTCGATGGCGGTGCTGGTCGTGGCGCCGGCCACCCGCGGCGTCGCACGGGTGTCGCCGGTCGGCGGCCGGCCGGCCGTCTCGATGCGCTGGCCTGCGGCGCTGAACCGGACCGGACCGCTCAGGTCAAAACCGCGCCCGGGCAGAGGGACGCGACGGCGCCGGCACCGCTCAGCGCTTGGTTGATGGTCTTCTCGGTGCCGGACTGGAGACAGCTGTCGGCGGCGTGCGCGAATTCTGCCCGGCGGCGGCGAGACCGGCCGCGGCGACCGCCACGGTGAAGCCGATGGCGAGACCTTAGCGGCGCCGGCCGGAGCAGGCCTGTCGATGCAAGTTCGTAGGCCTTTTCTGTGCCCGCATAATACTTCCTCGGCCATCTTCGGAAGCGAAGGAAACATAAAGTTCCACGCGTTCCAGAAAGTAAATTGAAACGAACAGCGGCGGCTGCCCCCATCCCCAAGATGCGGGCAGCCGCGCGTCGGCGCAAGTGATGGTCAGCGGCGGAAGGAATCGACGAACGATCTCGTCGCCGATCCGAGCCCGGTCGCATTGTCGAAGCCGGGCGTGGCCGTCAGCGACGAGTCCTTCCCGAGCGTGTTGAGGTAGAGCGGAGTCGGAGAACCCGGCTGGGGACCGACCTCGATCGGCGGGTCGGCCGAGTCGACGGGCAGGACGTCGTGCACGGCCGCGGTGCCGGCCCGGGCATAGAGGGCCGGGTTGACGAAGCCGAGGGCATGACCGGCGACCTCTTTCGCGTCCGCTTCCAGGGCGGCCAGCAGCGGAGAGGAGCCGCTGGTGGCGCCTTCGGGGATGACGTCGTAGCCGGGACCACCGTCTTCGAAGACCTGGTCGGCGCCGGTGAAGCCGATCAGCCAGAGCTCGCCACCGTTCACCGACACGTCCGGGATCACCCGCCGGGCCGGGCCGGTGCCGCCGGCGGTGGCCAGTGCCTCAGGGACGGCGGCGCGCTGGTAGGCCGGCTGAGCGAAGGCGGAACTGCGCCCACCTGTCGAGCCACCGGCGAAGAAGCCCGGCAGCGGCTCGCTGTACGCGGCGCCGTCGATTTCGTCCAGGTTGTCACCCCAGGCGGTCTCGCCGAGGATCCGGTTGTCGGCGCCGATCCGCAGGCTGGTGCTGCCGACCGCGGTGGCCCACGGGTCGGAGGCCGGGAAGGTGATCTCCCCGGTCGAGTCGTCGCCGCCGTCGCCGGAGTTGAAGTTGAACCCGATGCCCTCGATCGTGCCCTGTTCGAGGATCATGTCCCAGGCGGCCCGGTCGGCCTCCGAGAAGGCACTTTCCACGAAGCTGTACGAATCGGTGCTGACGTCGGCCAAGTGCTGATCGACCACGGTGGTCTCGGCGTCCAGCAGCGGCGTCTGTGAGTCGTCGTCGTTGTCGCCCGGGCAGGCGGCACCGACGAAGACGACCTTGGCTTCCGGGGCGATGATGTGGACCGTCTCGGTGTCCAACGCCTCCTCCACCGGCATAGGCGACTGGTTGTCACAGCCCGCGCCGGCGGTTGCCGTGTACTGGCCGGGCGCAAAACCGGGCAGGTGCTGGTCGGCGAAGAACCGGTTGGCGTCGGCCTCCATGCTCGGCAGGTGGCCGACGGCGATGATCGCGACGGTCGTGCCCCGACCGGCGTGCGGTTTGACCCCGTACGCAGCCCGCAACTGCTGCGGGGTGTAGCCACACATCACGGTCGGCGCGGTGGTGTGCCCGTAGGCGGTCGGAACGGGCGCGTAATGCTGCCCCCACCACTGCGAGCAGCCGTAGTCCGCGGCTACCGACTTGCTTGCGGCCCGGGGGCCGGTCCGGGCCTTGGTCTGAGCCTTGATCCGGGCCTTGGCCGCGAATTCCGAGCCCCAGAGGCCGGTGACAGCGGCGATGTCACCGGCGAGCTCGGCCGGGACTGAGACGCCACCGACCGGGCTGAGGCTGCTGCCGAATTCCTTGATGGTGGTCGCGAACGCCGAGTCGACCTGGGCGACGGTGCCATCGGCGGCGACGTAGTGCGAGGTCGTACCCGTCACCGTCATGCCCTGGCCGGTGAGCCACGACGTCACCGCGCGGGTCTGCGCCTCGGTCGGTCCGAAGCGTGCCATGAATTCGGCCGGGCTCAGATACCGGCCGTAAGCCGGGCCGGACGGATCGGAGACGGCCAGAGCCGTCGTCCGTTTGGCCGCGGCGTCGCGTCCGGCCAGATAGACGCGCAGGTGGAGGATGTGGGCCGGATCGGCCGTTCCGCTGGGCGTTTGGCCTTTGGTCCAGCCGACGGCGGGGTCGGGCAGTGAGTGGCGGGCGCCGACGGCGTGGGCCGGTGCGGACAGCAGGCTGCCGAGCAGCATGGCAGCAGCCACCGTCCCGCCGAACCGGAAATGCCGAGAGAGATGCATGACTCGAAGACGTCCGTCCTCTCTGGTTTGTGTCGTCCGGCCAGGTGGTTCCATCTCACAATTTTTCCGGCATGCCGCGACAACCATGCCGGCATGGACGCGTCGCTGCAGGCGGTCACTGATCAACAACACGTTGTACTGATCGTCGTCCTGCCCCTCCCGCACCACCGGGATCGGCCGGTAGCGTTCGAGCAGTCCGCGCACCCAGTGCGCGGTGTCCGGGTCGAGGCGGGCGGCCGGTTCGTCCAGCAGCGGCATCGCGGGCCGGTTGAGCAGGGCCCCGGCCGGCGAGACGCGGGTCTTCTGCCCGGCCGAGAGCGGGGCGAATTGCCGGTCCATGAGATGGCCGATGTTCAGGTCCCCGGCGAGTCATGCGTTCCGTCCGTGGAGATCCGTCGCCCATGTGAACAGGGCGCGGTATGGATCCTCCGATCACCAGGTTCGACGGGTCGTCATGTATCGAGGTCGCGAGTTCTTCACCGGGTCAGAGAACGGCCACCGGGCGGCGCCCCGCCGCCCGGCGACGGCTCACCCTTTCGAGGGCGGTGGGAATTTGACCGTAAAGGACTGGTTCGACATCGATCCTCAGGTCACCGACGGCCGTCAGGGCGAGGACGGCAGCGGTCTCCAGACGTGCCCCGCCGAAAATCTGGAACAACTGGATCTGCTTGCCGACCAGCAGCGATACCGGCACCGGCGCCTCCGTGGGCGGCACGCCCACCTGGACGACCCGGCCTCCCCTGCGCACGGCCCCGTCACGGCCTCAGCCGTCAGTCCGGAGCCGGCGCGATCGGAGCCGGTGAAGTCGAGAACGACGTCCGGCTCGTATTCGGCCAGCCCGATCGTCTCGGACACCAGATCCGTCAGTCCCAGAGCTCCGGCCACGCCCCGCACGCCGGCGTCGATCGGCGACAGGCCGGATGCCCGCACGTCGGCGAAGACCTCACCCGGACCGGCCACCGGGCCTGTTTGGTCGGCCTCGGCCATCGAATGGCCCAGCCCTCTCGAACACCCATGCCCGCATCTCGCACTGCTCTCTTGTCCCGGACCAATGACATCGATCGACGTGCCGGTCAACCGCGAGTTCACGACAAATCCACCACGACGCGCGACCCCGGCAGTGTTACTGCCGGGGTCGCAGAGTGGGGGAAGGTCAGCGACCGAAGAACCTCGGCCCCGGCGTGCCCACGCCGGTCTCCGCGTCGTAACCCTCGGTGCTATGGATCGTGGTCGTCTGCACGTCCACGGTCTCCAGCAGATAGGTGCGGCCTTCGCTCGGGTCGACACTGTTGACGTAGTTCACCCGGACCTGCCGGACCGGCTTCTTCGGCGCCACGATGTCGTCGATCGCCGCGGTGCCGGCCGCCCGGTAATAGGCCGGGTTGGCGAAGCCGATCGGGTGGTGCGCCTTCTGGCTGGCCACCGCCTGCATGCCGGCCAGCAGCGGCGACGCCAGGCTGGTGCCACCGGCGCGGTACTCGTCGTAGTACTTCCCGTCCGGGAAGACCTGCGTCTGGCCGACCAGGAAGCCGGTGTTCGAGTCGGCCGCCATCGAGATGTCGGGGACGGCGCGCATCGGCGTGGCCGTGCCGAAGTACTTCGAGATCGACGCTGGCACGATGCCCCGCTGGTAGTACGGCTGCTCGAACAGCGCGCTCGTACCGCCGCCACCGCCGGAGGAGTAGGCCGCGTCGCCCTCGGGTGTTCCGTCCGCCGTGATCGGCGTGTACGCGGTCTGCCAGCCGTACTCCCAGGCCCGCTTGCCTGCCTTGTCGATGCCGACGCTGGTGCCGCCGACACTGGTGACGTACGGCAGGTCGGTCGGGAATTCGACGGTCTTGAGCTCGGGGTGGGTGCTGCCCTGGGTCTCGTCGCCGGCGTCGCCGCTGGAGAAATCGACGGTGATGCCGGTGAGCGCGGCCTCCAGCGAGAACTGCTGGTAAAAGGCAACACCGCTGTTGGCCTCGTCGGGCTCGGGCGAACCCCACGAGTTGGTGACGATGTCGGCGACGTGGTTGTCGATTGTCTCGGCCCACGCCTCGTCCAGGCTGGCGTCACAGTCGGCAGCACCGACATAGACGATGTTCGCGCCCGGGGCCATCGAGTGCACGGCCTCGATGTCCAGGGTCTCCTCCCCGTACCAGCCGTTTCCGGCGCACTCGTCGATCTTGTCGTAGCCGTCCGGCGCCGGGGTGATCTGCCGGAACTGACCGCGCTGGAACGCGGGCAGGCCGTGCTTGCGGTTGTAGGTGGCGACGTCCGACACGATCGTCGGCGAGGCGAAGGCGTCGGTCACGGCGACGGTCACGCCGCGGCCGTCGATGCCGCGCTTCAGAAGGTCACTTTCGCCGTACGCCGACTGGTACTGCTTCGGCTCGTACCCGCAGACCACGTACGGTTTGCCGTTGGCCGCCGTCTTCTGGCCGTAGTAGGACGAGCACGGCGTGGCCGCACGGAACCCGTCCATGGGGCCCGGCAGCGTGTCGGCCGGCTTCTTCAGGGCCTGCCCCTGGTCGATGCCCAGCACGCCGGAGACGACGCCGATCACCGAGGACGGGGTGTTCTCCGGCAGCGACAGCGCCGTGCTGTTCGCGCGCACGGTCTGGCCGTGATACGTGTAGTTCTTGACCGTCGTGCCGAAGACCTTGTTGATGTGGGCCGTCGTGCCGGACGCCTCGACATACATGCCGCCGAGCGTGTCCCGCAGCGTGAAGCCCTGACCACGCAGCCACGACTGCACCGCGCTGACGTCGGACGCGGACGGCGCGAACGTGCTCTTGAAATCGGCCGAGCTCAGGTATTTGCCATAGCTCGGGCTGGCCGGGTCGCTGACCGCGGCGACCCGTGCCTCGGCCGCGGCGCTGTCGCGCAGCTTGAGCAGCAGGCCGAAGCCGATGGTGTCGGCGGACGCGGGCGCGCCGCCGGTGGCCTTGGCCCGGCTGAGCCAGCGGGGCTGGCTGCCGGCCAGGGCGTGGCGGCCGGGCTTGTCGGCGGCGACGGCCGGTCCGGCGCCGAGCACCGAGGCCGCCGCGGCGCCGAGGGCGGCCACGAACGCCAGCCGCGACCTTGCGGTCGGGGAGTTGATCACGGATTCCTCCATTGAGGACCTTGGTGGAATGGACTTACCTTTTCGGACGTACAGCTTCGGCTCAGGTTCAACGCCCTTGCCCTCACCCACGCCTTCGCTGAGATCGGGTCGGCCGATGAGCTCGGCGGCGCTTCTGTCAAGTTCGGCACTGTCGTGGTGCTCGGTGGCAGCATCGCCGAGATGATGGCGGCTCGCGTTCTCGCCGACCACGCCGAACGGGTCGTCATCATCGAGCGGGACGCTGTCATGAAAGGTGAGTTCCCCCCGTTTCCACGGAGCGGTGGTTACCTGCTTCCGGTCGGGGCAGGGGTGAGGTTATCTGGCTCGGTTTGGGCGTGCCAGGCCGCCTCGTATTCGTTGGGGCTGAGGTATCCGAGTTCGCGTTGGATGCGGCGGGTGTTGTACCAGCCGTCGATGTATTCGAAGATCGCGTTCTCGGCTTCGTCGCGGGTCCGCCAGCTCGTGCGGTAGACCAGTGAGGCCGCGCGACGATACCCGCACAAGCCACTGGAGCGGTCAGATTTTGGATCGGCGTTCCGGCCAGCTGCGGGTAGTCGTGGCTGAGCTCCCACCCGAGCACGGCGCGCTCGAGCTGGCCGACGCTGTGCGCACGCTGCGGGACGTCACCGTTCGGCTACCGGTGATGCGCCGGCCGGTCAGCGGCGGAAGGAACCGGCGAAGAACCTCGTCGTCGAGCCCAGCCCGGTGGCGTTGTCGAAGCCGGGAGCGGCGGTGAGCGACGTGTCCTCGCCCAGCGTGTTCAGGTAGATCGGGGTGGGGGTGCCGCTGGGGCCGACCTCGATCGGCGGGTCGGCCGGGTCCACGGCGAGGACGTCGTGCAGGGCCGCGGTGCCGGCTCGGGCGTAGAGGGCCGGGTTGACGAAGCCGAGGGCGTGACCGGCGCCCTGCTTCGCGTCCGCTTCCAGCGCGGCTATCAGCGGGGACGAGCCGCTGGTGCCGCCCTCGCCGATGACGTCGTAGCCCGCGCTGCCGTTCTCGTCGTACACCTGGTCAGCGCCGGTGAAGCCGATCAGCCAGAGCTCGCCGGCGTTGGCCGAAACGTCCGGGATGACCCGGCGGGCCGGTCCGGCGCCGGCGGCGGTCGCCAGCGCCGGCGGTACGGCCGCGCGCTGGTAGGCCGGCTGGGCGAAGGTGGAACTGCGGCCGCCCGTCGAGCCGCCGGCGGAGAAGCCGGGCAACGGCTGGCTGTACGTGTCGCCGTCGATCTCGTCCAGGTTGTCGCCCCACGCGGATTCGCCGAGGATCCGGTTGCCGGCGCCGATCCGCAGGCTGGTGCCGCCGACCGCGGTGGCCCACGGGTCGGAGGCCGGGAAGGTGATCTCCCCGGTCCCGTCGTCGCCGCCGTCGCCGGAGTCGAAGTCGAACCCGATGCCCTCGAGCGCGCCCTGGACGAACAGCAGTTCCCAGGCGGCCCGGTCGGCGGCCGAGAAGTCGCTCTCCAGGACGCTGATCGAATCGGTGGTCACGTCGGCCAGGTGCCGGTCGACCACGGCGGTCTGCGCGTCCAGCAGCGCCTGCTGCTTGTCGCCCGTACAGGCGGCGGGCACGAAGACCACCTTGGCCGCCGGGGCGAAGATGTGCACCGTCTCGGTGTCCAGCGCTTCCTCCACAGGAAGCGTCGACTGGTTGTCGCAGTCGGCCGGGGTGGCGGTCGCCGTGTACTGGCCGGAGGCGAATCCCGGCACGTGCTGGTCGGCGAAGAAGCGGTTGGCGTCGGCCTCCATGCTCGGCAGATGTCCGGTCATGACGATGGCGACGGTCGCGCCCTTGCCGTCCTGGGAACCGACTCCGTACGCCGCCCGCAGCTGCTGCGGGGTGTACCCACAGATCGTGGTCGGCGCGGTGGTGTGCCCGTACGCGGCCGGGATCTCCGCGACGTGCTCGCCCCACCAATGTGAGCAGGCCACGTCGCCGGCCGCCGCCTTGGTCGTGGTCTTCTTGGTCTTCTTGGCGGAGCTTTTCAGGTCGAAGGTCAAGCCGGCCAGTCCGGTGACGGTGGCGATGTCGCCGGCGAGACCGGCCGGGACCGAGGCGCCGCCGACCGGGCTGTACGCGTCGTTGTAGGCGTCGATAGTGGTCGCGAACACCGCATCGGCCTGGGCGACAGTGGCATCGACGGCGACGTAGTGCGTCGTCGTCCCGGTCACCGTCAAGCCCTGACCGGTCAACCACGACGTGACCGCGGCGGTCTGGTCGACGGTCGGCCCGAATCGCGCCCCGAACTCGGCCGGGCTCAGATACCGCGCGTACGCCGGATCGGCCGGATCGGAGACGGCCAGCGCGGCGGCGCGCTCGGCCGTCGGGGCGCGGCCGGTCAGATAGACCCGCAGGTGCAGGACCAGAGCCGGGTCCGCCGGGCCGTCGGGACTGCGGCCACTGGTCCACCCGAGAGCAGGGTCCGGCAACGAATGGCGAGCAGCACCGGCATAAGCCGGCGCCGACAGCAGGCCACCGAGCAGCGCTGCGGCGGCCACGGCCCCGGCGACCCGGGAAGGCTGAGGAGGTTGCATGTCCTGAAGACGTCCGTCGCAGTGAATTGTTCAGGCCCTTCGAGAGGGCCTTCGGGCAGCCACCACATCACGTACCGCGACAGAACCGCCCGGGTGGCACCCTTGGTTCCGTAACCGGGGACCCCTTGCCACTTAACCAACTTGCCGATAGGACTGACTCGACAGGGCGTCCGTGTCCGCCATCCCCACGCCGTTCCCGGCGGGCGGCGCCGGGCGCCATCATCGACCAGCGGGAGTTTCCCCATGTCCCCTGTCCTCAGGCGCCGGCCGGTCATCCTGACCGCCGTGCTCGCCCTCCTTCTCCTCGCGTACGGCACGGTCACCCTCGGCTCCGCACATGCCGCCGAGGTACCGATCTCGCAGGGCAGGACCGCGACCGCGTCGTCGAGCGAGAACCCGGGCGCCTTCCCGGCGTCGGCCGCGGTCGACGGCGACGCCGGCACGCGCTGGTCGTCGGCGTTCAGCGACCCGCAGTGGCTGCGGGTCGACCTCGGCGCCACGGCCACCATCAAGTCGGTGACGCTGAACTGGGAGGCCGCGTACGCCAAGGCCTTCCAGATCCAGACCTCGGCCGACGGCAACACCTGGACCACGGTCTACAGCACCACGACCGGCGCCGGCGGCGTGCAGAATCTCACCCTCAGTGGGAGTGGCCGTTACATCCGGCTGTACGCGACCATGCGTGCCACGCAGTACGGTTACTCGCTGTTCGAGTTCCAGGTGTTCGGTACCGGCGGCTCATCTCCCACCACACCTCCGACCACGCCCCCGGCGGGCGACTTCTGGGGCAGCACCGCCGACATCCCGGCCGCTCGAAACGTCCTCACCGTGAAGATCCTGAACCGCACCAACGGCAAATACCCGGACAGCCAGGTCTACTGGAACTTCAACGGGCAGACCCACTCGATCGCCGAGCAGCCCTACCTCGACATGCCCGCGAACTCGGCCGGCCGGATGTACTTCTACCTAGGCTCGCCCAACAGCCAGTACTACGACTTCATCGAGTTCACCGTCGGACCCGACCAGTTCAACGGCAACACCACCCGGGTCGACGCGTTCGGGCTCAAGCTCGCCATGCGGCTGCACTCGCACGACGGCAACGACGTGCAGGTCGGCGAGGACCAGGCCACCTTCGCCGAGGACCGGGGGGTGACCTTCCAGAAGTTCCAGAACGAGGTGCCGGCCGAGTTCAAGCACCTGGCCACCGCGACCGCGCCTTACCGGATCCTGGCCCCGGGCAGCGACCCGGCCTTCCGCGCCGGTGGGCAATACCAGAACTACCTCTCGTCGTACGCCTCCACGGTCGGCATCACCGCGGCGACCAGCGACATCTTCGGCTGTGCGGGGACACTCGCCGGTCAGCCGCAGCAGTGCGCCGCCCTCAACCGGCACACCGCTGACCTGCCGCAGTCGCAGTGGGAGACGGTGAGCAACTTCTACCGGGCCGCGCCGGCGAACTACTACGCGAAGTTCTGGCACGACTACGCGATCAACAAGCTGGCCTACGGCTTCCCGTACGACGACGTGGCCGGCCAGTCCACCTTCATCTCACACAACGACCCGCAGTACCTGTTGGTGGCCGTGGGCTGGTAGTACTACAAAGCGGCCGGTCACCCTTGACCGGCCGCTTTGCGGCTATTCCGCTACGCAGACGATCGACACCGCTCCACCGGCGAGATGCGGGTAGCTCACCCCGTAGCCGTTCGGGTTGCCACGGTTGGTCAGCTTGACGCCGATCATGCCGTTGTGCACCGGGAAAGTGCCCAGACCGACCCAACTCGAGTGATGCGCACTCTGATTCACAATCTTCTCACCGGACGGATTGACATAGGTCGTGTTACCCGCCGTCGTACCGTGCACCACAGCGAAATGGGCACTGCGCGCCGCCACATCCCGCGCGCTCGAACTGGTCGGCACATACACCGACAACGTGCACGACTGCGCCGCACTGCCCACCTGAAAACCCCACACAATCGACTGCCCGGCACTGTCCGCATCGGAACCCGACATCGGCATGTCGGTGAACCGGCCGTCGCAGCCCTGACCGGTGTAACTACCACCACCGAGCGTCCACCAGCCCGCGTTGCCATTGCTGTACCAGCCGTTCTCGGCATACGACGCGCCATTGACAGCACACCCGAGACCGGCCACGTTACGGTAGGTCACCGGCTTGGCCACGGCCCGCTGCGTGCTGGCTTTGGTGCTGGTGCTGGTGCTTTTGCCGGCGTTGGTGCTTTTGCTGGCCTTGGTGCTGGCGGTGGTGCGGGTACCGGCACGCGTACTCGTACCGGTACCCACGCTCTTGCCCGAGGACGTCGTCGCGCGGATGTGACCGGTCGAGGTGTCGGCGGCCCGGTTGGTGGCTTGGTGCACCGGGACCTCCACCCTGACCGGCCGTCCCGCCGACTGGCGGGTGTCCTGCTCGCTCGGCTCGGCCACACGTACCGTCTGCAATGGCTTGACGGCCTTGGCGGGGAGAGACGACGGCAACGGGTGCCCTGAACCACCACCGGCACCGCCGTCGGCCTCGCCGGCACGTGACGCCGTGGTGGCCGTCTCCGCCTTGCTCGTGCCGTGCAACAGCACGCTCAGCCCGACGACGCTGCCCGCCGTCAGCACCACGACGAGCGCACCGACGGCCGCCTTGCCCACCGCGGACGTCTGCGAGCCGCGCCTCGCGGTATGGACGAACGCACCGACAAAACCGGTCCGCGCTCCCCGGTGCCGCACCGGCTCATCAGGGAAACCATCCAGACTCGACAACGGCTGCGGCATGGGATTTGGTTGCCCTTCTCTGCTTCGACCGGGTTTCCATCCATCCAAATCAAACATGACCGGGACAGTTCCTGTTCGGGGACGTCTCACCGAAGAGGCGCGGCGCCGAAGTCCGTCTGACCGCCGCTGATCCACTCACACCGTTCGTCATGACAACCACGACGGACCTCGGGGACCGTTTTTCGCCAGCGGCACAGGAAATCTTGTTCACCCGGATGTGGGAATGCCAACACCGTGAGGCAACCGGGGTACGGCAGCCTCGGGCACGATGAATCCAGTCCCGGCTCCTCGCTTCGGCAGTAGAACAGTTGCCTCACTCGGTAGCACCAGTCTGCCGCCGGGAATGGCTCAGCGGCTCCGTGACTGCGCGGAGGCGATCTCCCGGCTGATCGATACCAACGGCCGGCACATCGACATCACCGCGCCGTGGGCGGGAGACCACCACCCACTCGGGATCCGCGCGGCCGAAGGAGAGAGCGCGACGCAGGTGGCGGCGCGGATTCACGCGGATCCCGCGTTTCGGCGCGCCGGCGATCCAGTCGACTCGATCGTCCTGCTGTCCGGAACCGGCATCGGTGCGGACCTGGCTCGGCAACTCGGCGACACGGTCAGGGTCTACGAGCCGTCCACCGCACTTGATGACCTCGCCGCCGGCACCCCTGTCACCGTCACCGGCGGCGGCCATTGGGTCATCCACGGCGAGTTGACGCGGACACAGCACCTCGCCGTCACCCTCGAGCTCGCCCGCGCTCTGCGAGCCGACTTCCGCTATGCCGCGTCCGCGCCCCGCGCCGACGGCGCACCGGTCCGGGTGGATGACCGGGCCGCCACGGTGACTCTTCTCGGCAACGCCTGGAACGACCGGGCCGACGGAATACTCGACCTGGTCGAGGCGTCGCGGATCCTGTCCTACAGCGAGCGCCCCGGCCTGCTGTGGGGTGCCCTGATGGAGCTTCTCCGGGATCGGATCACAACGGTCCACACAGTGGTCGACATGCACCGGGACGGCGACCGGTGGCGGGTGGCCGAGGTGCCGCCCTAGATCCGCCGCGCCTTCACGGCGACCAGCCACCACACGCTGGACGGGGAGCGCGGCCGGCGCCGGGTCGACTTCAGCCCGCCCTCTCGCCTGCTGTCCGGTGTGGCCGCCACCGCACCGCCGGACGACCAGACGCTGAGGCCGATCTGGTACGCGGAGAAGGCGGTGGACAACAGCGCGCACCGCCAGCCGCTACCCCAGGTGACCGCGGGCGGTGACACGGATTTCCAGCGCGCCCTCATCGATCGGCTCCAAGCGCTCGGCGTGCGGCCGGGTGATGCCCGCGACTGGGCCGACCGGATTGTCAACGGCCTCCGCGACAACGCGCTGAGGAGCCAGTTCGGCGCCACCCCCGTGGCCGCCTCGGTCGCGCCCGAACCGGGCACCGTGGTGGCCGCCCCGCTCGGTGGTGCGGTGCACGAGATCCTGCGTGAGGCCCTGACCGGGGAACCGTCCGCGCTGAACGCCGCTTACGACGTCGCGGCGCACTACCTGCAACACGGCTCACGCCGGCCCGTCTCGCGCGGCGACGCGGCCGAGGCGGCCAAGAGCTCGTGGCCGGTGGTGACCCTGATCGAAGTCGTCGCGGTGGCCTACCTCGCGGTGCGAGAAGATTCGCCGGTTGCCGTACGGCAGTCGATGGCCACCCTCAACGCGGCGGCCGGCCCGGCCCTGCAGACGTTCTTGGCCACCCATGGGCAGGTGATCAGGGCTGCGGTGGTGGACGACGACGCGAGCCACGTTCATCTGCTCGACCAGTTGATGAACCCCTCCGCCGACCCGCGTGATCAGCGGTCCGCCGATCCGTCCGGCGCGGACCCGGCCGCCACCACGCACGACGTGAACGGCCCGTGGCATCTGCCGCTGGTCGAGCTCGGGCTGGCCACCGCGCCGTCGCCCGAGGTCCTCGCCGCCGGATGGAACGTCGCGGCTCTGCTCACCGAGCTGCACAACAGCGCGGAGTCCACGGCCGCGGCCGAGTCGCTGGACGACGCGACGCCGGCCGGACGGTTGCGCGGGCTCGTCGAGAGCGCGCTGGCCCGCCACCCCAGGTTGGAGGACCCGGCCCACGAGCTGCTGCGCGGCGCCTACCAACGTGAGGTCGCCCACTGGCTGGCGCCGGCACTGGCCGCCCTGCGTGTCGACGGCGAGGCACCCGTCAGCGCCCAGCGGGTCGGCGAGATCCTGAGCATGGCCCGCGCGGTGCCGGCCGCCCGGACCGACTGGACCGCTCCCTTGATCGCCGAGGCGCTCGGCGGGGAATGGCGCGAAACGCCGGCCCACGGTCTGTGGCTGCTGCCGGCCGGCACGGTCACCCCTCTGTTGGTGCGGCGGGACGACGACCCCGAGCACCTCTTACTGTCCGAACGCACCGCGACGGGTCTGACCATCATCGAGACTGTGGCCGCGACCGGGGTACGGGTCGACCGGGTGACCGTTCCCGCCGAGGCGGCAGCCATGCTCCGCGGCCACCTGCGGGTGGTCGTGGACGCGGCCGATCGGATCGCCGCGGTAACTGCCGGCTCCGCGATCAGCGGCACCGTCACCCGGCCCCCCATCGACAATCCACCTCTCGCCGGCGGATTACGCGCGCCGAACTTCGGGCGGCCCGTCCCCGTCCACCGGCCGGGTGCGATACCCGGGGTTCCCGGGGTGAGCCGGTTCGACGCCGTGCCCGGTACGGCAGTCATCCTGGTGGACGAGAAGGCCGCCACGATCGGCTCGGTGCAGCAATACCTCGCGGGCGCCGGCCCGATCCGTGGCATTCTCGTGCTCGACGGTCCGCCCTCGCCGCGATCCGGCGGTTACGGATACCGGGACATGGCGCATGATGCCGGCCTGCACACGCTCGAGCCGGTCCCGTCCAGGTTCGCCGAGCCGGTCATCGTGCGGCACGACGACGGCAGTCTCGTCTCGAGCACCGGCTGGCGCGTCGAGGATCCGGCCGGGCGCACGACCATCGACCATCGCGGGGCGCTGTCGACCGCCGATCTGGCCGATCTTCATCGCGGCGTCCGGCCGGTCGCTGTGCCGCTGACGCCGGCCGAAACCGCCCTGGTCGCCGAGGTGAACCTGCGCGCCGGCATTCACCGGCCTTACCCGACCGCCAGAATTCTGGACGCCCGCGACACGGCCGTGCTGCCGTTGGACAGTTTCAGCCAGCTCGCGGCCCGCACCGTCGAGACGCTCCGCGGCCGGAACGCACGGCTGCCGGGTGGCGCGCCAACTGTTCCCGACGGCCATCGGCGCCTGGCCGTGCCGCCTGGGCCGGACGGGCTGCTCCATGCGCTGATCGCCGGTGATCCGGTGCTCGTGCACAAGCTGCTCTGGCCGGACGGCCATCCGCCGGCCGATGTGGCCGACCTGGCCGAACATCTGGCCGACGAGGACGCGGTCAACGACGAACTCAAGGAACTGGCCCAGAACGACGCGGCCACCGCCCCGGCCGGTTCGATGCTCGACCGTGCCGCCGGCGCGCTGCGCGAGCGCGCCCTGGCGGGACTCCGGACGCTGCCCGACGAGACGATCCTCGAGCTTGCCGGGGTGGCCGACAACGATTGGAGCCACCTCTTCCACTACCTGAAGATCCGGGTCGCCCAGGTGATCGCCGGCGACCCGACGATCAGTCGCCGGCGGGCATCGGCCCACATCATCGCCGCCGAGACCGGCGTTCTCGAAGACCCGGCCGGGCAGCGCGCCGTCCTCGTCGCGCACCACCGGGAACGGCTCGCCGCCGAGATCCGGGCGCTGCCGGGCGACGATCGGACTCTGTCGGCGCTGGCGGCCGCGCTCGGTGCTCCGATCGAGGTGTACGACGGCACCGCGTGGAAGTCTTTCGGTGACTCTCTGCTCACGCCGTTCCCCCTGCTGGAGGACGCCGGCGGCCGATTCTCCGGCGCGCCCGCGCTGGTGCGGGTCTCGGCTGTGGCGGACGCGGCGACCGAACTCGATCACGAGTACGGCGGCCTGGCCGGCCCCAAACGTATCAAGCCCGGCGAGCGTGACGAGCAGGGCCGCCTGCGGCTCAACCCGCTCTGGTACCGCCTGGAGGACTTTCCGCCCCGCCTGCTCGACGATCGTCCTGGCGCGCACTGGCAGTACCTCGTCGACGAGAACGGCGACATCCTGCTCGGCGCCGAGGAGATCACCACCGTCGTGGCCGAGGACGAGTGGCGGCAACTCGCCGGCGCCATCGCCCGCGTCGATCCGGACATCACCGTCGAGCGGCTCAAGGAGCTGCTCGACCATCAGGGTCACCCGACGGTCGCCGCCGGATTCGACGAGGTCGGCCACACGGTCCGGCGCCCGGCGCGCATCAGCGGCGAGCTCAGCTACGACGAAGCCACCCAGCGGTGGGTCATCAACAACAAATCCGGCCGCTACATGAAACCCAAGGTGCGCAAGGGCATGGGGCCCGAGACGTCGCGGCCGTGGACCGAGCGCGTCGCGGCCCGGCTGCAAGACCATTTCGGCCGGCCCATCGCTGTCAATGTCGTCGGCGCCAAACCCCCCAAGGACAAGGGCATCGAGTACGCGGGCCGCGCGTACTGGAAGAGCGCTGTGCCCGCCGGGCCGGACAGCGTCCTGCGGGCGCTCGTCGCTGCCGACCCGCCGCTGATGGGCAAGCTGCTCGGCCCCGACGCCGAACTGGTCTCCTGGCTGGAGGACGAGGAGCAGGTCCGCAAGGCCATCACCAAGGACGAGACCGGCGACCGCCTGACTCGGGTGTCCGAGCTCATCCGGGCCAGAGTGGTACCAGGGCCGGCACCGGTCGACGAGCGGGAGCTGATCGGCCGGGTCGCCGACGAGCTCGACATGCGGATCCTGGTCCTGGACGACCGGACAGCCGACCTGCTGGAGGTGATCGGCACCGGGCGGACCGCGCCGGTTCTGCTCCTGCGGACGCCCGACGGCCGGTACAGCGGCGCACCCGCCCGCGCCGTGGTGGCCCCCCATCGCGGGGCCACCCCGCTCGACCGGAGGCTGGGCGAGCTCGCGGGACCGAAGCGGGTCAAGGGGGCCGAACGCGACGATCAGGGCGACGTACGGGTCAACCCGCTCTGGTACCCGCTGAGCGAGTTCCCCCAGGTCTTCTTCGACCGGCAGCACGCGCGCTGGCACTACGCGGCCGACGAGAACGGTGACGTCTTCATCGGCACCGAGGAGATCGGCACTGTTCTCACCGAGCAGGAATGGACCGAGTTGGCCACCCACACCGGCCGGCCGGTCGAAGAACTGCGGGCCGGCATGGACGGGCAGGGCCACCCGACCGTCGCGCCGCAGTTCACCGAGGACGGACGCGCCACCCGGCGACCGCTGCGGGTGGCCGGCGAGATCTCGTACAACAGCGCCACCGACCGGTGGGAGGTCAACGACAAGTCCGGCCGCTACATGAGCAAGAAGGTCCGGCCGGACGTGCCGCCCGAGATCATGCGGGACTGGGTCGGAGCCGTGGTCACCGCGCTGCGGGCACGATTCACCGGCATCACCTTCGAGGCGGTTCTGCTCAAGCACTCCGCCTTGGCCGCCGGCGCCGGGGTCGTCACCCCGTTGCCGGTCGACCCGGCGACGCTCGGGCTCGGATGGCTGCCCTGGTGAATCCGTGGCACGGCATCGGCGGCGATTTCGCGACCAACTGCATCCTGGCCGCCATGGGCGCGGACATGACGCTCGAGGACGGTGGAACATATCGCCACCAGGTGCCGCCGAGCGGGCCGATGGCGCTCGGCGACCTGGTCGCCTACGCCAACGACCCGGCCCGCGCGGTGCCGAGGCCGGCTGAGCAGTTCGCCTTCGTGCACACCACGGTCGATGAGGTGCGCCGGGCGCTGGCCGGCGCAGAGCCGTTCGAGCGCGGCTTCGTCGCCGTTCCCGGGTACCCCGGGCACGTAGTGAACGCCGTCCAGCTGCCGGACGGCCCGGCCCTGCTCGACGGGCAGCTCGGTAAGCTCGTCGACCTCGGCGGGGACACCCCGGTCTACTTCCTTCCGCTGACCACCGGCGTCGTCGTCACCGGGCCGGTCGTGGATCGGGAGTTGCTGATCGTCCAGGAGGCGGGTGCCGCCGGTTTCGAGGTCGAGACGGCCATCGCGCTGGCCGACCCGGGGCGGACGCGAGATGAGATGTGGGCCCTGGGCCCGCTGGCTCGAGGGGCCAACACGAAGATCGTGGTCGATCGGACCGGGGGCCGCTGGATCTTCGAGATCGTCAGCGCGCCGGCCCGCGTGTCCCCGCGGGAAACCAGCCGTTCTTCGGTCGAGGAGGTCGTCACGGAGGCCCGGGCGGCACTGAACGCGCTCGCGCGGGGTTCCGGGCGCACTCTGGCCGACGCCCTGAGCGGCACCGACTTCGTCGTGACCGGCGACGGCGCTGACATCCGGATCGGCGAGCTACCCCGAGGGCAGGCCGCCGACGTGGTTCACCCGCAGCTCACGATCGGCCTCCCCCTGTCCGAGGTGTACCGCTACTTCGTCGATCGCGTGAGGGACCTGGACGCGCAGGACATGAGCAGGTTGATCCTGGCCCCCGTGGCGCGGCAGAGCCACGCGGCCGGAATCAGGTTCGCGGCCGGCGCCATCGGCCGATTCGTCGGCCGAGCGGACGATTCACCACTCGACCCACGTGCTCTCGCTGAGGAGAACGATCCGGTCACCGCGTCGCTTCTGGGCTTTCTGACGCTGGCCTACACCCAGGCGGCCACCGTGATGATCGCCGCGCAAGCCGACAAGGTCCTGCCCAAGAACGCCGCGGTCTACGCCAGCCGCACCGCTTTGCACACGATCCGGGCCGCGCTGCCCGCGGATGCCCGCGCCTGGGTCGAGGCGAACTGGTCGGAGCTGGCGTCGCTGATCATCGCGTACCGCGAGACGATCCAGGAGCTGAACGGCGACCCGGTCGAAAGCGGCCGGCTGGCCAGGTTGCGGATGCCCATCGAGGACGGCAGCGGTGGCAGCTACACCGTCCAGGAGTACCTGGAAAGCATTCTGCGGCCGAATGCCGCGAGACTCATCGATCAGCACCAGGCCCTGGACATCCGCACCCACTTCACAGAGATGGATGACGGCGGCGGCGCCTTCCACCACTCCCCCATGGTGGTCCTGGAACGGCGCCTCAACCCGGGCGGGCGGCGCTCCTTCGACGAGGTGGTGGCCGAGTTCCGTACGGTCGTGGAAGACCTCGGTGGCCGGGTGGAACGCGTCCGGGAGCGGGAGAGCCGGATCAGCGCGGCCCGGCGCGGGCCCATGGCGCTCACCTCCGAGGCCACGCCGTCCACCTTGCCGCGTCCCCGTGACGGCCAGTGGGTCTCGCGGGTCGGCAGCTCGTCCCGGACGGCGCCCCCGCAGGTCGCCACCGGCGCCGAGTGGCCGGTCGACGAGCAAGCCGTACGCGCAGCCGGCGAGCCGCCGATCCCGGCGAGCGTCAGCTTGATGACGCAACTGCTCGATCGGCGGGGCGCGACTGTCTCCCGCGAGACGTATCCGATGTGGCTGGTCGAGCGTCGCTTCCCGGCCGGTGTCACGGACAGACCGAACGGCGATCTCGTCGACGCGTCGGCCTGGGTCCGGCAGCACATCGACGAGCCGGGCGAGGCCGGCCTGCACCGGTTGTCCTCCTAGGCGGACCTCCGCGGCCTGCTCGACCGGGCCGGCGACAACGGCTTGGTGCTGACCTTGCCCGAGCAGCGCGTCTACATGAGCGCGGGCGACCGTTTCTGGGAGATCACCGAGGGCTCGGTCAAGCCGTGGGCCGAGCCCTCGGCGCTTCCTGGCACGGCTGCTCCGCCGCGGATGGCCCTGGCCTTCAACAAGTGCGCACAATTCCTGACCTGACCCCGCCGGCAACTCCCGCCGCCGGCGCAACAGATTGAACTATGCCCATCGGTGAACGTCCTCCTGGGCAAGTAAGGGCCACGAATTGTGGGCGGACCGGATTTACCGGCATCAGCCGGAGAAAGCCGCCGCTACGCCCGGTCCATGGAGGGACCACAGATGAGAGCTGGAACCGAACAGCGCCCCGGCCGGCGCTGGTGGGCGGCCGGCGCGGGAGCTGTGCTGATGGTGGGACTCGTTCCCGCCGGCGCGCAGGCCGCCCCTGACCCGACCGCCGTGCGTGCTTCCGTGGCGCCGCAGCCGGCGAACTACGACTCGCGGTCGGCGATCAACGTCGGCGGTACGGCCGCAGCCGGTGGCACCGCCGCGGCCAAGCGGCTCAGCGCCGCGGCGCGAGCAGGCAGCGCGGCCCAGACCCTGCGCAAGTCCCTCGGCGCGCAGGGCTTGGTCGACCTCGACCCGGCCACGGGCACGCCGCGGCGCGTCGCCCGGCTCGACGGCTTCCTGACCGGCGCCAGTCACCGGAAGCCGGAGACGATCGTCCGCGACTACCTGAAAGCGCACCGCGACGTCTTCGGGCTCGATGACGCCGCGGTCGGCACCCTGCGCCTGCGCCAGGACTATGTCGACATCGCCGGCATCCACCACCTGAGCTTTCAGCAGACGGTGGACGGCGTCGCGGTGTTCGGCAACGGCCTCAAGGCTCACGTGACGAAGGACGGACGGCTGATCCAGGTCGACGGATCGCCGATCAGCGCGCTGCCCGCCACCGCCGGGTCCCCCGGCCTGACCGCGGAGAAAGCGCGGGACGCGGCGGTGCGGGACGTCCACGGCGGTGCCGGAGCCACGGTCAGCAAGCGATCCGGCGACCCGGTCAGATCGACCACCTTCACCGACCAGGGCTCGGCCAAGCTGGTGATGTTCCAGACCGGGACCGGCCCCGTGCTCGCCTGGCAGGTCGTCCTGCCCGATCCGGGCTATGTGGTCGTCGTCGCTGCCGATTCCGGGACAGTGCTCTTCCGGCAGACCACCAAGGCCGAGTACGACGGCGGCTCCAGCGGCCTGGCCTGGGAGTACTACCCCGGTTCGCCGAGCGGCGGCACGCAGAAGAAGGTCGACCTGAGCTCGTGGCTGCCGGCGACCGCCCGCACGCTCTCCGGTTCGGTCGGGCACGTCTACGCCGACCTCAACGACGACGACGTGGCCAACGCCGGCGAGGAGATCCCCGCCACGGGCCGCGGTCGTTTCGACTACAAGTTCACCGACTTCACCGCCGTCACCGGTGGGAAGTGCCAACCCCAGTTCCGGTGCTCCTGGGACCCGCGAACTCCTGGGTCGTGGCGGACGAACCTGGGCCAGGACGCGACACAGATCTTCTACTACCTGGGCCGGTGGCACGACCACCTCGCGGCCGCTCCGATCGGTTTCACCAGGGCCGCAGGCAATTTCGACGCGGCGGACGGCGACGGCGTGCAGGCGCAGGCGCTCGACGGCGCGAACGCCGCGGACGGGCTGCCGGACTCGGCGCACGCCGACAACGCCAACATGAGCACGTTGCCGGACGGCATGCCGCCGACCATGCAGATGTACCTGTGGCCGGATCCGAGTGCCGCCAACGACCCGTTCCTGGCCGCCAACTCCGGTGACGAGGCGGACGTCATCTACCACGAGTACACCCACGGCCTGAGCAATCGCCTGGTCGTCGACGCGGACGGCGTCTCCACTCTCGCCTCCCAGCAGGCCAACTCGATGGGAGAGGCCTGGAGCGACTTCTACGCCCTCGACGATCTCGTCGCCCGCAAGCTCGAGCCGGACACGACGGCCGACGGCGAGGTCGCCATGGGGCACTACCTCACCGGCGGTGGGACGATCCGGACCGAGGCGGTCGATTGCCCGGTAGCCAGCACTGCACCCCGCTGCGCGGGCAAGGCCGCCACCGGGCCCGGGGGATACACATACGGTGACTTCGGCAAGATCTCGGCGCGCGGGGCGGAGGTCCACGCCGACGGCGAGATCTGGGCGCAGACGCTCTGGGACCTTCGGCGCGAACTCGGCCGGGACAAGGCCCTGTCCCTGATCACCCGGGGGATGGAGCTGTCCCCGGCCGACCCGTCCTACCTCGACATGCGCGACTCGATCCTGGCCGCCGACCGGGCCGTCTTCGGCGGCCGCAACAGCGCGGCCGTCTGGAAGGTCTTCGCCCGGCGAGGCATGGGGTACTTCGCCGCCACCGTCGACGGCGGTGACACCCAGCCGGCGGAGGACTTCTCCTTGCCGCCCGCGGCGAACTCCCCGAAGGGCACCCTGACCGGCGTCGTCACCGACCAGGACACCGGCGCCCCGGCGGCCGGCGTCACGGTCGCCTTCGGCGGTCACGACTCCGGCTTCGCCGGCGGCTATGCCGCCACGACCGCGGCCGACGGCACCTACACCATCGACGGGATCTTCTACGGCACCTATCCCCTGGTGTCCGCGCTCGGCGGCGGCTACGACGCGCAGACCACGACGGTCACCATCGGTGGCCGGGTGGTCCGCAACTGGGCGGTACGCCGTGACTGGGCCGCCGCCGGCGGCGGGGGCCGCGTCACCGCCTCCAACGGCACCGACGGCAGTTCGTTCGGTTGTGGCTCCAACCAGTTGATCGACCAGTCGCAAACCTCCGGAGACAGCATCGACGTCGTGCTCACCGGCCCGGACGGCGCGATCGAGCCACGCTCGGTCACGATTGCGTTGCCGACCGCGGTCGATGTGTCTGAGCTGTCGATCAACCCGTCGAACGTCTGCGGGGACGACGTCAGCGCCGCTACGGGCGACTACCGGGTGGAGACCTCGGCCGACGGCAGCACCTGGGCCGTGGCCGGCGAGGGTCACTTCACCCCCGCCCAGCTGCGCGCCACACCCGTTCCGCTCAAGGACGGCACCGGCACCGGGGTGCGGTTCGTCCGCTACACCATGCTCGGCACACAGGTGGCCGACAACGGCGGCACCTGCCAGGGCGGCGATTTCAGCGGCTGCTTCTTCGTCGATTCGGCGGAGCTGTCGGTCTACGGCGGCCCCGCGTCCTGACGGTCCGCCGGCCCGTCCCCGACCGGGGACGGGCCGGCGGCCGAGGATCCTCCCGCCTTTGTGGTGTGGACGGGCCTCGACGGCGCGGGCCTTCAGCGTTTTGCGATGCCGGTGGACTGCCGCTTGATCAGATTCGCGGGCAGCAACTTGACCACCTCACCCGGATCGCGGCGTTCCAGCGTGGCATGCAGCATTTCCCACGCTTCACGACCCAGTTCGTCACGCGGACTGGTTGCCGTGGTGACCGTGGGGAAGACGTGCCGGGCGATGGCGATGTCGTCGAAGCCGGTGACGGAGATGTCACGCGGCACCTCGAGGCCGAGTTCGCGCAGCCTGGAGATGACCCCTATCGCGGCGAGGTCATTGAAGCAGACCAGGGCGGTGGGTTCGTGGCTGATCGCGGCCTCGGTGGCGGCATAGCTGGTCTCCAGCGTGCCGTCGGCTTCGACCCGGGTGGCTTCGATCCCGAGGATGCGCTGGCTGGTCCGGACTCCCCGCCACCGAGCACGACGGGCGTGGCCTGCCGGGCGATCTCGCGCAGCCCGGCTCGCATGACCAGGCCGCGGGCGGCTTCGCTGGGCCGGTAGGCCAGCTCCTCGGCGATGCGCCGAACGCGCTCGGACAGCTCGGGGCTGACCGTCGGGACGCCGCTCATCACACGGGAGACGGTGGCCGTCGACACTCCCGCCGTGGTGGCGACCGTGCGGATGGTCGCCCTGCGGGCCGGTCCCAGCGCCGATCAGGCCGCCCGACGCATTTCCAGGGCGTCGCGGGTGTCCTCCAAAGCAACTCGTCGACGCCGCGGCGGCGGGGCCCCCGGCCGCCATCCTGGAAAGCATCGCCAGCGGCTTCACGGCCTACACCGACGACTTCGCCACGGGAGTGCGGGCCTTCCTCGACAAGTCGTCGCCCCGCTTCGAAGCCCGCTGACGTCGTTTCCGTGACCCGGAAGGCGGCCACCACCGCGATGGTGGTGACCGCCTCGCGGCGCCGGTCAGCCGGCCGTGGGGTTCCAGTTGTCGGCGCCGGCCAGGTACTTCTGCGCCGTGTAGTTCGCCGCGTCGGCCTCGGCCAGCGCCGGGCGGGTCGTGGCGTCGACGACGGCCGCCCCGGGGCCGGTGTTCTTGTACTCGAAGAACCGGCCGGCGGTCCACGGCGTGGCGGCGTCCCAGCCGTTCCACGGCTGGGCGGTGTTGACGCCGGCGCCCAGGACCGAGTCCCGGACCACGACCTGCGCCTGCCCCTGGGTGCTGTAGGGCCGGCCCAGGTAGATCGAGTTGGCGGCGCCGTCGGTGACGATCGTGCTGTCGGTGATCAGGAAGCCGTACGGGGAGGCGCTGCTGACCGACGAGTCGGTCAGGCTGGCGCCGGGCCGGTTCAGCACGTGGAAGGTGCTGTGGTCGAACACCGCGACCGCCCGGCCGAGCACCATGTCGGCGCCGCCCTCGACGTACGCCCGGCGAAAGTACAGCCGGCTGTAGGTGGTCACGTTGGCCGTGCTCACCAGCAGGGTCTGCTTGTCGCCGAGGAACCGGACGTTGGCGAACACGTCCTTGTCGCCGCTCTTGACCTGCAACGCCGTGGCCTGCGCGCCGGCCGCGGCCGCGCCGTTGGTGTTCGCCACGGTCAGGTTGCGCAGCGTCCACTGGTTGCCGGCGAGGGTCACCGTGGCCACCGCACCGGTGCCCCCGGCGGTCAGGACCGTGTCCGACGGGTCAGCCGTCGCCCCGAGCAGGGTCACCCCGTACCGGTTGCCGCTGGCGACCGGCCCGGTGTAGGTGCCCGGCTTGATCAGTACGACCCGGTAGCCCTGGGTGGTGTAGTCGGCGTTGTCGGCCAGCAGGGCGATGCCGGCGGCCACCGTGCTCGCGTCGCCCGAGCCGTCCGCGGCCACCACGACGTCCACCTTGATCGGGGTGGCGGTGGCGGGCTCGGAGGCGTCGGAGACGTTCCCGGCGGTGTCGAGGGCCTTGACGGTGTACGCGTACGCCGTGCCGGTCGTGACCGTGGTGTCCGAGTAGGACGTCGCGGTGACCCCGCCGGCGACCCGGATCGGCTCGGCGCCCCCGGCCGACCGATAGACGTCGTAGCCGGCCAGATCGCTGTCGCCGACCGCGGACCAGGTGACGGTCACCGACCCCTTGCCGAGGACGGTGCGCGCCCCGGTAGGTACGGCGGGAGCGGTGCTGTCGCCGGGTGCGGGAACCGCCTCGACCACCGCGGAGGGGGCCGACTCGTTGCCGGCGCTGTAGACGGCGGTGACCACGTACCGGTAGGTGGTGCCGTTGTCGAGTCCGGACACCGTGTAGGTGGCGCCGGTGATCAGCGCCGCGTTGAGCTTCGTGGTGCTGCCGGCCGAATAGACGTTGTAGCCGGCCAGGTCGCTCTCCCGGTTGGCGGTCCAGCTCAGCGTCGCCCTGCCGTCGCCGACGCCGGCTTTGAGCCCGGCCGGTGCGGCCGGCGGCGCGCTGTCGGCCGGGGTGGCCCGCACGGTCGCCGCCGCCGAGGTGTTGCCGGCCTTGTCGACGGCCACCAGCGCGTACGTGTAGGTGGTGCCGTTGGTCAGCCCGGTGTCGCGGTAGCCGGTGCCGGTGACCGAGGACGCGACCAGGGTGGCCGGTCCGGCGGTGACCGTGGTGCCGGCCGCCCGGTAGAGCCGGTAGCCGGCCAGGTCGGCGTCGGTGCCGGCCGGCCAGGCGAGGGTGACCGAGCCGTCGGCGCCGGTCGCGCTCAGCGAGGCCGGGGTGGCCGGCGCGGTCACGTCGGCCGGGGCCGCCGGGTCGGGGACGGCCGGGTACCAGGTGGGGGCGCCCAGCCAGGCGGCGGCCGTGACCGTCACCGAGGCGGCCGGGCCGAGCTGGGGCCGGTTGTCGTTGATCCCGGCGCCGTCGCCGGTGTTGGCGTACTCGGCCAGCCGGCCGAGGGTCCACGACTCGCCCGCCGGACCGGTGCCCCACGGTTTGGCGGTGGTGACGCCGCCACCGAGCGCGGTCTCGCGGACGATCGCCTGGCCGACCGAGTTCGGCGTGTACTGGTCACCCCAGGCCCGGTAGGGCCGGCCGAGCTGCACGCCGGTGACGCCGGCGGGCGTGCTCACCGTGCTGTTGATCAACAACATGCCGGGGAAGGTGGCCGCGGTGCTCGGGGTGAGCACGGTGCCGCCGCTCGCCTTGACCGTGACCGCCGTCTTGTTGATGACGAGGGTGGCCCGGCCGAGGACGATGTCGCTGGTGCCCTCGATCGTCGAGTTGTCGATCATCTGTCGGGCCGCGGCGGTGTAGGTGGACGTGTCGGCGAAGACCGTCCGGTTGTTGCCCTTGAGGGCGACGTGCTCCAGCAGCACCTTGTCGCCGTTCATGGCCACCGCCGGGGCGGCCCCGGAGGCCGTGGTGTTCTGCACCGTCACGTCGCGCACGGTCACCGACGAGCCGCTGACCGACAGCGCGGCGGTGGCGTTGCCGTTGGTGATCACGACGTCGGCCGGGTCCCCGGTCGAGCCGATCAGGGTCACGGTGGACTTGGTGATGCTGATCGGGCCGGCGTAGGTGCCGGGCCCGACCGAGACCACCCAGCCGGCGGTGCCGGGGGCCGCGTCGAGGGCGGCCTGCAGGGTCGGGTAGGTGCCGCTGCCGTCGGCCTTGACGGTCGCGTCGACGTGCAGGGCCGGGGTGCCGGTCACGGTCGCCGAGGCGGCCGACACGTGCCCGGCAGCGTCCACGGCCACCACCACGTAGCTGTAGGCGGTGCCGTTGGCCAGCCCGGTGTCGACCAGGCCGGCCCGGGTCAGCAGCGTGGCCCCGACCTGGTGGTCGGCGTCGAGTGGCACCGGAGCGGTGCCGGTGGCCCGGTACACCCGGTAGCCGGTCACGTCGGCCTCGGTGTTCTCGGCCCAGGTCAGCGCGACCTGCCCGGAGCCGGCCTGGGCGGTGACCCGGGCCGGGGCGGCCGGAGCCACGTCGGGGGTGGCGTCGGCGACCGGGTTCCAGCCGTCGGTGCCGGCCAGGTAGGCGGCGGCGGTACGGGTGCCGGCCTCGGCGTCGGTCAGTTGCGGGCGATTGGCGTTGACGGTCGCCCCGGCCCCGCTGTTGCGGTACTCGGTGAACCGTCCGTCGGTGGCGGTCAGCGGAGCGAAGTCGATCCACGGCTTGGCCGCGCTGATGCCGTCGTTGATGGTGGTGTCGCGGATGGTGAGCTGGCCGCGCGAGTTGTCCGGCTGGGTGCCGTCACCCCAGCCCGCCCAGGGCCGGCCCAGGGCGAACGTGCCCGGGTCGTTGTCGCTGACGATCCGGCTGCCGGTCACCAGGTAGCCGTTGGGGTTCTTGGACGCGGTGCTGGGCGCGAAGATCGTCCCGCCGTTGTGGGCGGTGGCGTGGATGGTCACCCGGTCGAAGACCGCGGTGGCCCGGCCGAAGACGAAGTCGACGTTGCCCTCGATGAAGCTGTCGTAGTAGTACTGCCGGGCGTAGCCGGCGCCGGTGGCAGAGATCGCGCCGGCCGAGTCGGCGAGCAGGGTGTCCTGCACACCGAGCAGGCGCACGTTGCGGTAGACCTGCCGGTCACCGGTGGCCCGCAGCGCCACGGCCTGCGTGTTGTAGTTGCCGATCTCCGGGTGCTTCGCCGGGTCGAACGTGTTGGCGATGGTCAGGTCCCGGACGGTCACGTTACCCGCGGTGACGGCGACGGTGAAGCTGCCCGAGGTGCCGCAGGTCGCGGTGGTCACGGTCGGGCAGGTGGCCGGGCCGGCCGCGGTGCCGTTGGCGTTGTCGAAGGTGAGCACCACGTCCCGGGCGTCGCCGGAGCTCCCGGCGATCACCAGGTACGGCTTGGCGACGGTCACCACCTGCCGGTAGGAGCCCGGCTTGATCAGGATCACGGTGGGCCGGGCGGCGGTGCCGGCCGGGGCGGCGTTCACCGCGGCCTGCAGCGTGGTGTAGTCGCCGCTGCCGTCGGCGGCCACGGTCAGGTCGGCGACCAGCGGCACCGGGTTGGCGGTGGCCGTGGCCGGCGCGGACGCGGCGGAGGCGTTGCCGGCCGCGTCGACCGCGACGACGGTGTAGGTGTACGCGGTGCCGTTGGTGACGGCCTTGTCGGTGTAGGCCGGCTTGGCGACGGTGGCCACCAGCTGGTCGGCCCGGTAGATCCGGTAGGCGACGACGTCGCTCTCGGCGCTGTCGTTCCAGGTCAGGTCGACCGCCTTGTCGGCGCCACCGGCGACCAGGCCGGTGACCGCGGCCGGGGCGACGTCGGGGGCCCGGTCGGCGACCGGGTTCCAGCCGTCCGTGCCGGCCAGGTACGCGGTGGCGGTGTACTCCCCCGCCTGCGCGTCGGTCAGCTGCGGCCGGTCGGCGGTGGCGTTCGCCGTACTGCCGGGTCCGCTGTTGGCGTACTCGAAGAACCGGGCGCTGCGCCAGTCGGTGACCACGCCGCTGTTGGTCATGTTGGTCCAGGTGGCGGTGCCGCTGACCACCGGGCCGAGCCAGCTGTCGCGGACGACGACCTGGCCGAGGGCGTTATCGTCCTTGACGCTGGTGCCGTCGGCCTGGGTCTTGCCCGGCTGCCACGGCCGGCCCAGGTTCTGCGAGCCGTCGGGGGCGCTGCCGATGATCCGGCTGTCGGTGATCAGGAAGCCGTACTTCTGGCTGATGTCGGTGCTGGCCGCGGTGACCGCGCCGTTGGGCGAGGTGGCGTGGTCGAGCGCCTTGAGGGTGCTGTGGTCGAAGACCGCGGTGGCCCGGCCGAACAGGAAGTCGACGTCGCCCTCGATCCACGCGTCGTGGAAGTAGACCCGCGACTGGGTGGTGGTCGACGGCGAGTTGGCGTAGAGGGTGTCCTGGTTACCGAGCAGCCGCACGTTGTCGAAGACGAGCTTGTCGCCGACGGTGCGCAGGGCGACGGCCTGCCCGTTGGCGTACGTGCCCTCCTTGTACGAGTTCTGGATGGTCAGGTCCCGCATCTGCACGGCGTTGCCGGTGACGACGACGGTCGCGCTGCCGGACGTGCCGTACGTGGCGACGCTGCCGTCGGGGTTGGCCGGGGCGCCGGGGATCGGGGTGCCGGCCGCCCGGTTGCCGTTGATCACCACGTCGGTGGCGGCGCCGGTCGCGCCCACGATGATCGTGTAGGGCTTGGCCACCGTTAGGTATTCGTCGTAGGTGCCCTTGGCCACCGAGATCACGGTCGGGTCGGTCGCGGTGCCGGCCGGAGCGGCGGCCAGCGCCGCCGTGAGCGTGGTGAACGTGGTCGCGCCCGGAGTGGCGGCCGGGTCGACGGTCAGGTCGGCGACCAGCGGGGCGGCCTGGACGGTGACCGTGACGCCGATGGTGGCCGGGGACTCGGTCCCGCGGCGGGAGACCGCGGTGACGGCGTACGAGTAGCTGGCGCCGTTGGCCACGGTGGTGTCGCTGTAGGTGGGGGCCGACACCGTGGCGATCTTGGTGAGCGTGCCGGTGCCGGCCTCGGCCCGGTAGACGTTCCAGCCGATGACGTCCGCCGAGGGGTCGTCGTTCCAGGTCAGGTGGACGACCCGGGTGTCGGTGGCGGCGGCCAGACCGGTCGGCGAGGCCGGCGCGGCGGTGCTGGGCGGGAGCATCGGGCTCCAGCCGTCGCTGCCGGCCAGGTACTTGGCCGGGGTGGCGTTGGCGGCCTGCGAGGTGGTCAGCTGCGGCCGGTTGGCGTTCAGGCCGGCGCCGGGGCCGGTGCTGGCGTACTCGGCGAACCGGGCGTCCTGCCAGCGGAAGTTGACCTTGACGCCGCTGGAGTTGGTGCTGGCCATGTCCTCCCAGGGCTCGGCGGTGTCGACGGCGGCCGGCAGCCAGGTGTTGACGAAGTTCACCGAGCCGATCGCGTCCGGGTCGGCGCTGGGGTGCCAGGGCCGGCCCAGGTGGACGGTGCCGGCCGGCGCGGAGCTGACGACCTTGCTGTCGACGATCAGGAAGCCGTACTTGCTGCCCTTGTCGGTGCTGGCCGCGGTGATCGCGCCGTTGTCGGACTTGCCGCGGTCGAGCGAGCGCAGGGTGACCCGGTCGAAGACCGCGTCGGCCGCGCCGAACAGGTAGTCGACGTCGCCCTCGATGTAGCTGTTGACGTAGTACTGCCGGGAGCGGGTGGTCGGCTTGGGGGTGTCGGCGAGCAGGGTGTCCTGGTTGCCGAGCAGCCGTACGTGGTCGGCGGTGAACCGGTCGCCCTCGACGCGCAACGCGACCGCCTGCTGGTTGGTGATCTCCGGGTGGGCCTTCTCGTCGAAGGCGTTGGCCACGGTGAGGTTGCGCAGGGTCACGTTCTTGGCGGACACGAAGACGGTCGCGCTGTCGGCGGTGCCGTACGTGCCGCCGGCCGGGTCGGGCGTGCCGGAGGCCTTGTCGTCGACGACGACCACGTCGGCCGGGTCGCCGGTGGCGCCGGTCAGCACCACGTTGGGCGCGGTGATCTCGAACGTCTCGTGATACGTGCCAGGCGCGATCGTGACCATCGTGGGCTGCAGGTTGGTGGCCGGGACGGACGCCAGCGCCGCGGTGATCGTGCGGTAGGCGCCGTTGGCGCCGTCCGGGGAGACGTAGACGTGGGCGTACTCGATCGGCAGCGGCACCGGGTCGGTGGTGGCGGTGGCCGAGGCGGCGGCGGACGTGTTCGAGACGTTGCCGACCAGGTCCAGGGCGGTCAGCTTGTAGTACTGGGCGACGCCCTTGGGGGCGCTGGTGTCGGTGAACACCGGCGCGGCGCCGGCCTTGGCCGCGGGGAGGGTGCCGATCAGGACGTAGCTGCCGCCGCTGCTCGACGAGCGGGTGATGTTGTAGCCGGCGAGATCGGTCTCCTTGTTCGCCGTCCAGCTCAGCGCGATGCCGTTGGTGCTGCTCGGCGTCGCCTTCAGGCCGGTCGGGGCGGCCGGCTTGACCATCGGGTTGGCCGCGGTCACCGCCGAGTACGACGAGACGTTGCCGGTGGTGTCGACGGCCCGGATCCGGTAGTAGGCGCGGGTTCCCTCGGTGACGGCGGGGTCGGTGAACGTGGTGCCGGTGAAGGTGGCCCCGGCGGCCGGCAGGAACGGCACGTAGACCTCGTCGCCGTTGCGCTTCTGCACCGTGTAGCCGGCCAGGTCCGACTCCTTGTTGGCGGCCCAGGTCACGGTCATGCCGACGGCGGCGACGGTGGCCTTGGCCGACGACGGCGCGGCCGGCGGCTTGGTGTCGGCGGGCAGGGTGACCATGGCCGCGGCAGGCGCCGAAGAGCCGGCCGCGTTCACCGCGACGAGCCGGTAGTACGAGGTGGCCCCGGTCGGCGCGGCACCGTCGGTGAAGGTGGTTCCGGTCAGCGCGGTTCCGGTCAGGACGGTGTACGGCCCGGCCGCCGCCGACGCGCGCTGCACCAGGTAGCCGGTGGTGGTGCCGGTCGCGTTCGCGGTCCAGGTCAGCACGACCCCGCCGGTGCTGCCGGCGGTGGCCTTGAACCCGGCCGGCGTGGGCGGCACGACGGTCGTGTCGATCGGCCGGGCGGCCGAGCCGGTCGCCGGGCTCGACGCGTTGCCGCTGGAGTCGACGGCGGTGACCCGGTAGTAGGAGGTGCTGCCGGCGGGGGCGGCGGTGTCGGCGTACGTGGTGGTGGTCAGCGGGGTCGCGGTCAGCTGGGTGTAGGTCCCGCTCGAGGTGGCGGCCCGGTAGACCAGGTAGCCCCGCAGGTCGGGCGCCCCGGTGACGGCCGACCAGCTCAGCGTGATGCCGCCGGTGGCGCCGGTGAGTTTGAGGCCGGACGGCTTCGCCGGCGGGGTGGTGTCCTTGGCGATGGCCACCGAGGCCGTGGCGGGGCTGGAGGAGCCGGCAGCGTTGACCGCGGTGAGCCGGTAGTACGCGGTGGCGCCGGCCGGCGCCGTCGCGTCGGTGTAGCTGGTACCGGTCAGCGGGGTCGCGGTCAGCGTCGCGTACGGGCCGGAGGCGCTGGTCGCGCGGGCTACGACGTACCCGGAGGTGCCGGTCCCGGCGTTCGCGGTCCAGGTCAGGGTGGCGCCACCGCTGGAGGACGCGGTCGCCTTGAAGCCCGTGGGGGCCGGTGGTGGGGTGCTGGCGCTCGCCGGCCGGGTCGCCGAGCCGGTCGCCGCCGACGACGCGTTGCCGGTGCGATCGACCGCGGTGACGCGATAATAGGAGGCGCTGCCGGCCGGCGCGGTCGTGTCGACGAACGACGTCGCGGTGTACGGGCCGGCCGTGAGCCGGCTGAAGGTGCCGCCCGACGAGGTGGATCGAGCCACTACATATCCGGCGAGATCCGGTACGGCGTCGACGGCACCCCAGCTGAGGGCGATCCCGGCGCCGGACGCAGCCAGCTTGAGGCTGTCCGGCTTGTCGGGCGCGTCGGTGTCGACGGCCTTCACGGTGACCGGGCTGGACGGCTTCGAGAGGTTCCCCGACGTGTCCGCGGCCGCCACCGCGTAGTAGTACGTCTTGCCCGCGACGGCCGTGGTGTCGGTGAACGTCAGCGCCGCTGTGCTGCTCAGCAGATCGGTGCCCGCCACGATGGTCTTGCTCGTCGACCGGTAGACGCGGTAGCCCGCGGTGTCCGAGGCCGAGACCTTGCCCCAGCTGACCGTCACGCCGACCTGACCGAAGTAGTCGGTCTTCAGGCTCCCCGGCACGCCCGGCGGAGTCGTGTCGGTCGCGGCCGACGCCGCGGTCAGACCCACCCCGCCGACGCCCGCGGCGGCGAGCAGGACGGCGAGCGTCGCGGTTCCGAAAGTCCGGCGACCGGCTCGGAACCGGGCAAGGCGGTACGACATGTGGCTCACTCTCAGCAGGCCGGTGCTCGCAGGATGCGAGCTCACCCGGCACCAGGGCGCACGGGTGCCCGGCGCCCCTCGATGATCACTCGGCAAAAGGACAAATTTGAACCTCGCGGCGACATCGTGGCTGCTGGTCGCTTGTTTACCGGACGACCGTCACGCCCAGCCGAACAAGTGTTCAATCGGATCCGCCCGCGCCGGGAAGGAAGTTGATCAGCACGAGGGATGGACAACAGGCCAGATCATCTCCCGGTAGTCAACCCGTGACAGCCCGCTTATGACACTGATCAGCCCGGCTCGGGTTCATCCGGATTGGCGCTGTTTTCTGTGATTCACCCGGCTTCGAAAACGCTTGGAGCTGCTATTGAAGCTATTGATGATGACAAAGCGCACCGTGCAGTTTTCCTCGCCGCGTTGCTGACCCTGACGCCCGTCGCCTCGCCGGCTACTACCGCCGCCGACACCACGCCGGCGCCCGCCGCCTCCAGCGCCATCACGGTGATGCCGCTGGGGGCCTCGATGACCAACGGGAAGGGATCGAGCACCGGTAACGGCTACCGGGAAGAGCTACGCCAGCGATTGCGTTCATTCTGTTCACCGATCCGGAACCGAGGGTGACCAGGCTGAACGGGGAAACGCTTTCTCCGGCCCTTCGCCGGTATTGACACGAGGAGAACCGGCGGATCAGCCTGCTGACAGAGAGCGCTCTCTTCGTCCCGTCCCCTCTCCCCCGTCGGAGCTCCCATGAGACCTACCCGCCGAGGGCTCTCCGCCCTCGCCGCCGGCATGTTGTTCGGCGCCCTCATGTTCGTCGCCTCCCCCGACGCGAACGCCGCTGAGACCCTGCTGTCATCGAACAAACCGGTCACCGCCTCCTCGAGCGAAAGCTCCGCCGTGCCGGCCTCCGCGGCTGTCGACGGCAACACTGGCACCCGTTGGTCCAGTGCCTTTGCCGCATCCCAGTGGTTCCAGGTCGACCTCGGCGCCCCGGCCGCCGTCGGCCGTGTCGCCATCACCTGGGAAGCGGCGTACGCCAAGGCGTTCAGCATTCAGCTGTCGACCGACGGCGTCAGTTACAGCACCGCCTACTCGACCACCACCAGCGCCGGCGGTCAGCAGGACATCACCGTCACCGGCACCGCCCGCTACGTGAAGGTTCTGCTCACCACACGGGCGCTCGCCACGTACGGGTATTCGTTCTGGGAACTACAGGTCTACGGCGGCGCCGGCTCGGCTCCGGCGCAGACCGGCATCGGCGCCCTCGCGCTCGTCAACAACGTCACCCACCAGCCGATCCTGGGGCTGAGCCCGCTTGTCGACGGCTCGGTGGTCGACCTCACCAAACTGGCCAACAGGAACCTCAGCCTCCAGGCCACTCTCGCGGCCGGTGCCACCGCCGGCAGTGTCACCTTCCAGCTCACCGGGGCCAAAGGCACAACCCTTTCCCGTACGGAGAGCACCGCGCCCTATTTCCTCTGCAACGACTACGTGGACTGCCCCTTGCTGGCCACCCCGGACAGCTACACGCTGACCGTGCAGGCGTATTCCGCGGCGGATGCCGGGGGCTCGAAGGCCGGGGCTCCCGTCACGATCCGCTTTACCGTTTCGGCCACGGCTGTTGCCGCGCCCACCCTCGACGTCCTCTACGTCGGCAACAGCCTGATCGGCACCGCCACCGCCGCCACCGGCCAGGACACCCCGAGCCTGGTACGGACGCTGGCTGCAGCGGCCGGACGGACGGTCCGCACGACCGAGGTGATCCACTTCGGCAACACGCTGCAGCAGACCTACGACGCCGGCGAGGTGACCGCGGCACTGAGCGGGGCCACCAAGTACGACTACATCCTGCTGCAGGAATACAGCACGCTGGTTGCCACCAACCCGTCCGCGGCCACATCGGCGCTGCTCGGGACGTACGCGCCGGCCTTCGCCCGGACGCTCAAGCCGGGCGGCAAGGTGGTGCTGTTCAAGAACTGGGCCCTGCGTGACCCGGCCCCGTTCGCCACCCGGACGGCCGCCGTCTCGGCGATCAACACCAACTACGCCGCCCTGTCCGCGGCCCTGACCACGCCGAACGTGGTCGCCCCGATCAGTGACGAGTTCGAGAAGGTGATCGCCACCAACGGGACGTCGTACCTGATCGTCCCGGACGGCAAGCACCCGAACGACACCGCGATCTACCTGGACGCGGTCACCCTCTACGGCATCCTGTTCCACGAGTCCCCGCGCACGCTGAGCAACCAGTACCTCAACGCCACCACGGCCACCGCGATGCGGGACGTGGCCGCGACCCAGATCGGTTACTGACGGACGGGTCGTGGGGAACGGCAACCTGCCGCTCCCCACGACCGGGTCCGGGCCAGTAGGCGAACTGCCGGATCTGGCGGGCGTCGGGCGCGAAGGTCCAACCGGTCCGGGAGGCAGGGTCCAGTTGCACACTCCGATCGGTCTCGTTGTTGTAAATGGCGGCTATGCCCGCGGTGAAGGCGAATCCGAGTAATTCCAGCGCCTGACGGCGGCTCCGCAACGCGGAACCGCCGTCAGAGACACGCCGTGACTCATGCCGTGCGGGTGGTCCTTCGGCCGCGGCAGCGTCATCAGGAATGACTGCGGCCCTCACGTCGCGTCTCGGCTGTTTGCGCCACGACAACGGCCCATGTGGTGCGGCTCACCGACCCGAGAACGCACGTGCCGGTGCGCCGCCGCATCTTGGTCGTGAACGTGTCCGTATCCCGGGCCGGCGACAAGGAGTGACATGACCACCATGCAGGAGATGCCGGAGCTGCTGCGGCCGGCGATCGAGAAGTACCGCGACGAGGCCGAGGCGCTCGGCCGTCTGCCCGAGGAGCTGGTCCGCGAGCTCATCGCCCATGGCGCCTTCCGCCTCACCACACCACGCGAGCTCGGCGGCTTCGAGGCCTCCACGGCCGAGGTCCTCGACGTGCTGAGCAGGGTCGCCCGCATCGACGGTCCTACCGCCTGGATCCTGTGGAACCTCAACATGGGCTTCATCTCCGGCCTGCTCCCCGAGTCCCGGGTCCGCGAGGTGTGGGCGCCGGGCCGTGACCCGGTGATCGCCCACTCCGGCCAGCCCGGCCGGCTGATCGCCGCGGACGGCGGCTTCACGCTGAGCGGCCGCTGGAAGATCGTCAGCGGGGCCCACCTGGCGGAGTGGTTCCTGCTCGCCGGGATGCTGACCGAGCCGGCCGGCCCGGGGCGGGACGCCGGCCGGTACTTCTGCTTGATCCCAAGATCGTCGGTGACCGTGCAGGACACCTGGGACGTCGTCGGAATGCGAGCGTCGGACAGTAACGCGGTCGTCGCCGAGGAGGTGTTCGTGCCGCAGGACAGTGTCTTCTCCTTCGCCACCCCGAACCGGTTCGCCGACCGGCCCGCCTACCGCCTGCCGACGGTGCACCTGCTCTATCCCGGCGGCGCGGCGGTCCTGATCGGCATGGCGCAAGGCGCCGTCGACGAACTGGCGGCCCTGGCCACGACCAAGACCACCATGTCGGGAGGGACTCTGGCCGCCACGGAGGCCGTCCAGGATGCGCTTGGCCGCGCCACCGTCCAGGTCGCCGCTGCCCGGGGCCTGCTGCTGGCGTCCGTCACCGAGCTGGCGGCGCAGGACGAGCCCACCGATGAGCTGAGGGCGGCCCTTCGCGGCTCCATCGCTCACGTCGCTGAGACGGCCCGCACCGTGCTGACCGCGATGTACACCGCCGGCGGCTCGGACCCGCTGTACACCCCAAGCCGCCTGGGCCGTATCTTCCGTGACGGCATGGCGGCCGCCCAATCCGCCAACCTGTCGGCCGCTCAGTTCGCGTTGCGCGGCCGCATCCTGCTCGGCGAACCCCCGGCGGTGCCGTTCATTTAGAGCGATCACGACGCGGATCAACCTGAACGGCTCGCACCTGCTGGGCGCGGGTCGCCCGCGGACATGACGTCGAGGTCTCCGAGGTGGTTTCCATGCCCACTCGATGGTTCCTCCCGCACGCCTGAGCGCTGCGTACCGACAAAGCCGTCGCTTAACTCGGAAGGAGATTCGAGGCTATCAACATGAGTGGCAGCACAGAATTGAACGCGTCCGTTTCCCAGCCGGCTCCGGAAGCAGCCCTCACGCCGGTGGCTGCCCAGCAACTGCGCCAGGCATTCGCGGGCTTTCCCACCGGCATCACCGTGGTCGCCGCGCTCGTCGACGGACGCCCGGTCGGCATGCTGGCGAACTCATTCAGCTCCGTTTCGCTGGATCCGCCGCTGGCCGCGCTCAGTTTCGCGCGTACCTCAACGACCTGGCCGCTCCTGCGCCGCTCACCACAATGGGGCGTCAGCGTGCTTGACGAACACCACAAAGACGACTTCGCGCGACTTTCGCGACCGGCAGCCACACGATTCGACGGAGTCGATTGGAGCGCGACAGACCGTGGAGCCGTCCTCCTCGACCGGGTCACCACGGCCTTCCAAGTCAGCATCCAGACCGAGGTCGACGCCGGCGACCACATGCTGACGCTCCTGCGAGTCCATTCCCTGCACCGCTCGCCCGCCCACACACCTCTGATCTTCTACGGCAACCAGCTGCACAGCCTCAAGACTGTTACGCCGGTGCAACTCGACGCCCGAACTCATCTCGCCGCATCGGCACTGGAGAAACCAGGTTCATGACATGTTCGATCTCCGCTTTCCCCACTCTCTGCGCCCCGGCGACCGTATCGGCGTGACCGCGCCGTCCGGCGGCGTCAACGCGGCCCTGCGCCCCCGGACTGATTTCGCCGTCGAGACGCTGGGAAAGCGGGGCTACGACGTCATTGTCGGAAGCTGCATGAACGGCGACGGACTCGTCAGCGCCCCGCGCGCCGAACGGCGCGCCGAACTGACCGCCATGCTGCTCGACCCGGAGATCCGGGCTGTCGTCCCGCCCCGGGGCGGCCGAGTCGCCATCGACCTTCTGGACGGGATGGACTGGGACGCGGTCAGTGAGGCGGAGCCGACCTGGCTCTGCGGCTACTCCGACCTCTCGACCATCATGGTTCCGCTCACCCTGCTCACCGGCATCGCCACGATGCACGGATCGAACCTGCTGGAAACCCCGTACGAACCCGCGCCCGGCCTCAAGCACTGGCTGGACGTCGCCGAGCTACCGGCCGGAGCCACCTTCACCCAGACCTCGCCCGGACGCCATCACAACGGCGCCGGCCCACTCGAGTGGTCGGACCGGCCCGAGGCCACGACCCGCGAATACGAGGCGGCCGGTTCCTGGCGCCTGATCAATCGCCAGGCCGACGAGGTCCGTCTGGCCGGCCGGCTCATCGGGGGCTGCCTCGAGCACATGGGCACCCTGGCCGGCAGCAAATACGGGGACACCAGCACCTTCGCCGGCCGCTACGCCCCCGAAGGCCTGCTGATCTACATCGAGGCGGCCGCCGCCGCGGCGGACGAGACCTGCCGGACCCTGCACGGCATGCGCCTGGCCGGGTTCTTCGAACGCGCCAACGGCATCCTCATCGGGCGCACCGCCGGCCCCTCGCTTCCGACCATGACCCAGGACGAGGCCGTGCTGGACGCGCTGGGATCGCTGGGCGTGCCGATCATCACCGACGTCGAGTGCGGGCATGTCCCACCCGCCATGCCGTTCGTCAACGGGGCGCAGGCCACCGCCGTTCTCACCGGTGGCGTCGGCCGCATCACCCAGACCCTGTCCTGAGCCGGGGCGTCACGCCCCCACGCGGGACGGGCAGCCAGCCCGTCCCGCGTCTTCTCCCGTGCCCGGCGCTGGGTCGCCGGCCTGCTCGGCTGAGCACGGCGAAGTTGCCCGCTCCAGCCGCGGCGCACCGAAAGCCGCCCGCTACCGGCAACACCGGCGGCCGGTCAGCGTCGCAGGCTGTAGTGGGGCTTCGCCGTAATGAAGCTGTCGCGGCAATGTAATAGATGGTCCTCATATTGCTTGGGATCGCTCCCATCGACCCTTTGCGAGGCCTCTGGTGCCATTGTCGCGTTTACGCGAGGCAGGACTCATCGCCCTGTGCGTGGTCCCGTTCGCTCTGGCCCCGGCGGCTCCGGCCGGCGCCTCGACCGCCGTCCCACCGAGCGCCGGACCGACGGCAACGGTCACTCTTCTCACCGGCGAGAAGGTCACCGTCACCATGACCGCCGACGGAGCTGTCAGCCCTCAGGTACGTGACGAGCACGGCCGGCCGGTCGCCTTCCTCGCACAGCGCCAAGGCAAGGACAGCTTCGTCTATCCCGACTCGGCCCTGCCGTACGTCTCGGCCGGCCTCCTCGACAAGCAGCTGTTCAACCTGACCGAGCTCGTCGAGGACGGTTACGACGACGCGCACAGCGACCGGCTCCCGCTGATCGTCCGCTACGCCGACAAGTCCGCTCGGGCCAAGTCCTCCGCGACGCTGGACAGCGCCGAGAAGGTCCTCGACCTCGAGAGCATCCAGGGCGCCGCGCTCAGGGCCGAGCGGTCGGACGACTTCTGGACCTCGATCACCTCAGCCGGCCAGAAGAGTACCGGCCAGAAGCGCGTCGCCGGCGCCGCGCCCGCCCTCGGCGGCGGTATCAGCAAGATCTGGCTGGACGGCAAGTCGCAGGGTGCCCTCGCCGAGAGCACCGCCCAGATCGGCGCTCCGCAGGCGTGGGCCGACGGCAACATCGGCGCCGGGGTCGACGTCGCGGTGCTCGACAGTGGCATCGACCCGGATCACCCCGACCTGGCGGGCCGGATCGTCGCCACGAAGAACTTCGTTCCCGAGTTCCCGATCCTGGACCGGCTGGGTCACGGCACACACGTCGCCTCGACCATCGCGGGTTCGGGCGCCGCCTCCGGTGGTGTCGAGAAGGGCGTCGCGCCCGGCGTCCGGCTGCACATCGGCAAGGTGCTCGGCGACAACAACTACGGCGAGAACTCCGGGATCATCGAGGGGATGGAGTGGGCGGCGCGCGACCAGCACGCCAAGATCATCAACCTGAGCCTCGGTGACAATCCGACCGACGGCACCGACCCGATGAGCCTCGCGGTCAACGAGCTCAGCGCCGAGACCGGAGCGCTGTTCGTCATCGCGGCCGGCAACCAGGGACGCGAGTACGGGATCGGCACGCCCGCCGCCGCGGACGCCGCCCTGAGCGTCGGCGCGGTCGACAGGACCGACGCGCTCGCCGGCTTCTCGAGCATGGGCCCGCGCCTCGGCGACCGGGCGGTCAAACCCGACCTCACCGCCCCCGGCACCGAGATCCTGGCCGCCCGCTCCCGGTACGCCACGGAGGGCGAGGGCTCCTACCTCGTCATGAGCGGCACCTCGATGGCGACGCCACACGTCGCCGGCGCCGCCGCGCTGCTGGCCGCCAAGCATCCCGAATTGACCGGCGAGCAGCTCAAGGAGCTGCTGATGAGCTCCACCAAGCAACTGCCGGGCATGACCGCGTACGCGGGTGGCACCGGCCGCCTCGACATCGCCGCGGCGGAGAAGGCAACCCTGTTCGGCTCCGGCAGCGTCAACTTCGGCTACATCGAATGGACCTCCCCGGCGGTGAACGCCCCGGTCACCCGGCCGGTTCACTACACCAACCTCGGCGACGCCCCGGTGACGCTCGATCTGTCGGCCTCTTTCAACGGTCTCCCGGCCGGGCAGGTGGCGCTCTCGCAGTCGCAGCTCACCGTTCCCGCGCACGGCGACGCCGAGGTCAAGGTGACCGTCTCGTTCGGCGGGATGCCGTTCGACCAGGCTTTCTCCGGTTTTCTGACGGCGACCGCGGGCCCGGTCACCATGCGTACGACGATGTCGGCCGGGCAGGAGACCGAGCGGCACAAGCTCGTCGTGACGACCAAGGACCGCGGCGGGAAGCCCTTGGCCGGAACGCTCACGGTGATGGGGGCCAACGGCACGTTCGAGTACGTCAGCGTCGACGCCACCGGCACCGCGACAGTGCGCCTGCCGGTTGACACGTACGCCGCGTGGTTCAGCGGCGACGTCGAAGGAGCGCACGGCCCCTACTCGAAGGGCGCGGTCATCATGCCGGCGAACGGGCTCAAGCTCGACCGGGACCGAGCCGTGGTGCTCGACGCCGCCAAGGCGAAGCGTGTGCGGGCCAGCACCCCCGAGCGCGCCGACGTGACCGAGGCGACCTTCGGTCTCAGTCAGCAGAGCCGGACCAGCGGCGGCAGCGACTGGTTCGCCACGAGCGCACCGGACGCCTCGTACGACAGTGTCTGGGCCCTGCCCACCGGGAACACCAAGACGGACGGGTTCGCCTTCGGCACCCGCTGGCGTCTCACCCAGCCGGCCCTGCAGATCGCCGGCTACGACGACCTGCGGGCGCAGCACCCCGCTCAACCCCTACCGGCCGGCTCGTCGCACATCGACGCCGTCCTGCCCGGTGGCGGCGACGTCCGCGGCAAAGCCCTTGTGGTGCGACACGACACCGCGAAGAAGATCGAGGACGAGGTGGCGGCCGCGGCCGCAGCGGGTGCCCGCATGGTGGTGGTCGTCAACGACGGAGTCGGCCGGCTCGCGCCGTGGACGACCTCGGAATGGGGACCCGTCGACCCGCCGCCGGTCACCGTGGTCACACTCTCGCACGACCAGGGAAACCAGCTGATCAGCCGGATCGAGCGGCAACGGCGGGTCAAGCTGGACGTGACGTCGAACCCGGCCGCGACCTACGTCTACGACCTGCAGCACGACTATCAGGGAGGTCTGCCGGCCGACCTGACCTACCGGGCGGACAAGTCCAACCTGGCCCGTATCACGGCGTCCTATCGCAACTGGCGTTCGGACCGCGTTCTGCAAACGCGCGGCAGTCGCGGTCCCGGCAGCACCACGACGTCGCTCACGCCGGCGCCGGCTCCGGCGCAGGGCGAGCGGACCGAATGGGTCACCGCGGGGATCCCCTGGTCCACCCAGGTCCAGATCCCCAATCTGATCAGCCAGCAGTCGGAGTGGATGACCTATCGCGCCGGGGACAAAGCCTCGGAGACGTGGTTCAGCCCGGTGCAGCGGCCGCGTCTGACCAGCGTCTCCGACACGGTGGTCCGGCACAGCGACGACACGTTCCAGGTGTCCGTTCCCGGCTGGGGCGACTCCGGCGCCGCGCACATGGGCGCCATGGCGTGGGGTACGGCTCAGCAGTCGCTGCGGCTGTATCAGGGCGACGACCTGATCGGCCGCAGCGACGACGACAACGGCGGGCTCTATCTCACCCTGGCCCCAGAACGCCGGCCGTACCGTTTGGTGTCCGAGAACAGCCGGGGCGAAGGCGCCGGACCGTACTCGACGAGCACCCGCACCGAATGGGGCTTCACCTCGGGTCCGGCCAAGTCCGGCCAGGACGAGAAGCCGGCGCTGATCCAGCTCGACTACGCGGTCACAACCGACCCGGCCGGGAAGGCCGACCGGCACGCCGTTCTGGAGGTGACCCCCACGACCCTGCCCGGGGTCGTGGGTGCCGGAACCGTCCGCAAAGTCACGGTCGACGTCTCCTACGACGACGGCAGGACCTGGCAGCACACCGGCCTGCGGCAGGAAGGGGGCGTCTGGCGGGCCAAGCTCGACGCTCCGCACAAGGCGGCGTTCATCACGATGCGCACGACCGCCTCGGACAGCAGGGGCAACACCGTCGAACAGCGCATCACCCGTGCCTTCGGCTTGAAGTGACTCCCCGGGGTGGGACCGCGACGCGGCCCCACCCCGGCCGAGCAGACCGTCGCGAACGGGCCCGGATGCCCACCGACCTTGTCCGGGCTCTCCCGCAAAAAACACACCTATCCATTTTTCGCCAACCGGAGGAACACCCGGAAACGGAGTGCCAGTCTTTCTTGTGACAGTGGTTCAGCGTGGGCAGCGGGGGTTCGCATGCGCGACGACATCGGGACACACGAGCGCATAGGGGCACGAACACCCGGCCCCGGACCAACTGCAGCCGATCAGCTCGTGGCGGTGGTCGCCCAGGCCACCGAAGCGCCGATCGTGGTGGCCTATCTGATCACGGGCAACACGCGGATCGTGCTGAGCTGCCATGGGGCCGACACGGTGGTCCCGGGCGACGAGATGCCCCTGTCCGGTTCCCTGGCCGCCGAAGTCGTCCGGACCGGTCTGCCGATGATCGTCGACGACGTCGGTAGCGACCCCCGCCACGCCGAGACGGCGCCCGTGCGTGATTGCGGGATCAAGGCTTACTGCGGCTTTCCCGTACGGGATCCGGACGGCCGGGTGATCGCCGTGCTGGCCGTCGCGGCGCGCCGCGAATCGCACTGGACCGCCCGGCATCTGCGCAGCCTGGACGCGGCGACCCAGCTGTTCGGCGAGCTGCTCTCCGGGCGTGCCGCAACCGTGCCGATGATGCCGGTGGTGCGCAGCCCCAGCCGCACCGAGCAGGCCGAGTCGATGTTCATGAGCCTGCTCGACGCCGCACCCGACGCCATCGTCGCCGTCACCGCCGACGGGACGATCAACTTGATCAACGCGCACGCCGAGCACCTGTTCGGCTATCGGCGCGAGGAGCTGCTCGGCCAGCCGGTCGAGCTTCTCGTGCCGGACCGGTTCCGTGAACCGCACCCGGGCCACCGCGACCGGTACTTCTCCCATCCCAAACGTCGCCCGATGGGCGGCGGGCTCGCCCTGAGCGCCCGCCGCAAGGACGGCAGCGAGTTCCCGGTGGAGATCAGCCTCTCCGCGCTCGAGACCGACCACGGCGTGATCGTCTCCGCCGCCATCCGCGACGTCAGCGACCGGCTCATCGCCCAGCGCGAACGGGAACGCCTCATCGCCCAGGCGGAACGCGACGCCGCCGAACGCCGGGCCCAGCACGCCCGCCGGCTGGAAAGCCTCGGCGAACTCGCTGGCGGCGTGGCGCACGACTTCAACAACATCCTCGCCGTCATCAGCAACTACTCCGAGCTGATCCAGGACACCCTGGCCACCGGTGATCCCGGACCGGACGACATCGCCGCCGCCCGCGACGACCTCGGGCAGATCAGCCGGGCCGCCGAACGCGCCGCCCGCCTCACCAAGCAGCTTCTGGCCTTCGGGCGGCGCGACATCACCCAGGCCGAGGTCCTCGACCTCAACCGCGTCATCGGCGACATCGAGCAGATGCTGCGCCGCACCCTGGGCGAGCACATCCAGCTGAGCGCCCAGCTCGATCCCGCGCTGCGCCCGGTCTTCGCCGACGCCAGCCAGATCGAGCAGATCCTGGTCAATCTGGCCGTGAACGCCCGCGACGCCATGCCCGGCGGCGGCACCTTGTCCATCGACACGAGCAACGTCGACCTCGACCGCGACGACACCGCCGCCACCCCGCTGGCCGAGGGAAGTTATGTGCGCCTGCGCGTCTCCGACACCGGCACCGGCATGACCCCCGAGGTCATGGAGCACGCTTTCGAACCCTTCTACACCACCAAACCCCGAGGCTCCGGTACGGGACTGGGCCTGGCCACCATCTACGGCATCGTCACCTCGGCCGGCGGCGACGTCAGCCTCTACTCCGAGGCCGGCATCGGCACGACCGTCACCATCCTGCTGCCCACCGCCAAGGTGACCGCCGGCGCCGCCACCGCTGTCCCGGCAGGCACCCCCCAACCCGGGTCGTCCCCGGGTGGAACCATCCTCCTGGTCGAGGACGAGGACGCCCTGCGCCAGGTGGCCCACCGCATCCTGACCCGCTCCGGCTACGACGTCCTGCCGGCGGCCGGCGGCGAACAGGCCATCCACATCGCCCAGACCCATCCCGGAACGATCGACCTGCTGCTGTCCGACGTCATCATGCCCAAGATGTTCGGCAACGAGGTCGCCGCCCGCATCCAAGCCATCCGGCCCGGCACCCCGGTGCTGTTCATGTCCGGTTACGCCCAACCGGTACTGACCGAGAACGGCACCCTGCCCGACGGCGTCCTCATCATCGAGAAGCCCTTCACCAGCCACGAACTCCTCGACCGCATCCACACCGTCATGCACGACCAGGCTGTTACGAGACCCGGACCCTGAGCTGCGTCCGTCCCACAGATCATGCGCCGCGACCATGGATGACGGTCGTTCGTGGCAGGTGATGACTGATAGCCGCACGCTGGCCCCGAGCCCGATGGGCGGCTGATCAGGTTGCATGTCCCAACCGCGTGTGCGCCGATCAATGACAGGCCCGCCGATCGGGCCGGACGGGGTGGCGGACCACCGTCCGGAGTTTGTCCGGGGCGGTTCGGTTCGGATTGGACAGGTAGATTTCGTGGTGGTCGCCGCTGTCCTCGTAGCCGCAGCGCCGCATGTGGTCGCGCATCCGGTCGACCGTCGCGTGGACCTGCCGGTACGGCCCCACGTGCAGCGTCTGTACGCACAGCCCACCCGCGTGATGCTGCAGCCGCAGCCCGGCGGGCAGGCTCACGCCCTGGCCGGTGGCCGCGTCCTCAAGCAGCCGGGCCGTGAGCTGGGGCGGCTGCGCCATCATCAGATGCCAGCGCTGCTCCGTGCCGGCGCTCGGCCACCTTCCCTCGGGCGGCGGCAGGGAGTGGCGGGCGGCCAGCGCACGGCGCACCGCGGACGAGACCGTGTACAACGCCTTGGCCGCGGCCCGGAAGTGGGCGCCGTGGCGCTCGCCGGTGCCCTCGATGACCAGCAGGGTGCGCGGCGGCACGGCCACCAGCACGGGCCGGGTGCTGATCACGTCCAGGGCCGGCGCGGTCACAGGCTCAACCAGGTCGAGGGGGCGCCGGCCCCGGTGACTTGGAGGCGTTCGATGTCGACCCGGTCGGCGGCGAGCGGCTCGAGGGCGGTGTGGATCCTGTGGCGCGATGGCGCGTGCACCACCATGCGCAGACTTCTCTTGTCGTTCTCCAGTTCCCGGATGGCCGTGTCGGGGTGGTCGAGGGCGGTGATGACGGCGTGGACGTCGGCTGGGCGCACGGTCGCGCAGCTGACGAGGTAGGGGACCGGGGACCGGCGAGCCGGGAGGGCGCCCTCGAGCCGGACAGTCCCGGCCGGCGGCTGGGGGCCTACAGCCGCGCGGGTCGCCATCTCGAGATCGCTGTGCAGGGCCGCTTCATTGATCGACGAGCTGCGGTGGGAGCAGGTGAAGACGAGCGTCCCGGCCGCGGCCGCCTCCACCATGAAGCCCGATCGCACCCGGGCCGCCGCGATCGGGTGGGTCGGCGGCAGCAGGGCGTGGAAGACCTCGGTGTGCAGGGTCCCGGCGGTACGGGTGACGCCGAGCACGAGACGCCGTTCCCAGGCCGGCCGCAGGTCGCCCGGCGGGTCGGGCGACTCCTCCACGGTCACGTCCCGCCCCGCCGTGGGCCACCGGAACGCCGTCGTGGCCAGTGCCGCCGCCCGATGGGTCAGGGCCGTCATCGCCGCCTCGTCCATCGGCGCCCGGGGCAGGAACGCGTTGACCGACCGGAGGTGGTCGCCCGGCAGCGACGTGCGCAGGAGAGCGCCGATCGGCAGGTCGAACTGCAGCGCCGCCTCGGTGTAGAAGCCGACCCCGTGGTCCGCGGCGAGCTGGTGCAGACGCTGGGCGCCGCTGATCAGCGTCGCCGACATCGTCACGACCGAGGCGCCGTGGCGGATGGCGTGGACCGCCAGGTCGGCCGAGATCACCGGGTCGTCGACGGCCTCGACGACCACCGGCGGGCGGGTGCGCTGGATCGTCTGCCGGGCCAGGGCCCGTACGCCCGGGTCCATGCGGTCCGGCGCCACCGAGTGGATCGCGGAGATCTCCAGTTCGGCCCCGCCGGCCGGCCGGAACCGGGTGAGCGCGTCGACCAGGGGCCGGCTGTGCGGCCCGTGGGTGACGATCAGGACCGGTACCGGCGCGATGTTGGACATGCCGTCTCCTGTCAGAAGTAACCTTCCCGCTTGCGGTCTTCCATCGCGGCCTCGCTGACCTTGTCGTCACCACGGGTCGCGCCGCGCTCGGTGATCCGGGTCGCGGCGACCTCGTCGATCACCTTCTCCACCGTGTCGGCCTCGGAGAGCACCGCCGCGGTCTGCGAGGCGTCACCCACCGTCCGGTACCGCACCCGGCGCACCTCCGACGTCTCACCATCGCGGAGCTGGATGAACTCGTTCACCGCGTAGAACATCCCGCCACGCTCGACGACCTCACGGTCGTGGGCGTAGTAGATGCTCGGCAGCGGGATCCGCTCCTTGGCGATGTAGTGCCAGACATCCAGCTCGGTCCAGTTGGACAGCGGGAAGACCCGGATCGACTCGCCGGGGTGGTGCCGCCCGTTGTACAGCGCCCACAGCTCGGGACGCTGATTCTTCGGATCCCACTGGCCGAACTCGTCGCGGAAGCTGAACATGCGCTCCTTGGCGCGCGCCTTCTCCTCATCGCGCCGAGCGCCGCCGAACAGCGCGTCGAAGCGGTACTTCTCGACCGCGGCCAGCAGCACCGGGGTCTGGATGCGGTTACGGCTGCCGTCTGGCGGCTCCCGGACGAGGCCGGAGTCGATGGCCTCGGGCACGCTGGCCACGACCAGGTTCAGTCCCAGGGCAGCGACCCGCCTGTCGCGATAGTCGAGCACCTCACCGAAGTTGTGCCCGGTGTCGACGTGCATGACCGGGAACGGCATCCGGGCCGGGGCGAACGCCTTCTCGGCCAGGCGCAGCATCACGATCGAGTCCTTGCCCCCCGAGAACAGCAGCACGGGACGCTCGAACTCGGCCATGACCTCACGCATCACGAAGATCGCCTCGGCTTCGAGGGCATCCAGATGCGAGACGCGGTGCCGGCCCGGGTCGGGCACAGCCATGATGGCCCCTTTCGGTGGGCTACGGGGAGATCGCCTAACGGGTGACGAGGTGGCCGAGCACGTCGTGGCGGGTGAGAACGCCGCACGGGCGCCCGTCGCTCAGGACGAGCACCGCCCCGACCCGGCCCAGGGCCGAGACGACCGCGCCGACCGGCTCACGGATCCCCACGATCGGCAACGGGGCGGCGAGGTGGTCGCGGACCAGGTCGTCCGGGGCGGCCGCGCCCGAGACGATCGCGTCGAGCAGTTCGTCCTCGTGGACGGCGCCGGCGACCTCGGCCGCCATGACCGGCGGCGGCTGCCGGAACACCGGCAGGTGGGAGACCCCGCCGGCCCGCATGGACGCGATGACCTGGCTCAGGGAGTGGTCGGGGAACGCCCACACCATGTCCTGCGCGGCCGCACCCTTGGCCCGCAGCAGATCCCCGGCCGAGGTCGCCTCGCCGGTCGGCACCTCGAAGCCGTGCGCCGAGATCCAGTCGTTGTTGAAGACCTTCGACAGATATCCGCGGCCGCCGTCCGGCAGCAGCACCACGATGACGTCGTCCGGGCCGGCCCGCTCGGCGACCCGCAGCGCCGCGACGACCGCCATGCCCGACGAGCCGCCGACCAGCAGGCCTTCCTCACGGGCGAGGCGGCGGGTCATGGCGAAGGAGTCGCCGTCGCTGACCGCGATGACCTCGTCGAGCACCGAGCGGTCGAGCGCCGGCGGCCAGAAGTCCTCCCCCACCCCTTCCACCAGGTAGGGCCGTCCGTCGCCGCCGGAGTAGACCGAGCCCTCGGGATCGGCGCCGATCACCCGTACGCGTCCCCCGGAGTGCTCCTTGAGGAACCGCCCGGTGCCGCTGACGGTGCCGCCGGTGCCCACACCGGCGACGAAGTGGGTGATCCGCCCGTCGGTCTGGCTCCAGAGCTCGGGCCCGGTGCCCTCGTAGTGGGCCCGCGGGTTGTTCGGGTTGGCGTACTGATCCGGTTTCCAGGCGTCGGCGATCTCGCGTACCAGCCGGTCCGAGACGTTGTAGTAGGAGTCGGGGTGTTCCGGCGGCACCGCGGTCGGGCAGGTCACCACCTCCGCCCCGTACGCCGTCAAGACGTTGATCTTGTCGATGCTGACCTTGTCGGGGCAGACGAAGACGCAGCGGTAGCCGCGGCGCTGAGCCACCAGGGCCAGGCCGACGCCGGTGTTGCCGCTGGTCGGCTCGACGATGGTGCCGCCCGGCTTGAGCTCGCCGGCCTCCTCCGCCGCCTGGATCAGCGCCGGGGCGATCCGGTCCTTGACCGACCCGCCGGGGTTGAAGTACTCCACTTTGGCCAGCACGAGGGGGCCGCCGGGCCGCGTGACCGAGCCGAGCTGGATCAGCGGTGTGTCGCCGATGAGGTCGAGGACCGAGGAGTGGTAGCGCACGAGGGTCACCTGTTCTCTGAGATGGAGGGTTCCCGGCGGGCAACAGGCGCCGGCGCCGGCGCCGGCACGACCCGCCGCAGCAGCGGGCCGGTCATGGCCGTGGTCACCAGGGCCATGACGACGAACATCGCGAACAACGGTGGATTGAGGACGCCAAGTTGCAGGCCGATGCCCAGGACGATCAGCTCGGTGAGGCCGCGGCAGTTCATCATCAGCCCGAGCGCCAGCCCGTCGCGGGCGGTGGTCCCGGCGGCCACGGCGGCCACGGCCGTTCCGCCGATCTTGGTGACCACGGCGATGACCACCAGGGCCGCCAGCACCAGCCAGCCGCCGCCGATGTCCAGCGACGTCAGGTCGAGCTGAAGTCCGAAGACCACGAAGAACAGCGGCAGCAGCACCCAGATGGCGACGCCCTCCAGCTTGGCGGTCAGCTCCCGGGTCGCCTCCGACCCGCGCGGCATGATCAGGCCGGCCAGGAAGGCGCCGAAGATCGCATGGGCGCCGATCAGCTCGGTCACCGCGGACGCGGTCAGCAGGACGACCGTGCACAGGGCGAACAGCGTGGTCCGCCGGCTGCTGCCGGGCGCGCTGCCGGCCGCCGCCCGGGCCAGCACCGGCCGTACGATCCCCGCCATGACCGCCGTGACGACGGCGACCAGCAGCGCGGTCCAGGCGGCCGCCCACAGGGACGCGCCCCGCAGGTAGGCGACCACCCCGACCAGCAGGCACCAGGCCGTGACGTCGGCGACGCCGGCCGCGGCGAGGCCGGCCGAACCCACCGGGGATCGCAGCAGGTTCTGTTCGGTGAGGATCCGGGCCAGCACCGGGAAGGCGCTGATCGACAGGCACAGCCCGACGAACAGGAAGAAGGCGCCGTCACCGATCCCGGCCGGCCGGTACCGATCCGGCAGCGCGGCGGCGAACAGAATGCCGGCCAGGAACGGCACGGCGATGGACGCGTGCCCGACGACGAAGCTGCGCCCGCCGCTGCGGCGCACCAGCCGCCAGTCCATCTCGCAGCCGACCAGGAACATGAACAGGATGACGCCGATCTGGGCCAGCGCCGACAGGTAGGGGGTGATCGAGGCCGGGAACAGCCACTGCTGGATCGACGGCTGCAGCGCGCCGAAGACGGACGGTCCCAGGGCCAGCCCGGCGGCGAGCTCGCCGATCACCGCTGGTTGCCCCAGCCGGCGGGCCAGCGCCCCGCCGGCCGCCGCCGCCGCGACGGCCGCCGCCACCGCCAGCAGCAGGTGGTAAAGGATCGGGCCGGCGCTCGGGCCGGCCGGCGACCCGTCACCGGCCGGCCGTGCGCGCAGCACGATGAAGGCGACCGCGAGCCCGGCCGGCACGACCGCGGTCGCCAGGTAGACCAGCGGGGTGCGCAGGCCCGCCAGCGCCGGCCGGCTCATACGCCCAGCCCGCCCGAGACGACCAGCTGCGAGCCGGTCACATAGCGGGAGTCGTCGCTGGCCAGATAGGCCACCGCGCCGGCCACGTCATCCGGTTGTCCCAGCTCGCCCAGCGGCACCCGGCTCAGGTAGCCGGCCCGGGCCCGCCCCGGATCAGCGTCGAATCTGCCCAACAGCGAGGCGCCCAGCTCCGTGTCGATCATCGCCGGGTGCACCGAGTTGCAGCGCAGGGCCAGCCCGGTGCGGGCGCAATGCACGGCCACCGACTTGGTCAGGTGGGTCACCGCCGCCTTCGCCGCGCCGTAGGCCACGAAGCGCGGGGTCGACATCAGGCCCGCCGTGGACGACATGTTGATGATCGATCCGGGCGTGTCCCGGCCCATCACAGCCATCGCCGCCCGGCAGCCGAGGAACACGCTGTCCAGGTTGCCGGCGAGGATCCGGTGCCACGTGGCCAAGGTGATGGCCGCGGGGTCCTGCGGCTCGCCCCCGCCGGCCGAGCCGGCGTTGTTGACCAGGACGTCCAGCCGGCCGAAACGCCCGGCGACCGCGTCCAGCACCTGCGGCCACTGCTTCTCCTCGACGACGTCCTGGGCCAGGTAGTGCGCCCGCGGGCCGAGCTGTCCGGCCGCCTCGGCGCCGCGGCGCTCGTCGCGCCCGGTGACGACCACGGCCGCGGCGTCCTCGGCGATCAGCCGCCGGGCCAGGGCCAGGCCGATGCCGCTGGTGCCGCCGGTGACCACGGCCACCCGGTCAGTCAGTCGCATCGTCGTCCTCCTTGCCCATCAGGCGCGCGCCCGCGGCGTGCAGGGTCGGCAGCTGCTTGCAGAAGGCGAACCGGACGAGGTCCCGCCCGGCGCTGCGGTCGTGGTAGAAGGCGGAGCCCGGAATGGCGGCCACGCCCGCGCCACGGATCAGCTCGGTCACCCACCGCTCGTCGTCGTCCGGGCAGCGGGCCATCACGAAGAAAGCGCCGGCCGGGCGGGCCACGGGCAGGCCGATGCGGTCCAGGTAGTCCAGGAGCACCTCGCGCCGGGCGGTGTAGCCGGCCAGCAGGGAGTCGAAGTAGCCGCTGGCCGAGCCCGCCGACAGCATCGTGGCGACCGCCTGCTGCAGCGGCGTGGGCGCGGCGAAGGTGATGAACTGGTGGGTTCCGCGCACGGCGTCGGTCAGGTGGGGCGGGGCCAGCACCCAGCCGACGCGCCAGCCGGTGACGCTGAAGGTCTTCGACGCCGACGAGACCACGAGCGTACGGTCGCGGCAGCCGGGCGCTGCCGACGCCCGCACGTGGGTGGCGCCGTCGTAGACCAGGTGCTCGTAGGTCTCGTCGCAGAGCAGGTAGGCGTCGTGCCGTTCGGCCAGTTCGGCTATCGCGGTGAACTGCTCCGCGGTCAGCAGTGCGCCTCCGGGGTTGCCCGGCGTGTTGAGCAGGACCAGGCGGGTGCGGGGCGAGAAGGCGGCGGCCAGCCGGTCCGGGTCGAGGCGGAAGTCCGGGAACGAGGTGGGCACGTAGCGCACGACGCCCCCGGCCGCGACGACGCACGCGGGGTAGGTCTCGTAGTACGGCTCGATCACGATGACCTCGTCGCCCTTGGAGACCAGGGCGGTCACCGCCGCCCAGATGCCCTCGGTGGCTCCGACGGTGACCGTGACCTCGGTGTCCGGGTCGTACTCGACGCCGTACCGCTGCGCCGAGTGCGCGGCGACCGCCTGGCGCAGCGCCGGCAGGCCGGGGCTGGGGGCGTACTGGTTGTAGTGCTGCCGCACGGCCTGACCGGCCGCCTCGATCAGCGCCTGCGGCGGGTCGAAGTCGGGGAAGCCCTGCGCCAGGTTGATGGCCGAGTGCTGGTTGGCCAGCCGCGTCAGCCGGGTGAAGACCGACGGGCTCAGCGCCGTCGGCGCCGACGGCGGCAACCCGCTCACCGTGCCGCCTCGTCGAGGACGCGTCCCGGGCTGAGGGTGCCGCGGGGGTCGAGGGTCCGTTTCAGCAGCCGCATGAGGGCGATCTCCTCGTCCGTACGGGAGTAGTGCAGGTACGGCCGTTTCTCGAAGCCGATCCCGTGTTCGGCCGAGATGGACCCGCCGTGCCGGCGGACCGCGCCGTAGACGATGTGCTCGACGACGGACTTGCGTTCGCGGGTCTGCTCACCCGTGACCACCGCGATGTGCACGTTGCCGTCGCCGAGGTGACCGAAGACCAGCAACCGCACGCCCGGCCAGTGACCGCGCAGCTCGTCGAGCACCTCGGCCAGATAGCGCTCGAGCAGGCCCGCGGGCAGGCTGATGTCGAAGCCGAACAGCGGCTGCATCTGCAGGATCTCTTTGGGGATGCGCTCACGGGCCGCCCACAGCAGGTCCACCTCCGCCGCCGAGGCCGCCACGGTGCTCTCCTCGACGAGCCCGGCGCAGTCGGTGAGGGCTCGGCGCAGGCGGTCGAGGTCGCGCGCCGGGTCGACCCCGGACACCTCGACCAGGACCGCGATCGGGTGCACCTTCTCCAGCGGCAGCGGGACCTCGTCCCGGACCGGGAGCAGCACCTCGTACGCCTTGTCCCAAACAGCCTCGAACGCGCTCACCATGCCCGGCAGCGCGGCCTGCAGGCGATGCAGCAGTTCAAGGGCCGCGTCCAGGTCGGCCACGCCGCACATCGCGGCGAACCGGCACTGCGGGGCCGGGCGCAGCCGCAGCGTCGCCCGGGTGACGACGCCCAGCGTCCCCTCGGTGCCGATGAACAGCTGCTTGAGGTCGTAGCCGGCGTTGTTCTTGACCAACTTGTGCAGGCCGTCGACGACCGTTCCGTCGGCCAGCACGACCTCCAGGCCCAGCACCAGCTCGCGCATCATGCCGTAGAGCAGGACACGCAGACCGCCGGCGTTGGTGGCGACGGCGCCGCCGATGGTGGCGGACATCCGCGGCGCCACGTCGAGGGGGAACAGAAGTCCCTCGCCGGCCGCGAGATCCTGCACGGCGGCCAGCGTGCAGCCGGCCTGCACGGTCATCGTGCGGGTGCTGCGGTCGAACTCCTCGACCCGGTTCATCCGCTCCAGCGACAGCACGACCTCGTCCCCGCCCGGCACCCCGCCCGAGACGAGCCCGGTCATCCCGCCCTGGGGCACGACCGGCACGCCGCGCCCGGCGCAGAGCCTCAAAACGGCCGACACCTCGGCGGTGCAGCCGGGCCGGACCACCACTTGGGGGTCGCCCTTGCGGTCGCTGCCCCACAGGTCCTGTGCGTAGCGGGGCCCGATCTCCGTCCCGGTCAAGCAGTTCTCGGCGCCGACGATCTCCGTCAGCTGCTCGGTCAGGGTCATCGTTGCCGTCTCCGATCCGCCGGGAGGGCCGCGGCTGGACCGCCGAGCCCGGGCAGGTGCTGATACGCCGAGATCCACTCGAGGCTCGTCCGTACGTGGATCACCACCGGGCCGGTGCAGTCGAGAGCGACCTGCAGGGCCGGTTCGATCTCCTCCGGGCTGCGCACCGACAGGCCGGTGGCGCCGAACGCCCAGGCCATGGCCGCGAAGTCGGGGTTGACCAGGTCGGTGGCGATGACCCGGCCGGGATACGACCGTTCCTGGTGCTGGCGGATGGTTCCGTAACTGTTGTTGTCGGCGATGACGATGATCAGCCGGCTGCGCCGGTGCACGGCGGTGGCCAGCTCCGTGCCGGTCATCAGGAATCCGCCGTCGCCGACGAAGGCGTACACCTGCCGGCCGGGATGCCGCAGGGCGGCGGCGAGCGCGCCCGGCACGCCGAAGCCCATGGCGCTGGCCGACGTGCCGAGCATCCGGCGCTTACCCACCATGGGCAGGTAGCGGTGGACCCAGCTGGTGAAGTTGCCGGCGTCCACGGTGAACACCGCGTCCTCGGCCGCGAGCTCGTCCACCGCCGCGGCGACGGCCCCGAAGACCACGCCGTCGGACGAGGTCACCGGATGCCAGGTCCCGGCCCGCTCCTCCAGCGCCCGCAGCGACCGGGTCCATTCCGGCCAGCCGGGGCGGGGATCCGGGACCGACGCGCAGAGGTCCTCCAGGAAGGCGGCGGGGTCCGCCGCGAGGGCCAGTTGCGGCGGGTGCACGTGGCCCAGCCATCGTGCGTCCGGATGGACGTGCACGAGCCGCTGATGGTCGGCGGGCAGGGTGTGGGTCTGGGTCGTCGTCGAGTCGAGCCGGGTGCCGACGGCGAGCACCAGGTCCGCCTCGGCGAGCGCGGCCCGGCGGTCCGGCTGGGTGGCGATGGTCAGCTGCCCGGCGTAGGTGCGGTGGTCGTTGGCCAGCAGGTCCTGACGCTTGTTGCTGGTTACCACGGGCAGGCCGAGCTGGTCGGCCGCCCGGGCCAGGGCGCGTCGGCCCCGATCGTCGCCGAGCCGGTCGCCGGCGATCAGCAGGGGCCGCCGCGCCTCGGCCAGCATCGCGGCGGCCCGCCGGACGTCGGTCACGGCCGCCCGCCCGATCGCCGCCGGCTCCACCGCTCCGGCGGTGACGGCCGTGACGGGTTCGCCGAACATGTCCTCCGGCACGACCACGACGGTGGGGCCGGGCGTGCCCGCCTCGGCCACCCGCAGGGCTCGGGTGACGATTTCGGCGACGCGGCCGGGGTCGTGCACGGTCCACACCTGTTTGGCGCAGTCGGCGAAGGTGCCCTGATACTCCATCTCCTGGAACGAGGACCGCCCGATCTCCGACCGGCGGACCTGGCCGACAATCAGCAGCAGCGGCGTGCCGTCCTGCCGGGCGGAGTGCAAGGCGATGGCCGCGTTCGTCGCACCTGGCCCCCGGTTGACCACCAGCACCCCGGACCGGCGGGTGAGCTTGGCGTCGGCCAGCGCGGCGAACCCGGCCGAGCCCTCGTGCCGGTTGGTGACCACGTCGACCGCCGGGACGCCGGCCAGGGCGTCGAGCAGGGCCAGATAACTCTCACCGGCCACGCCGAAGACACGGTCGACGCCGTGTGCCCGCAGGGCCGCCACCATGGCCTGGGCGACGGTGCCCGCCTCACCGGCCGGGCCGGGCGGGGCCGGCCGGTCGGTCGCGGCCGACGTCATCGCGGACCCACGTAGTCGCCGGTCCGCACCTCGTCCGGGTAGATCACCGCAGCCTCGTCGAAGCCCTGGCCCACCGTCTGGTACTGCATCAACATGAACTGCGGCGGACTGTGGTGCCAGTGTTCGGAGCCGCGCTCGAACGACACCGGGCCCCGCCAGGTGTCGAACGCGCCGGCCTCCAGTGCCTGCAGCAGCCCCTCCCGGTCGGCCCCGCCCGCGGCGGCCAGCGCCTGGCCGATGACGGTGACGTCGGTGAAGGCGTTGAGGGCGTTGTCCGGCGGGAACGAGCCGTAAGCGTCCAGGTAGGCCCGGGTGAACCACTGCCCGATCGGGGTGAGTCCGGCCCACGACGGGCGATAGGTGGTGGCCGGCCAGACGACGTGGTTGCCGGCCGGCCCGGCCAGCCGCCAGTAGTCGTCCGAGCGCATCGGGAACGGGAACATGACCAGCATCTGCGTGCCCGGCAGGAGACCGGTCTCGGCCGCCTGGTCGATCACCATGTAGTTGGTCCGCACGACACCGCAGTTGATCAGCGCGTCGGGGGCGAACTCCTGGATCTGCCGGAGCTGGTCGCGGACGTCGGTCGTGGTCTCCTGCTCGAAGTCGAGCCGTAGGACGTCGAAGCCGGCCGCGGTGGCCGCGTCCTGCAAGGTGGTGGCCATCATGCTGCCGAAGACCGTGTCGGGGGCGATGATGCCGAGGCGGGTCAGCTTCTGCTCGGCCAGGAACTCGACGATCATGGGCACCCGGTCGGCGATGCTGAAGTAGGTGCGGAACAACGTGCGGCGTTGCCGGGCGGTGATGGTGTTGTGGCCGTTCTCCACGAAGATCGGGACGCCCAGGAGCTCGGCCGTCCGGGTGACGTGCTCGGCGGTCCGCAGGTGCCACTGCCCGACGACGGCCAGCACCTCGTCGACCATCGCCAGCTTGGCCAGCCCGGCCACGGCGGAGCGCTGCATGCCCTCTTCCCCGGCGGACACCTGGTCGTTCTGCACGACGAGCTCGACGTCGGCGATGCCGTTCTCCCTGAGGTAGCGCACGCCGAGGCAGACCCCGCGGACGATGAGCTCGCCCGCCACCGGGTCACCCGGGCCGGTCAGCGGGGTCAGCACACCCACGGGCACGGCGCCGGCGCCGGCGCCGGCGTTGGCCGCGGCCACCAGCGCACGGGCGCGCGACTCATTGGTGTCCGATGTCGACATGGCACTCTCCTCAGGGACGGGTGATTGACGGTCGGTCGGTCACGGATCAGCAGCCGAAGGTCTCGCGGTAGGCCGTGAACCGGCGGGACAGGCCGGCGGCGTCGAGCCCGAAATCAGCTGGGTGGTACTCGTGCCGGCCGTGCTTGCCGGCGCCGTTGCCGGCGAGATAGGCGCGCGCGGCGTCCGTCGCCACCGCCGTCATCGGCACGCCGGCGAAGTCGCAGATCCTCCCGGCCTGCCCGACGGGATCGCGGACCAGATCGCGGTAGCGAACGTCGAGGATCTGGCCGGCCGGGACCGCCCGCCGGGTCGCGGCCACGTCGGTGATGATCGGCTCGATCCGCCGCAGCCAGTAGGGGCCGATCTCCGCCCGGTCGACCCGGTCGCTGCGGGCCTCGCGGATGGCGGCGCAGAGACTGGCGGTCGACGGCACCGTCTCGGCCGGATCACGGTGCATGTGCACGATCCGCGCGTCGGGATAGGCGGCGATCAGGGCCGGCAGCGACCACAGATGAAACGGGCACTTGAGCACCACCGGCGCGCCCGGGACGCGCCACAGCAGGGCCTGCAGCTGCCGCCGGTGGTAGCGGTACTGCTCGGTCAGGTCCTGCCCGGCCAGCCAGGCGCCGTAGCCGGGCACCCGGTAGCGCATCTCGTAGACCATGCTGGCGAACGTGGTGCCGATCAGCCGGTGGCACTCGTCGGGGCGGCGGGCGTCGAGGAAGTGGATCCGGGGCAGTTGCGGGGCGACCCGGTTGTACTCGTCGACATAGTCCTGCGCCCGGTCGGCCATCGCCTCGTACTCGGCGGCGCCGAGCCGTTCGGTGGCCGGGTCGAGCAGCTCCCACAGGGCCGGCACGCGCAGGCCGGGATGCTGGGCCAGCAGATTGTGCACGAGGGTGGTGCCGGTGCGCAGCAGGCCCGTGATGATGATCGGGCGCGGGACCGGTGTCGCCGTGATCTCCGGATGCCGGTGGATCAACCGGTCCAGGGTGATCTGCCGCTCGAGCGTGGCCACCAGGCTCGAGCGGACGATCCGCGAGCCCTCGGGCGTGAGCCGGGCCTCCCGGGCCAGGGAGTCGGCCAGCCGGTCGAGGGGTTCGAGGAAGCGGAACTCCGCCGGGTCGGCGTCCTGCCGCTGGGCCGCCTCACGGACGATCGACGCGCCCGTCAGCTCCAGGATGCCCGTCATGCCGTGCTCCCGGCCCGGGCCGGCGGCACGGCGGCCGGCCCGCGCAGGCCGAGGTCCACCTGATCGCGCAGCGGCCGCCCGGCCCGGAAGTCGGCCAGGTTCTCCAGGAAGACCTCGCCCACCCGGCCCTGTTCGCCGGGGAAGCGGTAGGCGCAGTGCGGGGTGATCCACAGATTCGGCACGTCCCACAGCTCGTCGTGCTGGTAGAGCGGCTCGCGGGCGTGGACGTCGAGCAGCGCCGCGCGAAGCCGCCCGCTGCGCAACCGGTGCACCAGGGCGGCGGTGTCCACGACGTCGGCCCGGCCGACATTGATGACGCAGGCGTGCGCGGGCAAGGCGTCCAGCACCGCCGCGCTGACCAGCCCGGCGGTCTGCGGGGTCGACGGCACCGCCACGACGAGATGGTCGGCCCGGGCCGCGGCCTCGGCCAGCCGGTGCGACGGCAACGTCGGCCCGGCCGGCGACGCCGGCCGCGGGCGGTGGGTCACCGCGGTGACGGACATGCCGAACGCCTGGGCCCGCCGGGCGATCTCGGTGCCGATCCGGCCGAGGCCCAGCAGCAGCAGCCGGGAACCGCCGACCAGCTGGGCGTCGGGCATCCGCCACCGTCGCTCCCGCTGGCTGTCGACGAGCGCGACCGCGTCCTTGGCCAGCACGAGCAGGCCCATCAGGGCGAACTCGGCCACCGGCACGACCGGCACCCGGGCCGAGGTGGAGACCCGCACCGAGGGCCGGGGAAGGCCGGCCGCGACGTGGTCGGTGCCGGTGCCGGTCAGGTGCAGCCACTTCAGCCGGGAGCAGCGGGCCAGCATCCCGGGTGGGAAGGTGTTGGCGATCAGCACGTCGATGCGGTGCGGGTCGGGCGGGTCGAAGCCGGTGGCGGCCACGACCTCGACGACGGCGCCGGGGTCGGCGCTGCGGATCTGCTCGGCCAGGCCGGGGCCCATGGTGGGGTGGTAGACGCAGATCCGCGGCGCGTCTGGATCGGGCGGGCCGGCCGTCATGCGTCGACCAGCTTCCGGTCCCGGTCGGCCAGGAGCTCGTGGGCGAGGTCGTCGGCGATCCGGTAGAGCGGGCGGTTCTCCACCTTCGCCCGATCGAGCAGCACGGCGATGTTGCCCCGGATCCGCCGGCTGACGTGCGTGAAGAGCCAGTCGACGAGCTCGTCGACGCCGGCCCCGGCGGGCGCGGCGCCGAGCAGGAGCAGACCGGTGACGGCCGCGCCCCCGCAGTTGACGACGATGCCGGGCAGCACCGGGACGCCCCGCTGGGCCAGGCGGTCGCAGGCCGCCGGCGAGCAGGCCAGATTGCCGCCCTCGACCACGATGGACGCTCGGACCCGGTCCACGTTCGCGGCCGTGACGGCGTCGCCGCCGGCCGCCAGCACGAGAACGTCCGCGTCGACGTCGAGCCACGCGTCGGCGGCCTTCGCCCCGGCCACGCCGAGCGCGCCGCGATCGATCGAGCCGTACTCGTCGGTGGCCGCGATCAGCCGGTCGACGTCCAGGCCGGCGGGGTCGGCGATCGTGCCGTGGCGGTCGGCCACCGCGACCACCTTGAACCCGCGCCCGCTCAGGTCGCCGGCGACGGAACGGCCGACGGTGCCGAAGCCCTGAACGGCGACGGTCCGGCAGCGCGCGTCGAGCCCCAGTTGCTCCGTGGCCGCGGTCACCGCCTCGCAGACGCCGAAGCCGGTGATGTCGTGGCACCGCGCCCAGAGCTCGCTCCAATTGCACGGCAGGTCGATCGGGCTGTCCCGCTGGACGTCGAAGTCGGCCGCCTCGAAGAAGAAATCCCGGTCGCGGTAGGAGATGCCCTGGTCACAACCTAGGTAGACACCGTTGCGCAGCAGTGGCGCGACCGCCTGGCCGAACGCGGTGAGCTGGCGGTCCCGCTCGGGGCCGGCGGGCAGGCCGCAGACGATGCCCGCCTTGGCCCCGCCGATCGGCAGGCCCGCGAGGGCCAGCTTGAGTGTCATCGCCTCGGCCAGGCCGGCCACCTCCTGCAGGTCGACCTGCGGGGTCATCCGGGTGCCCCCCATCGCCCGCCCGTCGACGAAATCGTTGACCACGACGAATCCACGGAATCCCGAAGCGGGATCGCTGACCTGGATGCGCACTTCCATGCCCATGACGGTTCCTCCGGTAGACGAAGACGCGTTCGTTCCCCGGAGGCCGAGCGTGCTGGTCACACGCCGGCATCCGGCTCATTGCTCAGGAGGGCTTTTCGAATGGCGGTGGCGAAATGATGCGGCCGCACCACACCGCCAGCCTGATCGAAAAGAAGTATGCCAATGGCTTGGCCGCGTTTTGCCAATCGTTTCTTCTTCAGACGCAACGCTTACCGGGCCGAGACGAGTTAAGCATGCGCGATGTCGGCTGGCAACCACACGGAAAGCCAGGAACGGGCCGTAGCGGCGCCGTTTCCGGTGCGATATCTACGGACCGTAGAACCACACATCGTCCATTCTCCTACAGGCATTGTAGGAATATTTTGCCGCTTTTCTTAATTTCCGGAAGGTGAACAGGACGACTTCATTCCGAAAAGAAACAGCGGTCCGCCGTGGCCCGGATCCGACTCGGGCCACCCTGGGTGGCGGCGGCCGCCGGACGGCATGGCCGGCACCGCAGCGCCCCGCGCCACCTGCCGTTCAACCGAGGCCACGCGGGGCCCCGAGCCGGCTCCGGACCCCCAGATGTGACCGTCAGCACTGGATCGGTTACTAAAAGCAGAGATGATGTTAACCGCAGATTAACGATCGACTCACGTCCGACGTGAGCGACTTCCGTCAAGGGCAGAGCCACGACCGCGGCGGCTCGCATCGATACCGGGAAAGATCAGACCAACGGCTACCGTGAGTAGTTTTTTCGGCGGGTCCTGGCCGGGCCGGCCGCTTAGACGGCCCGCTGACGGCTGGACCGGAAGACGTGCCGATAGGTCTGCGGCGACACCGCGACCGCTCGCTGGAAGTGAGACCGCAGAGTCGCAGCCGAGCCGAAACCGGCCCTCTTGGCAATGTTTTCTACCGATTCGTCGGTCGTTTCGAGCAGCTCTTGGGCGCATCGGATGCGCTGCTGCTGAAGCCATCGCAGCGGTGTCACACCTGTGATCTCGTGAAATCGGCGGGCGAAGGTGCGCTGGCTCATGTTCGCCCGGCGGGCCAGCTCAACCACGGTGAGTTGCTCCGCCAGGTGCTCCCGGGCCCAATCCAGGACCGCGCTCAGCTCGTCGGCCCGGGACAGGCCGGTGGGCGGCTCCACGAACTGTGCCTGGGCGCCGTCCCGGTGCGGCGGGACGACCATCCGCCGGGCGACCGCGTGGGCCACCGAGGCGCCGTGATCGGTCGCCACCAGATGCAGGCAGATGTCCACCGCCGCGCCGGTGCCGGCCGAGGTCAGAACGTCTCCCTCGTCGACGAACAGCACGCCGCCGTCCACCTTGACCTCCGGAAACCGGTGGGCGAAGTCGATCACGTTCATCCAGTGCGTGGTCGCGCGCCGGCCGTCGAGCAGACCGGCCGCCGCCAGCAGGTAGGCGCCGGTGCAGATCGACACCATCCGTGTGCCGCGCTGATGGGCCCGGCGCAGCGCCGCCACCAGGTCGGCCGGTGGATGCAACTGCGTCTGCCGGGAACACGCCGGCACGATGATCGTGTCCGCCTGCTCCAGGACGGACAGGTCGTAGGGCACATGAATGCCCGGCCCGGACGACGTCCTCAGCGAGCCCGGCTCACTCGCGCAGAACCGCAAGTCGTACCAGGGATCGGCCAGATCAGCCCGGTCGATGCCGAAGACCTCGCAGGGCACCGCGAGCTCGAAGATCGGAGACCGGTCGGTCAACGGCATCACCACGGTATGGGCACGCATGGCAAAAACTTAGCGTGTTTTGACAGTCACGCCGCTGGTGGCCGAACGCCGTCCTGACGAACCTTGGCTCATGGCTCCAACCGTGCCCGGAACTACTGACGACGCTGCGCAGACTTCCGCTCGCGGACTCACCCTCGTGCAAGGCACCGCCCTCTACGTCGGCGCGGTCCTGGGCACCGGTGCGATCGCGCTGCCCGCGCTGGCCGCCCGGGCCGCCGGGCCCGCGTCCCTGCTGGCCTGGCTCGGCCTGATCCTGATGTCGATCCCGCTGGCGGCCACCTTCGCCGCCCTGGGATCGCGCTATCCCGACGCCGGCGGTGTTTCCACCTATGTGCGCCGGGCCTTCGGCGGCAACTGGGCCGGGCTGGTCGGCTGGTGCTTCTACCTGACCGTCCCGCCCGCGATGGCTGCCGCGGCGCTGTTCGGCGGGGCGTACGTGGCCGATGCCACCGGCGGCGACACCACGACCACGGTGCTGGTCGCGGTGGCCCTGATCGCGGCCGTCACGGTGGCCAACGTCTTCGGCCTGCGGGTCTCCGGCCGGCTCGCTCTCGGGCTGGCCGTGGTGCTGGCCGTGCTCCTGCTGCTGGCGGCGGGCTCCTCCTTGCCCGATGCGCGGCTCGACAACCTGCAACCGTTCGCCCCGAAAGGCTGGGCCGCCGTCGGTTCGGCCGCCGCGCTGCTGGTGTGGAGTTTCTCCGGCTGGGAAGCGATGACCCATCTGTCGGCCGACTTCCGCCGTCCGCACCGCGACATCCCCCGCACCACCGGCGCCGCCGTGGTGATCGTCGGCTTCCTCTACCTGACCGTCGCCGCGGCCACCGTCCTCGTGCTCGGCCCGGCGGCCGGCGAGTCCGACGCACCGCTCGCCGACCTGCTCAGCATCGGCATCGGCCGGGCGGGCGGCGCCGTCGGCACCGGGGTCGCCGTGCTGCTCACGCTCGGGGTCATGAACACCTATCAGGCCAGCGCGGCCAAGCTCGGCGCCGCGCTGGGCCGGGATGCCGCCCTGCCTCGCTGGCTCGCCCCCGGCAGCGAGTCGGGCGGCGTTCCCGTCCGCAGTGTCCTGATCGTGGCCGCCCTGGCCGGCACGGCCCTGCTGACCGTCGTGATCTTCGGCCACGCCGACCCGGAGCCTCTCGTCCTGCTCACCACCGGCGCCTTCGTCACGGTGTACGTCCTGGGCTCGGCCGCCGCCCTCCGCCTGCTCCCCCGCCGGTCCTGGGGGTGGCGGTCGGCCCTCATCTCGGTGACCGCCTCGGTGCTGCTGCTCGCCACCACCGGCCGGTACCTGCTCTGGCCGGCCCTGCTCGCCGCCGCCTGCCTGCTCTATCTGCGCCGGTCGGCGCGGGCCGCCGCCAGTGGCTAGCCCGGCCGTCTCGACGACGCGCCGACATCGCCCGACGATCGCCAACGGAGAGGTAGTGCCGATGGGCCAGGCCTTGCTGGAGAACGAGACGGCGCCGTCGGCGCGTATGGACCTGCTGCGGTTCGCCACGGCGGGCAGCGTCGACGACGGCAAGTCCACCCTGATCGGGCGTCTGCTGTACGACACCAAGACCATCTTCGCCGACCAGCTGGAGGCCGTGGAGGCGGCCAGCGCGTTACGCGGGGACGAGTACACCAACCTGGCGCTGCTCACCGACGGCCTGCGGGCCGAGCGTGAGCAGGGCATCACGATCGACGTCGCCTACCGCTACTTCGCCACCCCGCGGCGTAAGTTCATCATCGCCGACACCCCCGGGCACATCCAGTACACCCGCAACATGGTCACCGGGGCCTCCACCGCCGACCTGGCGCTGATCCTGGTCGACGCGCGCAAGGGCCTGGTCGAGCAGTCGCGCCGGCACGCGTTCCTGACCTCGCTGCTGCGGGTGCCGCACCTGGTGCTCTGCATCAACAAGATGGACCTGGTCGACTGGGACAAGGCGGTCTACGACCGGATCGCCGACGAGTTCACCTCGTTCGCGGCCAA